>NZ_JAGHQQ010000003.1:0-717822 GCF_017744215.1 Thalassospira sp. A3_1 | reverse complement strand
CGCAAAAAACCTGCCCCTCTGGGTCCATCTCTACAATTGGCACAGACCGCACGGCGGGATAAAAGACAAGACTCCTATCAGTCGTCTCGGCCTAAACCGGGACAACCTATTGAGGTTCCACATCTAGTTGCCTCATGGGGAAAAGGCATGTTCCAGATGGTTCTGGTTTGGTCAATCACCCTTGAGGGGCGGGACTGGAACGAAACAGGCCCGCAGCCGGTCAGGGCTACGGGCCAGATTATCGACAGTGGAAAGGTATCTGGTTTAAAGAGCGCGTCTGGCGGCTTCTTCGAGGAAGCCGGAAACCGCACGCTTGCCGTGTTTCGCCTCGATCAGGTCGATCAGATTGGCGTCCAATGTCAGGTTAATCCGTCGTTTCTTTCCGGGAATGGTTGCCGTGATCGCAACAATCCCGATGGCGTCGTCTTCAAGGCCGACGACCGGCGAAGGGGCGGGGATTTCCTCGCCATCTTCATGCATGCCTTCAATGTGGAAGTTAACGGCCTCTGTGCCCATTTCCACCAATTGTGTCATTGTGTCTGCTGCACTCACGCACCCCGGGAAATCCGGAAAGGATATCCCGTAGTTCGACCCCGGATCCTTGTGCACCAAACCCCAGTAGGTCTGTTTCATTCCATTCCTCAACTGTCTATTACCTGCCCGATAACAGTTTTTCTTTTCGTTTGCGGTAATCTTTGTGTGGTTGGTGGAAGCCGCTTAAAGCAGCTTCACACCGGATTGCCTTTCGATGCTTCTAACGGTGCCCGTTGGCAATTCCCGCTTCGGATGCGGGACCGTCACTGTTCCCGATTTCTCGGGATGTCTCAACTGATGGTGGCTTCCTTTTGTTCGGACAATTTCCCAACCATCGCTTTGAAGCTTTTTGAGTATTTCTTTGCTGCCCATAGCCTCCTTTCCATCTGCCGATGTGCGCATAATGCGCATATAGGAGGGGTTTGTCAATTTTTTTATGCGCATTATGCGCATGTAATTGGGCCGCGTTAGGTGATTTCAGTCCTCAACGCCGCAACGGACAAGATTTTCAGAAATCTGATGGTCGATTGCTGTTCGCGCAGCGGCGGTTCTGGTTCGTGCTATACGAAACAGTTCGCGTGTTCGTCTGTATTGCTCATATTGAGAGCCTTGGGGGGCGTCGAGCGGATCATCGACGGGCAGGTGCATGAGATTGGCAACCAACTCCAGTTGCGAATATACTTCATAACTCAGGACCGTGGTTTTATGCTCGCTGCAAATGCTTTTAATGTGATCCGCCCGGTTTGCCAAGTTTGTGTACGCCCGGCCCGTGGCCTCATCAAGCTGCTGAACATCAGTGATGCCGATTTCCGCCTGTTCCTGCATTCCGTGAAGATGATTGATGGCGGCGTTCAGCCAGTGATAGCAATCATCGACGGCATCCCGTGCAAGTTGCAGCGGGGCGTTGAGATCATCGGCGCGGTGCATCTTTGCCTGTAGCAAAGCGGCGGCACCAGTTTGGCGGGTTGCACGAACTTGACCGTGGGAGGAAAAAACGACCATAAGACCGGCCATCAGGCTCATAACGCCGGTTGCAAGTGTCTCCCACTCCAGACCGACAAGTTGACGGCATGCAGGAAAGCCGAGCGGGACGGGGGTACAGATTTCCTCGATTTGCATCCCCAATATTGCCATCAAGACAACCGTTGCGAACATCATAACTATGACGACCACTATCGTTTTATGAATTGTGCTTGTGCGCGGTCCATCGGTCTTCTTATCGATATCTTGTGCCATTTGAGCTATTGTGTTTTCTCAGGGTTGCAAAGTGGAGAATATCATGCGCCTGAGGTTGTTTTCTCGTCAAAAGAAAACGGCCTCTCTTCCAGAACTGGCATAAAAAACCGGTTAGAGAAAAATCAATAACAGATTTTTCTGACAGGCTTTTTTCATTACCGCGCAGCGAGGTAGCGGCCCGGACGATGATTGAGTGCGATGATCATGTTGAGCACGACGGCACCGAGGATCGAGAGCAGGACCTTGTCAAACGGCAGGGTCAGGAAGGCGCAGGCGAGGATGACCAGATCGACGGCGAGCTGGAAATAACCCGCGCGGATGCCGAGATGTTCCTGCAGGTACAGGGCGAGGATATTGATCCCGCCGAGCCCCGCCCGATGGCGAAACAGCATCAGAAGGCCGATGCCCATCAATGCGCCGCCGGCGATGGCGGCGAAGATCGGGTTGAGCATCGAGAAATCGATCCACATCGGCATCAGCTTTGAAAACACCGAGACAAGCCCGACCGCGATGAAGGTCTTGATCGTGAAAGCAAGCCCCATGCGTTTGAAGGCCAGCCAGTAAAACGGCAGATTGATCGCAAAGAAGATCACGCCAAAACCGATGCCGGTGGCATGTTCGATCAGAAGGGCCGCGCCCGCCGTGCTGCCGGTGACCAGCACGCTTTCGCTATAGAGCATCACACCGAGCGACACGACCATGGTGCCGAGCAGAAGGGCCAGCACATCCTCGTACAGGCGATGGCCGAGATCGGGTTTGGTGGTTTCGGCGGTGTTGGTTGTGGTGCTGGTCATGAAGCGATCACGGGCCCAAGGATTGAAAAGACTGTCAAATTACGCTTTTCGCATGTGCGAAACAAGCCGGGGCTGGCGAGAGGGGGGAATTCGGCGGTTTTTGGCGGGGCGGGGGGATTTAACGCAAAAGACCGGCCTGCTGGGGGCCGGTCTTGATGGTTTTGTGCGTGGTTTGTGCCGCTGTCTGATTTCCGCCTTCGCGGGAATGACGGTGGTGGCTGGTAGTGGGCGGTGGTGGGCGGTGCCGCTGCTTCTCAGGCGGCGCGATCCCATTCCGGGGCAAATTCCGGATCGATCAGGCGGCCGTCTGGTTTGGCCAGTTCGTGGATGTCGGCCATGTCGGCGTCCGACAGCTCGAAATCAAAGATATCGAAATTGGCCCTGGCGTTTTTGGGCGAGCCGGATTTCGGGATCGCCATGACGCCATCCTGTTGCAGCAGCCAGCGCAGGGTGACCTGTGCCGGGGATTTGCCATAGGATTTGGCGATGGCGACCAGCGTTTCGTCATTCATCACCTTGGCACGTGCCAGCGGGCAATAGGCGGTCAGCAGCATGTCATGGCTGCGCACGCATTCAAGCACCTTGGACTGGTCAAGATAGGGGTGATATTCGACCTGATTGACCGCAAGGGGCGCGTCGCTGTGGCCGACGGCGCGTTCGATCAGGGCGGTCGGGAAATTGGAAATCCCGATCAGGCGCGTCATGCCGAGGTTTTTGACCTCGTTCAATGCCGCGATGGTTTCGCGCAGCGGGATTTCATCATTTGGCCAATGGAGCAGCAGCAGATCGACATGGTCAAGGTCAAGCTTGCGCAGGCTTTCGACCACGGAGGTTTGCAGATCGCCGCTTTGAAATTTATCGGGCCAGATTTTGGTCGTGAGGAAGTAATCATCGCGCGCAAGACCCGATGACTTCAGGCCGCGGCCGACCCCTTCCTCGTTATGATACATCTGGGCAGTATCGAAATGGCGATAGCCGATTTTGGCGGCTTCGGCGACCATATGTTCGGCGGCCGCGTTATCGAGCTCGTATGTCCCAAAGCCAAGTGCGGGGATTTTCGTACCCTGCCAGTTCCGGAAAATCATGATGTTCTACCCCCTTCGATTTGATTTGTTTGATTGTTTTGAGAGCTGTCACAAAGATAAGTCGCTGTTTGTGCCAAATTTAGTGCAGTGCAGCGGCATCGCAACCTGTACGGTTGGATGATTGGTGCTCTCCTTCGGTTTGGCGAGGGGATAGAATGCCGTTGAAAAACGGCAAGAAAAAGGGCGATCACCAAGAATGGGATCGCCCGAAGTTCAGGACTGAGGGTGCGGACTCGTTAATCTGACCGTAATGGCAACCGTTATAATTGCGAGATACAAGGAAAAGCCCGCAGAGCGGGACGCACCCCCGGTCAAGGGATTTGACGCAGGAGCTCGCAATTATAACGGTTGTCCTTCGGATCGTCCGGATTTGCACGGGCTGCTTTGTCGCAAAATCTTGAAAGATATATATCTTCCTGCGATTTCGCTTCGCGCATCCGCACAAATCCGGGCGACCATTTCGATCAGATTAACGAGGCCGCACCCTGGAGTGAGGCTGTATCAAGCCAAGACCCAATCTGATCCAATTTCGGGTTGGGGGCCTTGATGTGGCTCAAATGCCAAAAACAATCAGGATTTTTCGGCGGTTTCCGAGACGGCGGCATTCAGGTGATGAAGCGATTCCCGGATCACCTGCGGCCCAAGATCCTTGGTGATAAACACGATTTTTGATCGGCGATCATCGTCCGGCCATGCGGGCAGGGTGGCCGGTGGATGGAAAATATGCTGCACGGCATGGATCGCGACCGGGTTGGTTTCGCCCACAAGGTTCAGGATGCCCTTGACGCGCAGAAGGCTTTCGCCGCGCATCTGGGTGAAGATTTCCGCCCAGGTGACAAACGCATCCCAATGCAGCGGTTCGTCAAAGGTGATGCAGAAGGACCGGATATGGTCGTCATGCCGGTTGACGTCTTGCGCATGGGCTTGGTGGTGGTGATCATGGCCGTGGTGGTCATGCGCGTGATCATGCCCGTGACCATGATCGTGAGGGTCGTCGCCGTGCTGTTCATACGCCTCGTCACGCAGCCATTTCTGCACATCCATGCTTTTGGTCGTCGGGTCATACAGCCCGGCATTGAACAGCTTGGCCGGATCAATATCACCCATGGTGACGGCATGGATCGGCGCGGCGGGGTTCAGATGCCGCAGGCGGGCTTCAAGGGATGCCAGCGTTTTGGCATCGGCCAGATCGGATTTGGTGATCAGGATGCGGTCGGCAACGGCGGATTGCTTTACACTTTCGGGATGGTCATCAAGCTGCCCCGCGCCATGCAGGGCATCGACGGTGGTGACCACGCTATCAAGGCGGAATTTGGCGGTCAGCAGTGGATCGGTCATCAGGGTATGCAGGATCGGGGCGGGATCGGCCAAGCCGGTGGTTTCGATGATGACCCGGTCAAATTCCGGTACCTCGCCGCGTGTGCGTTTGACAAACAGATCGCGCAAACCCGAAATCAGATCACCGCGCACCGAACAGCAGATGCAGCCGGAATTCAGCAGTACGACATCCTCGGACACCTCGCGGACCAGAAGGTGATCAAGGCCGATTTCGCCAAATTCATTGATCAGAACGGCGGTTTTATCCATGCCGTCGTGAGCCAGAAGGGCATTGAGAAGGGTTGTCTTGCCACTGCCAAGGAAGCCGGTGATGACGGTGGTGGCAACGCGGTCAAGCTGTTCGTCGGAAATCGCCATATCTGATGCTTACTTTTTGCCGTAAAGGTCTTCGACGGCGACTTCGGGTTGGGAAATCACCACTTCCTCGCCATCGCGGGCGGCGAAATAGAAACAGTTGCGACGTCCCGTGTGGCAGGCAACGCCAAGCTGATCGACCTGTACCAGCACGGTGTCCTGATCGCAGTCATAGCGGAAATCGATCAGTTTCTGTAGCTGGCCGGAGCTTTCACCCTTGCGCCAGAGCTTGCCGCGCGAGCGCGAGTAATAGCAGACCCGACCGGTTTCAAGCGTTTCGATCACCGCATCGCGGTTCATCCAGGCCATCATCAGAACCTCGCCGCTGTCATGCTGCTGGGCGATTGCCGGGATCAGGCCGCTTTCATTGAATTTCAGTTTGTCGGCAATCTTTGAATTGGCGGCGATTGTGGTCTCGGTCATCGAAGGCTCCGGTCGATGGTTGTTGACTTTTTGCGGCAGTCACGTCAAGAAATGATATATTATAACATATCACCCTGTGCCACGGCTTTTTGCAGATTTCTGCATTTGCCCTGGCGTGACATCGGATGTGCGACATGACCGATCTATTCCCGCAAAAGGGCCACGATCACGACAGATGTATCGATAGCGCAATCGCGCAGGCAGAGAAAGTCTGCGAGGCGGAAAATGCGCGTTTTACCGACATGCGCCGCAAGGTGTTCAGCCTGATCTGGCAATCGCACACGGCGGTTACCGCCTATGAGCTGCTTGATTCGCTGCAGGCCGAAGGACAGCGGGTTCAGCCGCCGACCGTGTATCGGGCGCTGGAATTCCTGACCGATCTTGGGCTGGTGCATCGTATTGAGTCACTGAATGCCTATTTCGGTTGTGATCAGCCTGATTGCGATCATCTGGGGCAGTATTTCATTTGCACCAGATGTGGCCGGGTTGCCGAAACGGTGGATGAAGATGTAAGCATCGCGGTTCGCAAGGCGGCCAAGCAGGTCGGATTTAAAATCGAAGCCACCACTGTTGAAATCAAAGGCCTTTGCCATGACTGCACCACTCATTGAAGGACGGGGACTGATCCTGTCCTTTGGCAATGAACGGGTGCTTGATAACGTGACGCTTTCGATCAATGCGGGCGAGATCATGACCCTGATCGGCCCAAACGGGGCGGGTAAATCAACACTGGTCAAAACCCTTCTGGGGCTTCAGAGCGCCGATCAGGGCGAGGTGATCCGCAAGCCGGGCCTTCGTATTGGCTATGTGCCGCAAAAGCTTGCGATTGATCAGGTTTTGCCGATGACGGTGAAGCGGTTCCTGACACTGACCCGTTCGGCATCGCGGGCGGATTGCCAGAAGGTTCTGGAACAGGTCGGTGCCAGCCATGTGATCGATAGTCAGATGAGCAGCCTTTCAGGCGGCGAGACGCAGCGCGTGATGCTGGCGCGGACATTGTTGTTGCGCCCGGATTTGCTGGTGCTGGACGAACCGACCCAGGGGGTTGACGTGACCGGGCAGGCAGAGCTTTACCGCCTGATTGATGATATCCGGGCCGAGCTTAATTGTGCGGTTCTGATGATATCGCATGATCTGCATCTGGTGATGGCAAAGACCGATCAGGTGGTGTGCTTTAACCGGCATGTCTGTTGTTCGGGAATCCCCGAAACCGTGCGCCAGCATCCTGAATACAGATCCCTGTTTGGGGATCGGGCGGCGGATGCGATTGGCATTTATACCCATGCGCATGATCACGAACATGACCTTGCCGGGCATGTTGTCGATGGCGGGGATGGCCATGATCATCATCATGGCCATGTTCACGGGCCGGGATGCGCGCATGGACATCATCATCATGAAGAAATCGACGAAAAAGATCGGATATGGCGGCCGCAATGATGGATGATTTTCTGACCCGTGCGGTGATCGGCGGGATTTTGCTGGCGTTTGTCTGCGGGCCGTTCGGGGCGTTTATCGTCTGGCGACGGATGGCGTTTTTTGGCGATACGCTGGCGCATTCGGCGTTGCTGGGTGTGGCGTTGGGGCTTTTGATGGGGGTGGATGTCCGGATCGGGATGATCGCCACCTGCCTTGCCGCCGCCCTGATCCTTGCCATCGGACAACGCCAGAGCCGCCTTGGTAGCGATACGGTTCTGGGGATGCTGGCGCATTCGACGCTTGCCCTTGGCATGGTCGCCCTTGCCTTTGTGCAGGGGATTGCGGTTGACCTGATGGCCTATCTGTTTGGGGATATTCTGGCGGTCAATGTTGCCGATATCTGGCTTTTGGGGCTGGGCGGTGGATTGGCGCTTCTGGTGCTGGTCTGGATGTGGCGGCCTTTGTTGGCGCTTACCGTCAGCCCGGAAATTGCCGCAGCGGAAAGCATTCCGGTCGAACGGCTGCGTCTGGTTTTCATGCTGCTGATGGCGCTTGTGATCGGCATGGCGATCAAGATTGTCGGGGTTCTTCTGATCACGGCCCTTTTGATCGTGCCGGCGGCGAGTGCGCGGTTTTTTGCCAGAACGCCCGAGCAGATGGCGATTGGTGCGGCCCTGTTTGGCGCGGCGTCCGTCATGGCCGGGATCAGTCTTTCATGGCATGTCGATAGCCCGGCCGGGCCAAGCATCGTGATTTCGGCGGCGGGGTTGTTCCTGCTGGTCGGGATGGCATCCCCCGTGATTCGCCGTTTGCGGGGATGATCCGGTATCGGTAATGTTTGGATTGCGCGCAGTTTTAAATGAAACAGGGACGGACAATATGCGGGTGATCAGGGTTGCGATTGCGGGTTTTGGGGGCGTTGGCCGCGCCACGGCCAACCTGCTTTTAGCACGGCGGGAGCATTACCGCAGCGTTTACGATACGGATGTTCGTCTGGTGGCGGTGTGCGGATCGCGTTCGGGCCTGTTTGATGCAAATGGGCTTGATGCCGATCAGTTTGATGCGCTGGAGCCGGACCTGAGCGGGCCGGACTTTATCAGCACGTCCGGGGCAGATGTCCTGATTGAAGCCGGTCCCAGTGATTTCCGCACGGGCGGTCCGGGGCTTGCCTATATTCATTCGGCCTTGTCGTCCGGGCGGGACACGATTGTGATTTCCAAGGGCGCGCTGGTCCATAGCGGACGGGAATTGCGCGATCTGGCAAAGGCATCGGGGGCGATTTTAAAGCTGAGCGGCGCAAGTGCCGCGGCCCTGCCGACCATTGATCTTGTGGAACATAGTCTGACCGGGTGCCGTGTTTTAAGCGTCGAGGGCATTTTGAATGCCACGACCAATTTCCTGCTGGATGCGATGGTTTCGAAAGGTGTCGGCTTTGACGCAGCGCTGAAAGAGGCGCAAAAAGGCGGCTTTGCCGAGGCAGATACGCGCAACGATACCGAAGGCTGGGACACGGCATGCAAGCTGTTGCTTCTTGCCAATTTCGGTCTGGGGGCGGAGCTTGTGATGGATGACCTTGTTGTCGAGGGCATTCACGGCGTGACCGCAGACCGGATTGATGCGTGGCGGGCGGAGGGGCTTGTTCCGAAGCTTGTCGGCCGTCTGGATTGCGCGGATGACGGGACGATTTCTGCGCGTGTCGGTGTCAGGGCCTATCCCAATTCGGATCCCCTGGCGCAGGTCAGCGGCAAGAACAAGGCAATCCGGATCACCACCGATGCAATGGGCGAGACAATCGCCATCGGGTGCGGTGAAGAGCCGCTGGCGACGGCGGCCGCAGCCCTGAAGGATTTCGAACATATCCTGAAAGCCAGAGTGGCCTGATCTGATATCACATTATGATTGCGGTTTTCGATTTTGCTATCATATAATGATAGCATGCAGGGCAAGCACAGAAAGACCTTGATTGCAGTTTTTACCAATCCGGTATCCGCCAGTATTGAATGGCGGGCAATCGAGGCTTTGCTGAAAGCCACCGGTGCAAATGTGATTGAAGGCAGCGGATCGCGGGTCCGGTTTGAAAAGGATGGTGAAATCGCCACTTTCCATCGACCGCATCCGGCCAAAGAAGCCAAGCGGTATCAGGTGCGCGATGCGCGTGATTTTCTGATCCGCACAGGAGTAACGCCATGAATGCAATGACTTACAAAGGTTATATGGCGCGCGTCGAATTCGATTCCGATGACGAGATTTTCGTCGGCCATATTGCCGGTATTCGGGACCGTGTCGGATTTCATGCCGATACGGTTGCGGATTTGAAGGAAGCCTTTTACGAGGCGGTAGACGACTATCTTGAGACCTGTGCCAAGACGGGCAAGACGCCGCAAAAACCTTATTCCGGCAAGATGATGCTGCGGGTCAGTCCCGATATTCACCGGAAGGCAGCGATTGCTGCAGAGCTGGCGGGCAAAAGCCTTAACCAGTGGAGCGAGGAAATCATCGAAAAGGCGGTCAAACGCAAGGAGCCTTCGACCGCCTGATATTCGTTCCGGGCTGAGAAACCTCAGGCCATTTCAAGCCGCGCAAACCCGGCTTCCAGATCGGCGATCAGGTCGTCGGTGTCTTCAAGGCCGATATGAAGGCGGATCAGTTGGCCGTCTTCGTCCCATTTGGTCGCGGTGCGGATGTTTTTGGGATCAGATGGCAGGATCAGGCTTTCGAAGCCGCCCCAGCTAAATCCCATGCCAAACAGGTCCATATTGTCGACCATATTGGCAAGCTGCGGCTTTGTGACCGGTTTCAGGATAAAGGAAAACAGGCCGCTTGCTCCGATGAAGTCGCGTTTCCAGATCGCATGGCCCGGATCGTCGGGTAGGGCCGGATGCAGGACACGTTTGACCTCTGGGCGGGTTTGCAGCCATTGGGCGACCTTGAGGCCGCTTTCATGATGCTGTCGCAGGCGCACGCCAAGGGTGCGGAGGCCACGTTGCGCCAGATAGCAATCATCTGGACCAACCGCATCGCCCGAGATGATGATCTGTTTCTTGATGGTCAGCAGGTCTTCTTCGGTCGCGGTGGTAATCGTGCCCAGCATGACATCGGAATGGCCGACGATGTATTTCGTGCCGGCCTGTACCGATACATCAACCCCCATTTCGAACGGGCGGCACAGCATCGGCGATGCCCAGGTGTTATCAAGCAAGACCTTGACCCCACGTGCGCGTGCTGCGGCCGAAATCGCCGGGATATCCTGCATTTCGAAGGTCAGGGAGCCCGGGCTTTCGCACCAGACGAGCGCGGTATTGTCGCGGATCAGGCCCGCGATATCGCCGCCGATGGCGGGGTCGTAATATTCGGTTTCAACGCCAAAGCGTTTCAGAAACGTGTTGCACAGATTGCGCGTCGGGTAATAGGTGCTGTCGGTGACCAGAATATGGTCGCCCGGTTTGACAAAGGCCAGGATCGCATTGGTGATCGCCGCCACACCGGACGATACGCACAGGGTGCCAAAGCCGCCTTCAAGTTCGGCAACCGCTTCTTCAAGCAGGAAGCGTGTCGGGGTGCCGTGCCGCCCGTAAGTCACCTTGCCCGGTGCGGATGCCCCGGCCTTTTCAAGGTCGGCCAGGGTTTCAAACAGAATGGTCGAGGCATGCAGAACCGGCGGGTTGACCACGCCGTGATATTCACTGGATCGGCGACCGGCATGGACCAGTTTTGTCGCGGGCTTTTGGGGGCGGTTACCTGACATGGGTGGCTTTTCTCCTTGGATGCGCCGGAGTTGACGACGCGACGACGCTCGGGGGGCCTTGAATTTGTTCCATAACTCAAAGCATTTCATGTCACCGGGTTCAAGGTTTTTTCACCGCAAAGAGTTGTGAAATCGCCATTTTGAGATATTTCAGTCCTTATGCCTCGCGTCCGGTTCCGGGCCGCGTTACAACAGACATAACCCGTCCAACCAAGTCCGACTTGCAGGAGGCCCCGTGCTCGAACTTCAGGATTTTCGTGCCGCGCGTCGCGCCATTTCCGATCACATGCGCCTGACGCCGGTATTTGCCGCCGGTATTTATAGCGACAGATCGGTTTTCCCCGACCGGGATCGCATCCCGGACCTGTATCTGAAGCTTGAAAACATGCAGGTATCGGGCTCGTTCAAGGCGCGCGGTGCGATGAATGCCGCCCTGGCCCTTGATGAAGACAAACGCGCGGTGGGGCTTTGTACCGCATCGGGCGGCAATCATGGCATGGGGGTGATCAATGCGGCCCGTGTGCTGGGCGTGCCGGTCAAAATCTTTTTGCCGACCAATACGCCAAAGCCCAAGGTCGAAAAGCTGCGCAAGCAGGGTGTTGACGTCGCATTGACCGGTGCGGTCTGGGACGATGCCAACCGGGCAGCCATGGATCATGCACGTGAAAGCGGCATGGCCTATATCCATCCCTTTGCCGATCCGAAGGTGATTGCAGGGCAGGGCACGATTGCGCTTGAGATGCTTGAACAGCAGGCCGACCTTGATACGCTGGTGGTGGCGATTGGCGGGGGCGGGCTTATTTCCGGTGTGGCGACAGCGGCCAAGCTTTTGCGACCATCGATCCGGGTGATCGGGGTTGAGCCGACAGGCGCCCCGACCTTGTTCGAGAGCATCAAGCATAACGAGGTCGCGACATTGCCAAGTGTGAATACGGCAGCAACCAGTCTGGCACCGCGTCAGTCATCGGCATTGAATGTTGATCTGATTGGCAGGAATGTCGACCGGATCGTTCTGGTCAGCGATGATGAAATGCGCGATGCGGCACGCTGGCTTTGGCGGGAATTGGGAATTGCGGTCGAGCTTTCGGCGGCGGCCGGGATTGCCGCGGTTCTGACCGACCGGCTGGGTGTCGATAATCCGGGCAAGATCGGGATTGTGATTTGCGGTACGGGTTCGGACGGGATGGCGTGATCAAATAAAAAAGGACGAAGCCGCGGGGCTTCGTCCTTTTTTAAACCAAACGCCATCCGAAAAACGGATGGCGCGGAAACTTGTAGCGTCGCAAACCGCCAAAGAGCCAAAGCTCTCCGGTGCGGAATTACATCTTCGGCTCGACCACCTGACGACCACGGTACATACCGGTGTTCAGGTCAATGTGGTGCGGGCGATGCAGTTCGCCGGTTTCTTTGTCTTCGCGGTACGAGCCCTTGGCGAGCTTGTCATGCGAGCGACGCATGCCCTGACGGGACTTGGTCACTTTTTTCTTTGGCACTGCCATGGGTCATCATCCTCTGGCTTGGGTAAACTCAGGCGCGCTTGTTAACGTGCGCGCTCGGGAAAGTCAACGATCAAAGTGCCGGAATTTTCATTTTCCTGCGACCTGTCGGCATTTTTGCCGTTGCCCGGACCGGCATCATGATCAACATGATGGTCGATATGCGGGATCAGGCCGGTATCACGCGGATCGTCAACAATATCTGTTCGCTGGTCGTATACACCAAAGCCTGCCTTCTGGTAAGCCCCCAAAGCAGTTGGATGATCCAGCGAACATGTATTGACTGTTATGCGTTGCGGTTTAAGGCCCCAGGCCGTGTCAATCGCCCAGTTCAGAAGGTATTTGCCATACCCCTTGCCGATGAAATCGGGGATCAGGCCCATATAATGCAGGTCGATCACGCCGTTTTCTTCAAGATCGGTCAGGTCCAGTTCGGCAAAACCGGCCGGGACGCCTGCGACATAAAGCACGTAAACGTGGGTTTCGGGCTTGGCGAGGATTTCGGCAAGTTCTTCATCGCCCATCAGGCGGCGCAACCACCACAGCCAGGGCTCGCCGACCGTATTATAAAGGTAGCGATAAAAGGACAGGGTGGGGTTTTCGGCGCGCACGATGGCGACCTTGCCCGGTGGGATGATTGCCGCAGGGCGATCTGGCGGATCAAGCATTTCAAGGAAGGTGACGACGACTTCCAGCTTGCGCGGATTGGATGCACTCATGACTTCAGCCTTTTTCGCATAACCACAAAATCGTTACCGATTTCAGATGTTTGCGCATTGGTTCGCGGGACGGTTTCGATAATTTCATAACCGAGCTTGCGATAAAAATCACGCACTGCCGGGTCTGTGACGGTGACCTTGTTTACAACAAGGCCGGTGGCGGCAAGGATATCCTCGGCCAGCGCCAGAAGGCCCGACCCAAGGCCGGTGCCGCGGGCATCGTTGGCCACAGCAAGATAGTGAACCCAGCCGCTTTCACCGTCATGACCGGCCATGACAGTGCCGATGATTGTAGCGTCTTTTGCCGATCGTGCCAAAATCACGCTGCCGCGCCCGGAATTCAGGCATGTGGCGAGATCACGACCGGCATCGTGGCCCGGTCCGGTCAGCCCGGATCTCTGCCAAAGGGTGCCGATGGCGGCGATGTCGTGGGTGGTCGGTGATTGCAGTCTTTCAAGAAAAAAGCCCGGTTCTTCCTTTCTGTCACTTTTGCCTGCCGCTTTGTTCGTGGCGGCATCGGTTTGGGACAGGGTGAGGGAACCGGGCATTTTCATATCTGTTGATGGACGGCGTTATGCCGGGCCTTTGTCGACCGGGCTTCCTTCGGTGCTGGCCCATTCGGCCCAGGAACCGTCATAGACCGCGACTTCCTTTTTCCCGGCGATATAGGCACCAAGGGCAAGCACGCAGGCGGTCACGCCCGAGCCGCAGGTTGTGACAACCGATTTATCAAGATTGACACCGGCATCATGGAAGGCGGTGCGAATGGCATCGGCGTCCCTGAAGGTGCCGTCAGCATTCAGGAGCCTGTCAAACGGCAGGTTATAGGAACCCGGCACGTGGCCAGCTTTTCCCCACGGTTCGTCGGCATCACCCGTGAAGCGTTCGGTTGCGCGGGCATCGACCAGTTGTTCGCGTTTGCTTTTGACGTTTGCCAGCACCTGATCATATTCGCGCAGCAGGAAGCTGTTGGCGCGCGCGGTGAAATGGCGTTCGCGCGGCGGGGTTGGTGCATCGGTCACCGGGCGGTTTTCGGCAAGCCATTTCGGCAGGCCGCCATCGAGCACGGCAACATCGTGATGCCCGAAATGGCGCAGCATCCACCATGCCCGGCAGGCGGCAAGGGCCGATCCCGTCTGGCCGTAAACCACGATGCGGACACCATCGCCAAGGCCAAGCTTGCGGACCTTGGCCGAAAACTTGATCGCGTCGGGCATCATGTGGGGAAGCGGTGCACTATCATCAGCAGCGATTTCGTCGATATCGAAGAATACCGCGCCCGGAATGTGCTGCGCGTTATAAATCTCGCGCGCATTTTTGTTCTGGGCGGGCATGTACCAGCTTGCATCGACGACGCGAACGTCGGGTGCATCAAGGTGATCCGCAAGCCACTGGGTGGAAACCAGTGCGTCGGAAGTTGGGTTGGTCATCAAAGAGACTCCGGTTTGCAATGGTGGGTATTGCGCGATCCGGGGCGTTTCCGCAGATCTGTATCTTCAAACTCAAATGTTTCTTGTTTTAATTTCTATCCGTCCTGAAAGCGCATGGCAATATCCCGACTTGATTTGTGGATATGCCGATTGCGCGTTTCCGGGGAATTCATTCATCAAAGACGATATTGATGCGGCGGTTCTGGCGGCCTTTCTTTTCGATCTTGGCAACCAGAACCCTGCCGATTTCGGCTGTCCTTTTGACATGCGTTCCGCCGCAGGGCTGATAATCGATCCCCTCGATCGTGACGGTGCGGATGCTGTTGCCGTCCATTGGTGGTTGCACCGACATGGTGCGGACCAGTTCCGGGTTGGCTTTAAGCTCGGCAATGCTGATTTCACCGTCATAAACCTCGGCATTGCTTGCGATCAGTTCGTTTAGCCGAGCGGTCAGTTCATCCTTGTCAGGCGCTTCGTCGGGCAGGTTGAAGTCAAGCCGCGCCTTGTGGGCGGCGATATTGCCGCCGGTGACGTCGCCTTCGACAATCGCGCACAGCAAATGCAGGCAGGTGTGAAACCGCATCAGGCGATGGCGGGTTTCCCAATCCAGTTCGGCCGTGATGATATCGCCGATTGCTGGCAGGTCGTGACCCCCGGCGATGATATGCAGGATTTTGCCGCTGTCGCGGTCCTTGATCGTGGTTGCGACCGGCATTTCACGGCCATCAGCGGTTTTGAAAATCCCGACATCGCCGGTCTGGCCGCCGGCGGTGGCGTAGAACACGGTCTGGTCCAGTTCAATGCCGCGGTCCGAGATCGAGATGACTTTGGCGTCGCAGTTCCGGCGATAGGCGTCTTCACGAAACAAAAGGCGGGTCACAGACTCCTCCATACTTGGTGGCGATCAGATCGCGTGACCGTCAGTTTGCCGCCTAAATCGGGGAGGCGGCAGATGTGCCTTTGGTGGGGCTGGGCAGCATCGCGGTGGCGGTCCGGTCTGAAATCTTGCAGTGAAATCATGGTGCTGCCGGAAGGCTTGGTTTGTCGAGGGATTTTTGTGAATTCAGATTGTGTATAAATTGATACATATTTTCGGAATTAATGTTGATAATGATACGATATGTATGGTATCCCCTTGGCCCAAATTGGGGGTGAAAGAAACTTGGCTGCTGTTATTCATGTCAAACTGACGGGCGAAGGTGATTTCGGGCCGGTGGATCTCGAATGTGCGATCCCGCCTGCGCGCCTGCCTTTGGTGATGGCGGCCCTGTTTGGTTCTCCGACCGGTTTGCGGGCGGGGGCGGTTGATCGTGTGGCAGCTTCTTCTTCGGGGGCTTCGATGTCGGCTGCCTCGTCCTCTTCCATGTCACCTGCGGCATTATCTCCGTCTGCGCCATCTTCGTTATTCGGGCCTGAAGGCTCTTCGTGGGAAATGCCTGCTGGCGGGCAATTCCCTGTAACGGCGCGGTCGGATCGATCCGGTCCAGTTCTTTCGCCGGCCCGGTCGGCTATTGCTGGCGAGGCTGCATCTGGACCGGAAAACGTACCGGGGCAGGTGGCCGGGCAGGCCGTTGGGCGCGATTTCGGTGGGGCCGGTCTGGTTGGCGAAGGTGCTGCGGATGCGATTGATTCGGCGAATTTCCTGATTGGATATATTGGTAATCTGGGCGATCTGATTGCCCGGCTGCAGCCACGTGGTTTTGCCGAAACGATCCTGATTGCCGCGATCTGGCTGCATTACCGCGACGGGCGCAGCTTTGTGACGCGTGACGATATCCGGCGGCTATTACGGCGGCAGGAACATCTGCGCATGCCAAAGAATTTCGGCCGTGATTTTCATAGCGCAATCACGCGGGGCTATATCGAACCGGTGGACGGGGATGGGGGATTTGCCGCCACCGGGACCGGATATCAGTGGTTTCGTGATGCCTGTATTAAATGATACAAAAAGTCGATAAAGTGGTTGACGTAATGTATTGATAATGTATCATTCTCGACGTGGGACAAAAACAGGCGGGGACAAAATGCGGGAATGGGAAGTACGGACAAGCTGCAGGGTCTGGCGTGGCCGATATGTGATCCGTGGGGGCGTTGATCGCATTGCCAGTGATATCGTCACCCTGCAGCAAAGCCGCTTTCCGGGGATTGAAACCGGCAAGGTTTCTCTTCGGGTTGTGACCATGGCGGTGATGGCGGTTCTGGCCGAGGAATGCTGCGAAGACGGCGTGACGGCAGCCGAACTTTCCTTTTTGCTGACCACATGCCTTGGCCGGCCGATTTCGCCGACCCGGATCGAACGCGAAATGGAAACGCTTTCGGGTTTGGTCTGGTCGGGGCCTTGGGGTGCGGAAACGCTTTATGTTCTTGAAAAGCGCGGTCTTCGCTTTTTCGAAAGCGCGCGCATGATGGCGATGAACGACACCGACGCCCAAAGCAAGGATTTGACAGAATATACAGGCGCGGAGGAAGGCGTGGACGGGCAGGAAATTGATCCTTCAATTATTGCCCGTCCGGCCCCCCACGTGCGTTATCGACTGGTTTAAGCTGCACATTAAAGCAGGTTTTCAGGCGGAGGTGATCAAGAGGTCACCTCCGTTTTTCGTGTCATGATTTTGATGCTGCCCTTGGCTTTTTTAGGCGATGATTTCAGTGGGCAATCCGCGAGGCCAGATCGCTGTCTTCTTTGGCACCAGCAATCAAATGCGACAGTTCCTCAATCCGGGAAATCTTGCCGTCCCGCATTTCGTAAAAAGTCAGAACCTTGCATGTCATTGTTGATCCATCTTTTTTGATGGCATCGACGATATGGATGTCGGCGATGCTGTTATTTGACGTGATGATCTTTTCAAACCGCACATGCGCGGATTTCAGGATTGATTTCAGTGTGCGGGCATGTGCGAGGAAATCCTGCAAATCAAGTGTTTTGCCATCGGCAATCTGAACATAATCCGATGTGAATAGATGCAACAGATCCTCTGCCGGGCGTTCGGGGTCGAGCAATAACCAAAACAGGTTTTCGAGAAAGATGCGTGTTTCGTCATGTGTCATGGTGCTGTTCCATTGATTGAAGAGGTTCAAGCCACCTTGACGATAGGTGATGAAATATGGCCAATCTAACCCATCGAAGCCAATCAATACGGTGTTTTGGCCATGTCTGACTTTTTGATCGATCCAGATGTTCTGGCGACGCTGAAAAAGCCTGCGTCATCACATGCGGGGAGTGCACAGGAGGGCGTTGAGGGTGACGTTGTGTCAGGCAGCGAAACCCGCCTGGCCGTTCGGGTTGTGATGCGCGAAACCCCAATTCCACGGGAAACCGGTGCGCATTCCCATCCGCAGGGGCAGTTGATCGGAGCGGTTTCAGGATTGCTGAGTATCTCGACCGATCATGGTAAATGGGTGGTCCCTGCTATCAATGCATTCTGGGTGCCGCCGGGAATGGAGCACGGACTGGTTTCGCACGGGCCGTTTCGCGGATGGAGCGTTTATGTCGGTCCCCACCTTTGTGCCGGGTTGCCAGATTACCCAAGGGCGTTGCGTACCAGCGAGCTGTTGATGGCGGCCATTCGCCGTGCTGCGGGTTGGGGCGATGGGCCGCAATCGGATGCCGAGGCACGCATAGCCCGGATTATCCTTGATGAAATTGCGGCAACCCCAAAGGAAACACTAGGATTGCCGATGCCAAAGGATCTTCGTCTGGTGCGTCTGGCGCAAGCCTTGATGGCTGATCTTTCTGATGGCAGGTCGATGACGCAATGGGCCGACTGGGCCGGAATTCCGTGCCGCACATTGGGGCGACGCATGTTACGGGAAACAGGCTTTGGTTTTGGTCAGTGGCGGACGCGGGCGCGCATGCTTGCGGCCCTTGAGATGTTGGCGGGCGGATTATCGGTAACGACAGTCGCACTCGATCTGGGATACGAGAATATCAGCGCGTTTATTGCAGCATTTCGCAAAACCTATGGCGTAACGCCTGCACGCTATTTTGCACCCGACGGACAGTAAGGGGATTTCCAGATCGGGCCTGTCGGTAACACGGCTTATGGCAATTTCATCTGGCCATCAGTGGCGGGGCGATCAAGGCCGCTGCAATCAGGCTTGACCTGACGGCATAAGGTACGTAATGATTTAAAGATGGAAAACATTGTTACACATCAGAACGCCTATTTTACGTCGTGCACATAGCGCGGCGCCTGTTGATGTGTTTGTAAATTAAACCAAGACCGGCTGCCCCAGGGCGGCCTTTGTTTTTTCCATAAACCGGTTTGCCCGAGGTGGCCCCACCAACAAGGAAACCGGAAAATGACCCATATCTCCCTTGCTGATCGCATGCCGACACTTGATTTCACGCCCAATGCCCTGAAAGACGGGATCGGGGTGGTGCCGCTTATTCTGATGGCGGGTTTTGCCGATACCATTACGGCGGCGAGCGAGCTGGTCGCAAGTGGTGCGGTCATGATCGAGAACAGACAGATTATTGATCCCGATCATCATATCCTGAGTTACGCGTTTGATGATGGCGAAGTCTTGCGCCTTACCGTTGGTGGCCAAAGGACGATGCTGATCCGTCGTGCGGAGTGATCGGGGCGGAGTGATCGGCTTGGTGCCCGCCGGTCGCGCGAGCAGGGCTTGGGGGCGAGGGGGCGATGTTGCTGGTGATCTCAGAACAGCGACATCTGCCCGTTCGCGTTCGGGCGGACAAAGCCGCTGCAATCAAGGTTGAGCGACCGACCGGTCATGCCGTGTTTTTTGCGTGCGGCATCAAACCGTCTGGCAATCAGATCGGCAATCGGGCCGGTGCCGCGCATGCGGGTGCCAAATTCGGATTGATAGCGTTCGCCGTCGCGCATCTGACGGATCAGCGACATGACCTTTGCCTTGCGGTCCGGATAATTGGCTTCGAGCCATTCTTCGAACAGATCGGCGATTTCAAGCGGCAGGCGGACAACGATGTGGGATACGGATGTTGCCCCGGCATCACGCACCGCCGTGACCAGATTTTCGATTTCCATGTCATTGAGGCCGGGAATGATCGGCGCACACAGGACCGTGACCGGGATACCGGCATCGGCAAGTTTGCGAATGGCATCAAGTCGACGGTGCGGGGCGGAGGCACGCGGTTCAAGAAGGTTGGATAATCTGTGATCAAGGCTTGTAACCGATACCGCGACCGACGCACGGTTTTTTGCGGCCATTGGCGCGATCAGGTCAATGTCGCGGGTGACCAGTGCGCCTTTGGTGATAATCGAAAAAGGATGGTGGCAATCGCCAAGCACCTTGATGATGGATCGGGTCAGTTGCTTTTCACGTTCAACCGGCTGATAGGGATCGGTGCTGGTGCCAATGACAATCGGGGCGGGCATGTAGCTTCTGGCGGCGAGCTGTTTACGCAAAAGTGCTGGGGCGTCGGGCTTCCAGAACAGCTTTGTTTCAAAATCCAACCCCGGCGACAGGCCGAGATAGGCGTGTGTTGGTCTGGCAAAGCAATAGATGCAGCCATGTTCACAGCCACGATAAGGATTGATCGAACGGTCAAACGGCACATCCGGGCTTTGATTTTTGGTGATCACGCTGCGCGCGCCATCAATGCCAAGGGTGGTGCGGATGCGCGGCGCGTCCTGATCTTCCATCAGGCTGGTCATCCAGCCATCATCGACCGCCTGATGGATATGGCGTTCAAATCGGCCATCAATGTTCGATACCGCCCCGCGGCCTTTTTGTCGGCGCGCGGGCAGCAGACCCGGATCAAAATCCGGATGGCTCCATCCTTCGCCCGGTTGGGCGGTTTCGATGTGATCGGATGTCGGTTCGATGATGTTTCGCATATGTTCAAAATATAGAACAAAATAGGAACATTCAAGCGAAATACGCAGTGCCCAGGTTGCCCGCACCGATGTCAACGCGGACAGCGGCAGGCCGTTGATTTGACATCATCTGGCTATCAACAGCTTTC
Organism: Thalassospira sp. A3_1; assembly: GCF_017744215.1. Classification (NCBI taxonomy): domain Bacteria; kingdom Pseudomonadati; phylum Pseudomonadota; class Alphaproteobacteria; order Rhodospirillales; family Thalassospiraceae; genus Thalassospira; species Thalassospira sp. A3_1. The sequence continues at coordinate 697,296 of NZ_JAGHQQ010000003.1, read as the reverse complement.
CTGATTACGGGCAGGTCGGCGTTGCTGTCGTGAAACTGATGGAGCCGGTGTTTGTCCCGCCACCGACATTGCATGTACTTACATTGCCGCTGTTCCCGGAGCCGGAGAGATTCGTATTGTTCAGGTTAAAGAAGATCAGGTGGTTGGTTGCCGCCCCGCTGGCATTGAGTGTGTTGTTCTCGAAGACGAGGTTGTCTGATCCGATGACTGACAGGGCATAGGCAAAGGTATCGTTACTGGTGGCTGTGATCGTATTACCGCGAATGACGGTGTTTTGTGCGTTTCCGATAACCTGTATGCCAAAGGACGTGTTGCCCGTAGCGTTGCTGGTCAATGTGCTATTGATGATTTCGACGTTATTCACGCCGTTGATCCGCACTGCTGTGGTCGCACCCGCGGAGGTGGTTGAGACAGTAACGCCAACAAGGCGACTATTGTCGGCCATGTTGAAAATATGGCTTGGACTGCCAAAGCCGGGCGGAGTGCCGCCTTGGCCGCTCAGGCTGGCACCCGGTGTGGTGATGGTCAGAGTACGACCGGAAGGTGTTTTAACATCAAGATTGCCCGTTCCCATGATGGTTTGGCCGTTTTGAACATCAAGGCGGCTGTTCACGTTGGCAAAACTGCCATTCAGGATCACGGTCGAATTGGCACCGGCGGATGAGATGGTCGTGGCGAGGTCGGCACTTGCTGTTGTTGCGCTGCTGACAAGCGTGATGGTGTTGCCGTTGGCCGTGCTTGTTATTTCCTCTGCCGTGGTGAATTGCCCGGCCTGACTGACGATATCAATGTCGCGTATGATCGGATCGGTCATGCGGCGTTCGATAGCGTTCAGGCGCGGTTTGGGATTGTCGCCAAAATCCTGAAGCGGGATGCGCAGGCGGAAGCTGGCAAAGCTTTGTGTGCCGCGCGGATCGTCATGCTGGACTTCAGCCCCCAGCGAAAAGCGCGAGCCTTCCCACAAGAACGGTATTTCATCAAAGGTCAGGTCAAGCCGCCCGCGAGGTCCCTGCACCGTGTCCACATCGTCGTCGGTAAAGCGATAGCCGCCTGCGTAAAGGCGCAATTGTTGTGGTGCTGTGGCTTCAAACAATGGTGCGCGCCAGCCGATTTCGGCATCAAAACCGCGAAGGGCGCGTTCTTCGCCCTGACGGTACATGATCGTGGTGCCGGAAAAATCCACCGTACTCAGGCTGTCTTCGATATAGCTTGTCTTGCCGACCGGCATATAGGCATTGGCGCGAAAATCCCAGTCAAGCGAGAGCGCTTCGGCCCCGAAAGTCACCTGATTGAATTTGTTGTCATACGCGCTGTGCGGCGATCAAAATAGCCATAGCCGCCAATATTCCAGCCGCTATCAAGCATCTGGCGAATGCCGACACCGAAATTGCCTTCGTGACTGTTGGCATCATCCATCCGTGCGCGGATATTGGCAAAGGTCAGGGTATCGTCATCCTGCCACAGCGGAATGAACAGATCGGTTTCGCCAAGGTTGCGGTCGGTGCCGGCCTTGCCTTCCAGGTCGATATGCGGCCCCCATTTGTTGCCGCCTTCCGCGTCCTGAGCATGCGCGGAAGGCGCAAAAGCGACGACGCAGCTACAGACAAATCCAACCGCATATTTTTTCATTTTTTGTCTTCAATCATTTTGATCTGGCTTCTGCGCGACAGGGAAAATCGCTGGCATATCGCGCATCAGTCAGGGCCGGCAGTTAAGCCAGTTCATGAAATGCAAGTCCGAGGATTAGGGGATTTGTGCATGGGTCGCCACAGCAATGGCAGGGATGCGATATTTTCCTGCGCAAATTGGATAACCACTGCGCTTTATGGATAGAAAACAGGGTGAGGCGCGTAAAAGAGGACTATTGAGCCCGTCTTTTCATCGACCTTTTAAATTGCCTTTTTGATTGCCACTTCAATTGCCATTTCGGGGCCATTTTTAGGTGTTTTTCTGTCGGGTAAGAAAAAGACCAACAGGATAAAGGTGTTAGTGATGCGCGTCATGGTGACTGGCGGGGCGGGATTTATCGGATCAGCCCTGTGTCGTTATCTGGTTCTTGAACGTGGCTGGGAAGTGCTTAACCTTGACAAACTGACCTATGCCAGCGATCTGAGCAGTCTTGATACCATCGATCATCTGCCGAATTATCAATTCATCAAGGCCGACATTGCCGATCCGCTTGCGGTTGCGGCGGCCCTTCATGATTTCGGCCCGGATGCGGTCATGCATCTGGCGGCGGAAAGCCATGTGGACCGGTCGATTGACGGGCCGGGGACGTTTATCAACACCAATGTTGTCGGGACCTATCACTTGCTTGAAGCGGTGGCCGTTTACTGGCGCGGCCTTTCGCCGGATGATCGGGAACGGTTCCGGTTCCATCACATATCGACCGACGAGGTTTACGGATCGCTTGGCCCCGATGATGGGCTGTTTACCGAACAAAGTCCGTATCGGCCCAATTCCCCCTATGCCGCAAGCAAGGCATCATCGGATCATCTGGTGCGGGCGTGGTGCCATACCTATGGCCTGCCGGTGGTGATCAGCAATTGTTCGAACAATTATGGTCCGTTCCAGTTTCCGGAAAAATTCATTCCGCTGATGACCATCAATGCCCTGCGTGGCAGGAAGTTGCCGGTTTATGGCGATGGCCGCAATATCCGCGACTGGCTGCATGTTGATGATCATGCCCGTGCGCTGGCGATGATTGTCGAGCAGGGCCGGGTCGGGGAAACCTATAATGTCGGCGGGCGGAACGAGGCGCGCAATATCGATATGGTGCGCCAGATATTCGATCTGGTATGTGAACTGGCCGAGGATGTGCCGATCACGAAATTTGACGATATTGTTGAATTCGTCACCGATCGTCCGGGGCATGATCATCGTTATGCGATTGATGCGACGAAGATCGAGACCGAGCTTGGCTGGAAGGCGACGCATGATATCGCATCGGGCCTGCGCGAGACGGTGCAATGGTATATCGACAATCGCGACTGGTGGCAGGCGATCCTTGATCATGAATATGATCTGCAACGGCTGGGGCAGGGCTGATTTCGCCCTGCTGGCCGGGATAAGGGGCGATGTATCGGTACAATCGCGCGCTTGCCGGTTTTTACAATCCATCTATAGTTTCGTGGCCACCCCCTTTTAAGGAGCCACCCTGATGGATTGGGCACAGTTTATCAGCTTCACACTTGTCACCGCCCTTCTGGTGATGTCGCCGGGCCCCAATGGCGTTCTGATTGCCAAAACCGTTCCGACATCGGGACTTTGATTGCGGGTAATGACAGTGCGCGCACCATCAATGCCAAGAGTAGGTTTGATGCACGTGGCTCGTCTTCCAGAAGCTGATTGATCCAGCCATCATCAACGGCCTAGTGGATATGCCGTTCAAAACGGCCATCAATGTTGGAGATGGCCCCGCGCCCTTTTTGCCCGCACGGGGCAAGCAACAATAGATCAAAATTCGAATCATTCCATCCGATTTTCTTCGTGTTTCGGATGTGAGTATTCAAAGTATTTCTTTAGTGGTTCTAACATTTTTAAAACATTATTATTGGTTCTCGGCGTGTTTTCAGAGGAAATAATAATGTTCAATGTCTGCTGGGCTAAGGTTTTCCGCCGCCATTTTTTTCCATTTCATGCAGCTATTAACCCACTGCGCACCTTCAAATTCTTTTCTTGTGGCCATTTTAGCGAACGTGTCGTTATCTTTCTCTTCTGCTAGATGATTTAGCATGAACTTGATTTCTTTCCAGCTTTCTGCCGATGCTCTCTTCGAGATAATATTGTTCTCAATCAGTGTTTTTAAGCAAAAAACCAGCGCCATTTCCCTTAGTTTACTGGCCCTTAGTTGTGAAATTTGATCCATAAACTCATTGACCATTTGATCGCTGTGAATGTCGATATTTAACCCAGGCATTGGTGAAATGAGAAACACAACATCGAGTTGTTGAGTTGGGGGTAAATCCTTAATCCAATTGATTATCTTATCTAATGGAGCCGTCATGTGTGTCCTCGTCATGGTGTGTTTTGAAAAATTGATTGGAAATCGTTTATATGAAGTTTTATTTACTTACTGTAAGGAACGTATCGGGAACATTCAAGCGCAATTTGGACTGGTGTGGCCGATGTGTGCAGGCATAGGGCACGGACGATCTGCAAGGGTTTTGAAAATGTGGCGGGTCTGATTGTCAGTGGGGATAAAATCCAGAAGATGTATCGGTACAATCGCGCGCTTGCCGGCTTTCACAATCCATCTATAGTTTCGTGGCCACCCTCTTTTAAGGAGCCACCCTGATGGATTGGGCACAGTTTATCAGCTTCACACTTGTTACCGCCCTTCTTGTGATGTCGCCGGGCCCCAATGGCGTTCTGATTGCCAAAACCGTTCCGACATCCGGCCGCGCGGCAGGCTTTGCCAATGTTGCCGGTTTCGTCACTGCCTTTTACCTGCATGGCACATTGTCGATTTTGGGGATCTCGGTGATCCTGGTGCAGTCGGCGCAACTGTTCATGATGGTGAAGATTGCCGGTGCGGCATATCTTTGCTGGGTCGGGTTCAAGGCGCTACGCGAGGCATGGCGAGGGGTTAAAACCGTTGCCGAAGTTGCGCCGGCCAAACGCCGCAGGACGCTTCTGGTGGCGTATGGCGAAGGGTTCCTGACCAATGCGCTTAATCCCAAGGTATCGATTTTCTATCTTGCGGCATTTCCGCAATTCATTCCGGTCGGCGAGGGCGCGATTACATCGGCCTTCATGCTGGTTTGTGTGCATGCCAGCATCAATATCATCTGGTTTTCGACCATGATCATTCTGTTGTCGCGCCTGACCGGGATGGCACGCAATGGATCGTTCCAGCGCGCCTTAAAAGCCGTGACCGGCAGCGTGTTTATTGCGTTTGGCATCAAGCTTGCGATGTTCCGGCCTTAACGGCGTTTCATGCGCTGAAATCGTGTCGGGTTGCCGTGTCGGGGTGTCTTGCAGGGAAAACCGGCAGGGGCTGCTTGTGTTGACAGTGTAAAACGATCGTTTTACACTTTACCCATGGATATCAAGACAAACCTTATTGCTACGGCCGAGCGGCTTTTTGATCGCAATGGCTTTAGCGCAACCGGCATGGATCGGCTGACGCAGGAAGCGGGTCTTTCCAGTCGCACACTTTACAAACATGTCGGCAGCAAGACAGCGCTTATGGCGCTGGTGCTTGGCGCGCGCGAACGGCGTTTTATGGAACGCCTTGATGTGCAGACCGTTGATGAAATCTTTGACGTGCTGGGACAATGGACACGTGATGAAGGCGGGCGTGGATGCCTGTTTTTGCGAAGCTACGGTGAAACCGGGGGTGACATCCCGGAAATTGCCAATGTTGTCCTGACGCACAAAGACGCAACCAGAGCCAAAATTGCCGAAATCGTCCAAGGTGATCTGGGGGCCGGGGATCACGGGGAGCTGACAGAACAGATTTTGGTTTTGTTTGAAGGGGCCGTGGCCGCCGCGGTTTATCGCGGGATGGATGCCATAAGTGCCGCACGCAAGGCGGCGGCCATTCTTGTTACACAGGCGCGTTCATGAAGCCCGATTTCAAACCTGCCGTCAGCCCGGCGGTTCAGATTGGTCTTGTCGGCTTTGCGCTGATTGCCATTTGTTATGGTTTTGCCAGATTTGCCTTTGGGCTTCTGTTGCCGCAAATCGATGCGGAATTGTCACTTGGCCCGACTGTTTCCGGCGTGATTTCCGGCGGGTCATTTTTGGGCTATTGCCTGTTCATTATTATTTCTGCGATTGCGACCGAACGCCATGGCCCCCGTGTGGTTGCGACGGCGGCGGCATGTGTTGCAGCGATTGGCATGGCCGGGATTGCCGTCGCGCCGGATGTGGTCTGGCTGGCGGTGGCGGTTATGATTGCCGGCGCCAGTACCGGTCTGGCATCGCCGCCGATGGCTGCGGCTGTTGCGGTGGCAGTGCGACGTGACCGGCAGGATATGACCAATACCGTGATCAATGCCGGGACCAGTGTTGGCGTGATGTTATCGTGGCCGATTGCGTTAATGATTGGTGGCCAATGGCGGCTTGTCTTTGCCGTCTTTGCCGGTGCCGCCATTATCCTGACGATTGCCCTTATACGGACAATTCCGCGCGGGACAAAGGCCGCGGCCACACAGGCCAAAGGTGGAATGCCGTCCCTGAAAGGGGATGTCGCCAGACTGATTTGCGCGGCCTTTCTGATGGGGGCGGCAAGCACGGCAATCTGGTCATTTGGCGGGCAGCTTGCACGGATGCAGCTTGATCTGGGGGAAAGCGGCAGCGGTGCATTGTGGGTTGCCATCGGGATCGGTGGTATTGCCGGTGCATGGGCAGGGGCATTTGTGGCCCGGTTCGGGATCAACCGGGTGCACTGGGCTTTTCTGGCACTGATGGCGGCCGGTATTCTTACCGCGGGAACAGGCACGTTTATGGCCGTAACGTTCGCAGGCGGGGTTTTGTTTGGCGGGGCCTATGTCACGTTAACGGGGGTGTATCTGGTGTGGGGTGTACGGGCACTTCGGGATCGGCCCGCCACTGGCCTGATGATCGGTTTTTTAACCATTGCCATTGGTCAGACGGCTGGCGCACCGGTTTTCGGGTTACTGCTGGACCACATGGGGCCAGATAGTGCAGTGGTTATTTTTGCCTGTCTTGGCCTTCTGGCCGGGACAATGAGAACACGCAAAAAACGGGTTGCCGTCGATCCTGAAATCCGGCGGGCAACCCCCACCGGCTAGCAGCTATTTCTTGATGACGATCAGGGCCATGATGGCCGCAAACAGGCCAAACAGAATGCCGCCCACAGGTATGCCAGACAGGATGCCGGAAAGGGCGGCATCTTCGTTGATCAGGGCTTCAAACGCGACCAGCGGCAGGATCAGGGACGCCAGAAACAGAAAGACCGGATTGAACAGTTTGTTTTTCATGGTCTTAACCCCCGATCATCGCAATCAGCAACAGGCCCAGCGCCATGAAGCCGCAAAGGGCGGTCAGAAGGACACCGGTTTTCAGCACGACCGATAAAACCGGCCCTTCCTTGCCCGAAAGCCCGACGGTCGAACAGCCGACCAGGATTTTTGACGGGGCCAGCATGCTGCCAAGCGATGCGCCGGTTGCCTGTGCGGCCAGAACAAGGGCGGTGGAAATGCCCGAAAGTTCGGCGGTGTGGCGCTGGAACATGCCGAAGACCACGTTGGAATTATTGGTGCTGCCGGTCATGAAGGCCCCCAGGGCGCCGATGGCTGGTGCCACCACCGGATAGGCGATGGCAAAGGCGCCGGAGAACAGCGCAGCACCGCCTTCGGCCAGGGCATAGGTCATGCCCGAGTGATCCATGATAATGGCAAGGCCGATGACCGGCACCATGCCGATGCTGGTCGGAAGGCCGCTTTTGACCGTGCGTTGCCAGATGCGTCTGGCGATGCCGTTGTCATAGCGCCCGCGGATTTTGAAAAAGGCAAAGCTGATGGCGGCGGTATACAGCAGCAACGCGCCGGGATGGCCGAAAATGGCAATCGGCTTGGCGCTTTCGGCATCGATATTCCAGCCAAGATCGGTTGAAACCGCCGGGAAATCGAAGGTCAGGCGAAGGCCGGACAGGAAGTCCTCGACCGGGGGGATGAAGGTTGCGATGCCGACAATCACCATGAAAACGAGGTAAGGGGTCAGTGCCTCGATCAAAGGCATGTGATGATGGTCGTCTTCGGTGGTTTCGGCAACGTCATCGGGATGGGGTTTCCAGAACCGGGTGACGATGATCGAGGTGACAAGCCCGGCAATCCCGGCAGTCAGCCCGCCCAAAGTCCAGACGCCGTAATTCGCCATCAGATATTGAACAACACCCATGACACCGGCAATCAGCACCAGCGGCACGATCCGGCGACGCACGGTGCGAAAACCGCCATCAAGCCACAGAACCGCCGCCCCGCAGGTAAAGCCCGACAGGCCAAGCAGAATGGCGGAATAATGCGTGAGCTCGGTACCGGGAATGCCGGTAACGCCGATCAGGGCCTCGAACGAGGTTGCCATATTGCCAAACAGCACCGACCAGCTATGGCCGATCATCGGGGCGGCAACCGCGATGACGGGCGAGAACCCCATGCCGAGCAAAAGCGGTGCGATCACCGCAATCGGCACCCCGAACCCGGCAACGCCCTGCAGGAAGGTGGCAAACACATAACCAAGGATCAGCAATTGCAGCGGGCGGTCGTCGGTTAGCTGGCGGATGGCCCGTCCGATGGTTTTGATGGCCCCGGCTTCTTCGGCCGCGAAATAAAGGATCAGGGCGGCCCAGACGATATAAAGGATATAAAGCGCCAGCATGACGCCCTTGGCCTGCGCGATGATCAGCATATCGGTCGGGGCACCAAACGCGATCATGGCGATGGCAACGGTGACGAACCATGCGGCCGCACCGGCGCGTGCCGCGCCCCAGTTTGCCTTGATCATCAGAAACAGAATGGTGGCGATTGGCAGGGCAGCCAGAAGGAAGTCTGTCATGGGGGCGAGCCAAAACCTTTTGGAACAATGTGTTGCGGTTGATTTTCAACCGGGTCGACATCTTGTCCCAGCGCATCTGCAAGCGCAAGAAAACAGTTGGGGTCAGTGCGGATGCATTTCATATGATGAAATACAAGAACGGGCCCGATCAGCATGGATCGGGCCCGATAATTACCTGATGAATTGTTTCAGGCGCAGTTTCATGCGATTTTTTCGGCCTGTTCGGCGTCAAGCTCATCACGGAGTTCGGCCGCAATCGAGAATGATTTCAGCCGTGCCGCGTGATCAAAGATATTGGCGGTGACCATGATTTCATCGGCCTTGGTCATATAGATGAAATCGCGCAGTTTTTTGCGTGCGGTATCGCGCGAGCCGATTGCGGCGCAGCGCATGGCATGATCGACACCGGCCTTTTCCACCCGGTTCCAGATGTCATCCATCGATTTGACCGGTTTGGGCAACTGACCCGGCGAACCACGCCGCAAATTCAGGAATTGCTGCTGCATGGAGGTGGCAATAAATTCGCCTTCCTCGTCGGTATCGGCGGCAAAGAAGCCCATCGCGGCAATCGCATAGGGTTTATCAAGCTGTTTGCTGGGCTCGAACCGGTGACGATACAGCGACAGCGCATCCATCAGCATATCGGGCGCAAAGTGTGACGCAAAGGCAAAGGGCAGGCCAAGACGGGCGGCCAGATCAGCGGAAAACAGGCTGCTGCCCAGAAGCCACATCGGAACTTCGGAGCCATAACCCGGAACGGCCCGGATTGGCGGGTTGCCTTCAAGCGGGGCAAGGAATTGCTGAACCTGGAGCACGTCCTGGATAAAGCGTTCCTCGGTCCCGTGCATGTCGCGGCGAAGGGCGGCGGCGGTGCGTTGGTCGGTTCCCGGTGCGCGCCCGATGCCAAGATCGATACGGCCGGGATACAGCGCATCAAGGGTGCCGAACTGTTCGGCAATCACCAATGGCGCATGGTTGGGCAGCATCACGCCGCCCGAGCCAACCCGGATGGTTTTGGTGCCCGCCGCGACATGGGATATGACGACCGACGTTGCGGCACTGGCGATGCCGGGCATGTTGTGATGTTCGGCCAGCCAGTAACGATGAAAGCCGAGATTTTCGGCATGCTGGGCGAGTTCAAGCGTATTGCGCAAGGCATCGCGCGGATGTTCGCCCTCGTTAACGGGGCAAAGATCAAGAACGGAAAAACGGGGCATAGGCATAATCCCAGTTGGGCGCAGGCCGAAAACGGCGCGCCGGATTTCAGTGTTGGGGTTAATCTAGCCCAAAATCAGGTGCTTGCCAGTGCGGGAGTGTCGGTTTTAGGGTCAGGACCGGAGAAAGGATAGAATATGCTGATCATTTTTGGCGGTTTGCCCGGTGTTGGCAAGACATCCATTGCACGCGCACTGGCGCAAAAAATCGGTGCGGTGCATCTTCGGATCGACACGATAGAGCAGGCGGTCCTTGATGCCGGGGTGCCGCCCGATGATGATATCGGCCCGGTCGGCTATATGGTTGCCAACCGGCAGGCGACCGATAACCTTAAGCTGGGCCTGACGGTGATCGGCGATGCGGTCAATTCGGTTGAAGAAACCCGAAGCGAATGGCGACTGGCAGCAGAGCGCGCCGGGAAACCGTATGTGCAGATTGAACTGATCTGTTCCGATCCGGCGGAGCATCGTCACCGTGTCGAAACCCGGCCCTGCGATATTGAAAACCTGCATCAGCCCGACTGGGACAAGGTCCTTGGCCGTCATTACGAGCGGTGGGACGGGGTTGATCTGATTATCGATACGGCAAAGATGACGGTCGATCAGGCTGTTGATGCGATCTGTAAGGTCGTCAATAAAAACAAATAATATTCAATCATTTGTGTCATTTTCCTGATCTTCTGCGCGATGCGTGTTCAGCGTGCGGCCAACGAAGTTGCGTAGCACGGTCGAGATATCGTTGCTGCGATAGGCCAGCGCCAGATGCGCCATCGGGACATCCCCCGCGACCTTGCGATAGACGACCCCATTGACCTGCAATTGTGCCATGGCGGCGGGGACCAGCGAGAAGCCCAGTTCGGCGGCGACAAAGTTGATCACCGATCCCAATTGCGGCGCGCTTTGCCCCATGACCGGTTCAAACCCGGCGGCACGGCAGGCGGCAACGACGATATCGAAATGGGTTGGTCCGACCTGTCGCGGGGTCAGGATCAGGGCATCATCACGCAGGGTTTCAAGCGCCACCGTTTCATGCCGGGCCGCCGGATGGCCCGCCGGAAGCACGATCAGCATCGGTTCGGATGTCAGGCGGTGCAGTTTGATGTCATCGCTGTTGGCAGCACCCTGGCGCAGGAAGACGGCATCAAGCTGTTCATCCATAAGCGCATTCAAAAGGCGGGCGGAATTGTTTTCTTCCAGCGTCATTTCAACACCCGGATAGGACCGGCGGAAATCACGGAAAACGCGTGGGACGCTGGGGCTAAACGCGGCGGATGCGGTAAAGCCTACCCGGATCGAGCCGATTTCACCGCGACCGGCGCGCTGTGCGGCGCGGATGGCGCGTTCGGCCAGTTCGGGGAAATGCTGTACGATATCGCGAAAGGCAATTCCAGCCTCGGTCAATTCCGCGCCATGCGGGACGCGGTGAAACAACTGGGTGCCGATTTCGGTTTCAAGATCGCGGATCTGCTGGCTTAGCGGCGGCTGACCGATGCCGATGCGGGCTGCGGCACGGGTAAAGTTCCCTTCGCGGGCAACTTCAAGAAAATATCGAATATGGCGCAGTTCCACCCGGTATCTCCAAAACATATCGAAAATGACTGTGACATATATTGGACGGATATCGGGAAAGCTGCAATCCTTTCGGTCAGATCAGAATTCTTCAAAACGAGGCCGGAATATGAGTGCCCACCGGGCGAAAAGCCCCGCAGCGCAGGCTGCCAATGATGATATCAAGCCAGCGACCGCCGGGGCCGAGCCGGTTTATACCGAACCGGGATCGCCGGAATTTCGCCGGATCAGTCTGGCGCTGTTTCTGGCAGGGTATGCGACCTTTTCGCTGATTTACTGCGTGCAGCCGCTTTTACCGGAACTGGCGCGGGATTTTGCCGTCAGCCCGGCATCCAGTTCGCTTGCGCTGTCGCTGACGACCGGGTTTCTTGCCTTTGCCATCCTGCTTGCCGGGGCGGTATCCGAGGCGTTCGGGCGCAAGCAGTTGATGTTTGCATCAATGTGCGGCGCGTCGCTTTTGAACCTGATTGCGCCGTTGCTTTCCGACTGGCATGCGTTCTTGGTGGTGCGTGCGCTTGAAGGCCTGATTTTGGGCGGGGTTCCGGCGGTTGCGATGGCGTATCTGGCCGAGGAAATGCATCCGCGCGGCCTTGGCACCACGATGGGAATTTACATCAGCGGGACCGCCCTTGGCGGTATGAGCGGGCGTGTGGTGATCGGTATTCTGACTGATATGTTTGGCTGGCATCTCGCACTTGGTGCGATGGGAGCGCTTGGTTTGCTGGCGGCCCTTGGGTTTGTCATCCTGTTGCCTGCATCGCGCAATTTCGTGCGCCGCCCCGGCTTTCAATTGTCCTATCATGTCAGGGCATGGGAGGGACATCTGCGCCATCCAGGTCTGCCATTCGTGTTCCTGATCGGGGCATTTGCAATGGGCTGTTTTGTGACGGTCTATAATTATGCCGGGTTCCGTTTATCCGCGGCCCCCTATGACCTGAGCCAGGGGCAGATCAGTCTGATTTTTGTGGTTTATCTTTGCGGGATGGTGACGTCTTCCATTGCCGGTGCCATGTCCGACCGGATCGGCCGGGGCCCGGTTTTGCTGGCGGGGATCCTGATTGCAGGTGCTGGGGTTGCCCTGACACTACTTTCCAGTCTTTGGGGCATGATCGGCGGCATCATGGTATTGACCAGCGGGTTCTTTGTTGCCCATTCGGTGGCAAGTGGCTGGGTCGGGCGGATGGCGAAACAGTCCAAGGGACATGCGTCGTCGCTTTATCTGCTGGCCTATTATCTGGGGTCTAGCATCATGGGATCGGTTGGCGGCTGGTTCTGGTCACATGGTGGATGGGATGCGGTGGCGGCATTTGCTGGCGCACTTCTGATTGGTGCGGCGATTTGCGGAACTTACCTTTGGCAGGCCGCAAGACGGGCTGAGGCTGTTGCCTGACACACAAAAAGAAACCCCCGCCAGATGGCGGGGGTTTTTGTTTGCTGGTTGTCGCAGTCGGGCTTAGAGCCAATCGGGGCTTGGCAGACCTTTTTCCTTGAGAAAGGTCGGGTTCCACAGCTTGCTTTGATAGCGGGTGCCAAGGTCGCACAGGATGGTGACGATGGTTTTGCCCGGGCCGAGTTCACGGGCCAGGCGGACCGCACCGGCGATGTTGATCCCGGTCGAACCGCCCATGCAAAGCCCTTCTTCCTTGAGCAGGTCAAAGACGATCGGCAGCATTTCATCATCTGAAATCTGGAACGGGTGATCGATATCGATGCCTTCGAGGTTGGCGGTAATCCGTCCCTGACCGATCCCTTCGGAGATCGAGCTTCCTTCGGATTTCAGTTCGCCAAACTTGTAGTGGCTGTAAAGGGCAGCCCCCATCGGATCGGCAAGGCCGATCTGAATGTCCTTGTTGCGATCCTTAAGCGCCATCGACACACCGGCAAGCGTCCCGCCGGTACCGACCGCACATATAAAGCCATCAATCTTGCCATCGGTCTGTTCCCAGATTTCGGGGCCGGTGGTGTCGATATGGCCCTGACGGTTGGCGACGTTATCGAACTGGTTGGCCCAGATAGCGCCGTTCGGTTCGGTCTTTGCCAGTTCTTCGGCCAGACGGCGCGAAACGTGAACATAGTTGTTCTGATCGCGATAGGGGACGGCGGGGACTTCGCGAAGGTCGGCACCAAGCAAACGCAGCAGGTCTTTCTTTTCCTGGCTTTGCGTTTCGGGAATGACGATCACGGTGCGATAGCCAAGTGCGTTGCCAACAACGGCAAGACCGATGCCGGTATTGCCAGCCGTTCCTTCGACAATCACGCCGCCCGGCTTCAGAAGGCCGCGTTTTTCCGCGTCACGAATGATGGCAAGGGCAGCACGGTCTTTGACCGATCCGCCCGGATTGGCATATTCCGCCTTGCCCAGAATGGTGCAGCCCGTTAGCTCGGAAACCTTTCTGAGTTTCACAAGCGGGGTGCGGCCAATGGCTTCAATGGTGCCATTGCGAATGTCCATGACAGACTCCAAGCGTGGTTAGAATGTGTTTTGTTACCTGTTGATTGGGTCTTTTATACACAAAAGTCAAGATTGATTAAAAATTACCACTAAATTTGTGTGTTAATTAACTGGTATCCGGCAAACACGTTCACACGCCCGAAACCCCGGCTTCCCTGCGAATACGGTCGCGATTGAGTATTAGCCACTGAACGGCAATCGTCGCCGTTGCATTGCAGAGTTGTCCGTCACGCAACATGGCAAAGCATTCCTCGGACGATACCGTATAAACGCGGATGTCTTCGCCTTCTTCTTCCAAGCCGTGCAGGCCGCCCGCTTTGGACGCATCAACCCGGCCATAATACATTGTCACCGTCTCGCTCGAACAGCCGGGGGTGACATAATAGCGCGAAATCAGTTCAAGGTCGCCGATGACCGAACAACCGGATTCTTCCATGGTTTCGCGGTGCGCGACATCCTGCATTTCCTCGCCATCCTCGACGATGCCAGCGACAATTTCCGTCAGCCAAAGCGGCATTTCAGGGAAACGCTGATGGACCGAAATGGCACCGGGGCGGAATTGTTCGATCAAAACAACTTCATCGCGTACCGGGTCATAGGGCAGGACCGCGACGGCATGCCCGCGTTCAAGGACTTCGCGTTGTAAAACGGCACTTTGGCCACCGTTAAACAACTTGTGGCGGAGTTCATAGACATCGAGTTTGAAATGGCCATCCCAGCCGCGTCTGTGACGGATAATTTCGTAATTATTTTGCTGTTGCATCAATTTTGCCCGGTCATGGTTCTGGAATTTCTATTCCGTCGACAACATATATCCCATGGTTTCACAACAGCTTTGTGAAGAGAAGAGGGCAGCGGAAATTCGCAATTGGCGAAAGAAGTTATGGCATCGCACGCAGAAGGACCCCTTAATATTGCAATGCAACTATTCGCAAGGGTGAAAGCGACCGTGCCGTATTTTAATTATTGTTAATATAGTATAGCATTTGATCAATTAGCGCGCGGAATAAACGCCACCAAACAGGATAGATGGCGCGTTAGATCGCATTGGCGGGGATGATGGGGCTTTGATGCGATTCGAACCGACAGAAATCGCGCGTCTTTACGGGCGGTCGCGGGTGGGAGTTGTCGTGCACAGGGATTTGACCGCTGTGTATGTCAATGATGCCTACGCGAAAATGCTTGGTCGCAAGGATGTGAAGGATTTCATGTCGGAGCCTGACCTTCGGCAATATATCCCGCCAAGTTTCCATTACGAAGCGGCCAAGCTGGTGGCGGAATTCCAAAAAGCCACCGGGTTCCATGGCTGGAAAAAGGTTTATAACCTTCGTACCGATGGCACGCCGGTCTGGATGGAGATCAGCGACGAAACCGTTGAATGGGCCGATGAAAACGCTGTGCTGACAACAGCGCAGCTGATTGATAACGGCACGACCGCGATGCAGGTCGATCATATGCTGGGCCGGTCCTTTATCGGTGTGATGGTCCATCGCGACATGACAGCGCTTTATGTCAATGATGCCTTTGCGCGCCTGATGGGGGCGGAAAATGCCAGTGCATTCATGGAAAAGCCCAACATATTGCGATTTATTCCCGAAGCGGATCGCGAACGCGCCTTAAAGCATGTTGCCGATATTCTGCATGGCGAACGCGAAGGCGAACGCCATCGTGTGCGCGATGTTCTCGATAACGGCAATATCGTCTGGCGGGATCTGACCGATGAACGCATCCTGTGGCATGATGGTCGCCCGGCTATTTTGACGACCGCACATGATGTGCGCGAAGAAGTCGAAATGAACGAAGCCCTGATGCGCACGAAGGCCGGTCTTGAAGAAGCCGTGACCGAAGTCATCCGCATGGTGCCGTCAGCCGTTGCAATGCTTGATATCCGTCAGAATGTTGTGAATTACAACCGCGAATTTGCCCGTCTGTTCGGTACAGAACAGGGTAACAGCGATGATGCGCCCGTCTTTGATATCACGATCCTGCGTGAGATGTATGACGCCATGATCAAAAGCGGCCACGGGCACGCCAACAATGAAAGTGTCAAAACACCATCCGGTTGCCATGCCGATATCCGCATGAACCTGATGGAAGATGGCGGCGTGATGGTGTCCGCACTGGATATTTCCAGCCATAAACGCAAGGAACAGCATCTTGATGCGCTGGCGTCGACCGATCCGCTGACCGGGGCATTGAACCGGCGCGGATTTGAATCAGCAGTCAGCCGACTGCGCGAAATCCGGCAATTGAAGGGCAAGGTCTGGCAGTTCGGATTGGTGGTTCTGGATGTTGATTATTTCAAATATGTCAATGACACCTATGGGCATTCGGTCGGTGACCGGGTTCTTGAAAAAATTGCAGTAACCCTGCGCCAGGCGCTTCGCGATGATGATCTTGTCGTGCGTCTGGGGGGCGAGGAATTTGCCGTTCTGTTGCCGTCGGCAACAGCAGCAGTGACCAAACGGATCGCCGAACGGCTGGCAACAATGATCCGTGCAATCGAAATACCGGTTGGTAACAGCGGTGATGAGAACGTTACCATCACGGCAAGTTTTGGTGTCACCGTTGGCGGGGAATTGCGCGGGCAGTTTGTCGAGCTGGAGCAGGCGATGCTGACGGCAGACCGGGCGATGTATGCGGCCAAGGAAGCCGGTCGTGACTGTATCAAATTCCTGACCTTTGATGACGATATCGACAGTTGATCCGGACTGAATTACCGTATCGCTTTGCATAAAATGGCAGGCGAAAAATGAACATTCGCGATATGCAGGCGATGGATGGAAACGCGGTTGTCGATATCTATGACCGGGCGCTTAAATCCGGTCATGCATCCTTTCAGCAACATGGCGGAACATGGGCCGACTGGGACGGCGGGCATTTGACGAAATGCCGCTATGTCGCGCTTGACGATGCCGGGCAGGTCACCGGCTGGGCCGGGTTATCCGCCGTTTCGGGCCGGTGTGCCTTTGCCGGTGTTGCCGAGGTATCGGTTTATGTCGATCCGCAATGTCAGGGGCAGGGGATCGGAAGCCGTTTGATGCAGGCATTGATCGAAGGTTCTGAACAAAACGGTTTCTGGTCACTGGAAGCCGGAATATTTCCCGAAAATACCGGAAGTGTTGCCCTGCATCGAAAGCACGGGTTCGAAGTCCTGTGCCGCCGTACCGGGTTCGGACGTATGGGATATGGGCCGATGCAGGGGAAATGGCGCGATGTGTTGTTGCTTGAACGGCGGAGCAAGAGGATCGGGATCGACTAGTTAGCGCAGCCACCAATCCGGAAGGGAGTTTGCGTAAAATCCCTTAGATGATCTGGAAATTGATCCGCCGATGCGTTAAGCAGCAGGAGCACCCGCGAAATGCCCGTCACATACGCGGCAAATAAACGATACAGGAGAGCGCCACCGTGAATGAAATCAGCAAAATTGCCCCGGTCGCAATCTGGGAGAACTTCCAGAAACTTTGCGACACCCCGCGCCCGTCGACCAAGGAAGAAGCCGTTTTGCAGCTTCTGGAAAAGATGGCTGATGCCAAGGGTTTTGAGCATTTCCGCGACAGCGGCAGCAACCTTGTTATTTCCATTCCGGCGAAACCGGGATTCGAGAATCGCAAGATGGCGATCCTTCAGGCCCATGTTGATATGGTGACGCAGGCCAATAGTGGTTCGACCCACAATTTCGATACCGATCCGATCCACATGCTGATGAATGGCGAATGGATCACGGCGGATAACACCACCCTTGGTGCTGATAACGGGATCGGTGCGGCGGCAATGATGGGCTTCATGACCGAAGAAGGTCTTGAACACGGTCCGCTGGAACTGCTGTTCACGGTTGATGAAGAACGGGGGCTGACCGGTGCGATGAACCTGGAGCCCGGCCGACTTAAGGGCGAAATCCTTCTGAACCTTGATACCGAGGACGAATACGAGCTTTGCGTGGGCTGTGCCGGTGGTGGCGATCTGGTCGCGAGTTTTGCCTATATCCCCGAAGCGGTTGAAAGCGGACAGGTTGCACGTGAAATTGCCCTGACCGGTCTTAAGGGCGGGCATTCGGGGATCGATATCATCCTTGGACTTGGGAATGCCAACAAGCTGATGGCGCGTTTCCTGCGCACTGTCATTCGTGATTTTGGTGCGCGGATTGTGACCATCAATGCCGGTACGGCGCGTAACGCGATCCCGCGGGAATCCTTTGCAACGGTCGTTTTGCCGTCTGACAAGGCATCGGCCTTTGATGGTGCACTGAGTGCCTTTGCTGCCGCGGTCAAAGACGAGATCGGCGTGATCGAGCCGAACTTTGCCATTGCAGCCAAAGATGCCGAAGTGCCCGCAAAGGCGATGAGTGCGACGGACTCCAAACGTTTCAATAATGCGGTTGTCGGAGCACCGAACGGTGTGCACGCCATGAGCACCAGTGTTGAAGGTGTGGTCGAAACGTCGATCAATCTGGCGATTGTCAAACTGGCCGATGGCAAGGCGGATGTGACCCTTTCGGCGCGCAGTTCGATCAATTCGGCACGTGATGCCCTTCGCGAGGTTGCAACATCGGTGTTTGAAAATATCGGGGCCACGGTGAAGTGGGGTGATGCCTATCCGGGTTGGAAGCCGAATGCGGACAGCGAAGTCGTCAATATGATGAAAGCGGTTCATCGCGACATGTTTGGCAAGGATCCTGAAATCCGGGTCATTCATGCCGGTCTGGAATGTGGTGTATTGGGGTCGAAATATCCGCATTGGGATATGGTTTCATTCGGCCCGACCATTAAACGCGCACATAGCCCGGACGAGTGCGTCCATGTGCCAAGTGTCCTGCGTTTCTGGGATTATCTTCTGGCGGCGCTGAAGGCGATTCCGGTCAAAAACTGATCGTTTTAGTCCTCGATATTCAATGAATGCCTGTTGCGACTGATCGTATCTGCGGTCAGTCGCAACTGTTTGTGGCACACCACTCGTCGCGTGCCTTTGCGCCGCTTCCGGGTACCAGCGCATCCAGATTGACAAAACCGGTCTCGCCAAGGGCGGTTTCAATCTCGATCCAGAAATCCTCGCTTGGTCCGTCGACATAGACGGTTTCAAAGCGTGCCAGACGCCGCATGACCGGATATTCGATACCGGGACCTTCGCGCATGTTCAGAAGATCACGGTCGATGTAATAGGGATCGCGTTCCTCGCCGATGATTTGTTCGACTTTGCGCGTCAGTTCGCTGGTCTTTTCGGAGACAAGTTTTGGAATGTCGTGACTGACAAAGCCCTGTCCCGGCCCAAACGCCACCAGCAGACAGAAAATGGCAACAAATAGCGGGCTTAGATGTAAAAGGGCATCGAGCATCCCGGCCTGTTTCCATTCGCTGCGTACCCGGCGAAGCGGTTTGCCGTCATCCAGACGCCGCAGATTGGCGCGAATCTGTTCGGCCAGCACTGACCGGTTGGTGCCGATGAAATCATTGGCCTGTAACAGGACGGCACGTGCAAGCGGCTTGTTGCCGCTGCGTTCGAAAGCGGTGGCCTGTGTGAACAGAAGTTTTGCATTGCCTTCCGGGGGCAGGGTGCCACCCCGCATATTACCAATAATGGCCCGCCATGCCGGGATGAAACTGCGCCAGCCCCAGAAACCCCGCAGCCATGTTTTGAAACTGGCTTTGAGTGCCATGCGCTTTGCCCCCTTCGGGGCGAGGTTGGCGGTGATCTTTTCGATTTTCAGGGAATTCAGAAAACCGCGAACAATGGTGAATTCCACCTGACGGGGTTGGGCTGATACGACTTCGGTGACCGCACAGCGTACAAATCCGGCCTGATCCGGGGTCGTGCGGTTTTTTGCATGGCGTTTGGCCCCCGGATGGATGTTTGATTTGCGCGCCGCGTTGCGTTCCTGCTGCTGGCGATAGGCCTCGTTGGCACGTGCAAACCTGTCTTCTTCGCTTTCGCGGCTGGTTTCGGCCTTGCGACCGGTACCGGCAAATCCCTGTCGGGTGCGTTGCGAACTGGCATTTTTTGCCCCGGCAGCCTGCGGACCATAGGGGCCGTTTTGCTGTTTGCCTGCCGTTTCGCCTGTGCTGTTTTTACCGTTGCGAGGCGCATTTGGGGGAGCCTTGCGTATGCCGATCAGGATTTCATAGGCTTCGGTGATGTCCTTGAATTTTTCTTCGGCATCGATATCTGTGTTTCGATCAGGATGAAATTCAAACGCCAGTTTGCGATAGGCAAGCTTGATCTCTTTTGCGCTGGCACCCGGCGCAATTTTAAGCAGGCGATAATAGATCCCGAGGTGATCCTGGCTCATTCGTGAAAAGGCATCCTGCACATAAATATTGTCCCGAAGCCGGACAGGTAAAACATGTTCAATTTATATTCGTGTCGACGTCGGGATCATATGATTGAAATCTTAACACGTTGTCACTTTTGCGTATTTGCCATATTTTGCAAGAATTGATCCGTCCACCGCGAACCGCTTAGCGAGTATCTGCCTTGAAACTTAAATTCTGGCAACGCAATGCCGACCATGACGGCGATGTCCTTGACCACGGTGGTGGTTACGGTGGTGATATGCCCGAATTTGTGATGCCTGATGGCCACAGGCTTAGCCTTGCGACAAAGCTTCGCGCCCGTTGGCAGGGTTATGACAACCCGGTCGAATATTATCTTTTGCAAAAAGAAATCGATGATTACCGGGCGTGGCTTCACAGAATGCGCCTGTTTCTTGCGAGGCCGGTCGAGCCGGAACTGGGCGAGCTTGACCTTGATGATGAAATTGGTCGCTGGCCGCCAGAACGGGTCAAGCTTTATGCCAAGCTGTTTGATCGCGGGATCATGATCCCCGGTGGCCATGATTATGCACTGGAACTGGCAAAGCCGCTTGCGCTTGACGAAACCATGAGCTGCCTTGAAATCGGTGCGAAGCTTGGCGGGGTGGCGCGGTTGCTTGCCGATAAGCTGGGGGTCTGGGTCACAGCCTATGAACGTGATGGTGAATTGGCGTTGCTGGGCATGGAGCGATCCGTTCAGGCCGGTGTTCAGAAAAAGGTCCCCGTGCAGGCATTCGACCCGTCTAATCCGGAATTGCGCAAAGCCTATTTTAACGTGGTCTATTCGTTTGGGGACCTCTTCCACATTGAAAACAAGGATGTTCTGCTGGTGTCGCTGGCGGAAACGTTGCGCGATCACGGCCAGATATTGCTGACAGACTATGTTCTGACATCCGAAGGGCACGAAGATGCCATTGCCGAATGGGCAAGGCACGAGGATTTCCGGCCTTACCCCTGGACGGCGGACCATTACAAGAATGCGCTGGGCAAGCTGAAATTCGACATTCGCATCGCCAAGGACGAGTCAGATGTCCATGTAAAGCAGATCAAGGTAGCCTGGATGGCGATGCTTGCCGATATCCAGAATAGCGGGTTGGACCCGGATGTTCTGGCATATCTGGTGCCGGAGATGGAAATGTGGATGAATCGCGTAAAAATGCTTGAAAACGGAACGCTGGCATTTTATCGGTTCTACGCAACGATCAGGTGATCGACCGGTTTGATGTCTGCTGTTGGCGACGAATGAATGGACTTTGTCTGGAATTCTGTCGCTGCAACCTGTTTTAGGTGTTGACAGGGGCAGGGTGTACTTCTATTTTCCGGCTTCCTCGAAGGGGCCAAGTTTCTAAGGTTTACTATTATGAAGATCCGGAACTCATTGAAATCCGCGAAGCTGCGGGAAAAAGGCTGCCGTATCGTGCGCCGCCGTGGCCGCGTATACGTGATCAATAAAAAGAACCCGCGTTTCAAGGCGCGCCAGGGTTAATTCCCGGTACCTTGTTCTCACAGGTTTTACAAAACGCCGCATCGGTTCATCCAATGCGGCGTTTTGTGTTTTGTGGTGTGCCGACCGGTTTCCTAATCAATGCCGTCAATCGGAATGGTATAGACAGCGGTGGTTTCACTGCGCCCGCGCAGCAGGATTTCATCGGCAAGGCGGGCCTGGGCCGGGTCTGAAAGCTGTTCGAATGTGGTGCTTGCGATCAGGATGCGCGTGCCCAGTTCCTTGTTCTTGGCTTCCAGCCGGGCGGCACTGTTGACCGCATCGCCGTGTACGGTGAATGTCAGACGGTCCGGCGCCCCGACATTACCCGCCACCAGAAGGCCGGTATTGATCCCGCAGCGACAGCGCAGTTCTTCGCCGTCAAACAGTTCTTTATGAACCAGCGTTTGCAGGGCGACTGCCGTTCGCACCGCCGCATCGGCGTGACCGGGCACCTCGTCAAAGGCGTTGAACACGGCAAGGATGGCATCGCCCTGGAACTGGGTAATGATGCCGCCGTTTTCTTCGATGATCGCGGTGGCCTTCGCGAAATAGGCATTCAGGATCGTTACGATCCGCTGCGGGGCGATCTTTTCGCTAAGTGTTGTAAAGCCGACCAGATCGACAAACAGGATTGATGCCTCGCACTGGTGCGATTGCACATTGCCAGTGTCATCATCAGACGCCAGCAATTGTTGAGCAATGGCAACAGGCAGGAATTTACCAAACAGCCGCCCGATGCGTTCCCGGTCGCGCAGGGTAATTGCCATATTGTTGAAGGATCGCGACGCATCGTTGAATTCGATGATGTGACTGCCAGGCAGGACCGGCAGATCATCAAGAATGCCGGTTTCAAGTTGCCGTGTGGCGGCCGAAAACCGTTTAAGCGGTCGTGTGAAATAATGCGCGATCAGGATCGCCAGAATGACGGCAAGAACCATGATTGCCGTTCCGATCAGTGTTGCCAGTTGCAGGCGGTCCCATTCGCGGGTGAAAACGGCTGGATCAAAATGCATGCCCATCAGGACAGGAAGGCCTGCCGATTCTTCAAATTTTCGGGTGATGATAACGTGATAGCCGTTTTCGGTTTCCAGTGACGATGCCCGTGACCCGTTGGTTCCGCCCGGTGACGGGACATCGTCAAAATCAAATGCCTGCCACTGGCCCATATTTGCAAGAACCGGATCGGCAAGATCATCCACACGGGGCAGGACGCCAAGAACATCATCGGTTCCCGTGTTCTTGGGCGGGTGCAACTGATGCCAGTCCGACAGGGACGGATGGGCAATGACATGGTCGTTGACGATGACAAAGGGGGTGCGTCCGGCCTCGGTCGGGTCGGTTTTCAGGTCATGTGAAAAATCGCCAAGCGAAACAAGCTGCACAAGTGAGCCGACATATAGCCCTTCCTGAAACAGGGGGATCATTTCGCTGATCACGACCTGATTGACCAGACTGTTCCAGCGCGGAAACTGCGTGATGCTTTGGCCCGGGCCATAGGCGATCAGGGATCGGGCGATGATGTCTTCTTCGGGGTCGGCCTTGCCGGAAAGAGGTTTGTCCGTCTTTGGATCATAGCCCCGGAAATGGCCATCAGGGGTCAAAAGCCCGATGGCTGTGACGTCACGTTCATTGGTGACAAGGGCGGCCAGGGTATTATCCCATATGGCAACATTATCCGGTGACAGATCGCCGTGCGCCACTTCGCGTGCAACCCATATATTGCGGCGTTGCATGCGTTTGATCCGGTCGCGCATGGCGTCTTGCGCGTCTTCCAGATCGGCATGTGTCATCGTAATCCAGAGATTGCGGGTATTGTCATAGGCCGTATCAAGACCAAGATGAAGTGCGAGCCCAACACCCAGTACGCTGGTAATGAAAAATGCACCCAGCAATACGCCAAGTATTGAAAAACGCCCCCTGCGTTCAGTCATCACATTCCCCGTATGCCCCCGAAGACCCGGCTTGTGTTGCCGGGTTGTCGGCAAAGCTTACTGATGATTGATCACGATGGAAAGAATATCGCGTGTTTTAGCGACGGCAGGTGTAAAGCTGGGTTTGAGTATGGCGGCCACGCAATTGAATTTGACCGGCTTTGACCACCCGTTCCGGATTGGAAAGCAGGTCGCGTGTGCTGTCTGAGAGCAGGATGCGGGTGCCCAGTTCCTTGTTTTCACGTTCAAGCCGGGATGCGGTGTTAACGGCATCCCCGTGCACGGTAAAGGACAGGCGGGCACTGGCACCGACATTCCCGGCGATCATGCGCCCGGTATTGACGCCGCAACGGCAATGAATGGAAAGCCCGTCAAACTGGCGGGTTTCAACGGCATGCTGGATGGCAATGGCCGAATCAAGTGCGGCATCGGCATGGTCGTGCAATTCGTCAAAGGCGTTAAACACTGCAAGAATGGCATCCCCCTGGAACTGGGTGATGATCCCGCCATGTTCTTCGATAATACCGGTTGCGCAGTCGAAATAGGCGTTCAGCATCGAAATGATCTGTTGCGGTTCGAGTTCTTCGCACAGGGTTGTAAAGCTCTCGATATCGACAAACAGGACCGTTGCCTCGCACTGCTGGGGCGGGAGGACCCCGGAATCGGTTCCCGATGCCAGAAGTTTGCGGGCAATCGATGCCGGCAGGAATTTACCAAACAGGCTGCTGATCCGTTCGCGATCATGCACGGCCTTGATCATGTGATTGAAGGATCGGGCCGCATCATCATATTCGCGAATGCGGCTGCCTTTCAGGTCAGGGAAATCGTGGTTTTCGATGCCGTCTTCCTCAAACGCCCGGGCAGCAGCGGCAAAGCGCCGGATCGGTTTGGTAAAGTGACGCGCAATGATTACCGCAACGATAATCGACAGCAGCAGGACCGCACCCCCCATCACAGATGCCAGAACAAGCCGGTTCCATTCGTCATCGAACAGTTCTTCTTCGAAATGCAGGCCAATGATGATCGGAGAGAAAGGCGTATCCATCATCTGTTTCGTGACGATCATTGAATAACGGCCGTCAAGATCAAGGCCGGAAAGACGAAGATTGCTGGTTTCGGGGCGTTGTTTGCTTTCATTGTCGATATCGATGGATTCGGATTTTCCGATATTTGCCAGTACAGGGTCGCCAATATCATTGATCGTCGGCAAGGGGATCGGGCTGCGCGCGATATCAGCACCATTTACGAGTGCCGATGCGGTGCTATCTCCCCATTCGCGAAGTCGTGGGTGGGCCATCACACGGTTTCCGGCAATCAGGACGAAAGGCACACCCGGCAGGTCTTCGCGCCCGCGGATCAGGCTGTTCGACAGGTTTGAAAGCGACAGATACTGAATGAAAGTGCCAAGATAACGCCCGTCGGCAAACAGGGGAATCCAGTCGGCAATAACCGTCTGTTTGAAGTAGGGATCCCATCGCGGGAAGCTGGTGTGATTGACGGTTGGCCCGCGCAAATGCGCCAGTTCCGAGAAAAGCACGTCATCAACGGGCAGGGTGCGGCGGATTTCGCGCATGTCTTCGGGGTCATAACCGATGAACTGGCGATCCCCCGTGATTAGCCCATAGGCCATCACATCCATTTGGGATGCCGAAAGTGCGCGCATCGCATTGTTCCAGCCGTATTGAAAGCTTGGATCAAGGGCACCACTGGCGACCTGATCGGCGACCCATATGGCCCGTTTGCCCACATTTTCCATCCGTTCATGCATGGTGCGCTGGACCGATGTCAGGTCCAGATCGCTTAGCATGACCCAAAGGTTGCGGGTGTTTTGATAGGCCGCGCCAAGTCCGACATAAAGCGCAATACCGACACCAAGAATGCTGGTGACAGAAAACCCGGCAAGCAGAACAGTCAGAACGGAATATCTGCGTTTTTCAGCCAATTTTTTGAAAATTCCCGAACAAAGGTCCCCCAACCCGAAGGCAGTCTATCGTCTATCAAATTTTGTGGAAAGGATGATTGAGCTTGCCGTGCGTTTAATTCCGGGCAGGGCACCGATTTGGTCAAGAACGGTATCAAGTTCCTCGGATGTATCGGCGGCTATTTCCGCGATCAGGTCATATTCGCCAGAAATCGCAAGGCAGCGAATGCAGTGGGTGATTCTCTGAAGCGCACCAACAACCCCGGCGGATTGTTTCTGTTCGACCTGTATCATGACTTCGGCAAGCAGAAGCGATCTGGCTTCCTCGCCAAGCTGTACGGTGTATCCCGTTATGATTTTTGCCTTTTCAAGGCGCTCAAGACGTTCCTGAACTGCACTGCGCGACAGATCGACATCACGGGCAAGTGCTGCAATCGGGGTCCGGGCATTTTGCTGTAACCGGGCGATCAGGCGGCGGTCAATTTCATCAAGGTTACGTTTCATCGGAATTGCCCGTCATTTTAACGGATAAATCATTGGAAATGACAGTATCGCCGGGTTGTAACCGGCAGTCCAGCGGAAGACCATCAAGACAGCATAACAATAACGTTATCAGGGCCGTAATCAGGCGGGGCAACGCATCACATGCGGTCTCAGACGTCAAAATGGGAGTTTGCTGAAATGAAAAAAGTTCTGATCCTTGGGGCGGGTAAAATCGGTCGCATTGCCGCAGTCATGTTGAATGAAAGTGGCGCTTATGCGGTGACACTGGCGGATTCCAACGGGCATATGCTTGAAATTTGTGCCAAGGATGATGCGGCAATGCTGGTAAAGGTCGATGTCACCGACGAGGTCGCATTGACGGAAGTTGCCAAAGGCCATGATGCCATCCTGTCGACCTGTCCGTTTTACCTTAATGTTGCGATTGCGCGTGTGGCGCGGGCGGTCGGCGCATCCTATTTCGACGTCACCGAGGATGTCGAAACCACTCGTGCGATCCGCGATATTGCCAAGGATGCCGATGGCGCGTTTGTGCCGCAATGTGGTCTGGCACCGGGTTTTATTTCGATTGCAGCCCATGATCTGTTCAAGCGGTTTGACAGCGTTCAGAACCTGCGTCTTCGGGTTGGTGCCCTGCCGCAAAATCCGACCAACCGTTTGAAATATAACCTGACATGGTCGACAGATGGTTTGATCAACGAATATCTGAACCCGTGCGAAGCCATCCACAAAGGCAAGAGAATAGAAGTTCTGCCGCTGGAAGGATATGAGCGTTTCACAATTGATGGCACGGAATACGAGGCTTTCAATACCTCGGGCGGGGTAGGTGCGCTTTGTGACATGCTGGAAGGCAAGGTCGAGAACCTTGATTACAAGACCGTGCGTTACCCGGGACATCAGGAAATCCTGAAAATCCTGATCGAAGACCTTGGGCTTGGCAAACGTCCCGATCTGATGAAGGAAATCTTTGAAAAGTCGCTGCCGATCACAAGCCAGGACGTGATTGTGATCTTTGCCGATGCCATCGGCACCCGCGACGGCGAACTTTGCGAGGAAAACTTCATCCGCAAGGTTCATGGCACGGCCATCGGTGGCAGGAACTGGTCTGCGATCCAGATTACGACATCGGCGGGGCTTTGTGCCGTCATGGATATGGTTCTGACCGGTACGCTTGCGGGCAAGGGATATATCCGGCAGGAGCAGGTCGCACTTGATGATTTTCTTGCCAACCGCTTCGGTCGTTACTTCAGCCACGAGGGCTGATTTATAACCCCCGCATCATGCTTTTTGGCATAGTGATGAACTTTGCCACCCGGTCTTGTCAGGCCGGGTGGTTTTTTGTGCGTCCTTGCCATAGTCACGACCCATATTTTGTGGCAAAGACGTGGTTTGTTAACGCTTGGTCACTATGGTGACCGATTAAACAAACTCTCGGGTGGCGATACGATCCTTGTCTGAACTTGGCGAGATGTTCCGGTTTGCAATCGACCTGTTTGAAACGGGTCAACTGGCGGAGGCTGAAAGCGCCTGCCGCAAGATGACGCTTGCCTATCCGCAGGCGGCAGAAGCCATGCATCTGGCCGGTCTGGTTGCCATGAAACAGGGTAATGGTGATATCGCAGCCGAACGTATGGGCCGCGCTGCAATAGCCGACGCCAATAACGCCGAAATCCAGCATGACCATGCGCAGGCCCTGAAAGCGGTCGGCAAGCTGCGCGAGGCCGTCGGAGCCTTCAAGCGCGCGATTCGCCTATGCCCGGATTCCCCGGCGCTTTATTGCAATATCGCCAATACCTATCGCCAGCTTGATGAACTTGAACTGGCGCATGAAAACTACATGCTGGCCCTTCGACTGGCACCGGATGTTGCCGAAATCCATGCCAACCTTGGTGCCTGCCAATATGCCATGGGTGATATCGCAGGCGCAGAGGCATCCTGCACAACCGCACTGAAACTGCGTGACGATATCGTCAATGCGCTGGTTTTGATGGGGCAGATCAGGCTGGATCAGGGACGGACGGTTTCCGCATCCGAGCCGCTTTTGCGTGCCCTTGAACTTCAACCGGGGCATCAGCGCGCCCTGACGGCCTATGGCGATGCGCTTTTCCGACTGGGCCAGTTCGCTGGTGCGCTGCATTGCCTGCGCCAGGTTTTGGCACTTGATCCGCAGGATGCGGGGGCGCGGCGCACGCTGGCACTGCTGTATTTGAGGACCGGGCAGGGGACCGAGGCCATTGGCGCGTTGGAAGCACTTTTGCGCGCAAATCCAGAAGACCCCGAACTTCTTTTGATGATGGGCGAGGCATTAAGCCTTGCCGGACGCCATAGCGAAGCCGTGGAACGGTTTGGTGCCGCGATTGGTGCGGGAGGTGGTGATGATGCCGTCTTCCGGCTGGCGGTCGAGCTGGCAGAAGAAGGCGATGCGGCATCCGCCCAATCGGTTCTGCAAAACGCAATAGATCGCAAGATTGCCATTGGGGACAATACGGCGCTGTTCAGAACGGCCCGTCGGCTGCTTTTTGCCCCGGTTCCTGCCGATCTGGCGGCACAGAATGATGAGGTCGTTCGTGATCTTCTCGACGATACGCTTGATGATGACGATCTCGAACTTGATCTTGGCCAAAGCGACCTGATTGATCCGATCACCCTGACACGGTTCCCGCCGGTATGGCGTGCGGCGCTTCGCCCCGAAGGCGATGCGCAATTGCGCGCGGTTGGTCATTATTGGGAACGGCTGGTTTCTGGTTATGACGTGCCCCATGTCGCGGCGCGGGCCCGACCAAAGGGCGGCAAGGTCCGGCTTGGCGTTGTATCGGCCAATATGCGCGATAACGGTATTGGTCGATGGATTGCGGGGCTGGTCCGTGCGATTGACCGCGACCGGTTTGATATCACGGTGATCCGTCCGCCACTGGGCGAGGATGACATAACCGCCCGCATAGATGCCGAGGCCGATCTGGTGGTGCCATTGCCGCTTGATCCGTTGCATTCGGCCCGGGTGATTGCGGGCCTTGACCTTGATGTTTTGCATTATGTCGATCCGCAGGCCGATGCCTATACCATGTTGCTGGCAAGCTGGCGGCTGGCACCGTTGCAGATCGCCGGTGGCGGAATTGCCGCGACGACGGGGCTTTCAAACATTGACTGTCACCTGATTGCCGAGGATTGGGAAACGGCGGGCGGTGAAACCCGCTTTAGCGAGGAATTGATCCGTCTGCCCGGATTGTTTGTCAATGCGACAAGGCCAGATGAAATTAAGCTGTCGCCGGGCGATCTGCAGCGCCGCTGGCGCATTGATCAGGACCGGAATACGTATCTTTGTCCGCAGCCGCTTGATGTTCTGACGGCTGATTTTGATCCGCTGATTGCTGAAATCCTGCGTCTTGATGAAACCGCTGAACTTCTGTTGATCGCACCCGAACGTGATAGCTGGGACGCGGCATGGGGGCGGCGTTTTGCGGTCAATTATGCCGATGTTGCCGGACGTATGCGGTTTGTTTCGGTTCACAGCCGTGCCGATCTTCATTCCCTGCTTTGTGCGGTGGATGTCGTTCTTGAAAGCCCGGCATGGAATGATGCGATGCTGGCATTTGATTGTCTTGGCCTTGGTGTGCCGCTTGTGACCCTGCCGGGCAAGGGGGCGCGATCGCGGCGTAGCCATACCTGTTATCGCCAGATATCGGTGTTTGATTGTGTTGCCTATCATTCAGCCGACTATGTTGAAACCGCGCTGACGCTGGCGATGGATAAACGACGGCGTTCGGTTGTTTCACAGGCCATCCGCAACCGCGCTCACGTCCTGTTCGGGCAGCGGTCTTCCTTTGATTCTTACATGAACTTCCTTGAAGATCGCACGGCGTAAGCCGGGTAGCATACCAGATTGCAAAAATGCAAAAAGCCGGGTAACTGCCCGGCTTTCGTGTGTCTTATGCGTGTTTTGATCAGCTCAGCGCGTCGATATCGGCTTCTGACAGGGCGGCGGGGACGATGGTCAATGGCAGGCGCAACTGACCGACCACATCCCGATTGGTTAGTGCCGTGATCAGCGGGCCGGGGCCGTCACTGTTGGTGCCGGCTGCCAGAACCAGAATGGAAATCTGCTCTTCTTCGTCCAGAACCTTGAGTAGTTCGTCCTTGAGGCGACCCTCGCGGATGAACAGAAGCGGCATGGAGCCGGTTTGTTCATGCACATAGGCCGCAAGTTCGTTGATACGGTTTTCGGCGTCTTCGCGTGCTTCTTCCTGCATCAGATCGCCAACAGCCATCCAGTGCTGAAATTCGGCTGGCTGGATCACGCTTAGCAATGCGACGCGCCCGCCGGTATGCTGTGCACGGCGGCAGGCATATCGAAGTGCCTTGGTCATTTCGTCACTGTCGTCGACCACAACAAGGAACGTGCGATCCGTGGTGGCAGCGCGCAGTTCTCGGTCGGCATCAAATGAATTCATGTCGTCCTGCCCTGAATGAAAACGGGTTCCGAATGTGTTGCGCCAACTTGCGGGGCGAGGCGCTGTCACACCGGATCAGCAAAGTTTGCCGTAACTTAAGGACCGTTTCCAAGTTATTTTTCAAGCATCCCGACAAAGAAATTATCTTTACGCAACTGCAGAACATGATGATGCATGTGCGAAATCGCTGCCCGGACAAGGACGCTTCGCAATCGTTCAATCAACGATTGAAGGCCAGATTACCTTTTGCGGAACACGACGCTTGCTATCCATCCGGCGGCGACGGCAATGATCACGGCGATGATACCGTAAAGCGCGGAATAGCGATGTGCGAAGTCATAAACTTCGGCGCTGACGCCGGTTTTGGATACGACCAGCGGCGTTGTCTTGACGCTGGCAATGCGACCGTCCCGGATCAGATAGACATTGATGGTGTATGTACCGGTCGGAGTGTTGGCCGGAAAATGGATGTCGGTTCGAAACAGCTGATTGGACAGGAAGCTGATTTTTGCCGGTCGCTGGTTGAAAAGGCCCGCTGCACGCATGTTTCGCAACAGGGCATCGCGGTAATCGCTGCTGTTGCGATCCTTGTCATCGATTTCGGTCACAAAGCGCTGATGTTCAACCCCGATACGGTAATCATTGTAAAGCTGTGAATTGGCGATGATTTCCATCGGCCGGTTCGACGCGCTGGCATAATAGGCAGGCACATTGCGGAAAGTGGCACTTTCGCTGTTGACCCAGATGCCGACTTTGCGTTCCTTGCGCCGCACGACCATATCCTGATCGGGCCCCCTGACCGTGACGATAACATCGCCTTCGCTTTGCACCGCGCCAAACAAAAGCACGTCGGTTCCGGTGAAGCCGGTGGTGATGGCAACAAGATGGTTGGAAAGATCGACAACCAGCGCATCGGCGCGTGCCCGGTCCTGTCCGGCCACGGCAAGCACCGCCATGGTGGCAAGCAGTGTGCGGATGATCGCGCCCGATTTGTGCATTACAAATTCTCCGGCGCGATGGAATAAAGTTCGGTCGGCGTGATCACGAGATCGAACAGAAGTTTCAGGCAAACCGAAAGAACCAGAAGCCCCAGCATTGCCCGTAAATGTTCCGCCTTAAGACGCGATCCGAATTGTGCGCCGAATTGTGCCCCGATGACGCCGCCGATCAACAGCAGGATGGCAAGGGCAACATCAACGGTTTGCGTCTGAATGGATTGCAGGAAAGTAACGTTGGCAGTCACGAAA
Organism: Thalassospira sp. A3_1; assembly: GCF_017744215.1. NCBI lineage: Bacteria > Pseudomonadati > Pseudomonadota > Alphaproteobacteria > Rhodospirillales > Thalassospiraceae > Thalassospira > Thalassospira sp. A3_1. The sequence continues at coordinate 665,699 of NZ_JAGHQQ010000003.1, read as the reverse complement.
ATGATCTGGAACAGCGATGTCCCGATAACCACACTGGTCGGCATGCCAAGGATATAAATCATCGCGGGAACCATCACAAAGCCACCGCCGACGCCCATCAGAGCGGTCAGAAGCCCGACAAAGAAGCCGACAAGAAGCGGCAGCAAGGCGCTGATATAAAGCCCGGAGCGGTAAAACCGCATTTTAAGGGGCAGGCCATGGACAAAGCTGTGCTGGTGTTTCTTGGTGCGACGGAATGGCCCGCCGCGGCGCCGGGTGCGGAAAATGGCACGCGATGCCTCGATCAGCATCATGCCGCCGATGATCCCCAAAAAGATCACATAGCAAAGCGAAATGACGAGATCAATTTGTCCGAGGGAACGTAACCATGCAAAAACCCAGACGCCAATTGTGGACCCGGCTATACCACCCGCCAGAAGGACAAGGCCCATTTTCAGGTCGACGTTACCGCGTCGCCAATGGGCAAAAACGCCAGAAACCGAAGATGCGACAATCTGGTTCGCAGCAGTTGCAACCGATACAGCAGGGGGGATACCATAGAAAATCAAAAGCGGCGTGATCAAAAATCCGCCGCCAACACCGAACAACCCGGACAAAAATCCGACGCCGCCGCCTAGCCCCAGTATCAGAAAAATGTTTACCGACATCTCGGCAATAGGCAAATAGATTTGCATCGCAGGCGGGCATCAGCGTTTGATTGATTCTGAGAAATCAGTCTAACATATTGTGCAAATGCAACAATCGCCAATTCACTGATTGGCCGGGATAATCCGATTTTTTGTAAGGTTTTTCATGTCGCTTACACCAGAAGATCCCTTTGACCTTGTTCTTGATGCCCGTGGATTGATTTGTCCGATGCCGGTGCTGAAGGCAAAAAAGGCATTGCGCGATGTGCCTGCAGGCGGTGTGCTTAAGGTTTTGGCGACCGATCCGGGATCGGTTGCAGATATGAAATCCTTTTGCGAAATGACCGGCAACCGCCTGTTGTCATCGACACAGGAAAATGATGTGTTTATCTATCATATCGAGCATCTGGCCGCGAAATAACCAGAACAAGCGCGTCCATCACGTCCGGAAATGAAAGTTGCCGCCATGTCTGCCTCATCCTCGACCCTGCAGTGGGTGCATTGCGCCTTTGACGAGATGACACCGCTTCAGGTTCATGACCTGTTGCGATTGCGGCAACAGATTTTCATCATCGAACAGGAATGCATTTTCCCCGAGATCGACGGGCTTGATCCGCTTTGTCAGCATGTTCTGGGATTGCTGGACGGCAAGGTTGTTGCCGCTGCGCGCATTGTGGCACCGGGTATCGATCCAGATCATTCCGCACAGGGACAGCATCCGGCGATCGGCCGTGTCGTTGCCAGCCCCGATTTGCGTGGCCAGGGTATCGGCCGTAAACTGATGTTGCAGGCCATCGCGTCCTGCCACGATACCTTTGCGGGCAGGGGGATTTTCCTGAATGCCCAGCTTTATCTCAAAAACTTTTACGAGGCACTGGGCTTCATGCAGTTCGGCGAAGCCTTCTATGAAGATGGTATCGCCCATATTTCAATGCTGCGCTCGCCCGATAGCAGGCAGGATCCGCTGCACTGATCAGCGCAGCCCGACCGTTGCCATGCCGGTAAAGAATTCAAGCTGCCATTTCATGTCTTCTTCGCTCAGCGGATAGTCGTTGCCACGCGGATTAAGCGTCTGCCCGGGCGGGACATGCCCAAGCTTGACCTGAATCTTTACTGCCAGTTCGGCCGGAAGTCCGGCCTTCCATGCCAGCGATACGACACCTTTGGCCGAATGGGTGTTAAGGACTTTGGTTACGGCTTCTGGCGGAATACCGGCAAGCACTGCAAGGGCCGCACGCGCAAACTTGACATCGTTGGCTGCCAACGCCTTGGCAACTTCCTTATCGGTCAGTTTGCCTTTGCTATGCAGGGCCAATGCCTTTTCATAAGAAGATTCTTCTTCCTCGCTCGTCGCTGCGGCCTCGGCACCACCGGACTTGGCCGTCGCTTTCTGTTCTGCCTGCTTCTGCTTGGCCTTGCGGGTTTCAACCGGTGCATCTTCGCGTTTGTCGAACTCGCCAGATGAAATGCGTCGATTGACGACTTCGCGCACCGCGTCGAGCTGTTCCTTTTTCAGATCCTTGCGCCGTTCCAGCACGCCGATCAGGTTTTCAGCGACAAAACGTGCCAGTTTACCTGCTGCCGTTGGTGGCAGTTGCGGGCGTTCAACCAATGGCTTGTGCCATTCCGGATAATCCGGCGCACGATCAATAAGCTGATCAAGGGTTTCTTCGCGGATCTGTGCCGACTTGTTGCCCAGAAGATGCGAAATCGCATCCTTGTCGCTGCTGGCGGCAATCGCATCGGCAAGTTTTTCACCAACATTGCGACGACGCGAGATAAAGCTAAGCGATCCCCTTCCCGAACTGCCCTCGATGATTTCCAGAAGATCGGTTTCCGTCAGAACCGGCGAATATTGCAGGACCGGTCCGCAGACGACACTTTCGGTATCGCGCGCCAGCTGCTGGATGATCGGCTGTGGCGCGTTGGCGATATCCTTGAGCGTTTCCGAAATGACCTGGCGGACATGGACGGCCTGATCGCGGGCAAGCTTGTCCAGCGCTTCATAGGTCATCCGGCGCAGCTTATCGGTTTCATTCGGTGTCAGTCCGGCAGAAAGATTTGCAATCTTTTCGGCAAGGCTTCCACGAACGCTGTCGTCCTTGTCATCGGTTAGCAGGACGTCGGCTTGCACAGGAGTGGCATGGTTTGCTGCAATATGGCGCCGCACCTGGGAATCTGCATCACTTGCAAGGTAATACAGAATTTCCGGTTTGGTATCATGACGTTGCGCCAGCACGCCGCGAACATTCGCATCCGGGCTGGCGGCCATGTCTTTGGCTTCATCATACGTGATCGGGGTTTCCCGACGTTTGGTGAAGACCCGCTGCAAAAAACCCTTCATAGGGGCGTCTCCTGATCTTCTATTCTTGCCGGACCGTTCGATCCGGGAGGGGCGGCGATACCGAAACTGCCTTTGCCGTGTTTTTTGACCTGATACATGGTCTGATCGGCACGAAGCACAAGCTGTTCAAGCGGTTCTTTCGAGCCGGCATCACGCACGGCAATGCCCACCGAAATACCAAGCGGACGATCCTTGCTACCGGAAAACGACGACAAGGTGGCGCTCTTGTCAAGCAGGATGCGCGCGCGTTGCGATGCGGTTGCCATATCCGCCCCGTCGAGCCAGACCACGAATTCATCGCCGCCAAGGCGCGCGACAAGATCAATCGGGCGGGTGTTGTCTAAAAGGATGCGGGCCAGCGCCAGAATGGCCTGATCCCCGGTCTGATGACCATGGACGTCATTAACCAGCTTGAAATTGTCCATGTCGACATACATCAGGGCCGCAGGCATGTCATCATGCACAAGGCGGGCGTGGCGGCGACCCAATTCGTCGAAGAAGGCACGCCGGTTCAAAAGCCCGGTAAGACCATCGGTTCGCGACAGGGTAACGATCCGGTCATGTTGGGCTGCCTGTTCAATCGCGATCCCGATCTGGTCCGATACTTCGGACATGATGGCGCGTTCGCCCTCGTTAGGTGCTGGATGATCGGCATTGAAGATAAATATAACCGCGCCATTCACCTGTTGATGATAATGGCAACGCTGGGCCAGAACGCGATAATTCTCGATTTCGGCTTCAAACACCTCATCGGTGTTGCCAAGCTGGTTCAATGCCTGTTTGGCAATCGGGTCAAGGTCTTCGGGGCCATGACATGCGACCACCTCAATCTTGTCGGTTTCCTCGTTGCGACGAAAAATGGCGCAGCCAGCGCAGGCCAGAGCGCGGGCGCTGGCATCTGCCGCACCTTTAAGCACAAGGGTCGGGTCGATTTCATCGCGCATGGTGCGCACAATATAGGTCATCAACCGGTCGCGGTTTCGTGCCGTGGCGACTTCGCTTTCGCGCCGGCGCTGTTCGGTGATGTCATGGGCAAGGCCGCGCGTACCGGTCCAGCGACCGTCACGTGTGTAAACCGGAGTCGATGAAACGGCGAGGCAGGCAGCATTGCCATTGGCCCGTCTGAGCCAGATCGGTACATCGCGAACGGCCTTCTGGCTGCGAAACACAATTTCGCTGTCCTGGTCCGCTGTATCCAAAAGGAAATCAAGTGGCGAGCGACCAACAAGTTCATCGGCCTTGTAACCCAGAGCACCACGCGGCGAGACAAAAATGAAATTGCCGGTATCGTCGGTTTCCCACGCAAAGGCGGATGATACCTCGACGATGTCGCGATAGCGCTGACGCGAGTCAATCAGCGCATCGCGCAGATTGCGATCCATACTTACGTCGCGCGGTAAAAGCAGAACCCGGTCATCTGCCATCGGCAATGCCGTCAGTTCAAGCGTTGCCGTACCGCGCTGTACCTCGAATGTCAGGAGTTCGACAACCCCGCCCGGCGTTGTGATGGCGCGTAAAACCAGCTTGTTTATTTCCGGAAACAGACCGTCACGAATGCCTTCGGCGAAGCTTCGGGCATTTTTATTGGCAAACAGGGGGGTGCCGTTCTTGTCCATGACCATGACGGGTGCCTCGGCATCGGCCATGGTCTGCGGATCAAGAATGAAACCCTGATCGGATGTCATATCGTTATATGCGGACATTTCCTTGTCGGCATCCTTGTGATGCTGTTTCATTGCCCGCCTCCGGTCGCGTTGGCGGTCTTCGCGTTACTTGATGATCCGGTGTTCACACTTGCAAGCGTTACCGGTGCGCCAAGATGATAGCCCTGACCGAAATCAATGCCCAGATCACGAACCAGTTCAAAGCTGGCCTGATCATAGATCATTTCTGCAATGGTATGGATGCCAAGATCGCGGCAAAGCAGGGCTGTGGCTTTGATAAAGGCGCGGCCTTTGGGTTTGGCCAAAGCCGTGCGCATTGCACCGCCATCAAATTTGATGATGTCGACGTCAAGGGCGCTCAGATATTCGAAATTGGCGGCCCCGGCACCGAAATCATCTAGACAGACAAGGTGCCCGCGTGCACGTAGCCGTTGCAAACCGTCATTCACGTCCCGAAGGCCACGAATGCGCGATGTTTCGGTTACCTCGAACATGATTTTTGCCGGGTCAATGTCGTAACGATCAAGAATTTGTTCCAATGCCGGCAGGAAATCCTGCTGTTCCAGTGAATGGCCTGACAAATTAACCGCTACAGAATGAGTTACAAGTTCCGGTTCAAGCGTTACATGATCAAGTACTTTCTGGCACATCGCCAGATCGAACTCGGTAATCAGGCCGGTACCTTCGGCAAAATGGATGATCTGATCAACGGCAAGTGCGCTGCTGCCATCGTGGAAGCGTGCCAGCGCCTCGTAATGGTGCATTTCAAGGCTGCCAAGATGCACGATCGGTTGCAGTGCCACGGCAAATGAGCCGTTCTGAACAATTTCGCGAAATGCGCGGACCGATTTCAGGGTTTCCTGAATCAGATGGGGCAGGCTGGCCGAGAGCCGTTCGGCCGACACATCCGTATTCGCATCGCTGCGATGTTGCAGGCGGTTAAGCGCATAGGCCACAGCGCGTGTCAGGTTGGTTTCCTTTTCCCCGCCCGCCATTGGCTGGCGGACATTTTGTGTCAGGCGATGAAAACCGCTGGCAAGATCGTAATCACGTCCAAACAGATCGTTGGTGGACAATGTTGAGCCACCCGAAGTGCCCGAACTACCGGTGGCAAGGTTCAGGTTTTTGAAAGGATCAACGGTATTTTCCGCGTCGCTGCAATCGGGATCGTCGAGATCGGCGCGCAGGGCACTTGCATAAGCGACAATCCGCCGTTCCAGTTCGATCATCGGCTCGTCAACCAGATGGTTGCTATTGGTGTCAAAGTCTTCAGTGTTCCTGCGGGAACCAATTCCGATCCCGATCAACCGAGCCAGTTCGTTGGTGGCGTCGGTTTCTGCCTGACTGCGAAGGGCGGCAAGGTTTTCAAGCACAACAAGGGCCTCGCTATGGCTTGATGCCACGCGCGCCATTGTTTCGGAATGCTGTTCGGTTTTGCCGGATGAGGAATTTGCCGAGGACAGCGTGTTTTGCAGGATCAGCCGGTCAATCCCGGATCGCGCACGCGGGCGGATTGCTCGATGACGGGCGGCAATGAAATAGCGTCCGATCGGTTCGGAAATCATATAGCCGCTCAGTGACAGGGGAACCGGGTTGCCAAGGGCGGTGTCGTCATCCTCGATCAACTGGAAATCGAGGTCGAGCTCCTCAAGGCGCTTGATCCCGGAAGTGGCATGAAGATAGGCCCGCAAAAGGGGCCGTTCCGAACGGATAACCAGTTTATCAAGTGCTTCGCCAATCAACCGTTCCGGTGGACAGCCCAGAAGGCTTTCGGTCGCACCGGCCACAAACAGGATATATCCGTTCTCGTCGACTTCAAGCAACATGTCCGCCCAGCAGAAGGCCATGGCAGCCAGAAGATCCCTGTCGTTCGTTTCTGCTGAGTAGCCAATATTGTCTGTCATAAGAGAACCATCACCAGCCTGCCCCCAAAAACGCTTCGGATATGCTCCGAAGTCATTTTCCCCGTTTTTTATAAATAGCGATCTTGAGGGGCAATATGAAGGAAAAGCATTTAATAAACAAAAAATGCCTGCCGATATCCGATATGGGAATTTGGTGGGATGGTTTTAGGCCCGATAAGTGTGTTCAGGCGGCGTTATGACTGTTTTGGGGAAGGGCGCGTTTTGCATGCTTGTTGGCATACATCGCATCATCGGCCTGTTTCAAAAGGTCGGTGACATCGCTGTTGGCGTGATAAATCGTATAACCGAAGCTGGCCCTGATCGGAAGAGCCGTACCCTGCCAGATCAGGGGGAAGCGTAAGGTGGCTTTTTCAAGATCTCTGATCCGGGGTTCGGCGACATCGGGGTTGCTGCCAACCATCAGGATGGCAAACTCGTCCCCGCCAAACCGGGCGACAAAATCGTCGGCACGTGTGTGCGTGCGAAGGTTTTGGCCAAAATGGCGCAGAATGGCATCGCCCGCCGCATGACCATGATGATCATTGATCATCTTGAAGCCGTCCAGATCGGCAATCACCAGAAGCCCGCTTTCTTTGTAGCGGGCGGCGCGTGCCATTGCCTCGCGGGTGCGGCGAAGGAAGCCGCGGCGATTGTAAAGACCGGTCAGTTCGTCGGTCTCGACCATTTGTTCAAGCTGGCGGATACGGTTCTGCTGCTGATCAAGGCGGTTTTGCATGTCACGTGCAAGATCGACAAGTGTTGCAAACGCATCTGTGCTTTCGGTTTCAACGGTGGCACGGGTATTGACGTCCGTGCGCGGTTGAAATTCTTCAGCCAGTTGTTTCAAAAGTTCCAGATGCGAGTTGTTCATCTTTGATCTTGTTATCAATGACAATGCGAATTGAAACGCGTAAAACGTTTGCAGGATCCTTTTTAAAATCCAGTGCGTTACAACATCCTTAACGAGGGACATAAGGTTTTGTGACGATAAGAAACCGCACGAGCACAGGAGAACCATAATGAAAACCGGAATAGGCGCCGTTTCTGGCAAGTTTGCTGCGATCCTGGCCGCGGGAATGCTGCTGTCGGCATGCTCGGCATTTCAGAAAGAAAATATGACCCTGACCGGGGAAATCACCGATAATGGCCGGGAATGCGTTACATTCCGTGCTGATGACGGAACGCTTTATGCATTGGCAAACAAGGCAACCCGATTCCGTCCCGGTGACAAGGTCCGTGTGACCGGTCATGGCGCATTGATGACCACCTGTACCGAAGCCGAAACACTGATCGTCGACAAGATTGTGTTGTTAGGTGGTGAGTCAAACTAGAGCCAATTCCCGACTCTATTGATCCAGCGTTGCAAAGCAATCCGTGCCGTCAGCCAAAAGCTGGCGGCATTTTGTTTCGGCGCTGGTCATATCGGCAAAGCCGCCAAGGCGAAGCCGGTGAAAGATACCCTTGGCGCCTAGATCCGCCGTCGAAAGACTGCGTTGATGGGATTTTGCCAAATCCGGATAGCGGATCATGAAGCTTGCCCAATAGGTCTGTGCGCTGATGGTGTCGTGAAATGCGCCCAGCTGAATCGCAAATGCATTATCCGTTGCGGTCGGAAATGTGCCTGAGTCCGTTATTGCCGCAGTTTGGGATGGGCCGCTTTCGGGCATTGTTGCGGGTATCGCGGGCTGGGGTGTGTTTGCAGCCGAAACCGTTTTGGCGGATGCCGGTTGCAGGGCAGCAGTTGGCGCAAGACTGGTTTCAGGAGCGCGTTTCACAACGGTTGCCTGTGACGGCGCACGTTTGAAGCCCTGCCTTTCCATTCGATATTGTTCGGCAAGGCTTGGCCGTTCGGTATCTTCAAGCAAAACCGGTTCGGTTCGGATGGTGCCGGGTAAAAGGCTGAAGGGCTGATTGATGGGGGAAGGGCTGCTGGCATGAACCGGGATATCAGTGGGAATGGCGTCCAGACCTGATTTGATTTCTTCGGTTGCGGGGGCAGCTCTGTCGCTTACATTGCCGATATACTGCGCACGAACATTGTCCATCGTCATGATCAGAAAAAGACCTGCGGCAATGCACCTTGTTGCTGTGCCGGTCATGTCGAACCAGCAAAGGTTGCGAGCAGGGGGCATTGCCGCTTTCGTCATTTACTGCTCCGTCCATGCCGGAAAAGCATGGCGTTCACGCAGGATGCGATCATTCTGGCGCAGTCGTTCCATTGCCTTGCCATACACACTGTCGGCAGTGTATTGGCCTTCGGGATGGTCGCCGCACGGTTTGCCTGCCAGCAGTTCAATGGCATCGTTAATGTGTTCGACCGTCCAGATATTGAACTTGCCCTGGCGGATTGCCTGAACGACTTCTTCGCGCAGCACGACATTTTCCGCATTGGCCAGCGGGATGATCACCCCCTGATCGCCGGTAAAGCCCTGATCGGCGCAAATGCGATAGAACCCTTCGATCTTGTGCGAAATACCGCCGACCGGCTGGGCCTGTCCGAACTGGTTCATTGATCCGGTGACACCGATATTCTGGCGCATGGGGATGTTCGAGATTGCCGAGATGATCGCGCAAAGCTCTGCCATGGAGGCAGAGTCACCTTCGATCCCGCCATAGTTCTGTTCGAACGTGACGTTGCAGGCAAAGGAGAGCGGGAATTCCTGCGCAAAGCGGGACTTCAGGAACCCTTCGATGGTCATGACCGATTTCTGTTGCAGGGGGCCGGACATGTCGACCATGCGTTCGATGTTCAAAACCCCGAGACTGCCGACATAGGACCGTGCCGAAACACGTGCTGGCAGGCCAAAGGCATGATCGCCATAATCCAGAACCGTCAGGGCGTTGACTTGCCCGACAACCGCACCATAGCTGTCGATCAGGATTTCACGTCGTTGAACCCTTTCATGGGACCGGTCTTCAAGGCGGCTGTTGCGGTGGCGGCGTTCTTCGATGGCGCGCCGGACGTCGGCAGCCCGGATGCTGCCGCGCTTGTCGGTCTTGGCCAGTGCGCCTGCTTCGATTGCAACATCTTCGACCCGTTCGATCTGGGCTGTCAGCTTGTCACGTTCCCCCGCCCAGCGTGCCGCCTGACCCAGCAATTGACGGATTGCACCGTTATCAAGCGGGATACCGGTACGCGCCAGGGCAGACTCGCGCAGTAACCCGGTATAAATCGAAATATTGCGACCCGCTGCGGGCATATCGGCGTCGATATCAGCCTTGACCCGGAAATGGTTGCGGAAATCAACATCCAGCGAGAAGAAGGTATAGTAATATTTCGGGGCGCCGACGATCACGACCTTGACGTCAAGCGGGATCGGGCGCGGTTCAGGCGCGCCTGCGGTTGGCGGGCCGGATTTATGGGTTTCCTCAATGCGGATTTCGCCATCGCGGAGGGCTGCCTTAAGAAACGCCCAACTGTCTTCATGCTCGACCAGCGATTCCGCACGCAAAACAAGAACGCCACCATTGGCGCGATGCAGGGCACCTGGCTTGATCAGACTGAAATGCGGGTGCATGCCACCGGCCACCGGGCGGTACTGGATTTGACCAAATAGGTTATCATAGCTTGGGCTTGGTTCCAGAACGACATCAGGATGCTTGTCGCGCGAATGGTCGATCAGAAGATTGACCGCGTAACGGTCATCGACGGTTTCGGGCATTTTGCCATCGCCGCTGTCGATGGCGGGTTGGTCGCTGGCTTCTTCGAACGCGTCAATATTATCCAGAATGTCTTTTTCAAGTGCCTCGAACCAGGCCTTCATGCCCGGCGATGTGAACTTGTCGCGAATTTTGCGAATACGCGGTTTCAGAACAACTTTGGCTGCCCCGCGGCGAAGCGCATCAAGCGTATCGGCGATCTGTTCTTCAAGATCGCGGGTCGAAAGCAGCGTCTTGCGGGCTTCTTCGGCGACTTCTTCAAATGCGTCTTCGGCTTCGGCACGACGTTCCTTGGGGATTTCGTCAAGAGAAACCGGCTCGCCTTCTTCGTTCAGCGCGACGATCATTACGCCTTTTTCGTTTTCCTGAACGTCAAGACCACGTTCGCGGGCATATTCACGCAGTGCATCAAACTTTTCGCGCAGTTGGGTGCGGGCTTCTTCCGTCTGTGTCTGGGTTTCGGTCAGATGAGCCGGGGCGTTGAAGGCGGATGCAAATGCCTCGCGCAGGTGCGATACCAGCGTTTCCATCGCATCGGCCAGCTTGCGGCCTTCACCGGCGGGAAGGGCATAGGGACGCGGGCGATTGGTACGCGAAAAGTTGTTCAGATATACCCAATCCTGTGGGGCCGGGCGTTCTTCCATCGATTTCTTCAGATAATCGAGCGTTGCGGTCATGCGACCAGCACGATCAAGGCCCAGAACAAAGATGTTAAAGCCCGGTTCGGACATCGAAAGACCGAACTTCAATGCTTCTGCGGCGCGGTAATGTGATGAAAAATCGAAAATTTCAGGTGACTGGTCTTTGTGTGGGCTGCGAATCCGGAAATGTGGGAAACCACAATCATCAGCGTCGAGGCGGGAAACTGGCATTTGCTGTCTTTCTGCTGCCCAAAAGGATGTGATCAGACAGGCGCGCCGATCACGAAATCTTATCTTGGAAGCAACGCGATAGGCCGGTCAAGTGCAGCTTGCTGATTTTGCATTTGCAGATGACTGGCAGGGATGGATCATCCTTCTGTCGACCTTGACGTTACGAACAGCTATCCCCATTGATTGAGTAATAAACTCAAAAAAGCTTTGAAGGGGAATCGGGGACGGCATGGGGCATTTGTCTCGCATTCGAAGCGGTACAATCTTTGGTTTGTATCTGCTTGCCTCGATTGGCGGAGGAATTGGCATTTCCGGCGCACAGGAAACCGTCATTACCTATCGCCCTCCGCCAGAAGCGGCAGAAAATCATGTTTATCCACAACGACTTTTGGCCGAGGCCCTTAACCGGACAGCGGATCGATACGGCGATGTGCGCATTACGCAGGCCTTTGCCACCGTTTCGCGCGACAGAAGCAAGGTTCTTCTTGAAGAAGGTCGGTATTTGCATGTCATGGCTGAAGTCCCACGACCGAATTGGGAAACCGATCTGATCCCGATTTACATTCCGCTTCGCAAAGGACTTCAGGGGTACCGGTTGTTTTTCATAAACCGCGAACTCCAGCCTTTGATGGACAAGGTTGAAACACTTGACGATCTCAGACGGTTTTCGACCGGATCAGGTGCACAATGGTCGACTACCCTGATCCTTGAAAATGCGGGGTTTGATGTTGTAACCGGGCACGATTACGAAACAATGTTTGATATGTTCAGCTTGCGCCGTTTTCAGACATTCAGTCGGGGCATCAACGAAATATTCTTTGAGCTCGACACCATGTCAGACAAATATCCTGACATGTATATCGAAACCGGACTGGCTCTTCATGTACCGTTGCCAGTGTATTTTTTCGTGACACCGACAAAACCGAAGCTGGCCGAACGTATCGAACTTGGCCTGCGCGAAATGATCGCCGATGGCAGTTTCGATAAATTGTTCATGGAATATCACGGCGATCTGATCCGGCGGGCAAATCTTGCAAATCGCAAGATATTCCGTCTCGAAAAACCAAACCTGAGCAACCGGGTCCCGCTTGAAAACCCTGATCTGTGGTATTGATTACCTGATCTGGCCTACATTACGACCGTATTGCCAAATTCGCTGGTTTGCAGAAGCCGTTCGACAATCTGAACGCCTTCACGTAGCCGTTCGGTCGATTTTTCCGCGCCAAAACAAAGTCGTAGCCCGCGTGGCGGGTGCCCAACGGAAAACTGTTGTGCCGCGGTCAAAAGAACACCGTTGTTGGCCGCATTCATCACCAGTTCGCCGGGATCAATATGATCAGGCAGGCCGAGCCAGATATGATAATTGGTGGGATGGAACCGCACGTCATATCCCTTGAGTGTGCCAAGAATGATCGAAAGACGTCTTGCGGCTTCTTCGCGATGCCAGGCTTCGTATCGTTTAAGACTGCCATCCTCGATCAGCCGTGAAACCAGTTCAAGATTGATGGCTGACACCATCCAGCAGGTGGATCGGATGGCGCTGGCAAGTTTGGCGATCATTTCGCCCGGCGCATGGATATAACCGACCCGAAGGCCGCCACCGATGCTTTTGGATACGCCGTCCAGATAGATGCTGCGTTCAGGCGCAAAGCATGACAGCGGGGGTGGGGCGTCGGGATTGAGGAAATGATAAATTCCGTCTTCAATCAAAAGCAGATCGTATTTGCGCAGCAGTTCGGCGATTTCCATGCGGCGCTTCTGGCTCATGGTGCTGCAAAGCGGATTATGCAGTGTCGGCATCAGATAGATCGCGCGCGGGCTTTGCGTGCGGCACAGATTTTCCAGTGCTTCGGGAATAATGCCTTCTTCGTCCATAGAAACACCGCGCAGGCGGAATTGCAGAAGATTGGCCAGGCTGCGCAGGTTCGGATAGGTCAATTCCTCGCACAGGACCAGATCACCTGGTCGTACGGTTGCCAGCAATGAAACCGTCATGCCGTGTTGAACGCCTGCGGTTGGCAGGACGCGTTCGGGATTGTCATCCAGTCCAAGGGCACCTGCCATCGAAGCGAGAGCACGCCGGTGGCCCGGCATGCCATATTCCGACTTGTAGGTGATCATGTCATTTAACGGCGTGCATTTGGCAACGTCGATCAGGACATTGCGAATATGGTCTTCACGCGGGGGCAGGGGGCAATTCATCCGGAAGTTGACCGGGCCGATATCCTCGGCGTCGTCATTTGCCGTTTCCCGGGTCATCGCGCCGATATTGTTGCTGAAATGGCCCGGTGCAGGGACCGTTGCCGCCATATCCAGTTCGCTTTGCAATCCGCCCAGCACATATGTGCCGCGCCCGACTTCGCCCGCGACAAGCCCCAGTCTTTCCGCCTCGCGATAGGATCGGGTGATTGTGCCGACGGTGACGCCAAGGTGATAGGCGAGATCGCGATGGGTGGGAAGGCGGTCGCCGGGTTTGAGTGACCCGTCATTAACCGCGCTGCGGATGGCGTGTGCGATTTGCCGATAAACAGGACCGCTGCCGCCCTCAATGTTTGGATGCCATATTGTCATGGTGACAATGTTTAAATTGACACGGTGACAATGTCAATGACAAAACGAGATCGGTACAATTAATCGACAGGAGGAAGTGATGGTAAATTGTAACGATACAATCCGGTTTTCCGAAATCAATATCAAAGGAAATGCACAGATGAACACCAAAGGCGCCGTCAAGGCGACTACCTGGCGTTCTGCTGTTGCCGGCATCGCTGTCTCCGTGTTGGAACGTGTTCGCGTATGGCAAGAAAGTGCACGCAATCGCAGAATGTTAGAGCAACTTGACGATCATCTTTTGAAAGATGTCGGAATGACGCGGTCTGATCTGGATCGTGAATTGTCAAGGCCGTTCTGGATAGGGTTCCCCCCGCGCAGCTAGGTGAAGTTGCGCCGAACGGAGGTTCACGCTCCCTCGTGCCTCCGTTCGAACCTTGTCTGGAATTGTACCAATAATTCACATTCGATTGTACTCATAAACTATCCTAAAGGGTGACAATGTCGTTGTTTACGGTAAACGAACTTCGCGAGGCTGCGGCTTATGTCCATGAATATGTGGCGCCGACGCCGACTATTCGCTGGCCGTTGCTGGATCGGGCGACGGGATTGTCCCTGTATGTGAAACATGAAAACCATACACGCCTTGGGGCGTTCAAAATTCGCGGCGGGCTGACATTTTGCCGTTATCTGAAAACCTCGCTTGGCGTATCGCGCGGTATCATAAGTGCCACACGCGGCAATCATGGGCAAAGTCTTGCGCATGCGGCCAGTCAGTCGGGTATTTCGGCAACCATTATCGTCCCGCATGGCAATTCGGTTGAAAAGAACGCAGCGATGCGGGCCTGGGGGGCCGAGGTCATCGAGCATGGCGATGACTTTCAGGACGCGGCCGAATATGCCGCCCAACATGCGGTGGCCGAGGATCTGGTCATGGTGCCGCCATTCCACCCGGAACTTGTGCGTGGTGTTGCATCATATGGGCTGGAACTGTTTGACGCGGTCAAAAAGCTTGACCGGATTTATGTGCCGATTGGCATGGGATCAGGGATCTGTTCGTTGATTACGGTGCGCGACGCACTGGGCCTTGATACCGAAATTATCGGTGTTGTCGCGGAGGGTGCAGATGCCGTCCTGCAATCCTTCCGGGCGGGCAAGGTAATTACAACGCCAACGGCGAATACGTTTGCAGATGGTGTTGCTTGTCGCAGTCCTGATCCGGCTGCGTTTGAAATCATCAAAACCGGTGCATCCGATATCGTCGCCGTAAGTGACGATCAAATCCGTGATGCGATGCGCCTTTATTTCAGTTCCTGCCACACCCTTGCCGAAGGGGCCGGAGCCGTTTCGCTTGCGGCAGTCATTGCGGATCGTGAACGCAATATCGGCAAGAAGTCGGCTGTCATTCTGAGCGGTGCCAATATTGATCGGGCCGACTATGCCCGTATCCTGAACGGAGATACCCAATGAGCCGCCCCTTAAATCGTGCCGAAAGCAGCCCCACTGCACCAACGGCGCGTCATCTGATGTTTGACGATCTTGAACAGCTTGACCAGATTCTGGCCGCAACCAGCGATATGGCACGCGCGTTTGTTCAGGGTGCCGATGACATGGATGTAACCTGCCGCGACTTTTCTGCCTTTGATCCCTCGCGCCCGATGCCGGGGCAGGGTCGCGGTACGCTTGATGCGTTGCGGGCAGCGAAGGAAGAAATTCTGCCGCTGCTCGCCGCATCAATCGGTCCCCGTTATCTTGGCTTTGTGACCGGTGGAACCACACCCGCTGCCCTTGCCGGTGACTGGCTGACCGCTGCGGTTGACCAGAACGCCACCGGACCGGAAGGCAGTGTTACGGCGGCGGTCGAGGAACAGGTGATCAGTTGGCTGTGCGACTTGGCCGGTTTGCCCAAGGGGCGGTTTGACGGTGTTTTGACCACCGGGGCGACGGTATCGAACCTTTTGGGGCTTGTTGCCGGTCGCCAGTGGTGCGGCCAGCAGATCGGTGTTGATGTTGACGCAGATGGGGCCGGTGTTCTTCCGAGTTTTGAAATCTTTGCGGCGAGCCCGCATGCCAGCATGATCAAGGATTTATCGGTCACCGGTATCGGTCGTAACAGCTTTACCAAGGTTGCGACCCAACCCGAGACCGAAGAAACCGATATTGCCGATCTTAAGGCGAAGCTTGCGGCAAGTACGGCCAAGGCCAAGATGGTCATTGCATCTGCCGGAACGGTGAACGCCACCGATTTCGACAATCTGGTCGCTATTGCAGATTTGTGTGCGGCGTTTGGGGCGTGGCTGCATGTGGATGCGGCGTTTGGCATGTTTGCTGCCCTGGATGATCGTCGTGCCGATTTGCTGGCGGGGCTTGACCGTGCGGATTCCATCACGTCCGACGGTCATAAATGGTTGAATGTTCCCTATGATTGCGGAATTTTCCTGACCCGGCATATCCGTGTACTTGAAACCTGCTGCCGGGCATTTGCGCCTTATCTGCAGACCGAGGCGGTCGGTAATATGTATATCAATCGCGGGGTGGAAAACTCCCGCCGGTTCCGGGCCTTGCCGCTTTGGTTGGCGATGGTGGCCTATGGTCGCGACGGATTTGCCGGGATTGTTCGGGCGAATTGTGATCAGGCTGCTGATCTGGCGCAGTGGGTGCGCGGTCATGAACGGCTTGAATTGCTGAGCGAACCCAAACTTAACGTGACCATGTTTACCGGTCCGGGAAGCGATGATGACAATCGCGCCTTGCTGTCGCGAATCAATGCGACCGGCAAACTGTTTATGACGCCAACGATTTATGGTGGCCGGTTCGGGTTCCGTGCTGCGTTCAGCAACTGGCGCATGCAGGATCACGATATGGAGATTGTAAGAAACGCAATTGACAGTGTCCTGTAACAGCGTTGTTTTTCGACATATGTAGAGATCATTCAGGATAGACGACTTATGACCACACTTCCGATTTACCAGATTGACGCGTTCGCAGACCGGATGTTTGCCGGTAATCCGGCGGCGGTCGTGCCGCTTGATAGTTGGCTGTCTGATGCGGTAATGCAGAATATCGCCTTGGAAAACAATCTGTCGGAAACAGCCTTCGTGGTGAAGCTTGATCCGGCAAAGAATGACGGAGCTGATTTTCATATCCGATGGTTCACACCAACGGTCGAAGTGCCGCTTTGCGGACATGCGACGCTGGCAAGTGCGTTTGTCATTTTCAATATGCTGGGCTTTAGCGGTGATTTGATTCGCCTGCAAAGTGCTAGCGGAATTCTGACTGCGCGCCGTGATGGTGATGCGATTGTGCTTAATTTCCCCAAGCAATCGATTGCTCCTGACGATGTTCCGGTGCACGTCCTTGCCGCCATATCCGACGCAAGGCCGACAGGAACATTCCGGGTTGCCAGCCGGGATACGGATTTTGTCGTGGTCTATGATGATGCATCGGTGGTGCGGAACATGACCCCCGATATGTCAGCATTGGGAAAACTCGCCGAACGCGGTGTGATCGTTACCGCACCGGGCGATCAGCCGGGCATCGATATGGTATCGCGGTATTTCCTGCCCGCCCTTGGCATCGATGAGGACCCGGTCACCGGCTACATGCATTGCGTTGTCTCGCCGTATTGGGCGGAACGCAACGGGAAATCCAATGTTGTCGGCTATCAGGCGTCCAAGCGCGGCGGGATTGTTGATTGTACGATTGATGGTGATCGTGTCCATCTGAAGGGCAATGCGCTTTTGTATCTTAAGGGCGAGATTTATTTGCCTGATTGACGTCGGACAGACTGTCGAAAAGCGATCATTGCAATGGCGGGCAGGGCACAACACTGCCCGCCATTTTTATGGAAAGTCGCTGGTTTTCTATGACCTTACGTGGCTGGCTGATCTACCCACTATCGCGCAGGGCCGCGATCACACGTTTGATTTTTATTGACCTCTTGCAGGGGCTTTCGTCTAAGTAAGGACAAAATACGACTTTCGGGGAATGGACAGACCTTCAAAATTGTCTGCCACAACCCCGTATCAAAGCGCTGTTGCAGGGGAAGATAGATCGTGATCGATAGTGTTGTCGCCAGTTCTGCGACGCCATTACAGATGTGGGTGGTTCTGGCACTGGTCGCCGGATCGCTGGTTCTGTACGGGCTGGAGCGCATATCGCTCGAACTGACCAGCATGGCGCTGATTGCCATATTGCTGTTGTTCTTCAATTTCTTCCCACTGCCCGATGCCGAGGGCAACAACCTTCTGGATGCTGGCGCGTTGATGTCGGGGTTTGCCAACCCCGCCTTGTTGACCGTGTTATCCTTGCTTGTTGTTGGGCAGGGCATGGTTTTGACCGGTGGGGTCAGCTATATCGCCGGTCTGATTACCGAACATGGTGGCAAGAACGCATCCGTGGCGATTTTTATCGGTCTGTTTGTTGTGATGCTGATGTCGGCATTCCTGAACAACACCCCGGTTGTCGTTATCTTCATACCGATCATTCAGGCACTGGCTGAACGTATCCAGCGTTCACCAAGTGCTTTGATGATCCCGCTTTCTTATGTTGCGATTCTGGGCGGTATGACGACCCTGATCGGGTCTTCGACCAACCTTCTGGTATCAAGCTCCTTGATCGAACTTGGCATGCCTGCGCTTGAATTCTTCGAATTCACCGTGATTGGAAGCGTGCTTGCCCTGTCCGGGTTTATTTACGTCCTGTTTATTGCGCCGCGTCTTTTGCCAGCATTGGCATCGATGCGTAGCAAGCTTGCCAACCCCGACAGCAGCGGAAAACAGTTTATCGCCCAGATTACGGTTGGTCCGGCATCGCAGATGATCGGCAGCCGCCCGGTTGCGGGTTTCTTTAAGAACCTGCCCAACATCACGATCCAGATGATCGTCCGGCGCGAACATGCCGACCTGCCGCCGTTTGAAGAGGACATGGAAATCCAGGCAGGTGACGTTCTTGTCGTTGCCGCCACGCGCAAGGCCCTGACCGAGGCGCTTCAAAAAGACCCGGGGCTTTTGCATGCGGAAGCCGCCGCCGTTCACGAAGGCGGCGAGGAGATTCCGCAAAAGTCGACGCAGCTTCTGGCCGAAGTGATGCTGCCGCCGGGTTCGCGCCTGATCGGGTTCAACCTTGAACAGATCGGTTTCCGATATCAGTACAAATGCCTTGTTCTTGGTATCCAGCGCCGTTCGCGCATGATCCGCACGCAGATGACCGAAATACGCCTTGAAGCCGGTGACGTTCTTCTGGTGCAGGGAAGGTCCGAGGATGTTGAAGCTCTTCGTACCATTCGCGATGTGGTTTTGCTGGAATGGTCGACGCGTACTTTGCCGCGCCCGTTCCATGCGCGCCGTGCCGCGACCATTTTCCTTGGCGTGATTGCGGTTGCCGCGACCGGCCTTGTGCCGATCATGGTTTCAAGTTTTATCGGTGCGGCACTGATGATCGCATCCGGGGCGCTTAATCTGCGTCAAGCATCGCGTGCAATTGATCGAAAGATCGTGCTGCTGGTGGCGGCTGCTCTTGCCCTTGGCAATGCCTTACAGCTAACCGGCGGGGCCGAATTCGTAGCTGATCAGTTGTTGGCGGCAACGCGCGGGGCTCCGGCGCCGATCATCCTGTCATTGTTCTTCCTGATCGTGGCGCTCTTTACTAACGTTCTGTCGAACAATGCCTGTGCTGTTCTGTTCACACCCATCGGGATCGGCATGGCCCAAAACCTTGGGGTGGAGCCGCATATCTTTGCTATTGCGGTGGTGATGGCGGCGAACTGTTCGTTTGCATCGCCGGTCGGATATCAGACCAACCTTCTGGTGATGGGGCCGGGGCACTATCGATTTGTCGACTTCCTGCGGGCCGGGACACCATTGATCATCATCTTGTGGCTGGTGTTCAGTCTGTTTGCCCCGTGGTATTACGACATCCCGTTCTGATCCGGATTTCGGATGAGAAATCGGCTGATCTGTCATGCAAATACGGGCAGTTATGACGCGCCAAAGGCGTTTGACTTTTGCGCGTGTCGCAATAGGATCGGGCTCCGATTTTGACGAAGAATTATGCGCCTGCATCGTTCGATTATCTCAGGAATATGCCGATGGCCCAGAACGCCAATGTAACCGCCAATTCCACTGATGCCTTTGCCAAACCAAACCAGCGCCCCGAAAGCCCGAATTTTTCGTCGGGTCCATGTAAAAAACGTCCGGGCTGGTCGGCGGATGCACTTGATACCCGTGTTCTTGGCCGGTCGCATCGTTCCAAGTTTGGCAAGGAGCGCATGGAAGAGGTCATTGACCGTTCGCGCGCGATCCTGAACCTGCCTGATGATTATCTGCTTGGCGTTGTTCCCGCATCCGATACCGGTGCGGTGGAAATGGCGATGTGGTCGCTTTTGGGGCCGCGCGGCGTTGATATGCTGGCATGGGAAAGTTTCGGTTCGCTTTGGGTGACCGATGTCCTGAAACAGCTTAACCTGCCAGATGTTCGTGTCATGGAAGCCGATTACGGCAAACTGCCCGATCTTGGCGCCGTTGATTTTGACCGGGATGTCGTTTTCACATGGAATGGAACGACCGCAGGCGTTCGGGTGCCCAATGGCGACTGGATCGCATCGGACCGCAAAGGTTTGACAATTTGCGATGCGACCTCGGCGATTTTTGCGATGGAACTGCCATGGGACAAGCTGGATGTTGTCACCTATAGCTGGCAGAAGGTTCTGGGCGGTGAAGGTGGCCATGGAATTATTATCCTGAGCCCACGTGCGGTTGAGCGCCTTGAAAACCACAATCCGGCCTGGCCAATGCCGAAAATCTTCCGCATGACCAAGGGCGGAAAGCTGATTGATGGCATTTTCCGCGGGGAGACCATCAATACCCCGTCGATGCTGGTGGTCGAAGATGCCATTGATGCCCTGAAATGGGCCGAAGACATCGGCGGTCTTGAAGGTTTGCTGAAACGTACCCGCCAGAATCGCGCCTATCTTGATGAGTGGCTCGCCAAAAGTGACTGGGCGGCTGATTTGTCGGAAAAGCCGGAAACAGCATCCAATACATCAATGTGCATCAAGATTGTTGATCCGTGGGCATTGTCGTTGCCGGCGGAAAAGCAGGCAGCATTGCCAAAACGCATTTCGCAAATCCTTGAAGCCGAAGAAATCGCGATGGATATCAATGGCTATCGTGATGCGCCTCCGGGGCTTCGGATTTGGGGCGGTGCGACTGTGGAACCCAGTGATGTCAAAGCGTTGCTGTCTTGGCTCGACTGGGCCTATGCGACGGTCAAAGCTGAAATTCAGGCTGGCTGAACGGCATTTCGTAAGTATTATTTGCGTCTTCGGGGGTTTTCCCGTTGCCCTGTCCGGCACAAAGCGGTAGTAACCGCTACCGGATATATAGATCAGGCACGACCTGAACCGATTTTGCGCGCCTTGTCCGGAAAGCACACATAATGACCGAACTTGCCAGGAAAGCTCTTTTGCCCGCCGGCCTTCAGGATGTTCTGCCTGGAACCGCCGCACGGGAAGCTGACATCCGCGAAAAGCTGATGAGCAGTTTCGCACATGCGGGCTATGACCGGGTCAAGACGCCGCTGGTCGAATTCGAAGAAAGCCTTCTGGAAGGTGCTGCTCCCGAACTTGCCACCCAAACGTTCCGCCTTATGGATCCGGTGTCGCACCGGATGATGGGGGTTCGTTCCGATATGACCCCGCAGGTCGGCCGCATTGCCGCGACCCGTCTGGGGGATGCGCCACGTCCGCTGCGCCTTTCCTATTCTGGTGATGTATTGCGCATCAAGGGCACACAGTTGCGCCCGGAACGCCAGTTTGCCCAGGTCGGGGCGGAACTTATTGGCGTGTCCAGTGCCGCAGCGGATACCGAGATTGTGTTGCTGGCGCTTGAGGCGCTGGAGCATGTCGGTCTGCCCGATGTTTCGGTTGATCTGAATTTGCCGACCCTGCCGGTACGCCTGTTTGATGCGTTTGGCGTCGCGCCCGATGATCGCGAAACGCTGATCGCGGCCCTTGAACATCGCGATGTTGCCGCGGTCAAAGCGGTTAGTGGCAATGTAACCGATGTGCTTGTTGCCCTGCTTGAGGCGGCCGGTCCGGCGCAGGCGGCATTGCCGAAGCTTAGAAAACTTGAATTGCCGCTGGGCGCATCCGAAGAATTGCACCGTTTGATCGAGGTTGCCGAACGCATTCTGGCATCCGATCTTGATGCAGCCCTGACCATCGATCCGGTTGAAATGGCCGGTTTCCGCTATCAGACCGGTGTCAGCTTTACCCTGTTTGCCAAGCATGTACGCGGTGAGCTGGGGCGCGGTGGTCGTTATCGTGCCGGCGGTTCGGGCGGCGAAGCCGCAACCGGCATGTCGCTTTTCATGGATACGATTTTGCGCGGTCTTGCCGATGTGAAGCCGGTCGAACGTGTGTATCTGCCGTTGGGCACGCCACAGCGCGAAGCGCGCAAATTGCGCAAAGACGGCCATTATACCGTGGCAGCACTTGAAGGTGCGGCCGAAGCCAAAACAGAAGATGCGGCGTGCAAGGAAGCACGTCGCATGGGATGCAGTTTTATTTATCTTGGCGGCCAGATTGTGCCGCTGGGTGTGTAACCCAGAACCATTTCTTATCGCGCAAGGAGTTTTGCGATGACCAATGTTGCCGTGATCGGTTCCCAATGGGGGGACGAGGGGAAAGGCAAGATCGTCGACTGGCTGTCCGAACGGGCAGACGTCGTTGTGCGTTTCCAGGGCGGTCATAACGCCGGTCATACTTTGGTGATCGACGGAACCACCTATAAGCTGAGCCTTCTGCCGTCGGGTATCGTTCGCAAGAACAAGCTGTCGGTTATTGGCAACGGCGTTGTCGTTGATCCGTGGGCGCTTCTGACCGAGATTGACCGCCTTAAAGGGCAGGGCGTTGAAATCACGCCGGAAAACCTGCGCGTTGCAGAAAATGCCTGTCTTATTCTGCCGTTGCACGGCAATCTGGACAAGGCACGCGAAGCCGCGGCAACCGGCAACAACAAGATCGGTACCACCGGTCGCGGGATCGGCCCGGCATATGAAGACCGCGTTGGTCGCCGTGCGATCCGCGTTGGCGATTTGGCCGATGTTGAACTTCTGGAAGCCAAGGTCGAAAACCTTCTGACCCACCACAACGCGCTTTTGCGCGGTTTGGGCCAGCCGGAAGTCGATGGTGCGGAACTGTTGGCGCAGCTTAAGGAAATCGCACCGAAAATCCTGCCATTCTCGGACACTGTCTGGAAGTCGCTGAACCAGTTCAAGGAAGCCGGTCAGCGTATCCTGTTTGAAGGTGCGCAGGGCACGATGCTCGATATCGACCATGGTACGTACCCGTTCGTGACCTCTTCCAACACGGTTTCGGGACAGGCAGCGGCTGGTTCGGGTATGGGCCCGTCGGGGGTCGGTTATGTTCTGGGGATTACCAAGGCTTACACCACCCGTGTCGGCGAAGGTCCGTTCCCGTCCGAACTGTTTGATGCTGATGGCGATCGTCTTGGCGAACGCGGGCATGAATTTGGAGTGGTTACCGGGCGTAAACGTCGTTGCGGCTGGTTTGATGCGGCCCTTGTCCGTCAGTCGGTCAAGGTTAACGGTATTACCGGTATTGCACTGACCAAGCTTGACGTTCTTGACGGGTTCAAGGAAATCAAGATCTGCACCGGCTATGACATTGATGGCAAAATCTATGACCATCTTCCGGCGAACCAGCGTCTTCAGGCCAAAGCCAAACCGGTTTATGAAACCATTGAAGGTTGGTCGGAAACCACGATGGGTGCGCGTAGCTGGGCCGATCTTCCTGCCGCGGCGATCAAATATGTTCGCCGGATCGAAGAACTGATCGAGGCACCGGTTGCGTTGCTGTCGACCAGCCCGGAACGTGATGACACCATTCTGGTTCACGACCCGTTCAGCGCCTGATCGCGTGTTTGAATGAAAATGCAAAAGCCACCGGGTCTTCCGGTGGCTTTTTTCGTTTCAGGTGAATGATTTGGCCTATTTGGTCCTTGTGTGCAGCGCGGATAACGGCTTGCTCCGTTTTGTTATCGGCAGTATCGTTTCAGGGGACTAGAGGACACGACAAAACAGCTTTACAGGTAGGGGCTTTGAACGTGTTTCCTCCAACAAAGAAAAACCGGGGCTCATGGCACAAGAAGCGGAAATGCAGAAACAGGATGTTTCCGACGGCGCTGACGAACAGGATGGCGCCGGGGAGAAAAAGGATTCCCGGGCGCAGGCACCAGGCTTGGGCGGAGAGGAACCCGCTGCCAGTGGCGGTGGCGGACGAAGTGTGGAAATTGGCAATTTCCGTGTGTTTTCGGATCTTCGGCTTCCTGAATACGATATGGGTAATTGCAAGGCCTATGCCGCGGATAATCTGCGCCGCGAAGAGGGTGGTGCATTCGCACTTGTCACAGACCCGACTGTTCCAACGCGTCAAGACCTGATCAGGTTTCTGACGGGGGTACACATTGGTGGCCAGATTGATCTTCTGGACCATGAAATTGCCCACTGGCCGCTATTGGACCGCAAGACAATGGTGCTTTTCTATGAAAAGCCAGCAGGCGGTCGTGTTTTGGTGCCGGGCGAAAAACAGAGAAAGATAGACGAGCACGATTTTGCCAAAGTTGTTATCGAACCGTTGATGCATGTGTTGCAGGCTGTGGCCGACAAAGGGCTGACGCATCGGAATATTCGTGCAGACAATCTTTTCTTTGGCGATCCGATGGCTGAGAAGGTTGTCGTTGGGGATTGTTGTGCTGCCCCTGCCGGTTTCAATCAGCCACTGGTTTACGAAACCATATCCCGAATGACTGCCGACCCTGCCGGTCGCGGGTTGGGAACGCTGCTTGACGATCTTTATGCTCTGGGCATGACGATTGCCGCTCTTGGTATTGGGCATACGCCGCTTCAAAAGCTGCGCGAACAGGACATTATCGACGTTAAACTGTCCAAGGGGTCGTTCCAGGCAGTGGTCATGAATGAAAAACTGCCACTGGCATTGATTGAACCAGTGCGTGGACTTTTATGTGATGACACTGAAGAAAGATGGGGATTTGCCGAACTGAATGCCTGGATCGATGGCCGTCGGGCAAAACCGGTCCAGTCAAATACCGAGCGAAGAGCAGCCCGATCCCAGAACCTGGCGGGCAAGGATTATTATACTGCGCGATCACTTGCGCAGGGGATTGCAAAGAACTGGGTCAACTCGCTTGCACCGCTTCGCGATGGTACTGTTGAAATATGGTTGCGTCGCGGGCTTGCGGATAATGACCGCGCCAAACACATGTCCGAAGCGATACGGCAATTGCAGTGGGCTGGTGCGGATAAGCGCGCGGCCGAGGATATCCTGGTTGCCAAATCAATCATCATCCTTGATCCATCCGGAGCAATCCGGTTCAAGGGCTTTTCTGCGATGGTTGATGGTCTGGGCAGCATGCTGTCCTATGATGTTCAGCACGGTCGTGGGCCGCAGCGTTTTGCCGATGTTGTGGTCCGCGATATTCCGTCCTTCTGGTTTGGCCGTCAGGGCGGGTACAGCCCGGAAATTCAGAAGCTGCAGCAGGCGTACAAAAACCTGCGATACTATATCCAGCAGCAAAGTGCCGGTTATGGCTATGAGCGGTGCCTTTATGCCATCGTGCGCAATCAGCACTGCCTGAGCCCGATGATCGAGAAAGATTATGTTGTCGATATAACGCAGCTTTTACCAGCATTGGAAAAAGCTGCCGCAGATTTGCCTGACGATAGCTGGCCAGTGGACCGACATATCGCGGCCTTTATCGCGACCCGCCTTGAGGATGATGTCGAGGCACAGCTTCTTGCGCTGCAGAATCCTTCTGATGAAGTTGAATACAGTCGTGCGATTATCAGTATGCTGGCACTTGTTCAATGGCGGCATGGCCCCGATAACCTCCAGAACCTGTCTCATTGGGTCGCACGTTTGATGGAGCCCGCGGTCAAGGTATTTCACAGCAAAGCCAGACGGGAGCGGGTCGAACACGAAATCCCGAAACTGGCCAAACGCGGCAATCTGGTTGAACTTTACAACCTGATCAATGACGAACAGGAACGCAGAAAGGACCAGACCGAATTCATCACCGCGGTCGAGGAATATTCCGAAGCGGAAAGCGAGGTCTTTGATCTTGAATCATCAGGTCCCGCACGGCTTGAACTGGCAGAAAAAGTCGGTCAGCAGGCGGCAGCTTTTGCGTCGACCATGATTGCATTGCTGACGGTGTCGGCACTGTTTCTGATGCATATCTGGTAGGGGACGGGGATGGCAAGACAGTCTGGCAGTAAAAAGAAAAGTGCCTTTTCCGGTTTGTCGGTGGTGGCATCCGCCGTGCTTTTGTTCATGGTAGCCCTGCCGACATTCATTACTTTGGCGGTCGGGCTTTTGCCTTCTATGGTCGCGTTCATGTTTGATCGCAGCCAGGGACGGACCATGTCGCGCTGCATTTTCGGTCTGAATTTTTCAGGGGTTGCGCCCTATATCATGGAAATCTGGCAACAGGGGGCGCAAACCGTTGGTGTTGCAACGCAGGAAATTTTCCAGCCCGTTGCCTTGTCGATCATGTATGGCGCAGCCGGTCTTGGCTGGCTTTTGTATCTGGCGATGCCACCGATTGTTGCCAATGTTCTGAACCTGTCGGCCCAGCGTCGGGTTTCCGAGTTGCGCAAGAAACAGCGCGGATTAATCAAGACTTGGGGTGACAGCCTGATCAAGGAAATTGATCGGTCCGGGAAGTGACCGGTTCATTGAATGATATATCTTAAACACAAAAAAGCGGCGGACAATTTGTCCGCCGCAGTCACATTCATTGACGAGGGTAAGGTTGGGACTCACATCGGCAAATCGGTGTGGATCGATTTGCGCACTTTTTCAAAGGCACGTACTTCTATCTGGCGAATGCGTTCACGAGAAATGCCATATGCCACGCTGAGATTTTCGAGTGTCACCGGAGAGTCCAGAAGGCGACGTTGGGTGAGAATGTCGCGTTCGCGCGCGTTAAGATGCGACATCGCACTTTTCAGCAGGTTCATCCTTTGAAGGAATTCCTCGCGCTTGCCATACAGGGTTTCCTGATCTTCGTCTTCGCTTTCGATCCAGTCGACCCATTCGCCGTCGCCGTCAATGCGTACCGGCGCATTCAGAGAATGATCCGGTCCGGCGAGGCGGCGGTTCATCATGATCACGTCATCTTCGGAAACGTTCAGCTTTGTCGCGATCAGTTCCACCTGCTCCGGTAGCAGATCGCCTTCATCAATTGCCTGCATCTGGCTTTTGAGTTTCCGCAGATTAAAGAAAAGCTTTTTCTGGGCGGCGGTCGTGCCCATTTTCACCAGCGACCAGGAATGCAGGATGTATTCCTGTATTGCGGCGCGGATCCACCACATTGCGTAAGTCGCAAGGCGGAACCCTTTGTCCGGGTCAAAGCGCTTGACCGATTGAAGCAGGCCTACATTGCCTTCGGAGATCAATTCGTTTATCGGAAGTCCATAACCGCGATAGCTCATGGCTATCTTGGCAACCAGTCGCAAATGGCTGGTAATCAGCTTTTCTGCGGCAGTTGCATCATCATTGTCACGGTATTCACACGCAAACGTCGTTTCCTGTTCAGGTGTAAGCATGGGGTAACGGCGGATGCGCTGCAAATAGACTGTCAGACCATCTTGGGAGATGATTGGAAGTGCATTTCCCTGTTTCATTGAAGCCTCCCGTTACGCTTCGTATAAGGTGCGGTTTATCCCCTAGCACCTTAGACAGGGTATACGTGGGTATTAGAAGGCGTCAATAGATTTTCGACCAAAAAGGTTAGGTCAAACTATCCCAATGGGTAGGCTTAGGCAGGTGATGAGTTCTTGTAAGTCTTCCGGAAGGGGGGCTTTGGTAAGGACGTAATCGCCTGTTTTTGGGTGCAAAAATCCCAGTGTTCTGGCATGTAGCGCCTGTTTCTCAAAGCTGTTCAGAACCTCGTGCACCCGCGAGTTGAACTTCTGGGTAAGTTTGCTTCTACCATAGACAGGATCACAAATAAGTGAGTGACCGAGATGGGTCATATGGACGCGAATTTGATGTGTTCTACCCGTTGCAAGGCGGCATTCGACGAGTGAAGCCAACGAGTCGTCACGTTTTGCCAAAACTTTGTACCGGGTGAGGGCCGGTTTTCCGCCATTTCGCAGCACCGCCATCTTTTTACGGTTGCGTGGGCTTCTGCCAATATTGCCTTCTATTATGCCCTCGCGCTGGCGGGGGACACCCCAGACCACGGCGATATAGGCGCGTTCGATATTTTCCTTGTCCTCGGAAAACAGGGTCGAAAGTGCCCTATGGGTTGCGTCGTTCTTGGCAATCACCATAGCGCCGCTGGTGTCTTTGTCGAGCCGATGCACGATGCCCGGGCGCTTTACGCCGCCAATGCCCGAAAGGCTGTCACCGCAATGGGCCAGCAATGCATTGACCAGTGTACCGCTTTCATTGCCCGCTGCGGGGTGCACCACCATCCCGGCCGGTTTGTTGATTACCAGCAGATCGTCGTCCTCGTACAGGATATCAAGCGCGATCTTTTCGGCTACGGGATCGGCCGCAACAGCAGGTGGAATTTTGAGCGCAAACTGATCACCCGATTTGACCTTGTACGACATTTTGGCAACCGGATTGCCATTCAGCATCAGATGTCCATCCTCGATCAGGCTTTTGATGCGTGAACGTGATTGCTCGGGCCATGCGGTTGCCAGAACCTTATCGAGCCGCGCACCTTCATCCGAAGGCAGGGCGATATATTCAAGATGTTCCGCGTTCGGGCCGCTATCCATATTCACATCTGCTGTTGTTCGGGGCCATTCGGGCCGGTGATATCTGTTGCAGGGCGGTTTTAATCGCTTGACGATGAAATGCAATCCCGCTTTGCAAACTTGCAATTGGTGTTTCTTGTCGGTATGGCCTTCAATGTTGTCTTGTTCTGCATGCTGTAATAGCAGCGTGGTGCAAGATCAGGCTGTTGATCAACTTATCAATCGGAAATGTGATGCGCGTTATCAAGATTCTGGTCGCTTTTATGGGAGTGCTGATCGTCGCGGGCGTCGCACTTGTGGTTTATGGGGTATCGCGTCAGGAAGATGGTGGCATTGTAACCGATGACGCAACGCCGTCTGTACCGGTTGCCGGGCAGGTTGACGCATCGTCCGGTCTCGATCCGAAACCGGTTGCGCAATTGGCACCGTTCGGAACGATCAATATCGATCTGGCGCCGGGTGAAACGCTGGTCGATTTTTCCCGGCAGGGAAGCGAGGCAACCGTCCGCCTCGAGGGTCGTCAGGGAAGCCGTCTGGTCGTTGTATCCTTGCGGGATGGCACGATCCTTGGGCAAATCCTGCTGGTGGAGCCGCAATAGACCGTTTTCTGCAAGGTGGTTCGATGACCGGATCCGGGTATGTTGTGACGTTGCCAGAAAGTCTGCGTGACGAGGTTTCGGCCTTGGCAGTCAATGCCTGGCCTGAGGAATGCTGCGGCCTTTTGGTTGCAAACGCAGACGATCCGACCACGATTAGCCGATTTGTTGTTTCGAGCAATATTGCTGCGGATCCCTTAACGACATTTGAAATCGATCCGCAAATCCTGATTACAACGCATCGTTCGGTCCGTAATCGCGGTGAGGTGATTGCCGGTTGCTATCACTCGCACCCTAATGGCGATTGGCAGCCGTCGAAAACAGATCTGTCACGTGCCGAGGAAGCCGGTTTCCTGTGGCTGATCATCGCCACCGATAAAACGGGCCTTGCCGGATACGGGTTATATCGCCGGATGCCTGAACATTCCGGCGATGCAGGCCTGCGCCATTTCATGCGTTGCGAGATTTCCGAAACCTGATCACCGCTTTGCCATCCGTTCGATCAGACCGGTCTGTCTTTCAAGGCATTGGTGCAAGGCAAAGTTTCGTGTGATCGTAAGGCGCGAAAGCTTGCGGATTTCGCGAAGACGTTCAGGGTGTGCCAAAGCTTCCGCCATTGTTGTGGCAAGCTGATCCTCGTCCCAAAAACCGCACATCAATCCGTTCTTTCCATGACGAATGATATCCCGGCACGGTCCGGTATCCGATGCGATTACAGGTGTTCCGCATGCCATGGCTTCAAGGACTGACCATGACAAAACAAACGGATATGTCAGATAGACATGGGCCGAACTGATCTGGAACAAGCGGATCAGCTGGTCATGCGGAATTTGCCCAAGAAAGGCAATTCGGGACGGATCCATGCCGGTTTCTGACATCATGGCGTCACGCCATTTCTTTCCGTCACTGCGGGGGGATCCATAACTGATGCCGTCACCACCCGCGACGATAAAAGTAACCTCCGGGTTTTGACGGGACAGTTTTGCCGCAGCACGCATGAACTGCGGGAACCCGCGATAGGGTTCAAGGTCGCGCGCGACATAGGTGATTACCGGATCACCCTGCCGGACAACGCGGCCATCGGGCAGGATCAGTTCTGCTTTTTCATCCGGGCGGCAGCGATGGATATCAATACCATCATGGCAAATCCCGATCTTGTTGTGGAAGCTTTGCGGGAAGGCAGCTTTTTGCCAAGCCGTTGGGCTGATCCCGGCATCAATGGTTTCCAGACTTGAAAGCTGCGCATTGTTGCGCAACCGAAGCTGGGTTCGCTTGGCCAATGTAACCGTTTCGGTCGGATCGAAACCGACATCACGCCCCTCGGCATGATAGTAATGTTCGCAATAGCCGATCAGTGGTGTCTTGCGCAGGACATCCCGCGCAAACATCATGCCGCCCCAGCCAATATGCCCATAAACAATATCGGGTGGACCCTCCTGTGCGACGAGTGAATCGAGTGTTGTGGCGGCCTGCATGCCGATTTGATGGTGATATTGCGGGAACGGGGTAGCTGGAGGGGGCGAGGTAGCCCGCTGACGCAGGACACGAATGCCGGGAAGTTGAACGTTCATTGCTTCGCAAAGGAAGGAAACCTGCCATCCGGCATTTGCCAGATGACAGGCCAAGTGAACAAATTGTCCCGGTCCATGGCGGTGGACAAAGACAATTTTCATCGGCGACTGCGAAGCTCCTGTGTCATGACGGCGCTTGTTACCGGCACACCGCCATAGCGGAGGGTCTGTGTCCAGAATTCCTCCAGGCGCCGCAAGGTGCGAAGTGCTGTTTCCATTTCCTGCTGGTCTTGCAGGTCATTGGTCAGTGCGTTGTGATATTCCTCGTGGAATTCATGGAGGGATTCACACAGTTCATGCCCCTTGCGGGTAAGTTTGATTCTGGCAGACCGTCGGTCACGGGCCATCACATGGCGTTCGACATAGCCCGATTCAGCCAATTGCTTCAGATTATAGGATGCATTCGATCCCATGTAATGGCCGCGATCAAGAAGATCCCGGACCGAAAGTTCATCGTCTCCGATGGTAAACAGCAACGCAACTTGTGCGGGGCTGATGTCATCTTTGCCGAGTCGAATAAGATCTACACGAAGCAGATCAGCAAAACGCCGATAAATACGCTCGACGGTGTTTGCTAGTTCAAGATGAGTGACGGTCATGTTGTTTGATCCGTTATCTGGTCCCAAGCGAGAGTTGATGCCATGGTCTTTCGACCGTGGCAGGCCTTTCGTGTGGGGAAGATAACAGGACGTTGCTCTTGAACGGTTTTTCCGCACGCCCAATTCTTCCCTCAGTTTGCTCGTAATTTCGAAGTAATTTGAAAGTATTTTTATTTTTAAATTACTTCGTCTTATTCTGTTTTTACATTGTCAGATCATGAACATGAGATCGACATATTTGATTTTATTGTAGATCATCATGGCATCGCAACTATGTGATTAGATTGCGGAAAAACTATGACTTTTGGCTGATTGGATGAAAATCAATGCATTTTGGTCGTAAAAACACGCCAAAAACCGCAGAAAGCAAAGCTATCAGACCGTCGCTGGATGCGAAGTCCGTCATCCGCGAGGCAAGATACACTTTTGTTCGTGGCCTTGGATGGGCCGGGGTCCTGAGCGGCTTTATCAATGTTCTGCAACTGACCGTGCCGCTTTTCATGCTTCAGGTGCATGATCGCGTCATCAACAGTCAAAGCACCGATACGCTGAAATTGCTGCTGGCAATTGCGGTCGGCGCTATCATTCTATACGGCATCCTTGATTTCATTCGGGCCCTGATCTTTCAGGAAATGGCCAAATCATTACTGCGTCGCCTGAACTTGCCTGCGATTTCGGCAGCAATGAGCGTCGCGCTTGAAAAAGGGTCGGTACAGGGGACGCAGGTTCTGCGCGACCTGTCCGATCTGCGTAATTTTATCAATGGCAATACCATTGGTGCACCGCTTGAAGCGATCTGGTCGCCCATTTTCCTTGGTGTGATGTTTGCCCTGCATCCGTATTACGGGATTGCCGGCCTTGTGGCGGTGCTGATCCTGATCGGGCTTAGCCTGTTGGGGGATTTGCTGGTACGCCAGATCACCAAGGAGGGTTCTGATGCCAATCTGCGCAATATCGGCGATATCGGGTCAACCGTATCAAACGCCGAAGCCATCGAGGCGATGGGTATGTTGCCAGCTCTTGCGATGCGTTGGCGTCAATCGCAAATCCATGCCAGCGAGCTGCTTGATATCGGTAATGCCCGTAGCAAGGGGATGTATTCTGTCTCGCGTTCTGCCCGTTTCGGCATGCAGATTTGTGTGCTGGCGATGGGTGCATATCTTGTCATTCAGGGTGAAACAACACCTGGCGCGATGATTGGCGGTACGGTCATTATGGGGCGTCTTCTGTTGCCGTTCGATAATGTCACCCGCGATTGGCGGGCTTGGGTTTCAGCCCTGTCGTCATGGAAGCGTATTCGAAATATCCTTGAAGAACGTCAGTCCGAGCGTGAGATAGAACCAACGCCGCGTTCCGAAGGCCCGCTTGTTGTCGACAATCTGGTTTATGCGGTGCCGGGATCGAATGTTCCGGTTTTGCGCGGTGTGAATTTCGACCTTAATCCCGGCGAAATTCTTGGGGTGGTCGGGCCATCCGCAGCGGGCAAATCAACCCTGTCACGTGTTCTGGTGGGGGCTGCAAAGCCGACGGCAGGCGGTGTGTTTCTTGATGGGCACAGTACCTATCTTTGGGAACGCGGATCGTTTGGCAACATGGTCGGTTATCTTCCTCAATCCGTGTCACTTCTGAACGGAACCATCCGTGAAAACATCGGTCGCATGCGCGAGGCAAATCCGCGCAAGGTGATTGATGCAGCCCGTGCGGCTGGCGTTCATGAAATGATCGGTCGTTTGCCGTTGGGCTATGACACGCCGATCGGGGCCGGGCGGCATACATTGTCCGGCGGGCAGCAGCAGCGCATCGCGCTTGCACGTGCATTGTATGGCTGGCCCCGTCTTCTGGTACTGGATGAACCTAATGCCAATCTTGATGCCGAAGGCGAGGCGTCTCTGATCCGGGCGGTACGTCAGGCTGCGGATGCGGGGGCGATGGTGGTGCTGATCGCGCACCGCCAAAGCATCATGCAATACGCCCACAAGCTGCTTGTCATGCAGGATGGTCGGGTCAAGCAGTTTGGTGAACGCACCGATGTGATCCGTTCGATGACGCAGGATGACAATGACATCAAAAGCCTGCCGTCGATCAAACGCAATCAGCAAAACGGGGGTGCGGCATGAACCGTGTAATCAATGTCGATGATCGTGGCGAGGTCATGATCCCGGAAGATCCGCAACCTGCATGGTATCAGGTGCTTGATGAAGAGAGGACGGCGTCTCGCCAAAGTCTGCGCAAGCCGATCATGGCAGGTATTATTGTGATCGCTGTTGGGTTTGGCGGTTTCTTTTCCTGGGCTTTTACAGCTGAACTTGATAGCGCTGCGGTTGCGTCAGGCTCGGTAATCGTGGATTCCCGCAAAAAGGTCGTGAACCATTTCGAGGGCGGCATTTTGAAAAAGCTGCTGGTCGAGGAAGGGGAACGCGTAAAGCAGGGCCAGGTTTTGATGCTGCTTGACGGGACGCGAAGCGAGTCCGAACTCGGGCAGTTGCGCGGCGAAAGATATGGACTTCTTGCAAAACTTGCACGCCTTCGTGCGGAGCAGGAAGGTCGCGACCAAATCAACTTTCCGCAGCAATTGATGGATGCGAAACAGGAATATGTTGATGACATCTTGCAGGATGAAAAGCGTCTGTTTGGCAAGCGTAACGAGGTTTATGAAGCCAAACGGAATGCTCAGGCCAAACAGATAGAACAGTTTGACGCCGAGGCCCGTGCGCTTGATTCCCAGATCAATGCCCGCACCCGGCAGGAAAAGCTGGTTGCCGAGCAATTGCAAGGCATTCGCCAGTTGGCCGAGAAGGGATTCGCAACGCGTACCCAGTTGGTCGAAATCGAGAATAACTGGTCAGATCTTGTCGGCGATATGGGCGAGTTCAAAGCGCAAAAAGCCGCAGCAGAACAGCAAAAAGCCGAAGCTGAAATCAATCTTGCGTCGATTGAAATGGAATGGCAAAGCGACATAGCAACTGAAATTCAGGAAGCCCAACTGGCATTGAACGATGTCAGCCAGCGTCTTCGTGCCAGTGAAGATGTCCTGAACCGGTTGGAGGTCAAGGCACCGCAGGCCGGAACTGTTGCCAATATTCAGGTCCGCACACCGGGCGGTGTGATCAGTCCGGCAGAGCCGATCATGGATATTATCCCCGAAGACGAGCCGCTTTTGATCGAGGCGATGATCAATCGCCAGGATATTGATTCGGTTCATGTCGGGTCAAAGGCCCAGATCAAACTGACGGCATATAGTCAGCGTCGCCTGGCGCCACTTGATGGCGAGGTTAAATATGTTGCAGCAGACCAGACGGTCGATGAGCAGCGCGATTCTTCCTATTACATCGTTCGGGCCGCAATTGACCCTGGTGCATTGGCAGAACGCGATGACATTGAAATTCGACCGGGTATGCCAGCAGATATTCTGATCCTGAAATCGCCCAGAAAGGCGATTGACTATCTGGTAGATCCGATCACCGAAAGCATGAGCAAAGCGTTCCGCGAGGACTGATTTTCAGAAATGCTGCAGGCGCGAAAGCCGCAGATTGAAACGTCTGCGGCTTTTTCTTTTCAAGTATTGTTCAAAAATAAAACTAAATATAAATCAAATAAAAAATGAATACTTGTGAAATAATTCAGGAATTATAATGTAATTCATGCCTTAATCCATAATATTGACACAATAAAAACACGAGAATATCTTCCTAAGATAAAAGAAAAGAATATAGGGTTGCTGTGTGGCCGATCTCAGGGGGCCTCTAGCGCCTTGAGGGAACGGCCAACCTCTCGTGAGGGGATAACCCCCGCGATGTCAATAATGTTGGGACACGAAGGAGGATTACATGGCAACTCTCGAAGGCGGCGCCTTTGATGATGCGCTTCTAGGGTCTCGTTTCAGCGACGTGATTTTTGGACGTGGCGGTGACGATACAATCTTCGGACAAGGTAATGATGATGTTCTGTTCGGCGAAGAGGGCGATGACGTCCTGTTCGGTGGCGCAGGCAACGACGTTGCCATTGGTGGCGAAGGTAGCGACATCCTGTTCGGTGGATCGGGTAACGATGTACTGATGGGGGATTCCGGCAGCGACCTGATGATGGGTGGCTCCGGTGAAGATGTTCTGTCAGGTGGTGCCGATGACGACACCATGCTTGGCGGTTCGGACAATGATGTCCTCGATGGCGGCGCAGGCGATGATCTCGTGATCGGTGGATCCGGTGATGACATCATGCTTGGCGGCGAAGGCAATGATCAGATGTTGGGCGGTTCTGGTGACGATGTTCTCCAGGGCGGCGCAGGCAATGATCTTATGCTCGGCGGCGCAGGGGACGATGTCCTTGACGGTGGTGCCGGTGACGATCTGATGATCGGTGGCTCGGGTAGCGATACCTTTGTCTTCACCGGTGGCGGCGGTAACGACGTCGTACTCGACTTCACGGTTGGCGAAGACATGCTTTCCATCAGCAACAACATCAACGACACCGGCATCGAAAGTGCCGACGATGTTGCTGCGCGTGCAACGCAGGATGGCGCCAACACTGTTATCGACCTTGGCAATGGGGATTCCATCACCCTCAACAATGTCGATGCAGAAGACGTCCAGGACAATCCGGACAGCTTCTTCAGCGTCCAGTAATCCGAATGATGGCGTCCGCAACTTATGTTGCGGGCGTCACCCTGAACTTCTTGTGAAGTGAAAATCGCCATGCTCGAATTTGCCTCGTCCGAAGCTGTGCGGACGACCGGTGACGCGCCGGAAGTTTGCCTGCTTAACCCTGAAACATTGCTTCTTATATGGGATATGCCGACCCGTTTGTGGGCGGTGCCCAAGCTTGAAACTACCGAAGGCAAAGCAATTTCGCCGCAAGCCACATTGCGTCTGCCTCTTGGCGGCGGAGGAACCCGCCTGCTGCGTGTTATCCGCAGACCCAAAGATGCACCTGTTTCATTTCTGGCTGAAGCAGGGACCCTTGGCCGCAAAGATGAAATTACAATTGATCCGGATGGTGATTTTGAATTCGCCAGCGCAGGCATGCTGCTGGAAGATGTTACGCCATCAGGGCGATTGTCGCTGATGTCTGCGTTGCTTGGTGCATGGGCCAGCATGTTCCGCACCCGCCGCAGCAAAAGTTACACCATATTCCTCAATAAGCTCGTTTCCGAAATTGTCGATACGCCCCAACGCGCCAAAGCGGTCGCGAAGCTGTCCGATCAGCAAATCCTGATCTCGGCCGGGCTGCCGGTGGCATTTGGCGAAATCGAAGCCGTTTACATCGTTTCCTCCTTTGGTTTCCGCCGCCTGGCGCTTCCGCCGCATGAAAGCAGCGAAGGTCCGCAGGGCAAGAAACAGACCTACATGATCGCTGATCGCGACGGCACCGAGAACGGTGCCTATCTCGTCGTGACCGGCGGACGCGCGCTGGCCATTCGCCATCTGGCGGCGACGCCAGTTTTGCCCTCGTTGTCGCGATGGTGGCTGGCGCGCGGCAAATCCGATGCCGATCTGCGCGAATATATCATCGGCGCGATGGCTCGTGGCGACACCAAGGCCCGCAAGGCCGCCCTTGAATTCCAGTTGCGGTGTCCGCTTTCAAGCCAGCGGGTAACCGGTGGCGGCGGATTGCCGAGCGGCGAGGTCGACCTTGCCGTAACCACGGCACGCGGCACCCTGATTGGCGGTTGGTATCGTGATCCGGCTGAAATGATTGCCGGGATCGATATTCTTGACAGCAAGGGAACGGCACATCCATTCGGCGAGGGTTTCTACCGTTATGCCGGTAATGTCATGGATGATGATCGTACCGTTTCGGCAACCGGTTTCGTCGGATTTTATCGCGAAATCCAAAGTCAGGTGCCGATCCTGCAGCCGCGCAGTTTGATGCGGCTGACATCTGGCAGCCGTCATCTGATGGTGCCGACAGCACAGCCGATTGATCCGGCCGAGGCACGGGCCCGCATCCTGCGTGCGGTCCCGCCGCAACATCTGACCGACGAGATTATTGAAAACTGCCTCTCACCGGTCATTGGTGATTTGCAGCAGAAGTTGCTGGCAGCAGCCAAGATTGACCGGACCATCGAGTTCGGTGAACCGCGCAAGGAGCCGGCGGTTTCCATTGTCGTGCCACTGTATCGGGTCCTGGATTTCCTGCGTGCGCAGGTTGGTGCCTTTGCCTGTGACCCTTGGATTTCGCAATATTGCGACGTGATCTATGTGCTTGATTCCCCGGAACAGGCGGAGGAATGCGAACATCTTCTGCGCGGTTTGCATCTGCTTTACGACGTGCCGATGCGTCTGGTGGTTATGAGTCGTAACGGTGGTTATGCGCGTGCCTGCAATTCCGGGGCGGAACATGCCCGTGCGGACCTGATTGCAATGCTCAATTCCGATGTCATTCCCCATCAGATCGGCTGGCTGGAATTGCTCGCATCGAAAATGGGTGGTCCGCAGGAAGTTGCCGCAGTGGGGCCGAAGCTTTTGTTTGAAGACGGTTCGTTGCAGCACGCGGGAATGTATTTTGCCAAAAATGAACGCGGGCAGTGGCTTAATCATCATTTCTACAAGGGGCTTCCGGATCAGTTCCCTGATGCCAATATCGAACGTTCCGTTCCGGGAATTACCGGGGCCTGCATGTTGCTGCATCGCGGTGCATTCGATGACGTCGGTGGCTTTACCGAGGATTACGTGATCGGCGATTACGAGGACAGCGATCTGTGCCTTAAGATCCGCAAGGCCGATTTCGACATCAAATATGTCCCCGACGCCAGCCTTTATCATTTCGAGCGCAAGTCGATTTCAACCCACACCGATTACATGCTCGGCGTGGCGACGCAATACAATGCGTGGCTTCATGCCTCGCGTTGGCGCGACATGCTCGAAGATTTTCATGAAAACGATGTTCCGCAGAACCGGCCGCAAAACCGCGTTTCGGATGATGACGACCAGGGAGAGGCGGCATGAGCCAGGTTCTGGCATTTTCCAATCATGATGAACCGGTACTGGACGCCAAAGGCGAACAGCATCTTGACTGGCTTTGCCAGCAGATCATCGCCAATCGTTTTCTGCCGGTGCCGCCTGAGGAAGCCGTTTTTGTCGGCGATGGCGACTATCGTGCCATCGGTGCCGAATTCCTTGGGCATTTTGTACGCCGTGCAGGGTTGATGCCCGATCACGATGTGCTTGATATCGGGTGCGGTATTGGCCGGATGGCGGTGCCTTTGACCCAGTATCTTGATGCGGACAAGGCGATTTACGAGGGCATTGATCCGGTTGCGAACGGTATCGAGTGGTGCAAACGAACCATCTCGCCAGGTTATTCCAACTTTGGCTTCCAGGTACAGGATGTCAAAAACGCGCTGTACAATCCCGAAGGATCCATCGGCGGGCGTGGCATGCGGTTGCCTTTTCAGGACGGTGCATTCGATTTCACGGCAATGATCTCGGTGGCAACCCACTTGCCGCCTGAAGAAATCGAAACCTATTGCGCCGAGGTGTTTCGCGTGCTGCGCCCGGGCGGAAAGCTGTTTTTAACAGCATTTGTCATCCGTGATCCGGAAGAGCTGTCAAAGCCCGGTTGCGACCCGCGTTTGACCAGTCTGGAAAAACTTGAAAACCAGCCATGCTGGCACCTCAAGGGTGAAAACCCGATGGCGGCTGTGGGCTTTGACGATGGCTTTATCGACGGTGCGATGCGCGCCGCCGGATTTAGTCTGATGACAAAAAGTTTCGGTACCTGGCATGGCGATCAGTCCAACCATTACCAGGACTTCCTGATTGCTGAAAAACCGCGGAGGAACGCATGAACCCCCGTATCATGGTTCTGGCACATAATCATCCCGACCTGCATCCCGGCGGGACCGAGATTTTCGCCCACGATCTTTTCAATGCCTATAAGCGGGCAGGGTGCGAAGCTATTTTCGTCGGTGCGACCAACGATATCCACCGTGAACGCCGTCCGGGGACCAGCTTTCAGGCGATTAATGATGCTGGCGATGAAATGCTGTTCTGGGCCGGGCATTTTGACCGGTTCAACATGTCGCAAACGGACCTGTATGCCGTCGCGCCGAATTTCACCGAGCTTCTGAAAACGTGGGATCCGGATGTGGTGCATATCCATCATCTGGTTCTTTGGGGCATCGAACTGCCGATGCTGATCCGGCGTGTCCTGCCGCATTGCCAGATCGTGATGACGTTGCACGACTATTATCCGATCTGTCCCAATGACGGACTGATGATCCATCGCGGCACGCGGCAGCGTTATCTGGAAGCGGATCGTCTCGGCAAACGTTGTGGACTGGATGGCATTGCACCGGATCGTTTTTCGATGCGGTCGGTCAATCTGCGCAATCATCTGCGTGTTGTCGACCGGTTCCTGGCGCCCAGTGCGTTCCTGCGTGACCGTTACATCGATTGGGGTATCAATCCTGAAAAGATCGAGGTCATGCACAATGGCCGTCCGTCGGTTCCTGCTGCGCCGAAACGCGATATGGGCACGGGTATGCCCAATGTATTCGGTTACTTCGGCAACCTGAACCCCTGGAAAGGTGCGGATGTGCTACTTGAAGCCAGTCAGAAACTGGCCGCCGATGATGTCGATTTCGAACTGCGCGTTCATGGTGCTGCACCGTTTCAGACGGTTGCTTTCAATGAAAAGATCGACGGTCTTTTCGAGGTGGCCGGTTCGAAAATACACCGGATGGGGGCCTATGAACGGGCTGATATTCCGGAACTGATGTCACGGGTCGACTGGGTCGTTGTGCCGTCAATCTGGTGGGAAAATGCCCCGCTGGTCATTCAGGAAGCATTCCAGCATGGCCGTCCCGTCATCACAAGCGGCATCGGTGGCATGGCTGAAATGGTCCGTGACGGGCATGACGGCATTCATGTGCGTGCCGATGATCCGGCCGATTTGGCCCGTGTGATGAAGGACTGCGCCACCAATCCGAAACTCTGGAAAAAGCTGTCGGGCCATGTGCGCCCGCCGGCCGCCATCGACGACGTCGCGCAAAAGCACCTCATGCTGTTTCGCAAGATGATCCGTCCCGATTTCGTCGCGGCCTGACACAGATAAAAGGAGGCATTCATGGCGATTGCCCAGAAAGACCTGACAGAGACGACGTCTGCAAAACCGGTTGCCAATGACGCGGCAAAGGCCGATGTCGAGCAGGCTATCCCGACCATCGAGGGCCGCGTTGACGCGATTGACCGCGAACGTCTGTTTGGCTGGGTGTGGTCCCCGGAACGTCCGGATGCGCGCATTGAGGTTATCGTGCGTCTGAACGGGCATACCCTGCTGCGCGTGAAAGCCGAAAACGAGCGTGTTGATCTTCGCCGTAACGGTATTGGCGATGGTGCCCATGCGTTCGAGGCAGAGCTACCCGAAGCAGCGTTAGCCAGCGTTGAAAATGTTACCGTTTTTGCGATTACACCGGAAACCGGTGATCAGATCGAATTGCGTATTCCGTCGCAAAGCGAACAGCAGGCGCAATCAGCGGTTAATGCACCCCTTAGCAAGATTTTGGATCGGCTTGACCGGTTGCTGGCAGCCCAGCACATCTTGCAAAATGGTCAGCGCGAAGCGGCCAAGCGTCTTGTCGATGCATCCAGACGTATGGATGAGCTGGCATCTGCCGATGACGGGATCGAAGCCGGTGTGAAACTGGTTCGTACCGGGCAGGAAGAATTGAACAGCCGTGTCGAGGAACTCGAAGTTTTCCTTGTCCGTTTTGACAAGTCACTTGGCGGCTTCGACGAACGGCTTTCCGCACTTACCGAGCAGCATCGGAACGACCTGAAAACACCGCTTTTGGTTTTGGCTTGCCTGATCGGTGTGACCGTCGGGATTTCCATCGGCGCGATGGTGTGGTGAGGCAGGGCATTATGGCAGTCATCACCCATTCCGTTTTGTCCGAACTTACTGCACGACGTTATGTGTTGTTGCTGGGCGGTTCCGGTCGTCTTGGCCAGGAATGCAAAGCGCATCTGCGCGAACTTGGTATCCCGTTCTGGAGCCCGATGCGATCTGAAATCGACATGGGGAACCTGAATGGGATCGCAAAGCTTCTGGCGACGAAACCACCGGTACTGATCGTTAATGCGGCGGCCTTTACCGACGTCGATGCCGCAGAAACCCATCGCAGCGAGGCACGCCTGATCAATGCCGAAGTGCCTTCGACCCTTGCGGAAATTGCAAGTAAACTGGACATTCGCCTGATCCAGATTTCGACCGACTTCGTGTTTTCCGGTCAGGAAGGCCGTGCTTATCACGAAGATGACGAACCCAATCCGATCAATTGGTATGGCGCAACCAAGTGCGCGGGCGAACGTGCTGCCTTGATGGCCGCACCATCGACCATCGTGCTCCGAACGGCTTGGTTGCACGGCAACGGACGACCAAGTTTTGTTCATGCCTTTGCACGCAAGCTTGCCAATGGGGAACGGGTCAGAGCAATCGCCGACCGGTTCGGATCGCCAACATCGGCATACGCGCTTGCCGGTCAGATCGCCGCGATTTGCAAGGCCGTGCTTGATGGCGACGATGTACCGGGCGGGATTTATCACGCCGCGGGCAAGGGATCGGCAAGCCCGTTCGAGATTGCGCATGTCATTGCCGATGAACTTGAAGCCGATGTGAGCCTCATCGCCGCAAGCAGCGCCTCAGAACTGGCCGATATTGCGCCGCGCCCTGTTTACGCGGTTCTTGATTGCCAGAAAATCGAAGAAATCCTGGGTCTGCCTTGCCAGCATTGGCAGGACGGCATTTCCCACACCATTCAACATGCCGGTATTCACGGCAGGAGGGTTGCATGAAGGGCATCATTCTTGCTGGCGGGATCGGTTCGCGCTTGTGGCCGATTACCCATGCAACCAGCAAACAGTTGTTGCCGGTTTGGGATAAGCCGATGGTTTTTTATCCGCTCAGCACCCTTATGCTGGCGGGCATAAGGGACATACTGATCATAACAGCCAAGGGCCAAACCGATGCGTTCGCGGGATTGCTCGGGGATGGTAAACAGTTTGGTATCAATCTGACCTACGCCGAACAGGACGCACCAAACGGTATTGCCGAAGCCCTGTTGATCGGACGAGAATTCCTCAATGGTGAACCCTGTGCGTTGATCCTTGGTGATAATCTGTTCCACGGTGACGGCCTGGGTGAGCGACTGCGTGGCGCAGCCAAACGTCACACCGGTGCAACGGTGTTTGTTCATGCCGTTCGTGATCCGGAACGCTATGGCGTGATGGCATTTGATCCGGATGGTCAGCCACTTGATATCATCGAAAAGCCGTCGAACCCGCCATCCAATCTGGCGGTGACGGGGCTTTATTTCTTTGACGCGACTGCGCCTGACCGTGTTGCAGATCTTGTGCCATCCGCACGTGGCGAGCTCGAAATTACCGACCTTAACCGCAGCTATCTCGAAGACCGTGAACTGACCGTTGAAATGCTTGGTCGCGGCTGCGCCTGGCTTGATACGGGGACACCTGCAAGCCTGCTTCAGGCGGCACAGTTCGTTTATTCGGTTGAAGAACGTCAGGGGCTTAAAATCGGAAGCCCGGAAGAGACAGCGTGGCGTTTGGGCTGGATTGACCGTGATGCCTTGACCCGCAGTGCCGGTTTCAGTGCTGCAAGCGATTATGGCCGCTATCTCAACGATATGGCCAATAGTCCGGATGTTTCGCCACCATCATTTGGAATGGTGTTGTCGTCGGATCGGGCCGAGCTGTTTTTCAATTCACAACCACAAGAAATAACAAGGAGGGCAGGGCATGACTGAACCGTCTGGAATGCCGCTGGACGGCAGGACCGTTGTGGCTGCTTTGGTCGATGACGGGCTTGCGCTTATGGCTGGTGTCGGTGCTGCGATGCCGGCGACAATCGATGTATTCCTGAACGGTCAATCCGATGCCAAGGTTCAGGCATCGATCATCAGCTGGCGCCGTGCCGATGGCCCGCCTGAAGCTGCTTATGGGTTTGTTGCACTTCTGCCGATGCAGAATGTCTCGCAGCGCCGCTTGAAAACGGCCCTGTTCAAGGCACCGGGACAACCCGGAGAGTACCGGATTGAAAGCCGGTCGCAGGGACTTGAATCCATTCTGTCTGCCGTGGCCGAACAATCCGGGGCGGCATTTGCCACCGTGATCGATGGCGTTATTGAAGCCCTTCTGGCGGGCAATCCTAACAAGAAACGTCTGCGCACTGTGGCGGCTCTTGTTCGAATTGCTGCACGCAGTAACGGTTTTATCGAAGTTCTTGGCGGTTTGGAAGAGGGCGACATTTACATACAGGGCTGGTCCAGCAACTTCCCTACCGGGCGTACCCGCGTTATTGCAATTGACGAAGGCCCGGTTCTGGCCGAGCTAACGAGTGCCGAGTTCGTGCGTGATGATCTTGGCGAACATGCCACGGGCGTTACAGGGCTTATGGTCGGCGATACCCGAATCAATCCAAACAAGCTGCAACGCGTTTATTTCCGTGGTCGTGATGGCTGGTTTTCGATCGAGGTTTATCAGCAACGCGTATTGGTCGCATTGCCAGACGTACCTGCACATATTCGTTCTGTTCTGGATCGGGTAAAGGCACCCGATAATATTCTTGAACAGATCCGTATGGCAGCCCATCGATTTGACGGACGCGATACTGTTTCTGAACTGGATCGGCCTGTACGTATCGGGATTGATTTTTCGCTGGTAATCGAAGGCAGTGGCATTCTGGTTTCCGGCTGGATGCTGGATCCTGACCGCGCGGTTGAAACCGTCATGTTGCGCGTTGGTGGTGAAGCGGTTCGCATTGATGATCGATGGACCCGCCAATCACGTCCTGACGTCACCAATGCCTTTGTCAATGATCCGATGTTCTCGGGGCTTAACCCGGCACGTAACAGTCATGGTTTTCTGGTGTTCTGTCCGCTGGAAGATACCCCGGCATCCGATCAGCCGGTTTATCTGGAACTGGCCATATCTGATGCGTTTCCCGCCTATTGTCCGCTAAATCCGACCCGCGCATCGGCACGACAGGCTTTGTCGCGTGTTTTGCCGTCCCTTGACCCGCGTTCGGTTACTGCTTCAAACAGTATCGAACGTCAGTTTGGCCCGATGTTGCAGAATATGACGGCGCAAAGCCCGTTCGCCATTGATACTCATGATATCGGCAATTTCGATGAAGATGCGCCGGTTACCCTGATAGTTGGTGTTGACGATACGATTAGCGATATCGGTGTGACAATTGCCTTGCTGGGGCTTGATGAA
The DNA here is from genome assembly GCF_017744215.1 of Thalassospira sp. A3_1. Classification (NCBI taxonomy): domain Bacteria; kingdom Pseudomonadati; phylum Pseudomonadota; class Alphaproteobacteria; order Rhodospirillales; family Thalassospiraceae; genus Thalassospira; species Thalassospira sp. A3_1. Next base: position 621,267 of record NZ_JAGHQQ010000003.1, on the reverse strand, counting down.
GTCACGCGTCATCTGCCGATTGTGATTGCCGGACCTGCTGAAAGCTTTGATCAGGTCGGAAGCGACATGATGCGACTGGCAGCCTTTTACAAGCTTAATGTCCGCATCGTATTTGCCGAGGGTGTCGAAGATTTCTGCGACGCGCTTGAAGTCGGGGTTGCTTCAACCAATTCCGAGACGATTGCTCTTGTTTCCGCCCATATTCTGCCGCACGACACGGGATGGTTCGAACCTTTACTTGCGGCTTATCGCAAGCGGGGCAGTAAATGCGTCGTCTGCCCGACGATCCTGTTTGAAGATGACTCTGTCCGTTGGGCAGGTACATGGATCGAAGGCGATGTCGACGGGCAGTATCTGTCGGATCGGTATGTCGGCTATCCGCGTGCGGTTCTGTCTGATGCCGAACCGACGGAAGTCAGCGCCGGAACTCCGGAATGCTGCATCATGCCACGCAAGGCTTTTGAAGACATCAACGGCTTTACCCGTGGCTATATCGGTCCGTCGGAGAAGGGGCTCGATCTCGCTCTGAAGCTGCGCATGGGCGGAACTGCCTCATGGTGGATTCCTGAAATCGAAGTCCTGGGGAGCGAACAATCAATAACAAGCGCACCCGCCTGGGAGGAACTTTCGCATCGTCTTGACCGCTGGGCGTTCGATCGCCGCTGGTCATTGGTCGTCTCAAATTTGCGGAGCCACAATCATGCCGTCGACTGACCTGCGTGTCCTCATTATTTCGCACGGACATCCCAGCATGTCGCTGGGCGGGGCCGAAGTGGCCTCCTACAACCTGCATAAAGGTTTGAACGAACTGGACGGGGTGGAAAGTTTCTATCTGGCCCGTGTCGGTCATCCGGTGCCGCGCCATGGTGCGTCAGCACTGATGAGCCTGCGCCAGAAAGATAACGAAATCCTGTATCACGCTGAAAATTACGATCATTTTCTGCTGTCGAACGGGAATACCGATGAAATAGACCGCGATTTGCTGCGGTTCGTACGTGATTACGAGCCCGATGTGGTGCATTTCCATCACTATCTTGGCCTTGGTCTTGAAACGATCTATGCGATCCGAGAAGCCATGCCCGATGCGGCGATCTTCTTTACCTTCCACGAATTCCTGACGATCTGCCACAACCATGGGCAGATGGTCAAAAGCGGTGGCACGAAGCTTTGCAACCGGGCCAGCCCGATTGAATGCAACGGCTGTTTCCAGAATATCTCGCCGGCGTCCTTCCTGCGTCGGGAACGGTTCATCAAGGCGATGCTTAATCTGGCCGACCATTACGTTTCGCCCAGTGATTTTCTCGCCGACCGGTTTGTCGACTGGGGGCTGGATCGTGACAAGATGTCGGTGATTGAAAACGGCTTGGACGTGAAGGAAGCGGCAAATACACGCCCATTATCCAAGGCGCAGCCGCGCAGGTCACGGTTCGCATTTTTCGGACAACTGACCATGTTCAAGGGGGCGGACATCCTGCTTGATGCGGTGGGTCGCGTACCTGACGACATCTGGGGTGATGATGCCCGTATGATGATCTTTGGTGGTAACCTTGAGCGGCAACCCGTTGAATATCAGGAAAAAGTTCACGACCTGATCGAGAAGGCCGGTGAACGTGTCCGGTTCTATGGCGCCTATCAGAACAGCGAAATGCCCAAACTGATGGAGCTTGCCGACTGGACGATCATTCCGTCGATCTGGTGGGAAAATTCCCCGATCGTCATCCAGGAAGCCTTCTTCCACGGGCGGCCGATGATCTGTTCGAATATCGGTGGCATGGCTGAAAAAATCACCGACGGTGTTAATGGTCTGCATTTCCGTGTTGGCAGTGCCGAAGACCTTGCTGACCGTCTTGTCGATGCTCTTACCGACAACAAAATCTGGGATCGGATGCGCGAGGGAATTCCACGCCCGCCGACCTATATCGATTGCGCCGAGCAACATCTCGCGCAGTACCGGGAGGTTCTCGAGACCCGCCCGATGTCTGTGACTCCTGTGTCGCAGCACTCCGTCGCCAGCACGGCATAACGATAATCAGAAGTCACCTAGCCAAGGAGAAACACTATGGCGCGCGTTCTCGTAATGATTCCATCGGGCGAAGTCTACGACCACGACAGCGTCCGTTGGTACAATTATCAGCAGATTCAACGCTATATCGATCACTATCACAATATTGGCGATGCGTTCGTATATGATTCGTCGCTGAAACTGATGAATTTTGAAAAGCTTGGCGTTGTCGAGATTGCCAACCCGGATATGGCCCAGATCGACAAACTGCGCGAGGAATATGACTATGTCTTCCTGCGCGGGTCGAATTACATCCATTCCCAGATGGACTGGCGCAACACCATTGAGGTACTTGAACGTTTACGCCTGCCGGTGCTCGGTTTCGGCTTGGGCGCTCAGGCCCCGGTCAAAGGCAAGATCAATCTGTCCGAACAGACAAAAACCGTTCTGCATATGATGGCTGATTCGACGACATCCATCGGTGTGCGTGGTGCCTATACCGCGCAGGTTCTGTGGGATATCGGCATTCGGAATGTGCGTATTGTCGGTTGCCCGACTGCTTTCCGTTCGAACAATCCGAATATGCGTATCAAGCTGCCGGAACTCGACACGGTCAAGAATGTCGGTATCACGCTTCGCCGCGAAGTTTCGTCGTCCTATGCACAGAATATCGAACGTTATCTGACCTTCCACCGTGATCTGGTCAAGGACCTCGCGCACCGGTTCGATAATGTCACACTGATGGCACAGGGCGAACCTGAAGAAAAGAAACTGGTCTTTGGCACCGACGAACAGAAAGAACAGGCCATTGCCGAGCTGCGTGGCAATCCGAATGTCGGCAAGTGGTACATGGATGACGAGATGGAACGCCTGTATCGCTCCAAGATGTTCTATTCCGACGTGGTTGCTGATTACGAAAACCTTGTACGTCAGAAAGACTGTGTTCTGGGTTATCGCCTGCACGGCAATCTGATGGCGCTGTCGAACGGTGTTCCGTCAATCTATTTCACTTATGACAGCCGTACAGTCGAATTTGCCGAAACCTATCAGATCCCGTCCTATGACGTGTTCTCGAAGAAGGAGTTCGTGCTCGAGGATTACTGGAATCAGGATTTGTTCGATAAATTCAATCGCGCCTGGTTCCAGACCTATCGCGAGATGGCAACGTTCCTGACGGAAAACAATATCGACCACAAAATGGTCGATGTAATGACCCGAGACGCTCAGCCCGAGCGCAAGGTCGCCTGATCAAACCCGGTGCAGTCATCCCGCACCGGTATCGGGCGGGATGACTGTGCCACCACAAGCATGTCCGAAAAAGGACAGCGATAACAAGGAGACGCGGCAATGACTGTACTTGTAACGGGTGGCGCAGGTTATATCGGTAGCCACGCAGCGCTTGCACTTCTGGATGCCGGGCGAAAGGTCGTCGTCCTCGATAATCTCAGTCAGGGGCATCGTTGGGCCGTTCCGGCCGGGGCTGCCTTTGTCGAAGGTGACTGCGGTGATTATGAACTGGTTCGCAAGCTTGTTGCGGATCACGACGTCACGGCAATCATGCATTTTGCGGGATCGATCATCGTGCCGGAATCGGTGGTTTATCCGCTTGATTATTACTATAACAACACGGTGAATTCCCGAGCTCTGGCACAGGTCGCCGTTGATGCAGGCATCCGGCATTTCATCTTCTCCTCGACTGCGGGTGTTTACGGTGAACCCGCCAAAACCCCAATCCTTGAAGATTTCCCGTCAAAACCGATTTCGCCTTATGGCACGTCGAAAATGATGACGGAAAAGATGCTGGCCGATGCATCTGTTGCCCATGACATGAACTATGTCGCGTTGCGCTATTTCAATGTTGCCGGTGCCGATCCCAAAGGACGGGCAGGGCAGACATCACGCAAGGCAACCCACCTGATCAAAATCGCCAGCCAGGCGGCAACAGGTGTCCGTTCGCATCTGGAAATCTATGGCGAAGATTACGAGACCCCGGATGGCACCTGCATCCGCGATTACATCCATGTTTCAGATCTTGCCAATGCGCATGTGCTTGCATTGGAATATCTGGAAAATGGCGGTGAAAGCGACGTGATGAATTGCGGCTATGGTCGTGGTTTTTCAGTCAAGGAAGTGATTTCAGCGGTCAAGGAAGTATCGGGTGTCGATTTCCCCGTCAAACTGGCTGAACGTCGCCCGGGTGATCCGGCTGCCTTGATTGCGGGTGCGGATCGTGTTCGCGAGAAGCTCGGCTGGGAGCCGAAACATGATGATCTTGAGATGATTGTGCGCCACGCCCTTGATTGGGAAGAGAGCCTTAAAACCCGTCAGGTGGTTGACGCCGCATAACACCCACGCGCCAGAAAGGGAGGAAACGTTCATTACGAGCAAGCGGTTCAGAAGGATCGAAAACGGCCCGAACCGCCACAGCAGGAGTACCAGACATGAGCCAGAATATCCCCTCAACTGGCCAGAAACCTCGTATCGGCGTTCTCATGCCGGCAGGCAGAGTTGTCGAGAATGTAGGAGTGGTAACGCATAATTTCGGTTCCCCCGAAAAGTCAACGCGGCATTTCAGCAATATCGGTGATTGCTTTGTCTATGATTCGTCCCTGCGAATTCTCGATTATGCTGAACTGCAACCCATTTATGCCCCGGCTAGCGGCGACCTGACACCGGCTCAGGTCGAGAATATCAATCAGCTCGACTACATCTTTTTGCGCGGATCGAACTATATTCATACCAACGGTCAATGGGATCCGATCACACGTGTCCTGGAACAGACCAATGTTCCGGTTATCGCATTCGGGATTGGTGTGCAGACCCCTGATAATTCGGAAGAATATGTCAATGAATCGACCAAGCGCTTTTTGCAGGTCGTTTCGCATCGTTCAACCACTCTTGGCGTGCGCGGTCATCTTTCAAAAAAAGCGTTGAATTCGATCGGGATCAAAAATGTCCGTATTTTTGGATGCCCGACGGCATTTCGACACTGCAAACCGAAACTGACGCTGCCGCGTCTCAAGTCGACCGATATCAAAAAACTTGGCTTTACCCTGCGGCGCAAAACACCCAGATGCGTCATGTTTCAACGATATCTGATTCGGACACTCGCCGAACGATATCAAACCGAACTTCTTTGTGCCGGCGAGCTGGAAGAAAAGGCGATCTTCTATGCGCGCTGCAACCAGATTGCCAATGCGGATGAAGTGATGTCAAAGGCCGTCAATCAGCTCATTACAGAAGGCTGGTTATACGGTGAAACGGATCCGTTATTGCAAATTTATAAATCGTCACTCGCAGTATTCGAGACGGTGGCCGATTTCGAGGAAGCCGAGCGGCATCTTGATGCTGTGACCGGGTTCCGTTTGCACGGCAATCTTCTGGCGCTCGCCAATGAAGTGCCAGCCCTTTACATCACCTATGACACGCGGACCCGTGAGTTTGTCAAAACGCTTGGTATTCCGCATGTCGACGGTCGCTATATCGACAAATTTTCCTTCGAAGAAGCATGGGATCAGGCAGATTTCGGCCATTTCGAGGAAACCTACCAGATGCGGTTTGGCGAACTGAAAATCTTCCTCGAAGAAAACGGCATGGCACATCGCCTCGGCACTACCCCGACCCCTTACGTGGTTGAGGCGGCGTAACCATGCTGCTCGGGCATGGCCGGTTTCCTAGTTCCGGTCATGCCCGGTTTTCTTTTCATTTTGAACGGCTATGGATGGATAAGTGTTAAACAGATCGCATATCCGCTACGCGACGATCCTGATTGCAACAGTGCTGTCAGGCGGCGGCATCCTTGCATTTTCATCACCGAATTCTGCGGCGCTGGAAATTAAAGTCACCGGGCCGGAAAAGACCATTTTTGATAGCGATGTTGCGGGATGTGATTCGCATCATTTGCCTGATGCGCCCGCGCGCGCATTTCGTGATGACAGGGGGCGCATGATCCTGTTTGCGCCAAATTTCCAAAACCGTGCTTTTGTTGGTTATGGCTTTGACAGTCTGAAACCCGATTGTGACAGCCGGTTCATGGCCGCCGGGAAAGCGCAGCCCGATCTTTTGGATGATCGCACCTGGATCCATGCAATTTACACCAAAGATGGAAGAAATGTTTACGCACTCGGCAGTGCCAGTTTCATGCCGTATCGTCACGAAATGCCCTGCAAGGGACGGACAAAGCGGATCGATTGCTGGATCAATGGATTGGTGACGCTGAAATCGACCGATGGTGGGAAAACGTTCGATTATCTTGGTCAGCCGCCCCATCATGCACCTTTCCCGCCGCCGGAACCGTATCGGGATGATCGGAAGCGTGCACCAAGCTATGTGACGGTCACCAACATCATCAATTGGCAGAATTATCTGTATGCGATTGTCTGGCGTCGCGAGGAGGAATGGAAAAACTCGCGCAATTGTCTGGTGCGAGCACCTGCCAATGATCCGTCAAGCTGGCAGGTATGGGACGGTAATGACTTTGTTGAGGCCGCAAACCTGACCGATCAGGGATGGCAGGTACAGCAAACCGATTGCGCGCGCGTCGGCCCCAAGGGAATTACGTCGATCCGCGGGTTTGTAAGGCATGAAGGTACAAATACCTTCATCGCGATCTATCAGCACCGTCAGCGCAACAAGGACGGCACGGATCGGCACGGCATGTTTTATTCGACATCGCCGGATATGAAAAACTGGTCGGAGCCGAAGTTTCTGCTTGATGAGGATCTTGATCCCGATGCCGGGCCGGGGGACCCGTTTGCCGCCTATGCCACCATGATTGACGAAGACAGCCAGGATCGGCTTTTCAGCACCATCGATGACGAGGCCAGCCTCGTTTTCGTCCGTCTGATCCCAAAGCCCCATAACGGAAAGTGGCGGGTGCCACGGCAATTGGTGCGGTTCCCCGTTTCCATTACGAAGTAAAGGACAAGGCCATGGAATTTGATCGCTTTGATATTGACGGGCCGGTGCTATTTGTGCCGAACCGTCATCGTGATCCGCGCGGGACATTTGCCGAGACCTTTCGCGAGGATGAATTTCGTGCGGCAATTGGCGATGTGACATTGGTGCAGGAAAACCAGTCGATCAGCAAACCGATCAACACCATTCGGGGCTTGCATTATCAATCCGAACCGCGCGCGCAAGGGAAACTGGTGCGCGTGACCACCGGGGCGATCATGGATATCGCTGTTGATCTGCGCCCGCATTCACAGACATTCGGTCAGCATATCAAGATCGAACTGTCCGAAGAAAACTGGTATCAGCTATGGATTCCGCCAGGATTTGCGCATGGTTTTCGCACGATGCGTCCCAATACGACCGTGATTTACAAGGTATCGGATTATTACAGTCCCGAGCATGATCGCGGGATCGCCTGGAATGACCCTGATCTTCACATTGACTGGGAACTGTACGGGCAACAGCCGGTATTATCGGAAAAGGACAAAGATCAACCAGCACTGGTCGAGCTGTTTTCGATAGATGTTGCTCGGGCTGCGGAGGCGCACCGGGCGATGGTGCATGATATAGGGCGTTATCGGGCTTCGACGGGCGACTGATAAAGCGGTGCCAGGGCAATCAGGCTTTCATCCGGCGTTTGCTGAATGGAATTGACATTCTTTTCCAGTGTCCTGCCCAAGGCATGGACCAGAACCATTTCCAGTTTGCCGTCATTGGCCATTTGTAAAAGAATTGCCAGTGATTCCGCGACGGTAAAGGGTTCCTTGTAGGTGCGACGTTCCAGCAGAGCGCCCATAATGTCACAGATGGTCAGAATACGCGTCAGATCGCGAATTTGGTCACCTGCCAGACCGTCAGGATACCCGCTGCCATTCAGAAATTCGTGATGATGCAGGATGGCATCCAGAACATCTTCGGCAATGCCGTCCTGCCGGGCCAGAAATTTATATCCTGCCCCCGGATGGGTGCGGATGACATCAAACTCTTCTGCTGTCAGCTTGCCCGGTTTATCAAGGATTGACGCAGGTATATCCACCTTCCCGATATCATGCAGCAGTCCTGCGGTCGTCAGTTTTTCAATATCTGCCTTGCGCATCCCCATATTGGTCGCAAATGCGCAGGCCAATCCGGTTACGATCAGAATGTGCTGAAATGTCGTATGGTGATAGGCCCGTACAGTGGATAGCCATTCATTAACGCCAATATTGCTAATGGTCTTGGCGATTTCTTCGCCGGTTGCCGCAACCTCGCCAAGATCAACCGGTTTGTTGGTGGTAAACCGGGCGAAGGTATTTTCAAGTGTTTTTGCGGCCCCGTTGACGGCCTTGCTGGCTGTCGGGGTGAGTATCCCCGCCGTTTCACGAATGTCTTCGATGATCTTTGCCAGTCCGGCATCGCCTACCGGTCTGTGGATTGTCTTGCGTGCGCCAAGGGTAGTTGCCTGCAATTCTTCCTGTAGGTTGCCTTTTGTAATCGCGAAAATCTGTTTGCACCGGGCAGGGGCAGCCTTGCGGAATGCCGCAAGCTTGGCGATGTTTTCACCGTTGCCAAGGTCGACATCAAGTAAGATGGTATCGGCATCCAGTGGAATTTTATCTGCCATCGATGATGTGCGGATGTCGAAGCCAAGCAGGGATGCCGGCATCAAATCAGTGCGATCTCTTTCGCAAACGACATGCAGTATGTTGGGGGTGCCGGTGTTCAATTTGTGGCCATAACAGTGGTTTCCGCCTGATTTTATCTTTGATATTCGTTTGAATATAAGAATTTTATCAAGCAATTATAAGCCACTAATTACAAAATTATGCTGCCAGCGCAGCTATCACCTGTTCCTTGCTTAATATCCCGATTGGTTCCTTTTTGCCATTGATCACCGCCATTGATCCGCCTGTTGCCAGCGCCACAGGCAGAATATCTTCAAGGCGCATATCACCGGTAATCTCGGGCCAGCTTGCATTAACTTCACCGCCATTGACCAACGGTTGCATCAATGTTTTGGCGCGCAACACACGCGATCTGTTCACATCACGGGTAAAGGCGCGGACATAATCATCAGCGGGACGCATGATGATTTCTTCCGGTCGACCGATCTGGATCAGTTTGCCATCTTTCAGGATCGCAATCCGGTCGCCCAGTTTAAGTGCCTCGTCCAGATCATGGGTAATAAACACGATGGTTTTGTGAAGCTCTCCCTGAAGCTTCATCAGTTCATCCTGCATGTCATTGCGGATAAGGGGATCAAGAGCGGAAAATGCCTCGTCCATCAAAAGAACTTCGGGGTCCGTGGTCAGTGCGCGGGCAAGGCCGACGCGCTGCTGCATCCCGCCTGATAACTGATCGGGAAACTTGTCCTCGTATCCGGCCAGACCGACCCGTTCGATCCAGTTGCGTGCCGCATTCTCGCGCGTGTTGCGGTCCACATCCTGAATTTCAAGGCCATAGCCGACATTATCCATCACACTGCGATGTGGCAGAAGGCCAAAGCGTTGAAACACCATACCAAGCCGCTTTCGCCGGAACGCATTCAGCTCATTGATGCTCATGGCAAGGATATCGGTGCCGTCAAAAAGTACTTCGCCGGATGTCGGGTCAATCAGCCGGTTAAGATGGCGGATCAGAGTTGACTTTCCAGACCCCGAAAGTCCCATAACCACAAATGTTTCACCGCGTTCTATAGAAAGAGACACATCATGCAGCCCGACCGTATGGCCGGTTTGGGCAAGTATTTCATCCTTGTCTGCACCGTCTCGTGCAAGCTTTAGCGACTTTTCTGGATCGGGGCCGAAGATTTTGAAAATATTGCGGATTTCGATATAGCTCATGATTTTCCCTCCGCCTTGTGGCTGCGATGTGATCGCTTGCCATAGGCCTGACCGATCCGGTCAAACACAACCGCCAAAAGCACTATCGCTATGCCTGCTTCCGTGCCCGCACCGACATCAAGGCGCTGGATGCCCATCAGTACCTGCTCGCCAAGTCCACGCGCGCCGATCATGGATGCAATCACCACCATCGAAATCGCCATCATCGTCGTCTGATTGATCCCGGCCATGATATTGGGCAGCGCAAGGGGAAGCTGTACTTTCCACAGAATTTGCCTGCGATTGGCCCCGAATGACCGGGATGCTTCAAGTACCTCGGGATCAACAAGTCTGATGCCAAGATCGGTTAGTCGAATGACCGGCGGGGCTGCGTAAATCAAGGTGGCAAGGATTGCCGGAACCTTTCCCAGCCCAAACAGCATCAGGGCAGGGATGAGATACACAAAACTCGGCATCGTCTGCATGGTATCAAGGATCGGCAGCATCACAGCGCGCAGGCGGTTTGACATTGCCATGGCAATTCCGACCGGAACACCGATGATAACGGAAAGGGCCGTGGCAACGATCATCAGGGCAAGGGTCTGCATCGCCTTATCCCAAAGCCCCAGTGACCCGATGGCGACCATCGCAATCGCAAGCCCTGCGGCAATTTTCCAGTTGCGACTGGCATGAAACCCGATCACGGCGATGGCAATCACAACGATCCACCAGGGAGTGCCGCGCAGGATCTGTTCCAGCCAGACCAGTACTGTCAGCAGGCTGTCGGCAAACGCTTCGAACGCGTCGCCATAATTCACCACCAGCCAGTCGACAAAGCGATTGACCCATTTGCCCAAGGGCACATTCAATTGTTCTGGAAACATCGTGCGCGTCCGGCCGGTTGTGTTCAGAAAACCAATGAACGTAGGAGCCTAGCAATATGATCCCGCCAACGCACGATTAAATGCTTGGGTGCCTGACATCTCCTGACAGTTTTGTGTAATGGTACCGAAAAGAAAACACCCCGCACCGAGGGTGCGGGGTGTTCCATTCGTCATCGAATGCACATTTCGTGATCTTCGAGACGATCACATCGCAGCTTTGCGCGCTTCTTCAAGCCAGCCATCGAATTTTGCCTGATTTGCCTTGATCCAGGCATCGGCATGACGGTTGATGTCTTCGGCCGACTTTTCACCATCGCGCATACGAAGGTTCTGGGCCGAGATATCGTTGGCCGACAGTTCCATAATGGCAAACAGCTTCGCCGCGGCCGGGTTTTCTTCGGCCCATGCCTTGTTGGCGATGATCTGCTGGTTGTTCACCTGGAAGCCATAGTTCGAACCGTCCGGAAGGGCGGTGTCGGCATCCTTGTTTTCACCCGGAAGGGATGAGAACGGAACCTGCAGCCAGGTCACGTCCTTGCCCGGGACCAGAACGCCCGAAACCCAATACGGGGTCCAGGTGTAATACAGGATCGGCTCGCCAGCTTTGTAACGGGTAATGGTATCGGCGATGATGGCCGAATAGGAACCCTGATTGTGGGCTACCGTGTCACGCAGGTCATAGGCATCAAGGTGATGTTCGATCACACCTTCACAGCCCCAACCCGGGTTGCAGCCGGCAAGATCGGCTTTGCCGTCACCGTTATTGTCGAAAATCTTGGCAATTTCCGGATCAGACAGCTGGCTGATATTGGTGATGTTGTGTTCATCAGCGGTTTTCTTGTCGATCAGGTAACCCTGCAACGCACCCGGTGAATAAACACCTTCGCGATAGATTTTTTCGTCACCGCCGGCTGCCTTGTAGAAATCGGCATGCAGCGGGTTCCAGTGATCGGCCAAAAAGGTTGCATCGCCATTGCCAATGGCAACGTGACCAGCCGCATATTCGATTTCCTGGATGTCCTTGACGTCGTAGCCAAGCTCTTCAAGTGCCTTCATCACCAGAACGGTCTGGAATGTTTCTTCGGCAATCGAGCTTTTAAGCGGCTGGACTTCAACGCCTTCACCCGGTTTCATATCGTCGGCGAATGCAGCACCGCTGATCAGAAACGAGCTGGTCACCGCAATCGCGGCACCGGTGGAAAGTTTCTTCAGGATCGTCATTAGCTTCTCCTTGTTGGTTGATTGGGGCAGTTTTCTGCCCTTGTTTTCAAACCGGCGTGCCGGCTATTTCTTGCCCATAAGGGAACGGATAAGTGCGGCCGGGCCGCTCTCGTACCAGTGACGGGTGCCCTTGCTGCGGCTATCCTGACCAAGGGCCTGCGTCATGCGGTCCAGCACGATCGCCAGAAGCACGATCCCGACACCGCCAACCGTGGCGAGGCCCATGTCAAGGCGACCAATGCCGCGCAAAACCATCTGGCCAAGGCCACCAACCGCGATCATCGATGCGATCACCACCATCGAAAGGGCCAGCATCAGGGTCTGGTTCACGCCGGCCATGATTGTCGGCATGGCGAGCGGAAGCTGGACACGGAACAGAAGCTGTTTCGGGCTGGCGCCAAAGGAACGTGCAGCTTCCACCAGATCGCCGGGCACCTGACGGATACCAAGGATGGTCAGGCGGATCAGAGGCGGCAGGGCAAAGATGATCGTCACGACCACGCCCGGCACATTGCCGATACCAAACAGCATCACGATCGGGACAAGGTAAACGAATGCCGGTGTCGTCTGCATCGCATCAAGGATCGGGCGAGCGGTATTTGATGCCCGCTCGTTGCGGGCAAGCCAGATACCGGTCGGCAGGCCGATCACCACGCAGAACAGAACCGACGTGATCACAAGCGACAGGGTCACCATGGCTTCCGACCATGCGCCGATCAGGCCGACGGCAATCATCGAAATCAGCGTTCCGATGGCAAGGCGACGGCCCGCAACCTGCCACGCAATCAGCGACAGGATGACAATGACGATAATTGCCGGCGTTGCCTGTAAACCGGCCTCGACACCGGACAAAACCGCATCAATCGGCCAGCGGATCGCCTGAAAGACGCTACGGAAATTATCGACAATCCATTCCAATCCCTGATTGACCCAGATATCAAGCGGGATCACCGCATCCTGAAACGGATGCAGGATGTCGAAATGCTGTTCCGGGGCAGGGGCGGCATTGGAAAGCCAGTCGCCTGCCGTATCAGAGGCACCGCTACCCCACGGGTTGGAGGCACCACTCTGGGCAGCATCGGCAGCCCCCGATGTGGTTGCGTCTTTTGCTGCGTCTGCAGCGCCGTTATCGGTGGCGGCACCCCATGGATTGCTGTTGTCAGCCATTTGCGCCATCTCCTTCGCGGTCGAGAGTCGCCAAAAGATTGGCCCTGTTGATTACGCCCAGATATTTGCCGTTTTCATTAATGACCGGTACGCCACAAGGTGTATGGGCTACGGTTCCGATCAGATCGGAAAGCTGTGTGTCATGGGCAACCGCGTTGATATCCGGCAGGAACGCTGCGGAAAGTTTGTCAGCCCCTGATTTGATTGCTTTATCGACGCTGTCGACGGAAATAATCCCGTGGAAATCAAGCTTGTCGCCGACAATGTAACCATATTCGCGATCTTCGTTGCGCAGGCGGTTCAGGGCTGTTTTAAGACCAACGCCTTCGCGTTCGATAACGGTAACCTGCCGTTTGACGACGATATCCTTGGCCGTCAGAATTGTTGATACGTCAACACCACGGAAGAAGGATTTGACATAGTCATTGGCCGGATTGTTGAGGATTTCCTCTGGCGTTCCGACCTGTACGACAATGCCGCCTTCCATGATTGCGATCCGGTCACCGATGCGCATCGCTTCATCCAGATCGTGCGAGATAAAGATGATGGTGCGCTTGTGTTCGCGTTGCAGGGTCAGAAGCTCGTCCTGCATTTCGGTTCGGATCAGTGGATCAAGGGCGGAAAACGCTTCATCCATCAACATGACGGACGGATCATTGGCAAGAGCGCGGGCAAGGCCAACGCGCTGCTGCATGCCGCCTGAAAGCTCGTCGGGGTATGAATTCGCCTGTGCTTTCAGTCCCACCTGATCAAGCGCGTTCAGGGCGCGCTGATGGCGTTCTTCCTCGGCAACTCCGGCCAGCTCAAGACCAAAGGCCGCGTTGTCGACGACGCTCATATGGGGCATCAGGGCAAAGGACTGGAATACCATGGACATATCCCTGCGGCGCAGTTCACGCAGTTCCTCGTCGCTCATGGCTGCTATATCTGCGCCGTCATAAAGCACCTGGCCAGACGTCGGCTCAATCAGGCGGTTTAACAGTCGAACCAGCGTCGATTTACCGGAGCCCGAAAGCCCCATGACAACAAAAATCTCGCCTTCCCGAACAGTGAAGCTGGCACCACAAACGCCAACGGTTTGTCCGGTTTTGTCAAAAATTTCGGCTTTGTCGATCCCGTCATTGATCATCTGCATGGCTTGATCGGGACGGTCGCCAAAGACTTTATAAAGGTCCTTTACAACGATTTTATCGGTCATTGGCCCTTGTCATTTGTTGTTATCGGACAACAGGCGGCGTGTATCCCGGGTTCCGGAAACCGCGCGATGCCATCCATTGAAAATGTCATGTCGAGACAGGTGTGATCGTTGCGCCGGATCGCGCCTGCTCCCCCAATTTCGTCACATTCTGTAACCTGATAGTTACAGATCAAAACATTTGATGTCAAATTATAATGGCGCTAAGTTGGGCGGATAATATGACAGAGAGGATTGCGCACATGATCTCGGATCAGCAGAAAAGACGCGAGTTTCTTGATGTTTTGGTTGCTCTGCGGCAGATCATTCGTGCAACCGATCTGCACTCAAAACATGTGATGAAGGTTTGTGGTCTTACGGTTCCGCAACTCGTCGTGCTTCTGGCGATCGAGGAACTTGGTGCAGTGACCGTCAAGGAGATCTCCCGTCATGTATCGCTGAGTCAGGCGACCGTAACGACGATCCTGAACCGGCTGGAAGGACGCGGTTTTATCGAGCGTGCCCGAAATGCCGATGATAAACGGGTGGTCAACAGCCGTTTGACTGACAAAGGACTTGCGGTTCTAAGTGATACGCCACCGCTGATGGATGGTGAATTCATGCAGCGTTATGAAAGACTCGATCAGAACGAACGCAGCCGTATTCTCGCATCACTGCAGCACGTGGCCCGCCTGATGGATACCGAAGAAGTCGACCCCAGACCGCCGACCGGATTGGATCGGTTTTCCGTGAACTAGGTGACAAGACGGCCCCCGGAACCGGTAGCAAACAGGCAGTAAAAAGGGCAGATCGAAATCTGCCCTGTGATCGATATCTAAAAGATCGCACAGCGATCAGGTGTTGCTACCCGTGTCGTTAAAGCGCAGCTTCAACCCGTTCTGCGACTTTCTCCGGCACCCATGCTTTCCACACGCCCGGCTTTTCTTTCAGGAAATAAAGGGCCGCATCTTCGGGTTTTTCACCGTTTTCCTGCATATAGGCCAGCATTTCCGAAACCATGGCGTTGCTGGTTTCATAATGTGTCAGGAATTCGATCAGTTTGGGGGCTGATTTCATGAATTCCGTATTCACCCCGACTGTGACCGTGCTTTCCGGATAGGCTGTGGCCTTTGTCGGATTTTCATCCGTTTTCAGCTTGTCGAAAATCGCCTGATCATATGCAGGTTCTTCAAGGCGATAGCTGTCATAAAGACCCATCACCCAAGTCGGTCCCCAGTAATAATAAAGTGCCGGTTCACCGCGCTTGTGTGCGGACGCGATTGCCGCGGAAAGTGCGGCACCGGTGCCCGGTCGGAAGTTGGTGAAACTGTCATTCAGGCCATAGGCCGCGAGTTTCCCCGAATTGACCTTTTCGCACACCCAGCCTGCCGGGCAGTTATAAAAACGGCCCTTACCCGGTTCTTCGGAATCTTCGAACAGATCGGCATATTTCGGCAGGTCATCGACGGATTTCAGATCCGGTGCCATCGGCTCGATCCCGCGTTCCTTGTCACCTTCGATAACGTAACGCGGCACGAACCAGCCTTCGACGGCGTCATCGAAATTCACACCTATCTGAGTTACATTTCCGGCGGCTTCGGCCTTTTTCCATGCGTCAGCGACGTTGTCGCGCCAGATTTCCATGACGACATCGATGTCGCCTTTGCCCGCACCGGTCAAAAGCGGAATGACGTCACCGGGCAGGGCGTCGGTTTTGCATCCGTAGCCCTTTTCAATGATGAAGCGCGCAACCGCGTTATGGAAAAGCGCGCTGTCATAATTCAGTCCGGCGAACATCACCGGGCGGTCGATCTCGCAACTGGCATCCTGTGCCTGTGCGCTTGTGTAGGTAGAGAATGCGAGGCCAGCGGCCATAAGCATTGCGGCTCCGGTAGGCAGGATGTTCATCACTTTTCCCTTTGACTATCTTCTACGGTCCGGAAGCGCATCAAATGCAATGTCCGGCGGTTGAGCCGCCATGTCACCAGTGGTTGTGTGCTCGATCCCCTGACTGGACTTTGCCCCTGATACAGGTGGGGTGAAGTTTAACCTTGGGGTCAAAGGTGACGCAACCCTGCTTGCCGACATTTGCCGGACTTGTGATGTGCCATAATGATTTGAAGTCTAAACTGCATCTCCTGACAGCCGTGTCAGGAGATGTCAGTGCGGATGTGATTGCGAGGATGAATTTTGCCCGGAAGTTCGTGAAACTTCTGCCAAGCATGTTTATGCTGCGCGAAACGCATTTCTGCCGGGGGGCACCATGACACATGACAGTCTGTTTGTTTTTGATATCGAAACCGTTCCCGATATCGATGTCTTGCCGCAACTGACCGGTGAAACCGCACCTGATCCAGTGACTGGGCGTGAAATGCTTGAAAAATATCACCTTGATATCACCGATGGCCGGAACGGCTTCCCGCGCCAGCCGTTTCACAAGGTCGTTGCCATCAGCTTCCTGCGTGCGACGATACAACGCGATGGCAATCTGGAAACCTACGAGATTGAAGAACTGCGTTCCGGTGGCGATCTGACCAGCGAGGAAAAGGATCTCGTGAACGGCTTCTTTGCCTATTGCGGCAAGCTGTATCCCAGGCTGGTCAGCTTCAATGGACGCGGGTTCGATCTGCCGGTTTTGAAGTATCGCGCGATGAAGCATGGTGTGTCTGCGCGCTGGCTACATCAGTCGGCGAATAAATGGGAAAATTATACATCGCGCTATGCGCCGAACTGGCATTGTGATCTTGCCGAAGTTCTTTCCGACTATGGGGCATCTGCAAGAACCAAAATGAACGAGGTCTGTGCCGCCCTTGATCTTCCCGGCAAGACCGGCGTTGATGGCAGCAAGGTCTCGGACATGTATGACAATGGCGAAATCGAAGGCATTCGTCGTTATTGCGAAACCGATGTCCTGAACACCTATCTTCTTTATCTGCGCTATGTGCTTCACACTGGTCTAAGCGACCATGACGGCTATAATCATGCTATCAATCTGACCGTTGCATGGCTTGAAGAACGCGCAGGCGATATTCTAGCCTATCAGGAATTCCTTGATGCTTGGAAAGGCGCAAGTAAGGGTTCGTTCAACTTGCTTTAGGTTGCATTTTCCGGATTGCTACAATCTTTGGGAATGGGCCGATATTTCTATATGTGAAATGCATCACATCGCTGGGTTGAATTAGGACGATCTCAGTTGAAATCGTGGCGCAGGGCGCTTAATTGCATCTTTGCGTTTGCAACTGATTTGCAGATGCATGCGGATTTCATGGATTTCAACGGGGAACGTTCACATGGACATCAGAAAGATTATTTGCGGTACGGTGTTGGGAGCCGCCACCGTTGCTGCTACGGCTGCGTCGGCACAGGAAGTTAACGTTTATTCCTTGCGTCAGCCTTTTCTTGTAGAACCGCTGTTTGAAAGCTTCACCAAGGAAACTGGCGTTAAGGTCAATGTGATCTTCGCCGAAAAAGGTCTTGTTGAACGCATCAAGCAGGAAGGGGCCAATAGCCCGGCCGATGTTCTGATGACGGTCGATATCAGCCGAATTCAGGAAGCCGTTGATGCGGGTGTTACAGAGGCCGTCGACAGTGATGTCCTCGAAACCAACATTCCGGCCCATCTGCGCGATGAAAACGATCAGTGGTTTGCCCTGACCCAGCGTGGTCGTGCGCTTTATGCCTCCAAGGATCGTGTCGCTGAAGGTGAAATCACCACCTACGAAGATCTTGCTGATCCGAAATGGAAGGGTCGCGTTTGCACTCGTCCAGGCTCGCATGACTATAACGTTGCCCTGATTTCCTCGATGATTGCCCATCATGGTGCCGAAGAAGCCAAAACGTGGCTCGAGGGCCTGAAAGCAAACCTTGCACGTAAGCCACAGGGCAATGATCGCGGTCAGGTCAAGGCGATCAAGGAAGGCGAATGCGATGTTGCCATCGCCAATACCTATTACTATGGCAAGATGCTTGATGATCCGGAACAGCGTGCATGGGCTGAATCGGTAAACATCGTTTTCCCGAATCAGGATGGTCGCGGCATGTCGATGAACATTTCCGGCATGACCCTGATCAAGGGTGCACCGAACAAGGAAAACGCTGTCAAGCTGATGGAATTCCTTTCGGATGACGAAGCGCAGAAAATCTACGCCGAAGTGAACTATGAATATCCGGTCAAGCCGGGTGTTGAATGGTCCGACTATGTAAAGTCGTGGGGCACCTTCAAGGCTGACGAGCTTCCGCTGGCCGAAATCGCCCGTCTGCGTGCCGATGCGGTTCGCATGGTTGATCAGGTCGGCTACGACGAATAACTGAATTTTCGTTTTTCGAATAATTCCGGAAAGGGGCGGTAACCATTACCGTCCCTTTTTTTGTTGGCAAAACGGGTCCGGCTCCGTGCAGAGGCAGGAGGCCGACAAGGCGGTTATGTTCTATTCGCTCTTGCAAAACAGGGCGGCTGCCCTTTAATTTCCCGGGCAGCGAGTACAAATCATTCTTACTTGCCTTCACCCTTTGCGACCATTTCAGGAGATTCATGATGACTTCACTGCGCAACAAGGTCTTTGGCATGATGGGCGCGGTGGTCGGATTGACGGCATTTCATGCGAATGCTGCCGAGGAAGTTAATGTCTATTCGCTGCGACAGCCTTTCCTGATCGAACCAATGTTCGAACAATTCACCAAGGAAACCGGCATTCGGGTCAACACACTGTTTTCCCAAAGCGGTCTGGTTGAACGCATTAAGCATGAAGGCCGTAACAGTCCGGCCGACCTTTTGCTTACTGTTGATATTGGTCGTATTCAGGACGCCGTTGATGCCGATATCGCGACACCGCTTCAAAGCGATATGATTGATGCCAATATCCCCGAACAGTTTCGTGATCAGGATCACCTGTGGGTCGGCCTGACCACCCGTGCGCGTGTCCTTTATACGTCGCTTGACCGTGTGAAGCCCGACGCCATTGCGACATACGAAGAACTTGCCGATCCGGAATGGAAGGGACGTATTTGCGTGCGTTCCGGGATGCATGTCTACAATATCGCACTGGTTGCCTCTATGATTGCCCATCATGGCGAGGAATATACAAAAACCTGGCTTCAGGGACTGAAGGACAACCTTGCGCGCAAACCGCAAGGGGCGGATATCGATCAGATCGAGGCAGTATCCCAAGGCGTTTGCGATCTGGCAATCGGCAATTCCTATTATTACGGCAAGATGCTTGATGATCCAAACAAAGCCGATGCTGCCAAGGATGTCCGGATTGTTTTCCCCAATCAGGGAGACCGCGGCACGCATGTGAATATTTCGGGTGTGGCCCTGATCAAGAATGCGCCGAACAAGGAAAATGCGATCAAGCTGGTCGAATTCCTGTCCGGGGACGAGGCGCAGCACATGTATGCAGACGTGAACTTTGAATATCCGGTCAAGCCGGGGGTGGCTTGGTCGGAAATGGTTCGTTCCTGGGGCACCTTCAAATCCGATACCCTGCCGCTTAACGAAGTTGCCAATAACCGTGGTGCGGCCATTCGTCTGATCGACGAAGTCGGCTTTAACGAATAGGGCGCAACTCGCGTGAACAATTCCTGCCAGACCGAAGACGATCGCGATATCCGGCCTTCTGCCGTAACCGAGACGCTTGATCCGTTGCGCGAACGTTCGCTTGGAACCTCCATGCGCTGGCTGCCGCGCGGCCAATCAGGTCTTTGGCTGGCCGGGGCGTTTATTATCGCACTTCTTGTCGCAACACCGTTGATTGCGGTTGTTTATCTGGCGTTGTTCCCGACGGAGAACATCTGGCCGCATCTGGCTTCGACCATGTTGCCACGATACCTTAAAAATACCGGTATCCTGATGCTGGGGGTTGGTATTGGCGTGACGTTGATCGGTGTTTCGGCGGCATGGGTCGTAACCATGTGTCGCCTGCCGGGCAAACGGTTCTTTGAATGGGCGATGCTGCTTCCGATGGCAGTTCCGGCCTACATTGTTGCCTATGTCTACACCGATCTTCTGGAATATGCCGGTCCGTTGCAGCGCCTTCTGCGCGAGATTTTCGGCTGGCAAACCGCGCGTGATTACTGGTTTCCTGATATCCGGACCAAGGGTGGTGCGATACTGGTGCTTAGCCTGACGCTGTATCCCTATGTTTACATGCTGGCCCGGGCGGCCTTTTTGGCACAGTCGGTCTGTGTTCTCGAAGCTGCACGTGTTCTCGGGCGTTCGGCCTGGAACTCGTTCGTAACGGTTGCCTTGCCTTTGGCGCGTCCGGCTATCGTGGTTGGTGTCGTCATTGCGCTGATGGAAACCTTGAATGATTTCGGGACCATCGATTTCTTTGCTGTCCATACCCTGACGGCCGGTATTTTTAATGTCTGGCTCGGTATGGGAAATGCCGGCGGAGCTGCCCAGATCGCGCTGACCATGCTGGCGGTAGTGATTGTCCTGATCGTCGCTGAACGTTATTCGCGCCGTCGCCAGCGTTTCCACGATACGACCAACCGCTTTCAGGAATTACCGGGTTATGAGCTTGGTCCGGTCGCCAAATTTTTTGCGCTGTCTGTCTGCATCCTGCCGATTGTCCTGGGTTTTGTGATCCCATCATTGGTGTTGGTCTATTATTCCGTTGGCTATTTTGATCAAAGCTGGACCGCCGATTTCTTTGAATTTGCTGGCAATAGTTTGTTGGTATCGGGTCTTGCAACCTTTGTTGCGGTTGGTTGTGCTGTGTTCCTTGGCTATGCTTTGCGTCTTTTCCCGCAACCTCTTCTGCGGTTCTGCATTCGCATGGCATCGGTTGGTTATGCCGTGCCCGGGGCGGTTCTGGCGATCGGGGTTCTGATCCCGTTTGCGCGGTTTGATAATGCGGTTGATGCCATGATGCGCGAAACGTTTGGCATATCTACCGGCCTGCTTCTGAGCGGGACGGTCTTTGCCATTGTTTTTGCCTATGCTGTGCGTTTTATGGCGGTTTCCTATGGCTCTATTGAGGCTGCGCTTGGCAAGGTCCGACCAAGCATGGATGACGCGGCCCGCACATTGGGCGAAAGCCCTTGGGGAACATTGAAGCGCATTCATTTTCCGATGGTGCGCGGCGGGATTCTGGCAGCGGCGGTTCTCGTCTTTGTGGACGCGATGAAGGAACTCCCGGCGACGCTGATCCTTCGGCCGTTCAATTTCGAAACACTGGCGACGCATGTCTATCAGTTCGCCAAGGATGAAATGATCGAACAGGCAGCTCTTGGTGCATTGACCATCGTCATTGTCGGTGTCGTTCCGGTGATTATGTTAAGTCGGGCGATTTCGCGATCCCGCCCGGGGCATGATGGCGCGTCGTCGCGCCATTGACGTTCCCGTTCCGCCGGATCACTATCGCCGCTATATGATCCCGTTAAGTTCGACAGGCTGCTGATGACCACGTCACAAAATAATCCTGCCAATTCAGATATTTGCCACCAACCGGGACTGACGCGGCTTGAAGATGCGCTGCGTATTGCATTTGACGAAGTCGCTGTTCGTGCACCGGTAATTGAGGCTCCTATTACTGATTGTTATGGGGCGATCCTGCGCAAGGATATCGTTGCCAGGGTCGACGTCCCGTCTGCGGATAACTCGGCAATGGATGGATATGCATTCTATCATGCCGACCTGCAGGAACTTGTCGGTAAAGTGGATGTGCAAATCACTGTCGGCGGTGTGTCGCTGGCGGGGCAGCCGTTTACGGGGAAAATCCCGCGCGGGCAGGCAATCCGCATCGCGACGGGGGCTGCCATTCCTGAGGGCGCAGATTGCATCATCATTCAGGAAAATGTCACGGCGAATGCCGATGAAACGCTTTTGACCGTTTCGCAGGATGTGGTCGCACAGACCCGCCAGCATCAACATATCCGTCGTCGCGGCGAAGATGTTGAGACTGGTGCGGTTATCCTGCCAGCCGGTAAACGCTTGCGCCCGCAGGATATCGCGGTTGCCGCCGGGCAGGGGTATCAGTCAGTGCTGGTGTCTAAGCCCTTGTCGGTTGCCGTTTTCTCGACCGGGGATGAACTGGCAAAGCCCGGAGATCCGCTGCCGCCCGGCGGCGTTTACGATTCTAACCGGTTTGCCATGATCGGCATGCTGCGCGCTTGCGGGTGCATGGTTACTGATCTTGGCCTTCTGGCTGATGATTTTGATGTGTTGAAAACCGCCTTAAAGGGGGCTGCCCAAACACATGATGTCATCATGACATCGGGTGGGGTATCTGTTGGTAAGGCGGATTTGTTGAAGCCTGTTGTCGATAGTCTTGGTGAAATTCAGGCATGGAAGCTGGCAATCAAACCTGGCAAACCTTTGATGCGCGGTCGTATTGGGGATTGTGTTGTTATCGGCTTGCCGGGAAATCCGGTTTCGGTGATGGTTTCCGGGCTGCTTTATGCCATGCCGCTTCTTTCTCATATGATGGGGGCATCGGACGACGTTTGTGCGCCCCTGCGATTGCCGGCCATTGCAGGGTTTGACTTCAACCGTGGTACGGGGCGCCGCGAATGGCTGCGCGCCCGTCTGGTGCAGGATGACGATGGGCAATGGGTTGCCATGCCTTACCATTCGGCGAGTTCCGGCATGTTATCCTCGATGGTGTGGGCCGAAGGCCTGATCGAAATCGCCGAGGATTGCGGGCAGGTCAGAAAGGGTGATCAGGTACTCTATCTGCCATTCGGTGGTTTGCAGGCATTTTAAAAACTGATCCAGATCATGGAATTTGCATCCTTTTCCGGTGATGTTTAACAAAACAACGGAACAGGGGTGGAAAGCGGATGACTGTATCAGTGACTTTTTGCGGGGCTGCGGGTGGTGTCACCGGTTCATGTTATCTACTACGCACCGACAGTGGCGACATCGTTGTCGATTGCGGCATGTTTCAGGGCAGCAAGACAGTTCGCGAACTGAACTATGGGGCTTTCCCGTTCAAGGCTGCTGACATTCGTGGCGTGCTTTTGACCCATGCGCATATCGATCATTCCGGCTTACTTCCCAAACTGGTAAAGGCAGGTTTTAACGGGCCGATTTATGCGACGGAACCGACCTGCGACCTACTGACCTATATGCTGCCTGATTCCGGTTACATTCAGGAAACCGAGGTCGAACGCCTTAACCGCCGCAATGTTCGGCGCGGCCGACCGGAAGTCACCCCGATCTATACCCGTGAAGATGCGGAAAAGACTCTCAAACGGTTGCAACCCGTCGACTATCATGAATGGCGTGAAGTTCTGCCGGGCTTACGGGCGCGCTACTGGGATGCCGGGCATCTTTTGGGATCCGCTTCGATAGAAATCGAAGTGGATGATGAGGCCCCAGACGGTGAGCCACGTACCCTGCGACTGCTGTTTTCCGGCGATATCGGTACGGGTGAGGCGGTGTTTAACGATGCTCCCGAGGGGCCGAAAAACATCGATTATCTGTTTGTTGAATCCACCTATGGGGATCGCAATCGCCCCGAAGTCAGCGACGCAGAGCGCCGCGAAATGCTGGCTGTCGAGGTTCGCCAAGCCATTCAGGCCGGCGGTAATCTTGTAATCCCGAGTTTCGCGGTGGCTCGTACACAGGAACTGCTTGTCGATCTGGCGACCCTGTTTAATCGTGGAAAACTTCCCAAGGCGGATGTTTTTGTCGATAGCCCGCTGGCCCAGCGCGCGACCGAGGTTTTTGCCAAACATCTCTCCCATGATGATGCACGTGCCCTTGCCCATCCCAATTTTCATATGGTGCCCGATGTTGAGGCAAGCATGCAGTTGGCACGGGTAAGAAGCGGCGCGATCATTTTGTCGGCAAGTGGCATGTGCGATGCCGGGCGCATTCGCTATCATTTGAAAAACAACCTGTGGCGGCCGGAATGCACGGTGCTGATGGTCGGTTTTCAGGCTGCCGGGTCGTTGGGCCGTGTGCTGCAGGGCGGGGCAAAGCATGTCCGCATTCATGGTGATGAAGTCGATGTGCACGCCCGGATCAGGACGCTTGATATCTATTCCGGACACGCCGATCAGGACATGCTGCTGCGCTGGACAAAGGAAAGGATGCCGATATCGCGGCGCATTTTCCTGACCCACGGCGAAGACGGGGCGCGCGCCGCTTTGCAACAGGCCATGATCAATAACGGGATCGAAGAAAGCAAAATCGCACTCCCGATGCTTGATGACACCGTGACGCTCAAACGCGGGCAGGCAAAACAGGCCGAATTCAAACCGCGCCTGCCTGTTGGCGAGATGTCCCGTGATGACTGGCACAACCGCTATGCCCATAGTGTTACAGAACTTTCTGAAAAACTTCGCGCACTCGACAGCAACGAAAAACGCGAAGCCCTGCTCGAAAAAGTCTTGCAAGATATCGCATCGGCATGAGAGCAATAGCCCGATGGCAGGTTGGAAATACCGTAAAATACGGAAATGCTTGCCAACGGGCGATATCGTGTCACCCTATATCGGGTTGAGAAGGTATCGAGGGACACTACGAGAGCGGGCGGATATATGTCGATCGTGGGGAATACCGGCTATCGTGTTCTGATCTATAGCCACGATACATTCGGTTTGGGCCATTTGCGCCGCTGCCGGACCATTGCGCATGCGCTTGTTTCACGTCGGGACGATGTGTCTGTGCTGATCCTTTCCGGATCGCCGATCATCGGCAGTTTCGAATTCCGTTCACGAGTCGATTTTGTGCGTATTCCGGGCGTGATCAAGCTCTCGAATGGTGAATACACATCGCTTAATCTGAATATCGACGTCGATCAGACTCTGGCGATGCGTGAATCCATTATTCAGCATACCGCCGATGTGTTTAATCCCGATCTGTTCATCGTCGACAAGGAACCGCTTGGCTTGCGCGGTGAAGTTGAATCGACACTTCAGATGTTGCGCCACCGTCGCACGCGCCTTGTCATGGGCTTGCGCGACGTGATGGATGACCCGGTCAATCTGCGTGAAGAATGGGATCGCAAAAAATGCGTTCCGGCTCTGGCCGACCTTTACGACGAAATCTGGGTCTATGGCCTCAAAGACATTTGCAATCCGCTTGAAGGCATTGATCTGCCGCCGGGTGTCGAAGAAAAAATGACCTATACCGGATATTTACCGCGTACCGCGACGC
Organism: Thalassospira sp. A3_1; assembly: GCF_017744215.1. NCBI lineage: Bacteria > Pseudomonadati > Pseudomonadota > Alphaproteobacteria > Rhodospirillales > Thalassospiraceae > Thalassospira > Thalassospira sp. A3_1. The sequence continues at coordinate 595,952 of NZ_JAGHQQ010000003.1, read as the reverse complement.
GCAAACCGACCCCGGAACATGGCGCGCTTGGTCTTGAGGAACCCTATTATCTCGTCACGACCGGTGGTGGCGGGGACGGGGTTAATCTGGTTGATTGGGTGATCAGTGCCTATGAGGCCGATCCTGATATTCCTGTTCCTTCGCTTGTCGTGCTGGGGCCGTTCATGGCACCAAATGACCAGCAGGCGTTCATGGAACGCGCGGAAAAGATCGACAAGCTTTCGGTCATTACCTTCGATGCCAATGTTGAAATGCTGATGGATCGGTCCGCAGGTGTGATCGCAATGGGTGGATACAACACGTTTTGTGAAATCCTGTCCTTTGACAAACCGGCAATCATTGTGCCGCGAACCGTGCCGCGGCTTGAACAATATGTTCGCGCGTCGGCTGCCGAAAAACTTGGTCTGGTCAAAATGCTGACCGAAGATGGCGGGCGTCCGCCGATGCAGATGGCCGAAGCCCTTCGTGGTCTGATTGATCAGCCAAAGCCGTCACATGTAACCGTACCAAACCTGATGGGTGGCCTTGATAGTGTTGGCGATCAGGTTGAACGCTGGCTGCCGCCGCAGCTTGCTGCCGAGTAAGATTTTCCGGGATAACAACAGATGACATGCGACAAGCTTGCAATCGTGGTGAAAGGATATCCACGATTGTCGGAAACCTTTATTGCCCAGGAAATCCTCGGTATTCAGCAAGCAGGTATTCCTTATCGTATTGTATCACTGCGTCATCCGACCGATAAAAAACGCCACCCGGTCCACGAAAGGATCACGGCTGAAATTGATTACCTGCCGGAATATGTCTATCAGGAACCGATGCGCGTGTTTCGCGGCTGGCTAAAGGCCCGCAAAATGCCGGGATATCGTCGGGCAAGAAATATCTGGTGGCAGGACTATCGCCGGGATCGCACACCGAACCGCGCCCGTCGTTTTGCGCAAGCATTGGTAATGGCGGCGGAGCTGCCGGACGATATCACGCGCATCTATGCCCATTTCCTGCATACCCCGGCATCGGTTGCGCGATATACAGCGATGATGCGCGGTCTTCCGTGGTGTTGTTCTGCACATGCCAAGGATATCTACACCAGCGAAGATTGGGACATGCGTGAAAAGCTGGCCGATATGGATTGGCTGGTGACCTGCACGAAGGCCAATGTCGACCATCTGCAAAAGCTGGCCGATGATCCGGCCAAGGTGAATTTGCTTTATCACGGCCTTGATTTTTCCCGTTTCCCGGAAGATTTGCCGGACCGGATGCCCCGTGACGGCCGGGATTCCGAACATCCGGTAACGATTCTGTCGGTTGGTCGGCTGGTAGGGAAAAAGGGTTATGACGATCTTCTGCGTGCACTTGCCGATTTACCCAAGGATCTGCATTGGCGGTTTGTTCATATTGGTGGTGGCAATGGCGATAAATACAAATCGCTCGCGACCGATCTTGGAATTTCAGATCATTGTGACTGGCAGGGGCCGCGTGACCAGAAAGAAGTGATTGCGGGCTGTCAGTCCGCCGATCTGTTCGTTCTGGCAAGCCGGGTGGAACAGGATGGTGATCGTGACGGATTGCCCAATGTCCTGATGGAAGCACAGCTTTGCGGTCTGGCGGCGGTTTCAACGGCAATTTCAGCCATTCCGGAACTGATTACCGATGGCCTTAACGGCAAACTTGTTCCCGAACGTGATCCCAAATCATTGTCCTTGGCAATGGCTGAATTGATTGCCAATCCGGCGTTGCGCGATCAGATGGGGCGCAAGGGCAACGAAATCGTTCGACGGGATTTCTCATTCTATACCGGCATGAAGGAACTGGCATATCGCTTTGGTGTTGATGCACCGGTAGCCAGAACTGCCGCGCAACAACCGGCAGCGGAGTAGGGGACGGCAAACGTGCAGATCGCCTTTTATGCACCGTTAAAGCCGATTGATCATCCGATACCATCCGGGGATCGCCTGATGGCGCGCCTTCTGTGTGAAGCGCTAGCGCAAGCCGGACATAAAGTTGATATCGCATCGCGCCTGCGCAGCCGGGTTGGCGATGGCAATATCCTGCGTCAGGCGCAAATCGCCGAACTGGCATCAAAGCTGGTCGCGCGGCTATTGCGGCAATATCAGAACGGCAAACGCAAACGCCCCGACATCTGGTTTACCTACCATCTTTATTACAAGGCCCCGGACTGGATTGGCCCGGTGATCGCGAAAGCGCTGGATATCCCTTATGTCGTAGCCGAGGCATCCTTCGCCCCTAAACGTGCAAACGGCCCCTGGGCGCAAAGCCACGCAGCCGTTGAACATGCCCTGCGATGTGCCAGTTCGGTATTCTCCCTAAATCAGGCGGATATGGAATGTCTGGCGCCGATATGTGCTCAGGACCGGTTGCATTATCTCGCACCCTTTACTCATACCGAAAACTGGCATGCTGCCGATCGCGGTGAAATCGATCCCGATAAACCGGTTCAGTTGGTGACAACCGCAATGATGCGGCCGGGCGATAAGCTGAAATCTTACGAGTTGCTGGCAGCCGCACTTGGCAGGCTCAATGCGCACAATGTGATAAACTGGCATCTGACCGTAATCGGCGACGGTCCGGCCCGCGTCGACGTTGAAGCGGCTTTTGAACGGCACGCAATCAGCCCCGATCAGCTTGATTTCGCCGGTCTTTGCGATACCGATCACACGCGTATCATTCTTGCGCGATCTGACATGTTCGTCTGGCCAGCGATCAACGAGGCCTATGGTATGGCGCTCCTCGAGGCACAGGCGGCAGCATTGCCTGTTCTGGCGGGCGACTGTGGTGGTGTTTCGGGTATTGTTGCGGATGGCAAAACTGGATGGTTGGTACCGGTTGGCGATATTGATGCGTTCGCAGGCAAACTTGCCGAGTGCCTGGCATCAGACCGATACAGTGCCTTGCGCGATATGGGGCAATTCGCCTCGCAGAAAGCAGAACAGATGCATACAATAACCGCTGCGGCCAAAGAGCTTGGTAATGTCCTGCATGATGTGGTGGAAAGTCACGGGAAACGGAAACAGGGATGAGCAGCTTTCATTTTGCCCTGTTACGGCATGGCGTTACCGCGTGGAATGCAGAAAGACGTATTCAGGGCCAAAGCGATATTCCTCTGCTTCCCGAAACTGTTGACGAATATCGCAGCCTTCAGTTGCCCCAAAAATGGTGTGCTGTTCCATGGCGGGTCAGTCCGTTGATCCGGACAATCCAAACAGCAGACGCACTGGCGATTGACGGTGTTTCACCCGATGAGCATTGGATCGAGATGAACTGGGGTGATTGGGAAGGGAAAAAGCTATCTGATCTGCGCCGTGATCTTGGTGCGCAAATACAGGAAAATGAAGATCGCGGCTGGGACTTTCGTCCGGATGGAGGGGAAAGCCCGCGCGATGTCCTTTCCCGAGTTGAGGCCGCATTGGCTAGCAATCGTGACGGTAATTTTGGTGTCGTGACACATAAGGGCATCATTCGTGCAGTTTATGCTGCGGCATGCGGTTGGAATATGATGGGAAAAAGCCCGGACAAACTCGATTGGAAAGCCGTTCATGTCTTTTCCTGGTCTTCCGATGACGGGCTTGGCATCGTTGATCTGAATTGTCCGCTGCTTGAACGGGACGGAACAACCACATGAGCGACATTCTGATCTATGTTCAGCATCTGCTTGGCATCGGCCATGTCCGACGCGTTGCCCTGATCAATGCGGAACTTGGCAGGCTTGGCATGACAACAACTGTTGTCACCGGAGGTATCCCGGATGCCTCATTGGATTTTGGCAGCGATAATGTGATCCAGCTTCCCCCTTGCCGAACCGCAGATAGCGGTTTTTCCGGATTGATCGATGAAGTCGGCAACCCGGTTGATGAGGCATGGAAGCAACAGCGAAAGCAGGCTCTGTTTGATGCGTTCAATGTCGTTGCGCCCAAGCTTTTAATGGTCGAAATGTTCCCGTTTGGCCGTCGGGCCTTCCGGTTTGAATTGTTGCCGTTACTCGACAAGGTCGGGCAGGCGGGGATTCCCCGTATCTGTTCCGTTCGTGATCTTCTGGTGCGCAAATCCGATCGTTCGAAAGAAGCTTGGATGCGCGATATCGCGCGCAGCCATTTTGACCGTGTGCTGGTTCATGGCGATCCGGCGCTTTTTGATTTCGGTCGCAGCTTCCCGTTTGCCAATGATATCGCCGATTTGATCGAGTATACCGGCTATGTCGCACCCAAAGCCGATTTTGCGGCAGGCAAAAGAAAGGGTGTTCTTGTTTCTGCCGGTGGTGGCGCGGTCGGAACTGCATTGATTGAGGCTGCAATTGCCGCGCGTTCACTATCCAGCCGCTTTACCGATCAGCCTTGGGATATCGTGGCCGGGCCGCATTTCCCGCGTGAAGCATTCCAGCGCCTTGAGGAAAACCTGCCGACAGGGATAAACTTGCATCGTTTTTTGCCGGATTTCCGTGAACGCATGGCACATGCCTGTGTTTCCGTCTCGCAGGCAGGCTATAATACCTTGATGGATGTTCTGGCGACGGAAACCGCATCGGTCATGGTTCCATTCGCCGATGGCGGTGAAAGCGAACAGGCTGAACGTGCTGCTATTTTGGCGGGAAAGAACGTACTGTCGTTGCTTGATCCCGACGATTTGAATCCACAATCATTGGCAAATCAAATAGATCGGGCGAAGAATCCTGTTAAATTAGATATATCTCTGGACGGGGCAGGGATAACTGCGGCTAAACTCGCAGAAAGAATAAGAGGGAAGGCATGAGCACCTGGGATCAACTTCGCGCAGAGCTGGATCTGTGGCAGTCCGAAGAACGGATTGCCACGATGTGGTGGCGCGACGACGACGCGGTTGCAGTTACGCCAGCCCTCGAAACCCTTCTTGCCTTCGAACAGGATCATGGGGTTCCTTTGGCTCTTGCCGTGATCCCGGCTGATCTTGAACACGATCTTGTTCTGCGTCTGGCAGAAACACTTGATACCCGGGTGTTGCAACACGGCTGGTCGCATACCAACCATATGCCTGCAGGTCGCAAAAAGCAGGAACTGGACGATGTTCGTGATATCGGTGCGGTTGTCACCGATATTCGCGGTGGGTTTGACGTCCTGTCATCACAGTTTGGCAACCGTTTCCTGCCCGTCATGGTGCCGCCATGGAACCGCATCGCCGATGACGTTATGAGGGCTTTGCCATCACTTGGCCTGCGCGGTATCAGCACGTTTAACGCGCGATCAGATGCCTATCCCGTTCCGGGGCTTCTGATGGTCAATACGCATGTCGACGTGATTGACTGGCGCGGAACGCGCGGTTTTGCGGGCGAAGATCAATGCATCAATGCGATGATTTCCCATTTGTCAGCACGTCGGAATGGTGTGGTGGATGACGCGGAAGCCACGGGGCTTCTGACCCATCATCTGGTTCATGACGATGCAACGACAAGATTTCTTGAAAACCTGTTTTCGTTTGAGCATGCGGCGCTCAAATGGTTGCGAATTCCCGGAGTTTTCCCATGGCAATAAGTCCGATTGAAGAGACTGGCGGTGTTGAAACAGCCGATCCGGTCAAACCAGCTGGCGTGCGTGATCGTGATGTACAGATCATGGGGTATCCGCCAAGACTCATGGCACCGGATATGGCAAAATCGGTGGCTGGCTTGCTGATTTGCGGTGTTATCGCACTGATCCCTGAAATGTTGCCGATCATTCAGTGGACTGCCGCGGGGCTTGCATTGCTGTTTGTTGTCTATTTCGTCCGCACCTTACTAAGGTTTCAATCAAAGATTTATGTCTCGGAATATGGTATCCGAATCAGCAACTTGCGTGGCGGTACGGCGTTCGCCTGGTCGGAACTTTCCAAATTCCGGTTGCGTTATTTCTCTACCCGTCGCGATGGCAAAAAGGGATGGTTTGAACTTACCCTGCAGGCAGGGGATGCAAAAATCGTCACAGAATCAACATTGGACGGTTTTGATGATCTGCTTGAAATTGCCCGGGATTGGGCCAAAGATAACCAGTTACTGGTCGACGACATAACAAGAACCAATCTGATGCGCATGGATGAGGCCGAAACAATGGTCCAGGCAGCCGCATCAAGTCGGGCAGGCGGCATTGGCGAGGGAAGATGACCGATATACTGCGTATCCGTGACTTGAAAGTCGAATTCGTTTTGCCCCATATGCGGGTCAAGGCGGTCGAAAATGTAAGCTTTCGCATTGGTGCGCAGGAAACCGTGGCTCTTGTCGGGGAGTCCGGATCGGGAAAAACCACCATTTCCCAGGCAATTATGGGATTGCTACCCAAATCGGCACAGATTACCAACGGATCAATTGTGTTCGCGGATCCGAAAAAGCCCGGTACACGGGTCGACATCGCAATGCTGGATCGCTCGGGTGCTGAAATGCGCTCCATTCGTGGTGGCCGTATTTCGATGATTTTTCAGGAACCGATGAGTTCCCTTTCGCCGCTTCATACCATTGGTGATCAGATTTGCGAGGCAGTCCGCCTTCATCGCAAGGTCGGGACGGGCGAGGCCAAGGAGCTTGCCCGCGAAATGCTGGAACTTGTCGGGTTTCCCAATCCGAAAAGGTCGTTAAAGACATATCCGTTCGAACTGTCTGGTGGTTTACGCCAGCGTGCGATGATTGCCATGGCGATGGTATGTCGTCCGGCCCTGCTGGTTGCGGATGAACCGACAACTGCACTTGACGTGACGATACAGGCCCAGACACTTCGCCTGATCAAGGATATGCAGTCGGAACTGCAAATGTCTGTTCTGCTGATTACCCATGATCTTGGTGTGGTCGCCAATATGGCAGACCGAATGGTGGTGGTTTATGACGGTCGGGTTGTGGAAAGCGGTTTGACGCATGATGTTTTTGTCAATCCGGGACACCTCTATACCCAGTCGCTACTCTCTGCCGTCCCGCATTTCGATATGGGGCCCGATGAACGCCTGCGCCCGTTGCGCGAAATCAAGCCCAAAGTCGATAGTCTGCTGACTTTCTGCGGGGACAAGGATTCTTCGGGCGAGGGGGATGTTCCACCGTCTCTGGCATTGCATCCGGCAATGGCGAGCGAACCGGTTTTGGCCGTCCGTCACCTTTATAAAAGCTTTGCCGTCCGCAAGGGCAACTGGTTCAAGGCCGAGGAACAGGAAATTGCCGCTGTTGCTGATGTATCGCTGACGATCAATCGCGGCGAATGTGTTGGTCTGGTTGGGGAAAGCGGCTGCGGTAAAACCACTCTTTCCAAATTGATCATGCGGGCGATGGCACCTGATAGCGGTTCAATCCTGTTTCGCGGTGAAAGCGGTCAGATGACCGAATTGACCGGTTTGAACGAAGATCAGCTCAATCCGTATCGAAAGCGTATCCAGTTTGTGTTTCAGGACCCGTTCGGCTCGCTTAATCCGCGCATGACCGTGCAGGATATCATCACGGAACCGATGATCATTCATGGTATCGGTGACACATCCTATCGCAAGAAAATGGTGCTGGAACTGATGGAACTGGTGGGGCTTGATCCACGGTTCCTGAACCGCTATCCGCACAGTTTTTCCGGTGGGCAGCGGCAGCGCATTGGCATCGCGCGCGCCCTTTCACTTAAGCCGGACCTTTTGATTTTTGATGAACCGACATCTGCACTTGATGTGTCTGTTCAGGCGCAAATCCTGAACCTTCTAAAGGATTTGCAGCGTGAACTTAAACTGACATACATGTTTATTTCGCACAACCTGGCAGTGGTTGATTATATCGCGGACCGGATTGCGGTGATGTGCGCTGGGCGGATTGTTGAGTCGGCACCGCGCGAACAGTTGTTCAGAAACCCCGTTCATCCCTATACCCAGGCATTGCTTAATGCCGTGCCATTTGCCGATCTTGATCATCTTCTGGATTTCACCAAGATCGTCGATGGCAAGGCTTCAGATCCGCGCCGCTGGCCGGCACCCTTTACCATTGATGCGCAGTCGGATCCCCGTATGGTCCAGTTTGCCGAAGATCATTTTGTCCGTGCCGCACGTGCCGATTATCAGGAGATCGCCATATGAACCCGATTAATGTTCCTGCGTTCTCTGCGGGCTGGTTCAACAGGTCACGCAATAAACTTGCACGCACTGGCCTTGGGGCGATGATGCTGGCTGGAATAATATCGCTTGGCAGCCCGGCACAGGCTGAAATCCCGTATTTCAAGGATGCCGTATCAAAAGGTGAACTGCCACCGATGGCGGAACGCCTGCCCGAACATCCCAAAGTCATCGACTTTACCGCCGAAAACAAGGAAATCGGTAAATATGGTGGTGATCTGGTTACCATCATGGGGCGTTCACGCGATATTCGCATGGCGGTGGTATATGCGTATACCCGCCTGATCGGCTATGACGAAGATCTCAATCTGAAGCCTGACATTCTTGAAAGTCTGGATGTTAACGATGCGGGCAATGAATTTACCCTGCATATTCGCAAAGGCCACAAATGGTCTGACGGTGAGCCCTTCACGGCCGAGGACTTCCGCTATTTCTGGGAAGATATCGTCAATAATGATGAACTGTTTCCCGTTGGTCCGCCCCGCTTCCTGTTCGTAGGCGATGAACCGGCAACATTCGAGGTTCTGGACGAATATACCGTTCGTTACAGTTGGTCCCAGCCCAATCCGTTCTTCCTGACGGAGCTGGCGGCAACGCGTCCGCCTTTCATTTATCGTCCGGCGCATTACCTCAAACAGTTTCACGAAAATTACCGTGATGCAGCCGAACTTGATGCGATTGTCAAAGAACGTGGTTTGCGCAGCTGGGCGGTGCTACATACTGACAAGGACCGCCCCTACAGGCTTGAAAATATTGAACGTCCATCGCTGGAGCCATGGCTGATCCGGACCGAAGAACCGTCTGACCGCTTCATCTTTGAACGTAATCCGTATTACCATCGCGTTGATCCCGACGGCAATCAGTTGCCCTATATCGATCGGATGATCTTCAACATCTCCAACGCCAAGTTGGTTCCGGCCAAGGTTGGTGCGGGCGAGGTCGACCTGCAAAGCCGCATTCTGTCGCTGCAGGATTATACCTTCCTCAAACAGTCCGAGCCTCAGCAAAACTTCAAGGTTAATCTTTGGGATGTTGGTTACGGTGCCTATGCCGCACTTTACCCGAACCTGACCTGCTCCGACCCGGTCTGGAGGAAATTGCTGCGTGATGTGCGTTTTCGTCGGGCACTGTCGCTTGCCATTAACAGAACCGAGATCAACCGGGTGATGTTCTTTGGTCTGGCGACACCAACCAACAATACGGTCCTTCCCAAAAGCCCGCTTTTCAAGCCGGAATATCGCGAAAGCTACATTAAGTTTGATGTGAAGAAAGCCAATGCGCTGCTTGATGAAGTTGGCCTGACCAAGCGCAATGATGACGGTATCCGTTTGATGCCCGATGGCCGTCCGCTTGAAATCATCGTCGAAACCATGGGGGAAAATCCTGAACATGATGACATGCTGGAACTGATCAGTGACAGCTGGAAACAGATTGGTGTGAAACTGTTCGTCAAGGGATTGCAGCGCGAAGTTCTCCGTAATCGTGCGTATAGCGGTGAGACCGTCATGTCGATTTTCAATGGTGTCGATAGCGGCCTTGCTACGCCTGCAACCGTTCCGGCCGAGTTCGTTCCGATCCAGCAGGATAGCCTGCAATGGCCGAAATGGGGGCAGTATTTCCAGACTAATGGCGAGGCAGGCGAGGCACCGGATTTACCTGCTGCAAAGGAACTCATGGAACTTTACGGCAAATGGGTGAAGGGCAATGACGCTGCCCGCAAGGAGGCTTGGCAAGGCATTCTTGATATTAATGCGGAAAACATGTTTTCGATTGGTCTGATTGGTAATGTGCCGCAGCCGGTTGTGGTCCGCAATGATTTGCGGAATGTGCCAGAGAAAGGCATTCACAGTTGGGAACCGGGCGCCTTCTTTGGAATTTACCGTCCCGATACATTCTGGTGGGACCGTTGATCGCAGTGGTCTGAAATCGAACGCATCATTCCGGGCAGGGAAACCGGGCGATGCGTCAGGGGGAGCTTAACCGCCGATGCTGACTTTCTTGGCAAGACGGCTTTTTGTCATGATGCCCACGCTGTTTTTTATCAGCGTGCTGGTGTTCATCATCATTCAATTGCCGCCGGGCGACTTCCTGTCCACCTATCTGAATGAATTGCAGGCGCAGGGCGAGGCGGTCGATCCGGCCAAGATTGCTTTCCTCAAACAGCAATACGGCCTTGATCAGCCGATCTGGCAGCAATATTTCGATTGGGCCTGGGGATTACTGCATGGCGATCTTGGTTTTTCCTTCGAATATAATCTTCCGGTCACCGAGGTGGTCGGGGATCGCCTTTGGCTTTCGGTCGTTCTGAATTTCAGCACGGTTCTGTTCATCTATATCGTCAGCTTCCCGATCGGAATCTATTCGGCCACCCGTCAATATAGCTGGGGCGATTATGGCTTTACCTTGCTCGGCTTTCTTGGTCTTGCCATGCCGAACTTCCTGTTTGCGCTGATTCTGCTTTATTACGCCAACGTGGTTTTCGGAACCTCTATCGGTGGGTTGATGGACCCGGAATTCATCAATCAGGGCTGGTCCTTTGCCAAGGTCATGTCGGTCGCCGAACATCTTTGGGCACCGGTTCTGGTGATTGGTACGTCGGGAACGGCGTCGATGATCCGGCGTCTGCGTGCCAACTTGCTTGATGAACTGGGCAAGCAATATGTCGTTACCGCCCACGCCAAGGGCCTGTCGCCAGCGCGGGTTCTGTTCAAGTATCCGCTGCGCATGGCCCTGAACCCGTTCATCGCCGACATTGGCAATATCCTGCCGCAGGTTGTCTCGGGCTCTGTGCTGGTATCTGTTGTGATGTCGCTGCCGACCACCGGGCCGATGTTGCTTGCCGCCCTGCAAAGTCAGGACATGTATCTGGCAGGATCATTCCTGATGTTTCTGGCGCTTCTGACTGTGGTCGGCATGTTTGTATCTGATCTGCTTCTTGCCTGGCTTGATCCCCGAATTCGCCTGCAGGGAGGGGTATCACAATGAGCCGCAGCGACGATAAACGTAACGAGCATTTCATTGATACCGCGCCTTTTGATCCCTGGGATCGCGAGGAACTGACACCCGCGCAGGAAAAATACTATCTTGCGTCACAGTGGCAGCTGATCTGGTGGAGGCTTAAACGTCATCGGCTGGCTTATGTTTCGCTGATCATTCTGGCGATCATGTATGCGTCCGTTTTCATCGTTGAAATACTCGCGCCCTATGCGCAGGAAACGCGGAACTCGGAATATATCCATCACCAGCCACAGGCGATTCATCTGTTTCATGACGGGAAATTTGTCGGACCCTTTACCTACGGCACCGATTTTTCGATTGATATGGAAACGCTGAAACCGATCTATACGCCAAGCGACAGCCGCGTCGAAAAAATCCGCTTCTTCTGCTCTGGTGATCCCTATGAATTCTGGGGCCTGTTTGAAGCCGATTTTCATGTGATGTGCCCGGCCGAGGACGGAACCCTGTTCCTGTTGGGCACGGATCGGCTGGGGCGCGATATGCTGTCACGGATGATTTACGGCGCACGCGTGTCGCTGACCATCGGTCTGGTTGGTATCGCGGTCAGTTTCATTCTCGGTATTCTGATTGGCGGGGCGGCGGGGTATTACGGCGGCTGGGTCGATGCAACCGCGCAGCGTCTGATCGAAGTCATCCGTTCCATGCCCGAAATCCCGTTATGGATGGCGCTATCGGCGGCCTTGCCGGTAACATGGAGCCCCATTCTGATCTATTTCGGGATCACGATCATTCTGGGCCTGATCGACTGGACAGGACTGGCCCGTGCGGTGCGATCAAAACTTCTGGCACTGCGCGAAGAAGACTATGCCCTTGCCGCACGCCTGATGGGGGCAAAACCCAAACGCATCATCGCCCGCCATCTGCTGCCGAACTTTGCCAGCCACCTGATCGCATCGGTAACCCTTTCGATCCCTAACATGATCCTTGGCGAAACAGCACTCAGTTTCCTTGGCCTAGGTCTTCGCGCACCTGTCACCAGTTGGGGCGTGCTATTGAACGAGGCGCAGAACATCAACGCCGTTGCGGTTTATCCTTGGCTGATGTTGCCAGTCGTACCGGTCGTGATCGTCGTTCTGGCGTTCAACTTCCTTGGTGATGGCCTGCGTGATGCGGCTGATCCCTACAAGAATTGATCTTTCTGCGAAATGCAAACAGCCCGCCAGTGTGTGGCGGGCTGTTTTGTTTTAACGCGGAACCTGTTTTGATCGCAGTTGGGCCATGGAAGGCACCATCGCAATCAGCGAAAGTGCCAGCCCAAAGCCGCAAACAGCGGGCCAGCCACCCAGCCCCCAGGCGTAAGTGGCTCCGGCCGAGCCGAATGATCCGCCAAGGAACATGCCGGTCATATAAACGGTATTGATCCGGCTACGCGCCTCGGGGACCAGACCGAAAATCACATGCTGGTTGGAAATCATTGCGCTTTGCACGCCGAAATCCAGAATGATCACGCCAAGGATTAGCCCGGCCAGCGCCGTCCAAAGCCCGAATGCCAGCCACGAAATCACACAAATGATGACACCTGCGGCAATGACGCGTGACGGGCCATATCGATCCGCCAGCCGACCCGAAAGGGGCGCTGCCAGAACGCCAATCGCCCCAAGAACACCAAACAGCCCGGCGATATCTGCCCCCAGCTGATAATCGGGTTCCTGAAGATGCAGTGCTAATATGGTCCAGAAGGCCGAAAATGATCCGAACAGGGCAGCCTGCGTCAATGTCGCACGGCGAAGGGCCGGCTGTTGCTTGCACAGGAACAGCACGGATAAAAGGGCTTCGCCATAGCCGATGGATGTGCGTGCCTTGTCCTTTGGCAACATCACCGCCATCAGGATCGCAGCAAGAACCGCCACCGGGGCAGCAAGCCAGAACATTTCGCGCCAGCCAAGATGTGTTGAGACAAACCCCGCCAGCGTGCGGCTTAAAAGAATACCGCAAAGCAGGCCTGCCATAACCGTTCCGATGGTTTTGCCGCGGCTTTCGGGCGGAGTCAGGGCGGTCGCATAGGGGATGATCTGCTGGGCCACAGTCGAGCAGGCACCCAGCAGGACCGACGAGGCAAACAGTATGTAATCTGTCGGTGCGGACCCCTCGATCACAAGCACAAGGGCCAGTAGAAGAAACTGCAGGACGATCAGTTTGCGCCGGTCAAACAAATCGCCAAGTGGCACCAGCAAAAACAGGCCGATGGCGTATCCCAACTGCGTTGCCGTCGGGATTAGGGCCGCTGTGCCGCTTTGGCCGAATTCCGCCATGATGATGCCAAGCATCGGCTGATTATAATAGATATTGGCAACGGCAAGACCGGCAGCGATCGCCATGACAAAGGTCAGTCCCCGGCCAAGACCCGGAGCATCTGTTCGCGACATCGACTTAATCCTGATTAACCTCGGGTCGGGTGGAAGGACGTTTTCTCGGTGGGCAGGCGGGGCTTGGCGCCCCGTTTTTTCTGTAAATTACGGCTTGGCTTGATCTTATCTGGTCGGAATTACTTTTTGCGCAACCATAAACTGGTCTCATGCGCACCTTCCGGAAGGTGAATGCCATTGGCAATCGACTTGCTCACAAGATCCTTCAGGCGTGTGGTGGCATAGGCACTGGACCACAGGATTTCAAACCCGTTCCCGGCAAGCAACGCCGCGACGCCCTGCTGTTCGTTATATCCGCGCCATTGCCAGATTTCCGGGTAATCATCGGGCAGGGTGATGTCATGAATATGAATGATCGTCCCGCTAGGCAATGACGGTATGACCGTTGAAAACAGCAGATCAACATCCGTTCCGGGCATCAGGATATGGCTTGAATCAATCGAAAGAATATCCGCACCCGACAATGACCTGAACACGGTCGGATCGGCTTTTTGCACGATGGTCCGTTCAACCGTGATCGGAAGGGCTGCGATATCGGCACGTGGTGCCGGATCTATCGCGTGAAAGAGGGTTTCAAGTTCACCATCCAGAATGGCGCGATAATAAAATCGCGTCGAATGACCCGATCCGATTTCAATAATCCGTTCCGGGCGAAATTCACGCGTCAGCACATAAGCCATCATCCCGTCCAGCCGCGGGAACCAGCTTTGTTGCCAGCGCGGGTCGGGCGGGGTGGCATTGCCGAAACTGGCAAACGCATCCTGATATTTGGCGGCCTTTGTAAGCCATGCCTTCATGGTCGGTGCGGCCTGATCCATCATCGCATCGATGGCCGGGTAATGCGGTCGACCAACGGCATTGGCCGTTTCTGCGGCATAGCGATACGGAATGAAATAACCGGCAGGCGACGCTGTCAGAAGCGTCTTAAGCCCCAGTTTCAAACGGCGCCATTTCCGTGAAAGCGGAAGATTGCTCATCAGATTTCCCCCCGGGGCACCCCGGTCAGTCACAAAACGTGTTGTCTTCGCCGCGCCAGCGCCGGATCAGCCAAAGCGCAAAGAAGAACGCAACAATCGAAAGTCCGCTCATGGCGTAATAGGCATGAGACCCGAAATGATCATAAAGCGGACCGGACGCCCAGATCGCACTGCCAAGAAAAACACCCATCGACAATGTCGCCATCAGACTTTGCGCCGACGTCGCCAATTGCGATGGCACCGCACGGGCAATAAAGCTGACAGCCGCCAGATGGGTAATACCAAATGTCATGGCGTGCAATGGCTGCACCAGAACAATCAGCCAGAAATTGTCGGTCATGCCCAGAACTGTCCAGCGCAAAGCGCCGGATGTCGCCCCAATGGCAAACAGGATTCCCGGATGCCGCCCCCGGACATATTTCCCGGCAAAGGCAAAAAGAGCGATTTCGGCAATCACCCCAATGGACCAGAACGCCCCGATCACATCGTGGGTATACCCGACATTTTCCCAATGGACAGAGGCAAAGCTGTAATAGGTGCCGTGCGATCCTTGCGCAAAACCGATGCAGCCCAGATAAATCAGGAATACCGGTTTGCGCAGCAGATAGATAATTGATGATCCGGACCGCAACGGTCGGTCGGTTTGCGGATCGGGCATACGGGTGACGATGGCAAAATTGATAATCCCGGCAATGAACAGCAGCCAGACAATCCAGGCGGTCGATGTCCCGTCCAGCACCCATCCCGCGCCATAAGAGGCCCCGATAAACGCAAGCGACCCCCAAAGCCGCACCCGCCCGTAATCAAGTTCCTTGGCCTTGCATTCATGCACTGTAATCGTCGTACCCAGCGGCAATAAAGGCGCAAAGGTAAAGCCGATGATCACTGACAATCCTGCCAGCCACCAGAAATTGCTTGATACCGGGAAGGCAAGAACCGTAACGACATAAATCCCCGCCAGCCAGAGCATCGGCGTTTTACGGTTGCCCGTACGGTCCGCGCGTTGTGCAATCAATGGGTCGGCAAAAACCCGAACCCAGTTGGGCAGGGACAGCAGAATGCCGATTTCGCCTGCCGATAATCCCTGGCTTTTGAGCCAGACCGGCCAATAGGGCAGAAACACACCCTGAATAAGGAAAAGCCCCACGAAAAACAGCGCAAGGATCGTTGCGGTTTTCATGCGCGGGTCGTCAAATGACGGAAGGATGGGCTTGTTGATCATGCCGTGATCTGCCGCCGTTTAAGACCACGCACGATGAACCGCGCAGGATGGAGCGCATCCATCAGGGACTTTTCAAGGGGCAAGGGCATATTGCATATCTCGCTGGCAATTATTTCGGCGGCGAGCGGAGCCGCAATCAGCCCGCGTGCGCCAAATCCGGTACAGATATACACGTCTTTGTGGTAAGTCGCATCGACATATCGTGCCGCCTTTTTCCCTTTGTCTATATCGGCATAAGCCAGAAGATAGGCACCATAGTCCGGTGCAGGACCAACTACGGGCAAATGATCCGGGGTTGTGGTCCGGACTGCCGCCCGGCCAGCCAGTGCCGCCGGATCAAGCACATCGGCAAGCTTTGGCAATACCTTGCCCAGTTGCCCGACATTGAAGGCATGATCGTCTTCGCGTAAATCCGTCTGGCTATCGTCACGCCCGAATGTCGCGCCAAACACATGAGTGCCATTTCGCGCCGGGGTCAGGTATCCCTTGTGACTTAACACACAACGGATCGGATGATCCCCGTAACAGTCCTGAAGCACGCCTTCGTCAAAATAACTGATCTGCCCACGTACCGGACGAAGGTAATCCGCAAGCCAGCCGGTTTGGTCAAATGCGCCGGTTTCGGTGGCACCTGCGATGATGATGGCATCAAACGGGCCAAATTCACGATCATCGGCGGATTTCACGACTTTGCCGTCGCCATCGTCAAAAATGCCGACGATATTGGCCCGCGTATGGCATTCAATCCCGCGCGCAAGGTACGACACCAGTGACGGCGGATTGACCCAGCCCGCATCCGGATAAAACAACCCGCCATGCGGCAGCGGCAGGCCAAAGATGGCACTGGCTGCTTCGCGATCAAGCAAACGGACCAGATCTGGACTTTGCCCCAGTCTATTGATCAGTCCTTCCTGACGTTCTTCATCACGCGGGCCCGATATCAGATCAAGCACGCCACAGAAACCGGCTTCGATATGTCCGGATTCTGCAAGTGCCCTTACCAATCGCTGGCTATAGCGAAAACCCGCTTCGTAAAACCGCCCGGTGATTGCGTCATCGACGGTAAGGTAGGGTTCAAGCATCCCGATCGGGTTGCCGGATGCAGCGTCGGCCAAATGATCCGATTTTTCAAAAAGCGTCACCGCACATCCGCGATTGTGCAGGGCGTGCGCACAGGCTGCACCTGCCATGCCGCCGCCAATGACGGCGATATGTTTTTTGCCGGTTGTCTTTGGCAAAACAAACCAGGGATTCTCATCAATCCCTTTGCCGCTGGTGTCCTGATCAGGTGCATCCTTCGGCGCAAGTCTGGCCGTGATCATATCGCGCTTATAGGCATATCCCTTGCGCTTGCTGATCTCGAACCCGGCCTGTTCCAGCCCGTCGCGCACGATGCGTGCCGCACTGAATGTCGCAAGGGTCGCTCCATCATGACTTGATGCCGCGGCAAGAGCATTGAACAATTCCGGCCGCCACATATCGGGATTGCGCGACGGCGCAAAACCATCAAGGAACCAGCAATCGATTGTTCCGTGATAATCACGGTAACAGTCAATCGCATCCCCGATCAGAAGTGTCAGCGTGACCGAACCATCATCCGATCCAAAACGATGTACACCGGGCAACATAGTTCCGGTCGGCCATTGCGCGACCAGTTGCCTTGAAATATCGGCCAATTCCGGCCAGTTCTGATGTGCGCGTGCCATCGCATCACGCGTCAGCGGGAATTTCTCGACTGATACGAAATGAAGCCGTCTGGACCGCGCCGGGTCCTTTTGCCAGCAATCCCACGCGGCAAGAAAATTCAGGCCTGTGCCAAAGCCGGTTTCGCCAATCGTGAAATTCTCGCGGTTTTGCCAAGCCTCGGGCAGTTTATTGCCCGCAACAAACACATATTGCGTTTCGGCCAATCCGTTTTTCGGATTGTAATAAATATCACCAAATTGCGGGGAATAGGGGACGTTCCCGTCGCGCCAGATAATGCCGTCGGCTATTTCGGCGTTATCGCCGGATGGTTCATCTGCGCTCATGCAGACAGTGCCTCGGCATCTTCTTCGGATACAAGTGCCAGTGCCTCGCGCACGGTATCAACACCCGCACCCTTGCGATGGGCATTCTCGCTTAGATACCGGCGCCATTGTTTGGCACCGCGCATATGCTGAAACAGTCCCAGCATATGCCGCGTCACATGGCCAAGTGTCCCATTGTCCGATTTCAGATGTTCGTCAATATAGGGCAGCATTGCCTCGACCACCTGATGGCGGCTTGGGGTCGGGGTGTCATCGCCATAAAAACGACGGTCGACATCCGAAAGAACATAGGGGTTCTGATAGGCTTCCCGCCCGATCATCACACCATCAACCTGTTTAAGGTGCTCTTCGGTTTCGTCCAGCGTCCTGATGCCGCCATTGATCAGGATTTCAAGTTCCGGCAATTCCTGTTTCAACTGGTAAACCAGTTCATATTTAAGTGGTGGAACTTCGCGGTTTTGCTTGGGGCTGAGCCCGTTCAGCCACGCCTTGCGGGCGTGCACGATGAATGTCTTGCACCCGGCATCGGCCACGGTTTCGACAAATCGTTTCAGTGACGGGTAATCTTCCTGATCATCGATGCCGATACGGTTTTTGACCGTTACCGGCGCGTCGCTGGCGCCAATCATCGCCTTGACGCAATTTGCCACCACATTGGGTGTCGCCATCAGACAGGCACCAAAGGCACCGTTCTGCACGCGGTCCGACGGGCACCCGCAATTCAGGTTGATCTCGTCATAGGCATAATCATTGGCAATCTCGCAGGCGCGCGCCAGATCATCGGGGTTGCTGCCGCCAAGCTGCAGGGCAACGGGATGTTCGACCGCGTCATAACGCAAATGCCGGTCTGCGCCGCCATGAATGATCGCCCCCGTGGTGACCATTTCGGTATAAAGCAACGTATGCCGACTGATCTGTCGCAAGAAATAGCGATCATGCCTATCCGTCCAATCCATCATCGGGGCGACGGAAATACGCCGATTGACAGTCATACCGAGTTGTTCCTGATCCTGCATATCTGATTGGGGTTGCCGTTTTCCGGGCGCGGTCTTTATATATGTTCCGGGATTTAGGGTCAAAACTCATTCGGCGATGCATGGCTGCATCGCGCATTGCGAAATACAGGAAGAATTCATGATCACCGTCTATGGCATCAAAAACTGCGACACAGTTAAAAAATCCCTGAAATGGTTCGACGCCAAGGGATTTGAACACAAGTTCCATGATTTCCGCGTTGACGGAATTGATGCCAGAACCATCGAAGGCTGGCTTGCCGAAGTCGGCGGCAAGACCCTGATCAATAAACGCGGTCCAAGCTATCGCAATCTTTCTGATGACGACAAGGCAGTGCTTGAAAATGACGATGCGGCTGCGGCCGAAATCCTTGCTGCCAATCCGACCGTGATCAAACGTCCGGTTGTCGATTTCGGTACAACCCGAACCGTGGCCTATGACGAAGGGCGCTGGTCCGAACTGGCAGGAGCATGAGCAGGGAAATGATGGATGCTATCATGACGAAACCGGTTGTGCGCGGCGTGATCTTTGATTGCGATGGTGTGCTGGTCGATACCGAAAATCTTGCCAACAGGGTCCTGACCGATCTGCTGTGCGAATATGGCTGTGACATGACCCCGGCGCAAAGTCACGAATTCTTTATCGGTGGTACGCTGGCGGCCGTTGCCCCCAAAATGGCAGAATCTTTTGGTGTTACGCTTCCTGACGGCTGGATTAAGGAATGTTATGCCAGAACCTTCAAATCATTTGAAAAAGACCTGAAGCCATACGCCGATCTTGGTGCGGTTCTTGACCTTCTGGACCGCAATGCCATCCCGATGGCAGTTGGTAGCAACGGTCCGCATGACAAGATGGATGTGTCACTTGGCAAGGTCGGATTGCTGAATCGTTTTCGCGGGCGGATCTGCTCCGCCCATGACGTTGCACATGCCAAACCCGCACCGGATGTTTATCTGCTGGCAGCCGAAAAAATCGGTGTCGATATTACCCAATGCGTTGTGATCGATGACAGCATCAGTGGCGTTCGCGCCGGTGTGGCTTCGGGGGCGACAACAATTGGTCTGGTTGACCTGACTCCGGGTGACGCGCTTCGCGATGCTGGGGCGCATTACACCGCTGAAAACCATCTGGATCTGCGCGATATGCTGGCAAGCTGGTTACGCTAATTGGAGGTATCGGGCGGCACTGTGATCAGGACCGCCCGTCTATTGTCCGGTCAGAAAAATTCTTACAATATGCGGTTGGTAAGGTTTCTCTTACTCTCCGATTACAATCCCTTCGCGCCGTGGGTCAGCGCCGCCGATTAATCCCTGATCGGTGATCTGAATAATATGCAGTCCGGAATTCAGATCCTTGATGCTGGTCTCATAGCCAAGGGCTTCAAGGGCAGGGGCAAGCCTTTCGGCTGTTGTCCCGGCTTCAATGTCATAAGTCCCGAAACGGTTGACCAGATGAGGCATGCTGACTGCACCCTGCGGGCTTTTTTTCCAGTCGATAAGCGCGATCAACGATTGCGCGACATAACCGATAATCCGTGATCCACCAGGCGATCCGGTAACGATCACCGGTTTGCCGTCCTGCATCACAATCGTCGGTGCCATTGAAGATCTTGGCCGCTTGCCGGGTTCCAGCCGGTTGGCAATCGGAACGCCGTCGCTGTGGGTGGCAAACGAGAAATCAGTCAGTTCGTTATTTAACATGAAGCCCCGAACCATCAGGCGTGACCCAAAGCCGTTTTCAATCGTGGTTGTCATCGACACCGCATTCCCCATCGCATCGACAATGGAAAAATGGCTGGTGCTGGGGAATTCGATTGATTCATCATCGGCAAGCCGCATGGCATGGCTGAATGCGGGCATACCCGGTTCGACCCTTTCCAGCGCCTGGTTGCTTTCCAGAAGTTTCGATCTTTGCGCCAGATATTCTTTGTCCAGCAATCCGGTCAACGGCATCGGCACAAAATCGATGTCGGCCATGTAACGCCCACGGTCGGCAAATGCCAGTCGTGATGCATCGCCGATCAGGCGCCAGCTTTCCGGCGATTCCGCGCCAAGGCCCCCAATATCAAACGGCTCGAGCAGGCCCAGAATCTGCCCGACGGTCAAAGCCCCGGATGACGGTGGTCCCATGCCACAGATTTCGTACCCGCGATAATCGCTGCAAACCGGATCGCGTTCCTTGACCGTATAGTTGGCAAGGTCTTTCAACGATAGAACGCCAGGGTTCCAGCTTGTACCCTGAACCTTGGTCACGATGTCATTGGCGATGGGGCCAAAATAAAACCCGTCCGTACCATTTTGCGCCAAACTCTTAAGAGTATTGGCATATTCCGGGTTTTTCAGAAGGGCACCTTCTTCAAGGGGCTCCCCACTGGCATCAAAGAAATATCCCTTCGCCGTATCATCACGCGAAAGCTTTTCACGATCTTCGGCAATCAGTGCGGCAAGACGTTGCGAAACGTTAAAGCCGATTTCAGCACGTTCAATGGCTGGGGAAAGCAATGTCGGCCACTCAAGCTGTCCCCATTTCTCATGGACGGTTTTCAGCAATGCAGGAGTCCCCGGTGTCCCAACGGAACGGCCGCCGACAACGGCATCATAGAATTCCATCGGTTGGCCGTTTGCATCCTGAAACAGGGTCGGGGTTGCTGCCATCGGCGCGGTTTCACGACCGTCAATCGTTGTCAGCTTGCCACTGCGCGCATCGTAATAAACCAGAAACGCACCGCCACCCAGACCCGATGATTGCGGTTCGACCAGTCCCAGCATGGTTTGGACGGCGACCATGGCGTCGATTGCATTGCCGCCGCGTCGTAAAACATTGGCACCGGCCTCGACCGCCAGCGGGTTGGCTGCACTGACCATCCAGTTTTCTGATTGTATCGAACTGCGCAATCCGATCCGCATCGTCGAACTTTCCGGGGCGACGGCATCTGTTGCCTGCTGCGCCGTTGCTGGCAGGGCAAGAAGGGCCGTGATCCCGAATGTGACGATTGATGTTTTGAGCCGGAAGCATCCTGTCATACGTACCATGTCACCAACCTTTTTGTTGTGGTTTTGTAATGTCATGCTTCCAGAAATTGCGGAGCTTGGAAAGCAAACAGTTCCGCGGTGCTCAAAAAACAAAAGGCAGGATGCGCTAACATCCTGCCTCTAAACCTGTATTTCGTTTTTACGATCAATCAGGCCGCAGACTTCTTTGTCGTATTGCCCTGTTTTTCGATCACGTGCTTTTCAAGCCATTCGACAATGCTGCTTGCGGCCTTTTCCCAATTCGCATCCAGCATCATCGCGTGTGCGATATTATCAAGCAGCACGCAATCCGCCCCAAGACGTCGGGCGGTGTGATTGACCAGCTCGCTTTGAATGATTTCATCATTGCGTGCCCCAATTGCCAGCATCGGCGGCAGATCGGTTTGCGACAGAAACACCGGATTGCCCCCCATCATGTCCATAAGTGCCCGGTGGCTTTCGGTTTCAAGCCGGCCGAAATAGATCATGCCTTCGTCTTCGGCAATATCGGGTGACAGCATGGCGCGTCCCAGCCGATCACGCAGCAGGGTGTGGGGGCCGATGGCCTGAAGCCAGAACATCTGAAGATAAAGATCGGGCTGTGCCATTGCCATCATGGTGTTACTGGCAAGAAGTCCCTCGGGCGGGACAGATGCCATCAGGACAGCGGCGGTTGCCTTATGCTTTTCAAGATATTTCTGAATGATGTAGCCGCCCATCGAATGACCGATCAGGATCGGCTTCTGGCCTAGCGTATCGACAACCGTTTCGAGGTCTTCCACATAATCGTCAATCGATGCCAGGCTGCGCAGCTCGCGCCCGCCGCTGCCACCATGGCCACGCAGCGAAAATGAAATGGTTTCAAACCCCTGATCGGCAAACCAGGTTAGAAAATGTTCGTTCCAGCACCATGCGCCTGTAAATGCACCATGGACGAAAACGATCGGCGTTTTGCATTTGGGTTTGTCGCTTGGGCTGCGGCGAAAAATCTCCAATTCGGGACTCATGGCAGGCCTCCTGCATGCGAACTGTGTGGGGATCACTATAACGTAACATGAAAATCCGGACTTCGCATCCGCAGCATTCTTTTGGATGCTGTATAGTCATACAATTGTATTGTAAATTGCCTTGGGACTTGGTCGCGGATGATTGTCAGTGTTGTCTGCTTTGCATATGATCTTTACGGGACAGCATTCAAAAGCAGTGCATGGCGTTAAGTCTGACCATAGCATTGACGCGAAAATGATAGCGAAAGCATAGAAAAGCTGGGGTAGATGGTAGAATTATCGGTGGTCGGTATTCTTGCGGGGCTTGATCAGGTCGCACTCGCAGATGTCGAGCGGCACATCAACCGGAAAACATTTTCGGCTGGGGCGCAGATTATTGAACCCGAATCCGACAGTTCGGATGTTTATCTGATTTTGTCGGGTAAGGTCCGAATTGTGAATTATTCTTTATCCGGTCGCGAGATCACGCTGGAAGAAATCGGGGCAGGCGGTTGTGTCGGGCAACTTTCGGCAATAGACGGCGAGCCGCGTTCAGCCTGTGTCCTGGCTGTTACAAATACGGATGTCGCGATTGTAAGCCCCGCCAATTTCGAAAAAATCGTCAAAAACCATCCTTCTGTTGCCTGGAGTGTCATCAGGGAACTGGCAAGGATCGTCAGAACATCGACCCGACGCATTGTCGACGTCAGCACACTTGGTGCAAATGAACGGGTTGTTGCGGAAATCCTGCGTTGCTCGCAGATCGAGATCGCAGAAGACGGATCCGCGATGTTAAGTCCTGTGCCCGTCCATTCAGAAATTGCCAGCAGGGTCAGCACATCTCGCGAGACCGTTGCCCGTGTCATGGGAACGCTTGCCCGAAATGGTTTGATCGCCAAAGTCGAGTTGGGTCTGTATGTGCCCAATGTACAGCGTCTTGAAGAATTCCTCAGTGAATCGATCCATTAGATCAAAATTGAGGGCAAAGTTATGAATTATCGGCAGAAAATTGAAAATGTTTCACAAATTGTGACGAATGTCACAGAGCCGATTGATTATTCAGGATAGAAAAACAGGGTGACGGGCATTTAATTGGTCCGGCACATCTCCCCCAAGAGAGTTTACTGGCCGTACATTTTTGTACGGCCATTTTTTTTGTGTTTGATCATGGCGTGGTTGTCTGCGGGGCGATAAAGTGTCGCCAGTGCAAAGCATCATGAAATCGGAAAACAACTTCATGCGGTTATCTGTTGTTATGGCGGGGTTGAACGGGGCAATCGCGGTTGGGCTGGGTGCATTTGCATCCCACGGCATGGCGGGCGAGGAAATGAACCGTGCGCGCGAGCTTGTCGAAACCGGTGCGCATTATCAACTGGTGCATGCCGTGGGTTTGACTGCCATCGCGGCTCTTGCCCATCAGGTGCCCGATGAACGGCTTCTGCGCTGGGCTGCTTATGCAATGCTGGCGGGCATTCTGTTCTTTTGCGGGGCGCTTTACGTCATCGCCTTTGCCGGGATCAGCACCTTTGGCATGATCGCCCCGATTGGCGGGCTGTCATTCATAACCGGTTGGCTGATGCTGGCCGGGGCAGGGTGGAAACGGTTTTCTGCCTGACGCGATTCATTCGATCCGATCAGGCAATAAAAAAGACGCGACCCGAAGGTCACGTCTTTTTTTAATTCCGATAATCCAGTCAGCGTTAGCTGAAAGATTACTTCATTTTCGCTTCTTTGAACTCGACGTGCTTGCGCACGACCGGGTCGTACTTGCGAAACGAGAATTTCTCGGTGGTATTCCGCGGATTCTTCTTAACGACATAGAAGTAACCGGTATCAGCGGTGCTTACCAACTTTACGAGGATCGAAGCGGGCTTCGCCATATCTCAGCTTCCTGTGTTCAGGTGTATCTCAGGCCGCGGAACATAAAGGTTATGCGCCGGGTGTCAAGCCATTTTGGCAAAAAGAATGCCATTTTTATTGCGAGGCAAAGGTATCGGCAATTTCATTGATCGGTAATTGAGCCAGATCCTTGTAACCCGGAAGGTTTTTGATCAATTCAAGAGCGATATCAATGTCGTTTTCATCAATGCCCTGACGGGCCGGACATACATTTCGAAGGTCCTGTCGCGCTTTTTCATTCTGATAATCAAGCTTGCGCCATTTGGTCATGATGGCAACCATATCATCGCGATGGGCAAGGGCGGATCTGATCTGGACATTCGGGGCAATTCCGCTGGCTGTCGTGCAGATCGCCGGGAAAAGTCCAATGCGATCGAACGTATAACCCGACGGAGCTGTCATCTGCGACCAGGTAAAGGTCAGCGTGCCTTTATTCGACAGATCATTGATCGCCTGAACCGACCCCTTGCCAAAGCTTGTCGAACCGATCAGGACCGCCCTGTTGCGATCCTGAAGGGCCGCCGCCACCAGTTCGGCCGAGGACGCCGTCCTGCCATCAATCAGCACAACCAGCGGCGCCCCGCGGGTCAGGTCTTCGGGATTTGCCTTGAAGATATGCCGTGCAGCCATCACGCGTGACCGCGTATTGGCGATCGGGCCCCCTGCGATAAACAGATCGGCAACCTCGACCCCCTGCTGTAAAAGCCCGCCGCGATTACCGCGAAGGTCAAGGATTACGCCGCGCAAGCCACCGGGGAAAAGGTCAGCCTTGAGGATTTCATCGCCAAGGGACTGTGCGGTCGCGCTGTTAAAGCTGGCAATCCGGGCAATCAGGACATTATCGCGAATTTCGGTAAATACGGTCCGGCTGATCACCCGTTCGCGCATGATTTCAATGGGGGTGATGACCTGACTGTCGGCACCATTGATTTCGATTGTAACGCGCGTGCCTTCCTCGCCATGCAGAAGGTCGCTGGCATAGGTCGCCGTGCGGTTATAAAGGTTGACCCCGTTCACAGAAATCAGCTGGTCACCAATATCCAGTCCTGCCTTGGCCGCCGGGCTGTCTTCGTGCACCTTTTTGATCACCGGATAGCCATCGCCGCCAATCAGCCGCACACCGACCCCGATATAGCCATCGCGACGTGTCCGTGCCGTTTCGGCCTGATTGGGTCCCTCATAACGGCTGTAACGGTCAAGGTTCTTGATCGATCCGCTGACCAGTGCCGATTGTACCGAAAGCGCATCCGCATGCCGCAAATCGGGCGAATAAACCCGGTAAATACCAACACCCTTAAGGGTCAGTTCGGTCCATAAAAGCGTGTCCTGTTCTTCGCTGTCGGCGTCGGGCAGGGCAAGGTTGCGAACAGTTTTGCCATTATAGCCAAGGATAATCTCGTCCGGCGTCATGCCGATACGGATATTCGGATCAATTGCCGAGAGTCCGTCCAGCGCATTGACAACAATCTGTTCGCGTCCCACAGGATCAATATAGCGTGTCGCCACCAGTTCGATCGCCTGCGACATTACATCGCGGGTTTGCTGATCATCATTTGAAATGATCGCGTCACCACGCTGGGTGGCACAGCCCGCCAGCAAAAGGCAAATACCAACCCTTCCCGCAACGCGCATGATCGGGCGCGACGCCGGGCGGTAGAGGACAGGACCGATATCTCGTGTGGCTAATGCCAAAATGTGCTCAATCCGAAAGGAGATAGCTCAACGTAAAAGTCATTCTACTGCGAATGGCGCGCAGTCGACAATGACTATCCCTTGATCTTCATCGCCCATTGGGTGCCAAGCACCGCCCCCTTGATGAAGGGCAGGAAGGCAAGGCAGAGCAAGACGGTTGTTGGAAGCCAGACAGACAATTGCAGTGCGATTGACGGCTGCATGGATTGCTCCATCGAAAGCGCACCACCAACAACGATATGACCGACAATGAAAATCGTGAAATAGGGCGGGGCGTCATCACAGCGATATTCGCCGATCGGATGTGCGCAGCAATCACATTCATCGCGCAGTTTCAGGTACCCGCCAAAGGCAAAGCCATGCCCGCAATTGGGGCATTTGCGCCGAAATCCGCGGCTAAGACCGGTCAGCAGGCGCGATCCGCTGCTTTGTTCGCTATATTCTGGCTGCATGGTGGCATTCGTTCCTGTTTCTTGATCCAGCCCCTTGATCAGGCCGGAAAAAAGGGGCATTGAAACGGTTCGCTATCATCATGAAGTTGAAGTGATCGGGCAAGTGCTTTTCCGGCATGGCTGAAAACTGTGCTGAAAACCGTTATAATGACGATCCTTTGATACTGATGTCTTCGACCCGGTACAGGAGCGCCCAGATGGGGAATGCAGACGATATCGTCGCCCGACTGAAACAGGATTTCATTGAAGACACCCTTGAACGCACCGATCGTATTGAAACAACCATTGATCGTGTCGCCGGTGGCATGGACAAAGCGGATGTTGGCATTGCCGAACTAAGGCGTGAGGCGCACACTGTCAAAGGACTTGCCGGTTCATTCGGTTTCCCGCTGGTAGGTGCGATTGCACATCGCATGGAAGACTATATCGCCGAACTGACCGAGATCGACGATCTCGAAGCCGCGTCTCTTGTCGATTTCACGACATGGATCCGCGAAATCATCGAAAGCGGTACCAATCCCCCGGCGGAGGAAGAAACCCGCATCCTCCGGTCACTTCCGACGCGAAGTGCCAAAAAGGATGACGAAGGCGCGGCCGCAGACACACCGGCAGCGCACGATAAGGAAGTCCTGATCGTTACCGCAACCACGGTGCAGGCCCATTTCCTGCAACGTGAATTGCGTGAAAAAGGCTTCCGGACCATTACCGCACGCACCGCAGTCGAGGCGTTTCAAACTGTCGTTCAATCGCGCCCGGATGCAATCATCACTGCCGCGGTCCTTGATGGTTTGAGCGGTATCGAACTGATCCGTGCTCTTGCCGCTATGAAAACATTGAAAGGCAAGGCACTTGGCCTTTTGACCAGCTTCGATGCATCCCACCCTGATCTCGAAGGGCTGCCGTCAAATGTCGCGATCATTTCCAACCGGGGCAAGCAAACGGCGGAACATCTGGCGAAGTTCATCGAAACGCTGGGCTGATTGATAAATCCGATATCAATGAAAAGGGCGACCATCGTGGTCGCCCTTTTTGTTTAACTATCGCGTTTGGTCGTGTTTCGTGCGACCCGGCTTGATGCCACCAGCTTGCGCTGTTTTTTCGGTGTGGTTTTCTTTTTGCTTGCGGCCTTGGTACCAGGCTTGCCACCCGGTTTTCCACTGCGAGGGCCACCACCAGATGCGCCGCTTTTATCCTTTGGATTGGCACGAAATCCCGGTTTTGTCCCATGGCGATGGTTGCGGTCACCCGGGCTGCCGCGGCGTTTTCCGCGCCCGCGTGGCCGCTCGATCAGATCACGGTCGGTAATATCGGCATGTCCCGCAAGACGAAGCGCAAGCGACCCTGTTGCCGCGTCTGCCTCGGCAATGCGGACAACGACATCATCACCCAGACGGAATGTCTTGCCGCGATTTTGCCCGACCAGCGCATGACCGATGGCATCATGCACATAATAATCATCAGGCAGTGTGGATATCGGGATCAAACCATCCGCGCCGGTCTCGTTGAGCGACACGAACAGGCCAAAATGCGTGACTCCCGAAACACGACCGGGGAATTCCGCACCGACCTTGTCGGCCATATAGGCCGCAACATAACGATCAACCGCATCGCGTTCGGCCATTGCTGCCCGGCGTTCGGTGCCGGAAATGTCTTCGCCGATCTGTTCAAACCGTTCGCCATCTTCGGGCGGCAATCCGCCTTCGCCAAGTTTCAGGCCCGCGATCAGGGCACGATGCACCAGAAGATCGGCATAACGCCGGATCGGGGAAGTAAAATGGGCGTATTTCTTAAGCGCGAGACCAAAGTGCCCGATATTGTCCGGGCTATACATCGCCTGCGACTGGCTGCGCAGCACAACCGTATTGATTAGCTCGGCCTCGGGGGTGTCCTTGGCCTGTTCAAGGATGCGGTTGAAATCACGCGGGCGCAGGACCGCCCCCTTGTTCAGCTTGTAACCAGCACCCTCAAGGAATTCATGAAGCGCCTCAAGCTTTTCCTCGCTCGGGGCATCGTGAATACGATACATGCAGGGCTGCTTGATCCGTTCAAGTTCCTCGGCCGCACAGACATTGGCTGCGACCATGAATTCCTCGATCAGCTTGTGGCTGTCAAAACGTGCCCGCGGGGCAATGGCAATAATCTGGCCCTTGTCATTCAGCTCGATCTTGCGTTCCGGAAGGTCAAGTTCCAGAACACCACGTCCTTTGCGCGCTTCAAGAAATGCTTCATACGCGCCGTAAAGCGGCTTGATAATGGTGTCAAGCAACGGGCCGGTGGTGTCGTCAGGATAACCATCCATCGCGCGCTGAACCTGATCATAGGTCAGGCGCGCTGCTGATCGCATCATCCCGCGACAGAATTTGTGCCGCAGTTTGGTCCCATGCTTGTTCAGCCACATCTCGACGGCCATACAGCCGCGGTCTTCGTGCGGAACCAGCGAACACCAGCCGTTGGACAGTTCAAACGGCAACATTGGCACAACCCGGTCCGGGAAATAGCAACTGTTGCCGCGCTTTACCGCTTCACGGTCGAGCGCGTCATGCGGGCGCACGTACCAGGACACATCGGCAATCGCGACCATGATGTGCCAGCCACCTTCATTCTCCGGATCAGGATCAGGTTCGGCCCAGACGGCATCGTCAAAGTCGCGCGCATCGGCCCCGTCAATCGTCACCAGCGGAATATCGCGCAGATCGGTGCGCTTGCCCATTGGCGTCGCCTTGGACTCACGCGCCTGCAATTCGACTTCCGGCGGGAATTCAAACGGAATACCGCGCGCATGGATCGATACCAGACTGATCGATTTCGGTTCGTTGATATTGCCAAGGACCTCGGTAATCCGGCCCTTGCGCAGGCCGAAATGCTTGCCCGGCAGAATTTCCGTCAGAACCAGCGCCCCGCCTTCAAGATCGGGATGATCATCCAGCGGCACGGCAATCTCGCCCGCATCCTTGCGGTCGGTGGGGACAACCCGGCCTTCGCGTTCATTCGGGCGGAAAATGCCCAGAACACGTTGCGGGCCACTGCCCAGAACCCGCATTATGCTGGCTTCATAGGTCTGCTTGCCGGTATAGCGCAGCTTGGCAAGGATCTTGTCGCCAATGCCCGGTGCGCTTGGTCCGCCGCGCCGGATCATTTTCACGTAAATTACCGGCGGTTCATAATCTTCCTTCCAGACATTAGGACGGGCAATCACTTCGCCTTCGTCATCAATGCCGGTGATTTCCAGTACCTCGACAGGCGGCAGGCGGTCGGGTTTGTCAAATCGTCTGCGGCCCTTGACCACGTCACCACCGATTTTCAGATCCTTCAGGATCTTTTTAAGCTCGATCTTCGCAGCACCCTTGATGTTAAAGGCGCGTGCAATTTCGCGCTTGCCCACCGGGGTGGGGCTCATATCGATGAATTCCATGATCTGTTCCCGTGTCGGGAACGGGGTTTTATTTTCTGTGTCGTTCGCCAACTTCGCGGCGTCCTTTCAATTGTATCGTCAAGAAAAGGAAGGCGGCGATTAGTTCGCCGCCTCTTTCTTCGTTGTTTTCTTGGCTGCGGGTTTCTTTGCAGCGGTCTTTTTGGCCGCCGGTTTCTTCGCTGCCACCTTTTTTGTTGTTGTCTTCTTTGCGGCGGCTTTGGTTGCCTTGGCCGGTTTGCCCGATTTGGCTTCCTTTTCCTTCAGCGCCGCAATGGCCATTTCCAGCGTGACATCTTCCTTGTTTGTGTCACGCGGCAGGTTAGCATTGGTTTTCTTGTGTTTGACAAACGGCCCCCAACGGCCATCAGCCAGGAATATCGGCTCGCCGTCATCCGGATGTTTGCCGATTTCTTTGCCGGCCTTTTCGCGTTTGTCTGCAATCAGCGCAATCGCACGGTTTTCACCAACCGTCAGAACGTCATCCTCGGCCTTAAGCGACGCAAAGATGCTGCCTGCCTGAACATAGGGGCCAAACCGACCAACATTGGCCTTGATTTCCTCGCCGGTGTCGGGGAATACGCCGACCAGACGTGGCAATGTCAGCAATTCTTCCGCCTTGGTCAGATCGACAACCGATGGCTCCAGCCCTTTTGGAAGGGATGTCCGCTTCGGCTTGACCTTTTTGGGTTTGCCGTTCTTGCCTTCGACTTCCTCTTCTTCACCCAGTTGCACATAAACGCCATACGGGCCTTTGCGCAGGGTGATTTCCTTGCCGGTTTCCTTATCGATGCCAAGCACCTTGGGCCCGGCATCAAGTTCGGAATCACCGCCATTTTCATTGGCAACCAGCGGACGGGTAAAGTTGCATTCCGGATAATTCGAACAGCCGAGGAACGCACCGAATTTGCCGAGCTTGAGGCTCAGCGTGCCATCGGCACATTTCGGGCATTTATGCGGGTCTGTACCATCTTCGCGTGCCGGGAACAGGTAATTTTCAAGCATCACCTGAAGCGCATCAAGCACATCGGTGATTTTCAGTTCCTTGGCTTCGTCGACATTGCCCTTGAATGCGGCCCAGAACTGGTTCAGGACATCGCGCCAGGCAAGGCTGCCGTTTGAAACGTCATCAAGCTGGTTTTCCAGATCGGCCGTAAAGTTGTACTGCACATAACGTTCAAAGAATTTCGACAGGAACGCCGTGACCAGACGGCCGCGATCCTGTGCGACAAAGCGGCGCTTGTCCAGCGTCACATAATCGCGATCCTGCAACACCGAAATGATCGACGCATAGGTCGACGGACGGCCAATGCCCAGCTCTTCCATCTTCTTGACCAGGCTTGCCTCGGTATAGCGGGGCGGGGGCTGGGTGAAATGCTGGTCGATACTGACTTTGCCAAGATCAGGCTTCTGGCCTTCTTTTAACGGCGGCAGACGGCGATCATTTTCGTCCTCGGTCTCGTCATCCTTGCCTTCCTGATATAGTTTCAGGAAACCGTCGAACTTGACGACCGAACCATTGGCACGCAGAACCACGTGATTGTCATTCGATGACAGATCAACCGCAACCTGATCGAATTTGGCGTCTTCCATCTGGCAGGCGACGGTACGTTTCCAGATCAGGGTATAAAGGTTCAACTGATCCTTATCAAGATGACGGGCAACCTGATCGGGACGACGGAACAGGTCGGTCGGGCGGATGGCCTCGTGGGCTTCCTGTGCGTTCTTGGCCTTGTTGGCAAAGCTGCGTGCGCTTGGCGGCAGGTAACTTTCGCCGTAATCCTTGGAAATCAGGCGGCGTGCTGCGGCCAGTGCCTCGCCAGAAAGAACCACGGCGTCGGTACGCATATAGGTGATCAGACCAACCGTCTCGCCACCGATATCAACCCCTTCATAAAGGCGCTGCGCAAGTTGCATGGTGCGTTTTGCACCAAAACCAAGCTTGCGCGATGCTTCCTGCTGCAGGGTCGATGTGGTGAAAGGCGGCTGCGGACGGCGTTTGACGTCCTTGCGTTCGACCTTTGAAACCGTATAGCTGCGGCTTTCGACCTTTTCCTTGGCAATCGTTGCCGCACCCTCGTTGCCCAGTGCCAGCTTGTCCAGCTTCTCACCGTTCAGATGGGTCAGGCGCGCGGTAAAGTTGCCCTCAGGTACCTTGAAACCGGCTTCGAGTGACCAGTATTCGTCGGGGCGGAATGCTTCGATCTCGATCTCGCGTTCGCAGATCAGACGAAGGGCGACGGACTGCACGCGACCTGCAGACCGCGAACCGGGTAATTTGCGCCACAGGACAGGCGACAGATTAAAGCCCACCAGATAATCAAGGGCACGGCGCGCCAGATAGGCATCGACCAGTTCCTGATTAAGCTCGCGTGGATTGGCAATCGCGTCCGTTACGGCCTTTTTGGTGATCTCGTGAAACACGACACGATGAACGTCGCGACCGCGCAAAAGCTTTTTCTGTTCCAGAACTTCCAGAATATGCCACGAAATCGCTTCCCCTTCGCGATCCGGGTCAGTCGCGAGATAGATGGTGTCGGCATCGCGTGCAGCCGATGCGATCTCGCGGATCTGTTTTTCCGAACGGCCGTCGGTTTCCCAGACCATCGAAAAATCGTTGTCGGGATCAACCGATCCATCTTTTGACGGAAGATCGCGGATGTGACCAAAAGAGGCCAGCACCTTGTAATCGTCACCGAGATATTTATTGATCGTCTTGGCTTTGGCCGGGGATTCGACGATGACAAGATTCATTACGTTTTTCGTGTCCGGTTCTTGCGCCCTGGGGCGATAATGTATGTCGTGCTGCGAATGATCCGAATGTCCGACACTTATATATAGTGTGACCGTCTTTCAGATCAGATTGCGCAAATTGCGGCAAATCACAACAATATTGTCGCAGCACGGAAGTCTGCGACACTCATTCGGCGATACGCGATACCCTATTTCCGGGGTGACGTTCAACCCTTCCTGCAAGCTCAAGCTCAATCAGCATGGTCGAAATCACATCGGCAGGCATGCCCGATGCCCGGATAAGCTGATCAATCAGTAGCGGGCTGGTCGACAATAGCTCGAGAACATCTTCTGTTCCGCGCCCCTCATTTCGTGATCGGTCATTTACCCCGGTTTCTTCTTGGTTATCAACGCTTTCAGAGCTGTCATCAATGGTGCCGGTTCTGGCATCGCGTTCGATGGATTTGGTGATGTCGATGAAATCATCTGACTGGCCGTTTACGATTGTCGCACGGCTGTCGATGGCAAAATGATGAATTCCTTCACGCAGATGGTTGTTTTGCAGCGAAACACGCAAGGCATCCAAAATCACGTCAACGGAGTCGCACAGAATTGCACCATCCCGGATCAGGCTGTTGGGACCTGCTGCGCGGGGATCGGTCGGACTGCCCGGAACGGCAAAAACATCGCGACCCTGTTCACCGGCAAAACGCGCGGTGATCAGCGATCCCGAATTGCGCCCGGCCTCGACCACGACGATGCCATGCGAAAGTCCGGAAATGATCCGGTTGCGCCGTGGAAAATGCCGTGCCTGCGGATTTAATCCCGGCGGCATTTCCGAAATCACACAGCCATTTTCACAAAGCTTGCGATAGAGATCGGCATGTTCCCGCGGATAAACCACATCAACACCGCCGCCCAGAACCGCAACGGTGCCACCAACTGTATTTGCGACCTGCAGGCAGGCATCGTGAACTGCGCCATCAATCCCGCGCGCCATACCCGATGCCACGACATATCCTGCCTCGCACAGGGCGGCTGATAAACGCCGGGCAAACCCGCATCCATTGGCCGATGCATTACGGGCTCCGACGATCCCGATGGTTGGTCTGGTTAAAAGTTCAACGCGTCCGAGTGCATAAAAATAGGGTGGGGCATCCTCGATCGCGGCCAGCATCGCCGGATATTCAGGATCGCCGATAATCACCGGCTTGGCATCGCAGGCCCGCGCCTGATCAATTTCGGCAATCGTGTCTTCACGCGTCGCCAGAACAATCTGCCGCTTGCCCCCGGTGCGTGCGATAATATCGGGCAGGGCGTCAATTGCGTTGCGTGCTGATCCGAACCGCTCGATCAGCTTGCGGAACGTGACCGGTCCGACATTGGCACTGCGCGCCAGTCGCATGCGTGCGAGGCGTTCGGATTGCGCTAATCGTATGGGTTGTTGTGTGTCTGAAACCATAACGCCCGGATTGTGATCATCCGGGCGTTGTTTCGTCAAGCTATTCGAATTGCGGCCTATTCTTCGCTGGCAGCCGCGGCTTCTTTTTTCTTCTGGCCGATTTTGGGTTCCTCGCCTTTGATCAGGCGGCGGATATTGCTGTGATGAGCACCCCAGACAATCACGGCAAGGAAGATCGCAAGCCATCCGGCACCGGGATCATTGGCGATCAGGAAGGCCGCAATCGGGGCGGCGATCATCGCGATAAGCGCCGAAAGCGACGAAATGCGGAAAATCAGCGCCATGACAAGCCACGTCGCTGCCGCGACAAGCCCCATGATCCAGTTTACCGCGACAAGGGTGCCAAGGGTGGTGGCAACACCTTTACCGCCCTTGAAACGCAGCCAGACGGGGAACATATGCCCGATAACCGCGGCGCCACCGGCAAAAATACCGGCTTCGGCACTGACGAAGTGGGTAAAAAGCAGGGCTGCCGCTGCACCTTTACCGACATCACCGACAAGGGTCAGGAACGCCAGAAACTTGTTCCCGGTACGCAGCACGTTGGTCGCACCGATATTGCCTGATCCGATCTTGCGGATATCGCCAAGTCCGGCCATCCGCGTCAGAACAAGGCCAAACGGGATCGAGCCCAGCAGATATCCGCAAACAGTTGCAATCTGGAGCGACATCAGGGTTGCCTTGTAAGTGGCATCAAGTTCCATATTCACGCGCCTTCCGCGACAGAGGGATCGGCAAAGACCTCGCGACCATCAATGATGGTGCGAAGGACACGGCCTTGGGTCAGGCGGCCGTCAAATGGCGAGTTTTTCGATTTTGACTCGAACTGATAGGGATCGATCTTCCACGGGCGATCCGGATCAAACAGCACCAGATCGGCAGCCGTCCCGATTTCAAGCGTGCCGGCACCCTTGATGCGCACCAGTCCCGCAGGGGCGGTTGTCAGCTTGGTAATCACATCCAGCATCGACATATGCCCGTTGTGATAAAGCTCAAGCGTGATCGGCAGAAGCGTTTCAAAGCCAACGCCACCGGCGGCGGCCTGTGCAAAAGGCAAGCGTTTGGAGTCAACATCCTGCGGATTATGGTCCGATGCGATGGCGTCAATCGTGCCATCGGCAAGGCCCGCCACAATCGCTTGTCGGTCATCTTCGGACCGAAGCGGCGGCGATAGCTTGGCAAAGGTTCGGTAATCCGAAACCGCATTTTCATTAAGTGCGAAATAGAAAGGTGCGGTATCGCACGTGACCTTAAGGCCGCGTTTCTTGGCCTTGCGGATTATCTCGACCGATTCTCCTGTCGAGATATGGGCAAAATGCAAACGTCCGCCCGTCATTTCAACCAGCCGCAAATCGCGTTCGATCTGCATGACTTCGGCAAGTGGCGATACACCGCTAAGGCCAAGACGGGTGGCAAGTTCGCCGCTATTCATTGCCGCACCCTTGGAAAGTTCCGGCTCCTCGGGATGCTGGACGATCATGCCGTCAAAGAAGGTCGAATAGGACAATGCCTGCCGCAGCAACCGCGCACTGGCGATGGTTTTTACGCCATCGCAAAACGCTACGGCACCGGCCTGATGCAAAAGGCCCATCTCGGTAATTTCGCCACCTTCGATGCCCTTTGATACTGCGCCATAGGCAAAAACCTTGGCCAGGCCAACCTTGCGGGCGCGACGTGCGATAAATTCAACCCCTGCAACATCGTCAATCACCGGATCGGTGTTGGGCAGGGCGATGATCGTGGTGATCCCGCCAGCCGCCGCCGAACGACCGGCGGTTTCAATGGTTTCCTGATGTTCGAAACCCGGATCGCGCAATTGTGCGCGCATATCAACAAGTCCGGGCGCCAAGCACGCACCCGCAGCATCAACAATCTCGCAATCCTTGGGAAGATTGTCGCGCGTGACCTTTGCGCCGCAATCAATGATCTTGCTGTTTTCAATCAGGATGCCGCCCGTGCTGTCGGTTTGTGCGGCCGGGTCAAGCAGGCGTGCATTGATGATGGCCTTGCGGCCCGTGCCCTTTACGCGAATGGCGGGGGTCATGCCTGGCCTCCAAGCTGTCTGTGGTTCTGGACCAGCAATTCAAGGGCGGCCATGCGCACCGCAACCCCCATTTCAACCTGTTCGCGGATGACGGATCGTTCAACGTCGTCGGCGACTTCACTGTCGATTTCGACGCCGCGGTTCATCGGGCCAGGATGCATGATCAGTGCATCGGGCTTGGCATTGGCAAGCTTGGCGCGATCAAGGCCGTGGAAATGGAAATATTCGCGGACGGACGGGATAAAGCTTCCTTCCATGCGTTCCAGCTGAAGGCGCAGCATCATGACGATGTCGCAATCCTTGAGGCCTTTTTCCATGTCATGGAAAATCTCGACCCCCATCCGGTCGATCTTTGACGGGATCAGGGTCGGGGGGGCGACAAGGCGCACGCGCGATCCCATGGTATTGAGCAGCAGGATGTTGGATCGGGCGACGCGCGAATGCGCGATATCGCCGCAGATCGCAACGTTAAGCCGATGCAGGCGGCCCTTGTGACGGCGAATGGTCAGCGCATCAAGCAATGCCTGTGTCGGGTGCTCGTGGCGGCCATCCCCGGCATTGAGTACCGCGCAATTGACCTTCTCGCTCAGAAGCTTGACCGCACCGCTGTCGCCATGGCGGACCACAAGTGCATCCGGGTTCATCGCATTGAGCGTCATCGCGGTATCAATCAGGGTTTCACCCTTTTTGACCGAACTGGTGCCGACCGTCATGTTGATCACCATCGCGCCGAGCCGCTTGGCAGCCAGTTCGAACGATGTCAGCGTTCGGGTCGAGTTTTCATAGAACAGATTGACGACCGTGGCCCCGGCAAGAATGTTGCTGGTCTTGTCTGCGGTGCGGTTCTTTTCCGCATAATGCTGGGCACGATCAAGAATAAGGGTGATTTCCCCCGGGGTAAGACCTTCGATACCGAGGAGGTGAGGGTGCGGATAGTGATCCGCCGCTGGTCCCATGACACTCATGGCGTTGCACATATTCCTTAAATGGTATGGGCAGAATTTCGCGCGGAGCATACCCAATTGCCCCTGTCACGGAAAGTTAAAATATTGCCCCAAAAAGCTGACCGGATGGTCAGTATTTCACCTGGTTTACATCAGACTACATGCAGCAAAACCGCAAGGATCGGTATGGTGATAATCGCGACAAGCGTGTGAACCGTAATGATGCTGGCCATCATCGGTGCGTCACCGCCCATCAGGCGGGCCAGTACAAACGCACTGGCCGAACAGGGGAGCCCTGCATAAAGCACAACTGCCGCCAGTTCCACCGG
The DNA here is from genome assembly GCF_017744215.1 of Thalassospira sp. A3_1. NCBI lineage: Bacteria > Pseudomonadati > Pseudomonadota > Alphaproteobacteria > Rhodospirillales > Thalassospiraceae > Thalassospira > Thalassospira sp. A3_1. The sequence continues at coordinate 558,285 of NZ_JAGHQQ010000003.1, read as the reverse complement.
CGGCAGGCCGAGCAAAAGACACAGCCCCGCTGCAATCGCCGGGCTGATGACGAGTTTGCCCAGTGTCGAAAACCCGACCGGCCCCCCGGCACGTCGTGCCGCCGAAAGATCAAGCCCCGCACCAACCGCCAGAAGCCCGATTGGCAATGCCGCACGCCCCAGAACTTCCAGAAACGGCCCGATCACTGGCGGCAGGCCAAATCCCGTCATATTGATCGCGATGCCCAAAACACACGCCATCAGCAACGGATTGCGCAGAACATCGCGCAAAAGCGACACCGCACCGGGTGTGCGTTCATTATCCCCCCAATGCGCGCAGGCCAGAACCGACAGCACATTGACCGTCGGCACGACCAAGGCAACGCAAAGGGCGGTCACCGTCAATCCGGCTTCGCCCAGAAGGGCGGCGGCAACCGCAAGCCCGATATAGGTATTGGGTCGGATCGCTCCCTGAAACAGCGATGAAAAGGCCGGGTTGCTGACTTTCAGAACCGGTTTGGTGATCAGGATAAGAACGGTGCAGATGAAAACCGTGCCCAGCATCGCAGTCGCAATCCCCGCCAGCGGCAGACTCCCCAGATCGGCCTGCGCAGTATTGGAAAACAGCAATGCCGGGAATGTCACATAATAGGTCAGCTTTTCCGCCCCAGGCCAGAACGCATCAGGCAGGAATTTGCGTTGCCGTAGGATGAAACCAAGCACGATCAGGGCAAAGGTCGGGATCAGGGCGGACAGGATGGCTAACATGGGGCGCTTTCGAAAATATCTTGCGGCACGATGGGCCGGTTATTAATCGGTTGTTATGTGATTTGATGTGATGGTTTGCATTGCGACGGTCCTGTCTGACATTGTATCGACAAGACTGTTTGTTTCATTGCATGTCCATCCTGTGATAATGAGCATGGGTCAGATAATGCGTGCAACGCACTGATTTATCAATTGAAAGAAATTCCTGCGCTGTTAGCACTGCAAACAGGAATGCAATCAGGGGAATGCCCATGAGCCGCTCAATCGATCATCTGGTTTTATGTGTCAATGATCTTGATGCGGCCTGTGATGCCTATCGCAAGCTGGGCTTTACCGTCACCCCGCGCGCCAATCATCCGTTTGGCACCGGCAACGCCCTGATCCAGCTTGATGGCATGTATATCGAATTGCTTACCGTGATCGAGCCGGAAAAAATCGCCGAAACCGATCTCGCAGCACCGTTTTCCTTCCCGATTTATAATCGCGATTATCTGCGTCAGCGTGAAGGCATGTCGATGCTGGCGCTGCAATCACGCGATGCGGAAAAAGACCGGGAGGCTTTCATTGCCGCCGGTGCCGCCGTTCCGCGTGTCTTCAAGTTCGAACGCGAAGCCACCCGCCCGGATGGTTCTCTGACCGATGTGGCATTCTCGCTTGCCTTTGCCAATCACCCGTTGCTGCGTCACGCCGTAACATTCGTTTGCCAGCATCGCCACCCGCCGCAGAATTTCTATTATCCGGAATATCAGACGCATGCCAACGGGGCCTATGCGGTTGGCAAGGTGTTCCTGATGCATTGGGCGGCCGACGCGGTATCGGATTTTGTCGCCGAAATAGGCACCAACAAGATTGTCGAAGCCCTTCACAGCGATGAAATGGTCACCCGTTTTGGCATTGATGATCCGCTTTTCCCGACCGACGGATTTGCCGGGTACGAAATCATCGTTGACCGGATTGATGCCATCGCCGAGGCCGCCCAATCCATGGGGGCAATTCATAAGAAGGGGCGGCTGATCCTGCCGCCATCCAAATTCTTCGGGACCCTGATTGTCTTCAAGGCCAAAGAAAAAGCCGCCTGACATATCAGACGGCCTTATCGGAAATCTTGAAATGGCCCGGTTTGATCGGGCGAAAAATCAGGCGTCTTCGTCGCCGATTTCGTCCTCATCGTCATCGTCCGGATTTTCATACGGATCGGTGTGAAGATTAAGGTTATCAAGCGCACCCTGGAGGATATAGGCCGCAGCCGTTTTATCGACAACTTCCGCACGGCGTTTGCGGGTCATGTCGACATCCTCGATCAGGATGCGTTCAACCGCGTTGGTCGAAAGACGTTCATCCCAAAGCAGGATCGGCAGATCGATATAATTCTGCATTTCGTCGACAAAGGCATAAACCCGGTGGCAGGCCTTGCCGATCGTGCCGTCAAGCTCACGCGGAAAACCGATGATGATACCACCGACATTCTGTTTGGTGATGATCGCCGAAAGTTCGGCAATATCCCGCGTGAATTTCTTGCGCGAAATCAGCGAATAGGGGGACGCGATCTGTAGCCCGACATCCGAAAGGGCCACGCCAATGGTCTTGGTGCCGAGATCCAGCCCCAAAACGCGTGCTGCCGGTGTCAAAAACCGCAGCAATTCCTGTGTGTCATTGCAAATCATGGCGCCCTTATAGGTGCGTTGCCCGAAAAACGCCAGCGCATTTCAACCGGCGAAACGCAATACTGACATGCCTGAAACGTCGGTGAAAGCATGGCTTTGCCCCCGATGTCCGCCATGATCAGGTGGCAACTTTCCCAGCTGTTGGAAAAGTTGCCGAAATTGGCTGTCTCCGGCCCTTGCGGCGGGGGCAGCGGGGTGCTAGTTTCCGCGCTGTAATTTCAAGTTCCGGCAGGCTGGCTGCTTGCCGGGTGTTTTGTCATTCCTTAAGAGAGACTTTCATCCATGTCGTCTTTGGATAAGGAAACAGTTCGCAGGATCGCCTTTCTGTCGCGTATCAACGTGTCCGAAGAAGGGCTTGGCGAACTGGCGGGAGATTTGACCCGTATCCTCGATTTCGTCGAGGAACTGCAAGAAGTGGATGTCGAGGGTTGTGATCCCCTGACGTCGGTTGCCGATCTGACCCTGCCGATGCGCAAGGACGAAGTCACCGATGGCAATATCCAGCAAAAAGTGCTGTCAAACGCACCGATGACCGATGCTGGCTGTTTTGTTGTGCCGAAGGTGGTTGAATAATGACTGATCTGACAAATCTGACGCTTGCCGAGGCCCGCGACGGGCTGGCAAAGGGCGATTACACGTCGGTCGAATTGACCGAAGCCCACATCAAATCGATGGAAGCGCACCGTAATCTGAATGCTTACATCACCGAAACCCCGGACAAGGCCATCGACATGGCCAAGGCTTCGGATGCCAAGCGCGCCAAGGGCGATGCGGGTAAAATGGAAGGCCTGCCGATTGCGATCAAGGATCTGTTCTGCACCGAAGGTGTCCAGACGACCGCAGCATCGCACATCCTCGAAGGTTTCAAACCGGAATATGAATCCACCGTCACCACCAATCTGTTCAATAACGGCGCGGTGATGCTGGGCAAGGCCAACCTTGATGAATTTGCCATGGGGTCGTCCAATACGTCGTCCTATTATGGCAATGTCATCAACCCGTGGAAGGGCAAGGATGGCAAGGATCTGGTTCCGGGGGGCTCGTCTGGTGGTTCGGCTGCTGCCGTTGCCGCGGGCATGGCGCTGGCGGCAACCGGTACTGATACCGGTGGCTCGATCCGTCAACCGGCTTCCTATTGCGGTATTGTCGGCCTGAAGCCGACCTATGGCCGTTGCTCGCGCTGGGGCATTGTCGCCTTTGCAAGCTCGCTTGATCAGGCTGGTCCGATGACCAAAACCGTTCGTGACGCTGCGATCATGCTTGGTGCAATGGCCGGACACGATGCCAAGGACAGCACATCCGCCCCGGTTGCGGTTCCTGATTTCGAAGCCGCCCTGACGGGGGATATTCGCGGCATGAAAATCGGTATTCCGAAAGAATACCGCGTCGATAACATGCCCGAAGAAATCAACAAGCTGTGGGATAACGGTATTGCGATGCTGCGCGATGCGGGTGCCGAAGTGGTCGATGTGACCCTGCCGCACACCAAATACGCGCTTGGCACCTATTATATCGTCGCCCCGGCCGAGGCATCCTCGAACCTTGCGCGCTATGACGGCCTGCGTTACGGCCAGCGCGTCATGGACGAAGGCGACAGCTTGGACGACATGTATATGAAGTCCCGTGCTGCCGGTTTCGGCAAGGAAGTCCAGCGCCGCATCATGATCGGCACCTATGTGCTGTCGGCTGGTTACTATGACGCCTATTACAACAAGGCGCTCAAGGTCCGTCGTCGCATTTACGAGGATTTCGCGACCGCATTCGGCACCGTTGATGCCATTCTGGCACCGACCGCACCGTCGGCGGCCTTTGCGATTGGCGAAAACGAAGACGATCCGGTCAAAATGTATCTGAACGACGTCTTTACCGTTCCGGCAAGCCTTGCGGGTCTTCCGGGCCTGTCGCTGCCGACGGGCCTGTCTTCCGAAGGTCTGCCGCTTGGTCTGCAGCTGATTGGTAAACCGTTTGACGAAGAAACCGTTCTGCGTGTCGGTGGCGTGCTTGAAACTGCCGCCAACTTTACCGCGAAACCGGCCGGGCAGGAGGGCTGATCCATGACCTATATCATCGAAGGTTCAACCGGCCCTTGGGAAATCGTTGTCGGTCTGGAAGTCCACTGTCAGGTGGTTTCCAAATCCAAGCTGTTTTCCGGTGCATCGACCACATTCGGTAACGAACCGAACACCAATGTCAGCCTCGTTGACGCGGCCATGCCTGGCATGTTGCCGGTCATCAACGAGGAATGCGTGCGGCAGGCCGTCAAGACCGGGCTTGGCCTTAAAGCCAAGATCAATCTTGAAAGCGTCTTTGCACGCAAGAACTACTTCTATGCCGATCTGCCGCAGGGCTATCAGATTTCGCAGTTCGACAAACCGATCGTCGGCGAGGGGACCATCATCCTCGATATGCCTGATGGCTCGACCAAGTCGGTTGGCATTGAACGCCTGCATCTTGAACAGGATGCTGGTAAATCGATGCACGATCAGGACCCGAAATATTCCCATATCGATTTGAACCGTTCGGGCGTTGCCCTTATGGAAATCGTATCCAAGCCTGATATACGCACCCCGGAAGAAGCCGGTGCATACCTGACCAAGCTGCGCGCGATCGTACGTTACCTTGGCACGTGCGATGGTAACATGAACGAAGGCTCGATGCGTTGCGATGCCAACGTTTCGGTCCGTCGTCCGGGCGCTGAATTCGGCACGCGTTGCGAAATCAAGAACGTCAACTCCATCCGTTATGTGATGCAGGCGATCGAGATCGAAGCAAAACGTCAGGTCGAAGTCATCGAAGCCGGTGGCGAAATCGTTCAAGAAACCCGTCTTTATGATCCGCGTCTGGGTGAAACCCGTTCGATGCGGTCCAAGGAAATGGCACATGATTACCGCTATTTCCCGGATCCGGATTTGCTGCCGCTGGTATTCGATCTGGCATTCGTTTCCGAAATCGAAAAGACCCTGCCAGAACTCCCGGACGAGAAAAAAGCCCGCTTCATGCGCGAAAACGGACTGTCGGCTTATGATGCCGGTGTTCTCGTTGCCGATCAGGAAAAGGCCGCCTATTACGAAGTCGTTGCCAAGGGCCGTGATGGCAAACTTGCCGCGAACTGGGTGATCACCAACCTGTTTGGTGCGCTCAACAAGCTGGAAGTTCCTGTCACCGAAAGCCCGGTTACGGCCGAAAATCTCGGCAAGCTTCTGGACCTGATTTCGGACGACACCATTTCGGGCCGTATTGCCAAGGACGTCTTTGAAATCATGATCGAAACCGGAAATGACCCGGAAAAGATCGTCGAAGAAAAAGGTCTGAAGCAGATCACCGATACCGGTGCGATTGAAACCGCGATTGACGAAGTCATTGCGGCCAACCCGGACAAGGTTCAGGAAATCCGCGACGGCAAGGATCGCATGCTGGGCTGGTTCGTTGGCCAGGTCATGAAATCCACGGGCGGCAAAGCCAACCCGGGCATGGTCAACCAGATGCTCCGCGACAAAATCCTCGGCTGATTTCAATCATCAGAAGATGTCCAAAAGCCGCCCGTTTCGATCTGAAACGGGCGGCTTTTCATTATCGGGGCTTAAACATCCTTTGTCTGGTAATCTCTCGGTGATGCGCCAAGGATGCGTTTGAACATATTGCTGAACGCGGCGGGATTGTCATAGCCAAGGTCCATCGCAATCGTCGTAACCGCTTCGCCTGCCGCCAGCCTTGGCAGGGCGGCAAGGATGCAGGCCTGTTGACGCCATTCGACAAAGCTTGACCCGGTCTCCTTGCGAAACTGCCGGGTAAAACTTCGGCGGCTCATGCCTAGGTGATCGCACCAGTCATCAATGGTTTCATGCGGGGTCGGAGATGCCAGAAACGCCCGGCATTTATCCCGCAATGTCGCCTGTTCCGGCAACGGAAGCGACAGAGGCAGGACCGGCAACCGTTTGATTTCATGTTCAATCAGCGCCATCAATGCACCATCACGACCTGCCATGTCATATTCTGGCGGGACGGCAATGGCTTCGATCAGCAAATGACGCATCAGCGATGAAATTCCGACCACCTTGCACTGATTGTCCGTCGCACCAAGCCGGTCCGGGCGCAGATACAGCGACCGCATTTTGACATCGCCAAACAGGCGGACTTCGTGGATCACCCCGGCCGGGATCAGCATGCCGCGCTGTGGCGGCATCATCCATGCGCCTTGCGGGGTTGATGCCATCAAAGCTCCGGTCATGCCATACAGCAACTGATCGCGATCATGGCGGTGGGCGGCAATCACATGACCATCGGGATAATCCGTCCCCAATGCGATGATCGGTCTTGGAACTTCGCGAAAAGATGACATCAATGCCTGCCTGCGCTGATTGGCCCACTCTCGTAATAAATTGACCCTAACGGGGTGGTGGGCCGTTTTGCAATTTTTATAATGACGATCAACGCACCAAGGTTTTCGTTTAATGTCATTTCAAGGAGGTCCCCGATGAACGAAGCCGTTCTTAACCGTCCGCAGGTGACCCGAACCATTTTGCCGGTTCTGGGCGCGGCCAGTTTCTGTCATTTGCTGAACGATATGATCCAGTCGCTTTTTGTTGCGGCTTATCCGGTGTTCAGGGGCGGCTTTGACCTATCCTTTGCGCAGCTTGGTCTATTGACCCTGACCTATCAGGTGACGGCATCGCTGTTACAGCCCTTTATCGGCCATTTCACCGACCGTCGGCCGCAACCTTATTCCTTGCCGTTCGGTATGGGGATGTCGATGGCGGGGCTTCTGGTGCTGTCCTCGGCAACCAGTTTTGCGATGCTGCTTATGGGCAGTGCGATGCTGGGCGTGGGATCGTCGATCTTTCACCCGGAATCCTCGCGTCTGGCGCGGTTGGCATCGGGCGGGGCGCATGGCTTTGCGCAGTCGCTGTTTCAGGTGGGGGGCAATGTCGGTTCGGCCATCGGGCCGTTGCTGGTGGTGGCAGTCGTTTTGCCGCACGGGCAGGCCAGTTTGGCATGGTTTGCCTTTGCCGCATTGGCCGGTGTTGTGATTCTGACGCTGCTCGGGCGTTGGTATAAACGTAACGGCCATGCCGTGCGTCGACCACGTCTTGTTCATCTGTCGGCAAATCTTCCGGCCCGACGCCAGGTAATTGGCGGCTTGGCGGTTCTGTTCTGTCTGATGCTGTCAAAATGGTTCTATCTTGCCAGCTTCACCAGTTATTACGTGTTTTACCTCATGGAAAAATTCCCGCTGTCAGAAGGCGACGCCCAGATTTATCTGTTCATCTTCCTGGCTTCGGTCGCGGCGGGGACTCTGATCGGCGGATCGGTCGGCGACCGGGTTGGCCGCAAAAAGGTCATCTGGGGATCGATCCTTGGGGCACTGCCCTTTGCACTGATCCTGCCTTATGTTGGATTGGGGGCGACCGTGATGCTCTCGATTGCCATCGGTCTGATCCTGTCATCGGCATTTTCGGCGATTGTGGTCTATGCGCAGGAACTTGTGCCGGGGCGCATTGGTATGATTTCCGGCTTGTTCTTTGGTCTTGCCTTCGGGCTTGGCGGGATTGGTGCGGCCATTCTTGGTGTCATGGCCGATCATTTCGGGCTGGGGCTGGTCTATCAGCTTTGTGCATGGTTGCCAGCCATCGGCTTCCTTGCGATTTTCCTGCCAGATATCGAACATGGCCATACTGCGTGATACGGCAAATCGAAATGACAAAGGCCGCCCATCGGGCGGCCTTTGTCATGGATATGTTGATGGATCACGCCACTTCACGGGCCGGGTAACCGGCATCGTCAATGGCGGCAATCAGGGCTGCGACATCGGGATTGCCGGTCACGGTTACTTCGCCCTTGGCAAGGTCTATATCGGCTTTTTCAACGCCCGAAACGCCTTCGACGGCTTTGGTAACAGTGGCAGCGCAATGGCCGCAGCTCATTTCATCGACTTTCAGTTTCAGCATTCCGGTGGCTCCGTCAGTTTGGATTGGATGATCCGTCTATGGGGCTTCCAGTCGCTGGAAGGTCAAGCGATTATTTACCCAGCAATCTGACGACCGCGTCGGCGGCCGCATCGCTTGATGCCGGGTTCTGGCCGGTCACCAGTTTGCCATCGACAACCGCATGGGATGCCCACATCTCACCGCGTTCATAAAGACCGCCCTGTTTGGTGAATTCATCCTCGATCAGAAGCGGCACGACTTTTTCAAGGCCGACTGCCTTTTCTTCGTCATTGGTGAAACCGGTGACTTTTTTGCCCGACACCAGCGGCTTGCCGTCTTTGGTTTTGGCATTAACGAACGCAGCCGGGCCGTGGCAGACGGCGGCAACCGGTTTGTCCTGTGCGACAAATGCCTCGATCAGGGCGATGGATTTGGCATCAATCGCCAGATCCCAAAGCGGCCCGTGACCGCCAGGATAAAACAGCGCCTCGTAATCATCGGCTTTCAGACCATCAAGTTTCACGGTGTTGGCGAATGCCTTCTGGGCATCGGCATCACCTTCAAACCGTTTGGTCGCTTCGGTCAGGGCATCGGGAACCTGGCTATTGGGATCAAGCGGCGGCTGACCGCCCTTGGGGGATGCCAGCGTGATATCGGCACCGGCATCGCGGAACCGGAAATAGGGCGCGGCAAGTTCTTCCAGCCAGATACCGGTTTTGTGGCCGGTATCGCCCATTTTGTCGTGGGACGTCACAATCATCAGAATACGCATCGTTTTGGTCCTCGATATGTGAATAGGATTTGCACCAAGGATAGGATGCTGATCTAATTTGCGAAAGGTCGAAGAATTGGACAGATTGTCAAATTAAATGAGCGTATGAAATGTCGGCACTGGATGAAGTTCGGGCAATGATGATTTTCGCCCGTGTGGTCGAGGATGGCGGGTTTTCTGCCGCGGCGCGCAAGATGGGGCTGAGCCGTGCTGCGGTATCCCATCAGATCCGGCAGCTTGAAGCCAAACTTGGCGTGCCGCTGCTTCGGCGCAGCACGCGTAATTTCAGCCTGACCGATGCCGGAACGCGTTATTACGACAGTTGCCGGACGATTGCGCTGGAGGCCGAGGCCGCCCGCAAGCGGGTCGAAGTCATGCGTGACGAGCCGGTCGGCAAGATATCGATCACCTCATCGGTCCATCTGGGCACACTTCGGATCGTGCCGATCCTTGACCGGTTTCGCCAGACCTATCCGGGGGTGGCGATTGATGTTCATCTGTCTGACGAGGTTGTCGATCTGATCGGGCGCGGGATTGATATCGGAATCCGGTCCGGGCCCCTCAAAAGCTCAGACCTTAAAAGTTTCAAGCTCTATCAGACCCACCGGATCATTGCGGCGTCGGCGGTGTATGTTGCGCGTGCAGGGCTGCCCGAAACCCCCGAACAGCTCGCTGATCATGACTGGGTGATGTATAGCCGAGTTCCCGAAACCCTGCGTCTGACCTGCGATGATCAGGAAAAATCCATTCGGGTCTCGGGCAGTGTTCGGGTTGATAATGCAACCGCCCGCCTGCAATTCCTGCGCGGCGGGCACGGGCTTGCGGTTGTGCCGTTTTGCGATATTGCCGATGAAATCGCGCGCGATGATCTGGTGCATGTATTGCCGAACTGCAAACTGCCCGATCTTGAAGTTTTCGCCGTGTTTCCGGCTGGTGTGACGCGCAGTGCGAAAATCCAGTCGCTGCTTGATTTCATGCGTCGCGAATTGCGCGACATCGATATGGGCCGCAATGGCGGATAACCGGTTTTGGCTGCTGTTGTCATATTGATCAATCCTGATTGATCGGCTATTCCCCAATAACGCTCTTCAGGGGGAACCATGGCCAAGCTGTTCTTTTATTATTCGTCGATGAATGCGGGCAAGTCGACGACACTTCTGCAATCAAGCTTCAACTATCAGGAACGCGGCATGCAGACGCTTCTGCTAACCGTGGCGTTTGATGATCGTTTTGGTGTTGGCAAGATCGCATCGCGCATTGGCCTTGAAGCCCCGGCCGTCTTGTTTGACGGCAATACCGACCTGTGCGCCCTGATAGGGGAAAAGCTTGATGAAGGCCGGATTGATTGCGTGCTGGTGGACGAGGCGCAGTTTCTGACCAAGGATCAGGTCTGGCAGCTTTCCGATGTCGCCGACAAGCTTGGCGTTCCGGTGCTGTGTTACGGCATCCGTACCGATTTTCAGGGGCAGCTTTTCGAAGGCTCGAAATGGCTTCTGGCCTGGGCCGACAAACTAAGCGAGCTTAAGACAATCTGCCATTGCGGACGCAAGGCCGGGATGGTTCTGCGCGTTGATGAAAACGGCAATACCGTGCGCGAGGGGGCCCAGGTCGAAATCGGCGGCAATGATCGATATGTCTCGGTCTGCCGTCAGCATTTCAAGGAAGCGATGGGCAAATAAGCCGCCCGAATCTCTATTCTTCACAAAAAATGTTTAATCACATCGATTATTCATTTTTAATCAGGAATAAATCAGGGACGCGATTTCCGGTGCGATCAGCTTGTAAGCCACCAGCCACATCACTGCACAAGTCGCACCATCAATGATTTTCCAGGTAATTGGCCGTGCGACATAGGGCGCCAGCCACGCCGCGCCAAGGGCGATGGCAAAGAACCAGACAAAGCTCGCACTCATCGCGCCAAGCGCAAAGGTCAGCCGTTCCTCGGCGGGGAACTGCCCGCCAATCCCGCCCAGCATGACAACGGTATCAAGATAGACATGCGGGTTCAAAAGGGTTACGGCCAGTGTGGTCGATAGAACCGCCTTCCAGCCCGCCTGCCTGACATCGCTTTCTGACAGGGTTTCGGTTTCAAATACGCGTCTTAGCGCGCCAAACCCGTACCAGATCAGAAAGGTTGCACCGCCCCATGCCGCAGCTTTGGTCAGGATCGGGTAGGTGGCAACCAGTGTCCCCAGCCCCGCAACCCCGGCCGCAATCAGGACGGCATCACACAGCGCACAGATGAACGCGACCATTGCCGGATGGTTTCGGCGCAATCCTTGCCCCAACACAAAGGCATTCTGCGCCCCAATCGCAATGATCAATCCGCCGCCAAGGCCAAATCCGGTCGCAAAGATCAGAAGCATTTTTTCATCCCGCAAAATCGCTGTCGATGCGGCAGGGATAGCAGTTTTGAGAAATAAGAAAATAGAATTATAATGATGTAGTATTAGAAAATTTTATGAATGGAATGCGCGCGGCAACGTATGGCCAGCCCCGGTATCGTGCGGTTCGGAAGCTTTTTTAGGCATCACAGTAGTTAGTTGTGACGACAGGTGGCAGTTCTGATGGGGCGGTCCATCCTTGGTGGCAGGCGAGTCTGCTTCGTATCCGTGATGCATTATTGGTGGCAGGTGATCCATTGATGAATATGTGTGTGGCTGGTGGATGAAGTTGGGATAATAAAATGATCGATTACAAGCTGTTGCAGGCCAGTGCCGAGGTGATCCGGCATGGCAGTTTTGAGAAGGCGGCGCGTGATCTTGGCCTGACGCAGTCGGCGATATCCCAGCGGGTCAAGTTGCTGGAAGACCGGTTGGGGCAGCCATTGATCATCCGGTCCAAACCGATTGCCGCGACCGATGCGGGCAAGCGGCTGTTGCAGCATTATCAGCGGGTTAGCCTGCTTGAGCAGGAATTATATGATGAACTGCCAAAGCTGCATTCGGTCAGCCGTTTCGGCCAGATCGCGATTGCGGTCAATGCCGACAGTCTGGCTACCTGGTTTGTCAAAGTTCCCAAAAGGTTATTTCACGAGCTTGACCTGCTGGTGCATCTGACGGTCGATGACGAGGCCCTTAATCACGAGGCACTTCAGGCTGGCACCGTGCTGGGCGCGGTCAGTTTACGGCCTGATCCGATACAGGGATGCCGGGTGCGGCCATTGGGGGCGATGCGCTATATCATGGTGGTGGCACCGGAATTCCGGGACCGGTATTTTGCCAATGGGGTGACGGCGGATGCGTTGCGATCCTGTCCGGCGGTGAATTTTTCGCGCCATGACGAATTGCAAAACCAGTTCTTAAACAGGTATTTCGGATTGGTGCCAGGGGAATTTCCGGCCCACACGGTGCCAAGTTCACAAGGTTTCGTTACCGTGGCCGAGCAGGGTATCGCCTATGCCGTGGTTGAGGAGCATCAGGCGGCGGAAGGTTTACAGAGCGGACGGTTGGTGCAGCCATGCCCGCATGTAATCGAACGGCCGCTTTATTGGCATCACTGGAATATGCAAAGCGGATTGCTGTCGCAGGTCAATGAGATCGTTCTGGGTGAAGCGCGCCATTATTTGCCCCAAATCGGGAACTAAAGGGTTGGGATCGCGTTTATTTTCGGTTTTCGCCATATGGCATAAGGCCGATCCGATTTGCCAATCAGATTTGACAGGGGATGAATTCTGCCGCTTACTCACATGACTTCCAGACTGTGCGCTAACGCCTTATGGAAACAGGAAGATTGAATGTCGCATCGCCTTGTTGCCTGTGAACATTGCGATTACCTGCATGTTGAAGACGACATCCCGCCGGGCTTTGTGGCGCGGTGCGTGCGCTGCGGGTCGCCCTTGTATCAGGCGCAGAAGGGCACTGTGGAACGGCCGCTGGCCTTCGCCATTACCGCACTTGTCCTGTTTCTGATTGCCAATTCATTTCCGATCCTGACCTTTGCCATGGAAGGGCGCACCGAAAGCAACACGCTGCTGAGCGGGGTTGCAACCTTCTGGCAGGAAGGTTTTCCGTTTCTGGCCTTTATGGTCGCGTTAACATCAATTGCGGCCCCGCTGATGCTGATCGGGGCGTATATCTATGTTCTTGCACCGCTTTATTTCGGCTTTGTCGTGCCGGGCCTGCGGGCAGTCTGGCGGGTTCTGGCGGTGATCCGGCCCTGGTCGATGCTGGATGTGTTCCTGATCGGACTTCTGGTCGCGCTGACCAAGCTGACGGATTTTGCAGATGTCATTGCCGGGCCTGCCTTTTATGCGGTTTGTCTGCTGATCCCGGCGACATTGCTGATGAGTACGACGCTGGATCCAAGGACCATCTGGCGGCGACTGGCGCCGGAAAATTTGCGTTATGCGACGCTTGAGGATCTGGAAGAGCTGCGTGCCAATGCCGGGCAGACAAAGGCAACTGGCTGGATGACCTGCGAAACATGCACGTTTGTCGTAACCGATAGTGCTGTACGGGAAACCGGCGGGAAATGTCCACGATGCGGGACGCATCTGCATCATCGCAAGGCAGGAGGCCTGTCGCGGGCGTGGGCGCTTCTGGTGGCGGCGATGGTGCTTTATATCCCGGCCAATATTTTCCCGATCATGACGATCACATATCTGGGACGTGCAGAATCCGATACCATCCTGTCGGGGGTGGCGGTTTTGATGCAATCGGGTGAATGGCCGATTGCGATTGTTGTTTTTACGGCCAGCATCGTGGTGCCGATCCTGAAAATCGTGCTGTTGGGGTGGGTTTATGTTGCAACAGGGTTGGGATTGAGCGGGCCGCTTCGGCAGCGGACGCTGGTCTACCGGATCACGGAACTGATCGGCCGATGGTCGATGGTTGATGTGTTCATGGTTTCGATACTGGCAGCACTTGTGAAATTGGGTAACATTGCAACCGTTGCACCGGGATTTGGTGCCGTGGCCTTCTGTGCCGTGGTTATTTTGACCATGCTGTCGGCGATGGCGTTTGATCCACGGCTGATCTGGGATCGGGCGGGAATGCAAAAGGAACAGGGGATGTCATCATGACGGACGACACCAGCCGGAATGCCGATCAGGGGCAGCCGGGCAGGCCCGAGGTGAAAAAGGCATTTCAGAACCTGCCGGTTATCTGGATCGTGCCGATTGTCGCGTTGATCATTGGCGGCTGGCTGTTATGGCGCGAAGCGTCGGCCAAGGGCCCGGAAATCACCGTAACATTTGAATCGGCCGAAGGACTGACTGCGGGCAAAACCGCGGTGCGGTATCGTGATGTCGATGTCGGGCAGGTGACCGAAATCAATCTGAGCAAGGATTTTGACCATGTCGTGCTGACCCTGCGCATGACATCGGATTTCGAGCCCTATCTGACTGAGAACACCAAATTCTGGGTGGTGCGCCCGCGTGTTTCTGCACAGGGTATTTCCGGCCTGCAAACCATTGTTTCAGGCGCCTATATCGAAGTTGTACCCGATAAATCGGGCAAGGAAGCGCGCGAATTTACCGGATCGGAAGAACCGGAATATGTGCCCGATGGTACGGATGGCACACGCTTTATCCTGATGGCGGAGGAGCTCGGTTCAGTCGCGTCGGGAACCCCGGTTCTGCTGCGCGGGGTCGAGGTTGGCGAGGTCCTTGATACCAACTTGGATTCCGCCGCCGAAAAGGTGTCTATCCCAATCTATATTCGCAAGCCGTTTGATGCATTGGTCAAGCGCGATACGCGGTTCTGGAATTCAAGCGGCATCAGCCTTGATCTGAATGCGGAAGGTTTTTCGGTGCGTGCACAATCGGTGCGCTCAGTGTTGGCTGGCGGGATCAATTTCTATACGCCGGAAGAAAGCCTTAATTCCGAAACAGCGAAATCCGATACGGTTTTCCGGCTTAATGATAATCGCAAACAGGCGGAAATTCTGGCACATGGCATCACCCAGAAATACATGCTGTATTTCGATTCATCCGTTCGCGGGCTGACGCCGGGGGCACCGGTGGAATTCAATGGCATCCGTGTGGGTACGGTCAACAGCGTCAATCTGGAATATGTTGTGCCGAACCAGTCATTCCGGGTGCCGGTCGAAGTCACGCTGGAACCGGAACGGGTACAGATGGTTGGTGGGCAGAATCCCGAAAATACCGACTATGCACAGATCATGGATATTCTGGTCGAGCGCGGCTTGCGGGCGCGTCTGAAAACCGGAAGCTTTATCACCGGTCAACTGTTTGTCGATCTTGGCATGTATCCGGTGACACCTGCCCGGTATCTGGGTGACGGGCAGGCGAGAATTCCCGAACTGCCGACATTACCGCAGAAAATAGACGAGATCAGCAATTCGTTGTCCTCGCTGCTTGAAAAGGTCGAGACATTCCCGATTGAGGAAATCGGTATTCGCCTGCTGGGAACTGTCGAGGGAATGGAGAATATCGTTACATCACCGGCAATCATCGAAGGAATGGATAGCCTGAAACAGGCTGCTGCCGGGGTGAACCAGCTTGTGACGAACCTTGATACCAGCGTATTGCCGGCAACCCAGAAAGCACTGGAAACCGCGCAGGTTGCGCTTGGCGGGGTGCGTGATGTGACCTCGCCCAGTTCGCCGGTCCGCTATAATTTCGAGGAAACCATGAAGGAATTGTCGGCAGCAGCTCGGTCGTTGCGTGATCTTGCCGAATTCCTTGAACAAAATCCGAATGCCCTGATCCTGGGCAAACCGGGCCGCCGGGAGGAAGAATGATGCAGGAATTGCAGATGAAACCGAAAGCAATGGCAAAAATTCGCAATCGTGTGATGGCGGGAATGTTTGTAGCATCGCTGGGAGTTCTGGCGGCATGCAGCACACCGGTTCAGGAACGTTATTTCCTGTTGTCCCCGGATGATGTTTCTGCGCCGTCGGGGGCGGCCAGAACGGCGGTGGTCGGCGTTGGCCCTATCACTATCCCAAGTCATCTGGATCGCAGCCAGATCGTAACACGCAGCAGCGATAACCGGTTGGTGATCAATCAGTTTGATCGCTGGGCCGAGCCACTGGATGAAAACATTCAGCGTGTCCTGGTAGAAAATCTGGATCATCGACTGAGCCCGCAGCGGATCGAGACATTCCCGTGGAATTCACGGGACGGGGTTGTCTGGCAGATCGTGGTGGATCTTGGGCAGTTTGAACGCCAACCGGACGGTTCCGTGCAGATGGCGGCACGCTGGAAAATCGTCAATTTCAATTCCGGCGAAGTTGCCGTATCCGAACGGTTTACTGACACCGTGGTTCCGAAAGACACAACCACCGAGGCAACCGTTGCTGCCATGAGTGATCTTTTGGCGCGACTGAGCGATTCCATTGCCCGGTCTTATCGCTGAAATTTGCCGCAAGGATAGGTTTGGTATAGCCGGTCATACCAAGGTATGTGTATTTTCGGTTGTATGATTGTTTTTTGATGCATCCAGAATGGTAGCTGTTTTACTGGAATACCACGATTTCCGATAACATTTGAAAAGTTCGAATTCGCCCTATTGTTTTCAGAAACAGAATTGCCTTATAAAGAAGTATAAATATAAAAATGATGGGACACGCGCCTGACTGAGTAAGGGCATGCAAATGCCGCCCCCATACAGGAAGTTAGGGAGCCAGTGCGCGTTATGTCGGATACGACCTTTGAAGTAAGGGTTCAGCGTGGGGAACGCTGGATCATTCATTCGACCTTTGATGTCGAAAAAGAGGCGGTTAACGAGGCTGAAAAGCTTTTAAAGACCAAGGTCTCCGCCGTTAGGGTTGTTCGTGATTGGGAACGCGCCGACGGTCGACATATCGAAAAAGTTCTTCTGGAAAAGCAGGGTGCAGGCGAAGACGACGACAAGGATGTGCGTGTCTCGGCGATTGAGGACGCACCGCTTTGTGATTCCGATAACGACCTTTTGCAGTCGGAAAGCCGTGCAACGATCAATCGTTTGCTACGCAAATATTTCGAACAGGAAATCCTGACCCCTTGCGAGGTAATGTATAATTACCAGAATCTGCGCAAGTTGATGTTTCATGATACATTGATGCCGACTGCGGTCGACAAGGTGGCCGGCATTCATGCCAAGGCGACCGATGGCGACCATATCGAGGCCATGAACAAGCTGCATGGTGCGATCGAGCAGTTGGCCGCGCGTGCGCGCGAGGTCGAAAAGGTCGACCTTCCGGCATTTGAAGATGCCACCATTTCCGAAGTCCGTGATGAAATTCGCCGTCTGAACCTTGCGGAGGATACCGACTTTCTGACCATGGTCGCGTTGACGCGGGTGTTGTCGTCAAGCCGCAACTGGGTTGGCAAGCTTGACCTGGCGTTGAAGGTCAAGGGTGACGAGAAAGATGAGGCCGCGCGCAAGCTGCTTGACGATGTTATTGCCGACATTCTGGGATCGCCAGTGGCGTTGAAAGAATTGCTTGGCAGTTCGCGCAGCTTTGGCGATGCCGTAATCCTGCATATCGATCTGGCGTTGGGGCGGGCGCGTGGCAATCGCGGTTCAGCCGATGATATTCTTGAATTGCTGAACCCGCTGTTTGGTTCGGGCTTGCTGGCAACGTCGCAGGAAGTCCTGTTTGATTATATCGTTCGCGAGTTGCGCAGTGCGAACAGTCTGACCCGTCATGAAAGCGATCCTGATCCGCTGGTCGGTATTCTGGACCGGTTGGTGAGTGAGAAGGGCGTTGTTTACGGGGCGCCGATGGTATCGGCCCTGGCCGAGCGCGGCGCGCGTCTTCGCAATGTTGGTGGTCCGCGTGCCATGATTGACGGGGTGGCGGAAATCAACGGTCGCATGGGGCCGAATTGCCGCAAGATGGCCTGGCTGCTGGCAGTTATGAATTCCGGGATTGTCGAAGATTTCGGGGACGAAGTTTTCGATATGCTGATGGATACGGTCAAGGATATGCGGGCATTGCGCGCATTTTGCGACAGTGATGCCAAACCACGTGACAAGATGGCGACGGTCACCGTGATGAATGATGCGCTTCAGGCATCGAAACTTTCCGACGAACAGAAACAGCGCATTGGCGACAAGCTTGACGAGGGGCTGGCGGATTATCTGGTGCGTGAAAAGGTGATCGAGCGGATCGACAATCCGTCGCTTCATCTGCGCAAGCGTGCCTATATGCTGGTGCAATTCTGTTCGAGTGGTGTTCTGATTGAGGGGAAATCGGCATCCATGGCCCGAAAAAGGGTCGTCGGCTATCTGAAACAGCCGAATTTTACCGACAAGCTTGTTGATGACATCAAGGATATGACGGCCAAGGAAGGCACGATACGTGATTTCTATGCCCTTTTGCAGCGAAGCGGTTTTTAGGGCGGCCGATCCAGAGTTTGGTGGGGAGACGCAGTAAAACTGCGAAGAGGCACACCCCGCGAAGATTGTGGCAACAGATGTTGTGGCAAGATTCGTGGGGTGTTTGTCATTGTTGCCAACAATAACCTGAGGCATGCTGTATTCCTAATGAACGGGGATTGCCATGCCAGACAGCACAACCAGCACGAAAACCGTCGCCTGCCTTGCCTTTGACGATGTCATGAGCCTTGACGTTGTCGGGCCGTTGCAGGTTTTTGCCTCAGCCAATGCCGAACTGGAACGGCAGGGGCGCGAACGGGCCTATGAGTTGCTGGTGATTGCCGATGCGGCCGGGCCGGTGCTGACATCAGGCGGGTTCAGGCTTTATGCCGATCTGGATTGGCGGGACCTTGATCTGGATGAAACCGATACTGTCCTGATTGCTGGTGGCGATGGTGTGAACCGGTTGCGCCAGCGCCAGGATATTCTGGAATGGCTGGCGCGGGCAGAATGCCACGTCGAGCGACTTGGCTCGGTTTGTTCCGGTGCGCTGATCCTGGCCGAGGCGGGGCTTCTGGACAACAGGATGGCCACCACGCATTGGTCACGCTGCGACGAGATGCGCGCGCATTTCCCGAAGGTCAATGTGATCGAGGATCGACTGCATAGCTATGACGCGACCGGTATGGACGGTGATCCGCATATCTTTACATCCGCCGGAGTAACGGCGGGCATTGATCTGGCGCTGGCATTGGTCGAGGCGGACCACGGCCGGGCGATTGCCCTTGCCGTGGCGCGACGGCTGGTGATGTTTTTAAAACGACCGGGCGGGCAGGCGCAGTTTTCGGCCTATCTGACGCCTGCCATTGGGGCGACCGCGCAGCTTGCCGGGCTGCTGGAATGGATACCGGGCCACTTGGACGGTGATTTGTCGCTGGAGGTTCTGGCAAATCGTGCGGGGATGTCGGCCCGGACATTTTCACGTGTTTTCACCCGCGATCTTGGCATGACACCGGCACGTTATGTTGAACGGGTCCGGATTGAAGCCGCACGTGCCCTTTTGCAGGATGATGCGATGACCGTGACGCGCGCAGCGCGGCTGTGCGGCTTTGGGCATCCTGAAACCCTGCGCCGGGCCTTTCAACGCCATCTGTCGGTCAGTCCGCAGGAATATGCCGACCGTTTCGGACGAAGGCCGATGGCCGTTCCGGTTTAGGCGAACGGCGAAGATATTTTCGTAATCATCTGTTTTTATTGGAGTTGGCAACATGTTGTTACTGACCAATGGATCGGTGCGTCTGCTGTTTATTGCCCAGGCGCTTTATTGGTCCTGCTCGCTGATCGGGATCACCCTTACATCCCTGATCGGGATTGATCTGGCCCCTGTGCCGGAGCTGGCGACCCTGCCGCTGGCGTTATTGTTGCTGGGCAACCTTGCCTGTGTGCATCCGCTGGCGATGATCATGCAGCGTTATGGCAGGCGGACCGGATTGTTTCTGGGCGCGGTCAGCGGTGTGCTTGGCGGTGCCGTGGTGGCGGGTGGTGTTTATCAGGCAGAGTTCAGTCTGGTGTGTCTCGGTACATTGCTGATTGGTGGCTATCAGGCATCGGCGATGTATTACCGTTATGCTGCACTAGAAGCGGTGCGTGATGATCAGAAGGGCCGGGCGGCTGCGCTTGTGGTGGGCGGCGGCGTTCTTGCGGCCCTGATTGCGCCGGAAATTGCCAGTCATACCCGCAATATGGTCGCGATCCCCTTTACCGGATCGTATCTGGCACTCGCCGGGCTGGCGGCATTGGCGGCGTTGATCATGTTGATGTTGCGGGATGGCGGGGTTCCGGCAAAAACCAAGACGGGCGGGGCGGTTATGCTGGAACTTCTGAAACGGCCAAGGCTGCGCGGGGCGATTGCAGTCAGTGCCGCAGGGCATGGCATCATGATCCTTGTTATGACGGCAACACCGCTTGCGATGAAGTTTTGCGGGTTTGATGTTGATACGGCGGCGAATGTCATTCGTTGGCACATTATCGGCATGTTTTTACCGGCCTTTGTCGCCGGACCGATGATTGACCGGTTTGGCGCGCGTTTGATGGCGCTGGTTGGCGCGATCGCACTCGTGTTCAGTGTCGCCTTTGCTGTATCGGGGATCAGTTTTTCGGCATTCCTGATCAGTTCGTTCCTGCTTGGGATTGGCTGGAATCTGATGCTGCTGGCGGGGACGACGCTTTTGGGCGAGGGGCATGACGCATCGGAACGCGGCCATGCGCAAAGCCTGATGGAACTTGGCAACAGCATTACCGGGACGGTGGCATCGCTTGTGGCAGGTGCGCTGATAGCCGGGGCGGGTTGGAACATCATTAATTTCGGTGTTTTGCCTGTACTGGTGATGGCGATGATCCTGATGTGGCTTGGCGGGCGGCAGGCGGTGACGCAGCGGGCATAAGCCAGATAAAGAAACCGCCGGTCCATGGACCGGCGGTTCGAGTTGCAGGGCGAACGGGGAGTTTCGCCCCGGCGCGATCTCGTTTCGCGTGGTATGGCGGGCGGGATGAACCGGCCGCGATCCGGGCAATAAAAAACCGGCCATCAGGCCGGTTGGGCGTTTAATGTCGGGCTGTTGGCCGCGACGAATTCCTTGATCTTCTGCAGAACAAATTCGCGTGATGAATTTTCACGGGTGCGAAACAGGACTTCGCGATCGTGAATTACAAGGCCAAGATAGACCGGATTGTTGTGGCCTTCCTTGCTGAGTTTCAGGGCGCGAAGGGTATGACCAAGGTCATCCGTGCTCTGATAAACGGTACGCATGATGCTTTAACCTGCTTTCTGTCTCGAACGGGCTCAAACGGGAAAAAGAAGCTTACATTGCTCTTATGACAGCCAAGTTTTTCGCTGAGATGAAAGCAATATGATGGTTTGGAGACTCTTTTGGTCCTCAACCGGAAAAGGCAATGGCAAAGCCCTTCAAAAAGCTGGTGGTTTCATTCAACGGTTTTGATAAAAGAAAACGGGCAGGACGCCTGTTTCCAGCATTGACATGGGCTGATGCGATGTTTAAGAAAGGCGTCGTTCCGCACGGAACACCAAAGAGATAAGGGCAAGTGGCCGAGTGGCTGAAGGCGCTCCCCTGCTAAGGGAGTATGGGGTCAAAAGCCCCATCGAGGGTTCGAATCCCTCCTTGTCCGCCATTGATCAAGGCACCCCAAAAGGGTGCTTTTTTCTTTTTGGTCGGGAATAAAACAATCATTTCAAACGTTATCGTAACAGGCGGGATCGCCAAAGGTGATCCTAGGCCTCATCTATCATGGATCAGCTCAATAACCCGAAGAGGTTGCGATGACATATGTTGGTGAGTTTAAATCCATTGCCAAACCGCTGCTGATTGTTGGTTCTACTATGCTGGCGGTGACGGTTCTGAGCGTTACGGCGGCAGCTGCCAAGCCAACCCCGATGCAGGTAGCACCGCGGGCCGAAATTGCGCAATCGAACGGGTTCAGCGAACAGGAACGGCGCATCATTCTTGATGTTCTGGATGCGGTAGATCAGAATATTGCTGGTGATGATCGCGGTAAGGGCGGCAAGAACAAGGACAACGGCAAGGGTAAAAACGGGTTGCCTCCGGGTATTGCCATGAAGCTTGAGCGCGGCGGTACCTTGCCCCCGGGGATTGCCAAGCGCGACCTTCCGGCCGATTTGCGGTCACGCCTGCCTTATCGTTCGGATGCCATTCGCCAGATTGTCGGCAGTGATGTGGTCCTTATTGAAAAGGGGACCGACATCATCCTTGATGTGATCCGCGACGTTGTGCGCAACTAGTATCGGATGCGCTATGGATAAAGAAAAACGCGGTGAAAATCTCTCCGCGTTTTTTGTTTGCGCCTGCGGTCTTATGATCAGGTGAAGGCGTTGAAGGTGATGATCGTTTGCGTATCCTTGATATGGGGCAGCAGATGGATTTTTTCGTTCACATAGCGCCCGATATCCTGACCGTCTTCGATATAGACCTTCACCAGCAGTTCGAACGGGCCCGAGATCGAATAGACTTCCGATACACCTTCGATTTCCTCGACCAGTGCTGTGGCAACGTCATAGGCTTTGCCCAGATCGCATTTCACGAAAATGAAAAAGGGGTGCATCGGTGCGGCTCCGGTATTTGGGGATAAAAATTATGCCCCAAGCTATCGCGGTGCGGCGGTGGTTTCAATCATTACTGAGCCGAAAGTGCGCCTTCATGACGATTGCGGCGGACGGCGCAGTATTTCCAGATGCTTGATGCGGGCACGCACCTGTTCGGGGTTATGTTGACCAACCCCTTCAAGCAGGGTTTCAAGCATCACCATGCTGGCAGCCGAGCTATCCCAAGTCGTTCCGGTTTCGATGCGGACCGGAAAGACATGCCGGGCGAATTGCGCAATCGGGCTGAGCCACTGGTCCGTGAAAAGAATGATTTTGGCGTCCTGTTTCGCCGCGGCTTCGGCAAAGGCAATGACATCGGCCTGATAACGTCGGACATCAAAAACCAGCAGAACATCACGTTTGCCGATATCCAGAAGGTCTTCGGCCCATTTGGCACTTTGGCCCGAGACGCGCCGAACATGGCTTCGCATGGTGCGCAGATGTTCATAGGCATAAACCGCAAGGGCGGATGTAAACCGCCCGCCCAGCAGATAAACCGATCCTTTGCAATCACCGATCAGTTCGATGGAGCTTTGCAGTTCGGCCGGATTGATATTGGCAAGGCTTGTGCGGATGTTGCTGATGGTGGCCTCAGTCATTTCATGAAGCAATTCGCCCATTGGATGGCCGGAATGATTGCGCGAACGGGGCAGGCTGCTTCGGGTTAGGGGCGATTGCAGGCGGGCTTCGAGTTCACCGCGCAGGCGCGCCTGCATATCGGGATAGCTGTCAAAGCCGATCTTGCTGGCAAAGCGCAGCACCGTCGGGGCGGAAACGCCACACCGTTCGGCAAAGGTCGCCACGGTTTCAAGCCCGGCCATTGGATAGTTGCCAAGCAGGGCCTGCGCCAGCTTGCGTTCCGATGCGGTCAGTGTATCGGCTTTTTGCGTGATCTGTTCGGCGACTGTCGGTTTCGTTGCCTGCTGCTTCGCATCCAAAGGCGATATTTCCCCGGTTATGCCATTCGCACGGAATGGCCAAACATCCGCAAATTGCGCTTATGCATTGTTCGGGCGCGGTTTACCTTGTCTGACCTACAAATACAATGATTGTAACGAATTTTACAATATTTGATATTCTTGTTATCAAAATTGAAATCATGTAACGTTCGTTACAGAAGGGATAAAACCCGTGCCGCGAAAAGCGGTGCAACAATTCAACGGCTTGGCAAAAGTCGGTCGCCCGGGAGGCGGTTCATCACACGGTACGGCCTTGTAAAAGGTGGTGCAGACAAGGGGATGCAATATGGGTTGTCAGGGCTGCGGATACTTCCATCCAGATTTGGTGACGATGTCGAACCTGCCGGGTTTTTTCTGGCGGTAAGGCATTTCAGATCACCGTTCGTGTCCTTCGGATGCGAACGGAGGGGATCATATTTGCAGATGGCAGACCAACCGCTGTTGCGACCGATAAAACAGGGAGATGTTGGGGTGGCGTTAGATGCCTGAATTTATCAAGACCTACGTCAGATGGGTCGATTGTGTGAACCGCATCATCGGCCGGTTTGCGATGTATCTGATCTTTGCGATGCTTGCGGTGCTTTTGTATTCCGCTGCGACCAAGCTGATGGAATTTCCGGCCCTTTGGACGCTGGAAACAGCGCAGTTCCTGATGGTGTCGTATTTCCTGCTGGGCGGGGGATATTCCATGCAGCTGGACTCGCACGTTCGGATGGATTTGCTGTATGGCGCCTTGTCGCCGCGCAAACAGGCCGGGCTTGATGCGATCACGATCCTGTTTCTGATCTTCTATCTGGCGTTTCTGTTGTATGGCGGCGTTTCATCCACTTCCTATGCGTTCGAGTATGGCGAAACCAGTTATTCAGCCTGGTCGCCGCCGATGTCGCCGATCAAGGCGATCATGACCTTTGGCGTATTCATGATGTTGCTGCAGGCCATT
The DNA here is from genome assembly GCF_017744215.1 of Thalassospira sp. A3_1. Lineage (NCBI taxonomy): Bacteria > Pseudomonadati > Pseudomonadota > Alphaproteobacteria > Rhodospirillales > Thalassospiraceae > Thalassospira > Thalassospira sp. A3_1. The sequence goes on along the minus strand of NZ_JAGHQQ010000003.1, from coordinate 533,833 downwards.
GCGACCTTTTTTAAAGATGTGGCAGCCGCCCGCGGGGAGAGCCTTTCATGAGTTATGAAATGATCGCTCTTCTGATGTTTTCCACGATGATGCTGATGCTTCTGACCGGGAAACGGGTTTTTGGTGCCATTGGTTTTGTTGCCGTTGTTTTCGCCCTTGGCATGTGGGGGGATGGCGGTTCTGAAATGGCGTTCAGTGCCGCGATGAAGCTGATGAAGTGGTATCCGCTTCTGACGCTGCCGCTGTTTGTCTATATGGGCTATATGCTTTCGGAATCCGGTCTGGCCGATGATCTTTACCGGATGTTTCATGTCTGGATGGGGCCGGTGCGCGGTGGTCTTGCCATCGGGACGATTGTTTTGATGGTGGCGGTTTCGGCCATGAACGGGCTGAGTGTTGCGGGCATGGCGATCGGGGCCAGCATTGCGTTGCCGGAACTTTTGCGGCGCGGCTATGACAAGGTCATGGTGACCGGCGTGATCCAGGCGGGCAGTTCGCTTGGCATTCTGGTGCCGCCAAGTGTGGTTCTGGTGCTGTATGGCATGATCGCGCGTCAGCCGGTCGGGCAGCTTTGGCTGGCGGGGGTGTTCCCCGGGCTGCTGATGGCGGGCATGTTCATCATCTATATTGCCATTCGCTGCTGGCTGCAGCCCAGTATGGGCCCGGCATTAAGCAAGGAAGAACGCGCGGAAATCACATGGGGCGAGAAGGTCGGCTTGCTGAAAGCCGGGATCGTTCCGCTGTTCATCTTCTTCTCGATGACCGGTCTGTTCCTGATGGGGATTACGTCGCTTGTTGAAAGTTCAGCCGTGGGAGCGCTTGCCGCGACCCTTGCCGCCTTGTTCAAGCGCCGCCTGACCCGCGTTGTCATGGAAGAAACCCTGCGCAAGACGCTCTCGATCAGCTGCATGTTCATGTGGATCATTCTGGCGGCCCTTGCCTTTGGTGCCGTTTTTGACGGCCTGGGTGCGGTCCGGGCGATTGAAAGCTTCTTTGTCGATCAGATGGGGCTTGGCCCGTGGCAGATCCTGATCATGATGCAGATTTCCTTCATCCTGATGGGCATGTTCCTTGACGACACCGCGATGCTGGTGATCGTCGCACCGCTTTATGTGCCGCTGGTTGGTGCACTTGGTTTTGATCTGGTCTGGTATGGCGTGCTTTATACCATCACCTGTCAGATCGCTTATATGACACCGCCGTTTGGTTACAATCTGTTCCTGATGCGTGCCATGGCCCCGCCAGAGGTGACATTAAAGGACATCTATAAATCCATCACACCGTTTGTGATCATCATGGCGATGGCGCTTGGCATCGTGATGGCGTTCCCGCAGATCGCGCTGTGGCTGCCGGAATGGCATTACGCGCGGTAAGCAAATGAACCCGATACCGGCGGGGTCGCAGAAGGCCCCGCCGTTCAAAACAAAATTAATTCAGGGGAGGTTTAAATTTCCAACAAGAGGAGGCGCTGCCAGACCCGTAAGGCGGGCAGGGCAGTTAATTAATGCGTTAACGAACTTCATCGATCAGGGAGATGATACAATGACGACGAGACGCGACTTTATGAAAAAAGCCGGTGTTGCAACCGCAGTAGCCGGTACCACGGCGTTTGCCGCACCTTATGTCAAGGCGCAGAATGCCAAGATCACCTGGCGTTTGCAGACCTATGCCGGTCCGGCACTGGGCGAGCATGTGATCAAGCCGGCGATTGATGCCTTTAACAAGGTCGCCAATGGCGAAATGGAAATCGAACTTTACTATGCCGATCAGCTGGTTCCGACCGGCGAGCTGTTCCGTGCCATGCAGCGCGGCACCATTGACGCGGTTCAGTCCGATGATGACTCGATTGCGGCTCCGGTGGATATTTCGGTCTTTGGCGGCTATTTTCCGTTCGCGACCCGTTACAGCCTTGACGTTCCGGTCCTGTTTGAAGAATACGGCCTGAACGAAATCTGGGACGAAGCATATAGCGAAGTCGAAGGTGTCAAATGGCTTTCGGCCGGTTCGTGGGACCCGTGCCATTTTGCAACGGTTGATCCAATCAACAGTCTGGAAGACCTTAAAGGCAAGCGTGTCTTTACCTTCCCGACGGCGGGTAAATTCCTGTCGCGCTTTGGCGTTGTTCCGGTCACCCTGCCGTGGGAAGACATCGAGGTTGCCGTTCAGACCGGCGAGCTTGACGGAATAGCATGGTCGGGCATCACCGAGGATTACACGGTCGGTTGGGCCGATGTGACCAACTATTTCCTAACCAACAACATTTCCGGTGCATGGTGTGGTTCGTTCTTCGCCAATGAAGAACGCTGGAACGAACTTCCGGAACATCTGAAAGTTCTGTTCAAGCTGTGCATGGACAGCTCGCACTATTATCGCCAGCATTGGTACTGGGGTGGTGAAGCCAAACTTCGTACCCAAGGCACGAAGATGAAGCTGACCTCGATCCCGGATGCGGAATGGGCGACGGTTGAAGCCGAAGCACATAAATTCTGGGACGAGATTGCACAGACTAGCCCGCGTTGCGCCAGAGTCGTGGATATCTTCAAGCAGTATGCTGCGGTGATGGAAAAAGCCGGCAAGCCGTATCGTTACAGCTAAGCCCGTCGGGAACGGTCAATTTTGATTGGGCAGGGCAGCAGATGTTTCATTGGGTACCTGCTGCCCTGTAAACCGGTATTCTTTTGTATTTATGCGAGTTTTGTCCATGTAACGAATAATACAAAATGGCAAAATATTTGTTTAAATGTTCAATGTTGTAATTTACATTACAGACCAAGACGTCACAAGACACGAAATATAAACGGGCAGGAACCGGTCAATCCGACACAATAACAAAGCCCAAATCACAGGAGGCCGCCGATGCAGGCGAAGGATGTCAAAACCGCCGATGACGCACGAAAACTGATTAAGGAACGAGACATCAAATTCGTCAAAATCGGTATTTTCGACGTCGACGGAATCATGCGCGGCAAATACATGCATCGCGACAAATTCCTGTCGGCACTCGATTCCGGTTTTGCCTTTTGTGATGTGGTTCTGGGCTGGGATTCAAATGACCAGCTTTATGACAAGTCCGAGTTTACTGGCTGGCACACGGCATATCCGGATGCACCGGTGCGCGTGATCCCGGAAAGTTGCCGCGAATTGCCGATGGAAGACGATACCGTCCTGTTCCTTGGCGAGTTCGAGGGACGAGCGGAAACTGTTTGTCCGCGTGGGACATTGCGCCGTGTTCTCGAAAAAGCCGATGCCATGGGATATGACGTGTCGGCTGCTTGCGAGTTCGAGTTTTTCCTGTTCGAGGAAGATCCGCATTCTGTGCGCGAGAAGAATTATCGCAATCTTAAGAACATCACGCCGGGTTTTTACGGTTATTCGATGCTGCGTAATTCCGTGCATTCGGAATTCTATCATGACCTGCTTGAACTGGGCGAAAGCATGGATTTCCCGATCGAGGGACTTCATACCGAAACTGGCCCAGGTGTGCTTGAAGCCGCCATCGGTCATGACGATGCATTAAGGGCAGCGGATAAAGCCGCATTGTTCAAGACCTTTACCAAGGTTCTGGCCCAGCGTGCCGGATGGATGGCGACCTTTATGGCGAAATGGTCGCCCGATTGGCCGGGGCAGTCGGGGCATATGCATGTTTCGATCAAGGGCAAGGATGGCCGGGCGGCATTTTATGACGCCAATAAACCGCACAACATGTCCGATGAAATGCGCTGGTTCCTTGGCGGGCAGCAGAAACTTATGCCGGAACTTCTGTCGATGGTGGCCTGTACGGTAAACAGTTATTCGCGACTGATCCCGGGTTTCTGGGCACCGACGACGGCAACATGGGGTGTTGAAAACCGGACCACGGCGCTTCGCGTCATTCCGGGGAGTGCGAAGTCGCAACGCATTGAATATCGCATTGCTGCGGCGGACATTAACCCCTATATCGCGCTTTCGGCTGCCATCGGTTCGGGACTTTGGGGCATTGAAAACAAGGTGGAGCCGGGCGAAATGGTCGTCGGCAACGCCTATGCGCAGGAATTCCCCGAAGATACGAGCCTGCCCGCAACGCTTTACGAGGCAGCCGGACGTTTGCGCAAATCCGAGGCGGCAAAATCGCTGTTTGGTGAAGAATTCGTGACCCATTACGCCCAATCGCGGGAATGGGAAGAACGCGAATTCCGCAAGGCGATTACCGACTGGGAAATGCAGCGTTACTTCGAAATCATTTGATCTGTTGCACGCGGCGACGCATCGTCGCTTCGCGCCCGATCACACACCCTAGCGCCCTAACTCATTCTCCAATTGTGAGGCATTATGTCTGAGAGTTTACGCACCATCTCGCCCGTTGATGGATCCGTTTATGTCGAGCGTCCGCTTGCCAGTGCTGCCGAGATCAACAAGGCACTTGATGTTGCCCGCGCCGCACAGGCCGAATGGCGAACTGTGCCGGTCGCAACCCGTCAGGAAATCCTGCGCAAGGCGGTTGCCGCCTTTGTCGCGAAAAAGGATGAAATCGCGGCTGAAATCAGTTGGCAGATGGGCCGCCCGATTTCGCAGGCTGGTGGCGAGATCAACGGTTTCAAGGAACGCGCGGATTACATGATCGATATCGCCCCAGAGGCGATTGGCGATTACAATCCGGGCGAGAAGGCCGGTTTTAACCGTTTCATCCGCCGTGAACCATTGGGCGTTGTTGCGATCATCGCACCGTGGAACTTCCCGTATCTGACGGCCGTGAATGGCGTTGTTCCGGCCCTTATGGCAGGGAATGCGGTGGTGCTGAAACATTCGCACCAGACCCCACTTTGCGCGGAACGCTTTGCCGAGGCCTTTGAAGTCGCCGGTCTGCCCAAGGGATTGTTCCAGTATCTTCATCTGAGCCATGCGGATGCGGAAAAACTGATGGGCGATATCCGTGTTGATTTCGTCAATTTCACCGGTTCGGTTCCAGGCGGTCACGCGGTCCAGAAAGCGGTGGGTGGTAAGTTCATCGCGACAGGTATGGAGCTTGGCGGCAAGGACCCGGCCTATCTGCGCTCGGACGTCAATATCGATCATGCGGTGGAAAACGTCATTGATGGTGCGTTCTTTAACAGCGGGCAGTCGTGCTGCGGGATTGAACGTATTTACGCCCATGAAAGCGTATTTGATGCTTTTGTCGAAAAGGCAGCCGACCTTGTGTCGCAATACCGCCTTGGCAGTCCGGTTGATACGGAAACTAACCTTGGCCCTATGGTGCGGGCGTCATCGGCGGCCTTTGTGCGTGGCCAGATTGCCGATGCCATCCGCGACGGGGCAAAGGCATTGATCGATCCGTCGAAATTTGCTGCCAACAAGGAAGGCACCCCGTATCTGGCGCCGCAGGTTTTGATCAATGTCGATCATTCGATGCGCGTCATGAGCGAGGAAAGCTTTGGCCCGGTGGTCGGCGTCATGAAGGTGACGTCCGACGAGGAAGCCATTGCCCTGATGAATGACAGTGAATTCGGCCTGACGGCATCGGTCTGGACGGCGGATGAGGATGCCGCCCTTTCGATTGGTGATCGGCTTCAGACCGGAACGGTTTTCATGAACCGTGCAGATTACCTTGATCCGGCACTGGCCTGGACGGGGGTGAAAAATTCGGGACGTGGATGCACGCTTTCGAAACTGGGTTACGAATCACTGACCCGGCCGAAAAGCTTCCACCTGCGGACCAAGATTTAACGTCGCGTTTGCGCGCAAAGGATACAGAGATGACCAAGAAGATTGTTGGAAACTGGAACTTCCCGACCTCCGTGCGTTTTGGTCCGGGCCGTATTTCAGAACTGGCAGATGCCTGCAAGGCAACCGGCATGAAGAAGCCGTTGTTGATCACCGACGAGGGGCTCAAAGACCTGCCGATGGTGCGCGATGCGATTGCCGCAAACGAAGCCGCAGGACTTCCGACAGGGCTGTTTGCTGGTGTGAAAGGCAATCCGACAGGCAAAAACGTTGAAGACGGTCTGGCGGTCTACCGTGCAGGCGGTCATGACGGTGTGATTGCCTTTGGTGGCGGTTCGGGCCTTGATGCGGCCAAGGCAGTTGCCTTGATGGCGGGGCAGACCCGTCCGATGTGGGATTTCGAAGATATCGGTGACTGGTGGACCCGTGCCGATCCGGCCGGTATCGCGCCGATTGTTGCCGTTCCGACTACATCGGGGACTGGTTCCGAAGTCGGTCGTGCCAGCGTGATCAGCAAGGAAGATACGCACGAAAAGAAAATCATCTTCCATCCGAAGATGTTACCAGCCATCGTGATTTCCGATCCGGAACTGACCATTGGCCTGCCGCCGCATGTGACGGCCGCGACCGGTGTCGATGCGTTTGTGCATTGTTTCGAAGCCCATTGTGCGCCGGGTTATCATCCGATGGCGGATGGTGTGGCCCTTGAAGGTATGCGTTTGATTGCTGATGCCCTGCCGCGTGCCTATGACGATGGCAAGGATATTGAGGCGCGCGCTGATATGCTTTCGGCAGCGTCGATGGGGGCAACAGCCTTCCAGAAGGGACTTGGCGGTGTTCATGCACTGGCTCATCCGATCGGGGCGATTTTTGATACCCACCATGGCCTGACCAACGCAATCCTTCTGCCGTATGTCATGCGTGCCAACCGCCGCGCGATTGAAGGCAATTGTGAAACGATTTGTCGTTTGCTGGGCCTTGCTGCACCGGGCTTTGATACCCTGTTTGAATGGGTTCTGGCGTTCCGTATCCGTCTTGGCATCGTCAATACGCTGGCGGAAATCGGTGTCGACGTGAACCGTGCCGACGAAGTCGCGGCCAAAGCCAAGGGTGATCCGTCCGATGGAGGCAACCCGATTGAACTCTCGGTGGCTGATTATGCCGAAATCTTCCGTCGGGCCTGTGTCGGCGAACTTGGCTAAGTTCAAGAAACGATAACCAGAACAATAACGGGATCAGGGTGTTATCATGGAAAACGTCAGAAAAATCCTGATTGTCGATGGCAATCGCCACGAAGTGAATGAATTGAACCGTTCACTGGGGGGATCGCCATCGGGCGAGGGATATGAAACGGCCCTGCGACGCCTTGATCCTGAACTTGATGTTACGATTGTCCGGCCTGCAGATGATGGGCCGGACTGTCTTCCCGACGGTGTGAAGCTTGGCGATTTTGACGGCATCGCTTGGACCGGTTCGGCGCTTAATGCCTATATCGATGAAGATGCCGTTTTAAACCAATTACCATTGGCCAGGGCGACGGTTGAATCCGGTGTGCCGGTATTTGGCAGTTGCTGGGGCATGCAGATTGTTGCCCGTGCGTTTGGCGGCGAAGTGCGTGCATCGCCCAATGGACGCGAGATCGGCGTGGGCCGCATGATCCGCCTGAATCGGGCAGGGGTTGCGCATCCGATGTATCGCGGGAAATCGATTTGTTTTTCGGCACTGACCGTGCATATGGACGAAGTATCGGTTCCGCCAAAGGGGGCGGTAATCCTTGCGGGGAACGAACACAGCCATATTCAGGCATTGGTGATGGAATATGACGGTCTGAAATTCTGGGGCGTGCAATACCATCCCGAATATACGCTGGCTGAACTTGCCGCGATTTTCCGGCGGTATGGGCAACGGTTGATTGATGCTGGATTGTTTGCCGATCAGGGCGTGCTTGAGACAATGGCGGCAAACTGGATGACGTTGCATCACGACCCGGGCCGACGCGATCTGGCATGGCAATATGGCATTGATAATGATGCGTTGCGCTATGAACGCCGATTGATCGAACTGGGCAACTGGCTGAGATATTCAGTCGGTAAAATTCGCAGCTAGATCGTTTCTTTGTAGGCGTTTAACGCACGTTCCTGAACCGTTTTGCTATCAAGGTTCCAGACAGTTGTGCCGTGGGTTTCCGCCGTCAGACTTGCCATGGCAAGGCCGGTGCCAATCGCGGCGTCAAAGCTGGTTTCCGGTTTGCTGAAAGCCGACAGAAAGCCTGAATAAAACGCATCACCGGCACCATTGACGTCAACAACCTTGGTGGGCAAGGGACGCCAGAACGCAATTTCACGGTCATCGGCGGATATGACACCCTTGGCACCCAGTGTGACGACAATATGGGGAATACCATGATCACGCAGGGATTTGATCGCGTTTACCGCGTCATCGTTGTCGTTGATTTCAATACCTGACAGGACTTTTGCTTCAGCGCGGTTGGCAATCAGGACATCAAGTTTGTCCAGAAGCGGCTTGAAACGGGCCGATTTTGACGGGGATACGGTCGCGGCACAAAAACGCGATGTACCTTTCTGGTTGGCCAGCCAGGTCAGCGTTTCGGTCGGCAGATTGGCATCGACCAGCCACCAGGGCCAGTTTTGAATATTTGCCAGTTGATCAGCCAGAAGGTCGCATGTCAGGCGGTCATAGACTTCGGCATCCATCAGGCCAAGGGCCAGTTCACCGGTTTCGTCAAGAATGGCAGTGTAACCCGCGGTATGGCCGCCGGGGATTTTGCGGATTTGCCGTGTATCGATACCGATTTCCGATAAGGAGCGGATGATCTGATCGCCGTCGCCATCGTCGCCGACCGCACCCAGCATGCCGACATTACATCCCAGCAACCGCAGGTGAACCGCGATATTGCGACTGACACCACCCGGTTTGCGATGCAGGGTCCGCACAGGGTTTGACGCCGCAGGCACGAATGTTTCCGTGCATTGCAGTGTTCGGTCAAAATGGGCTGCACCAAGGCAAAGGATATTGCTGGCCGGGTTGATCAAGATGATGCTCTGTTTCTTATTGAATGGGTCGTTGGCGACAGGTGCGAAGTCATAAGCCGCAGGGCCAACGCAACGCAAGCAAAACAAGAAGGGCGATGCACCAACTCGTCGTGCATCGCCCTTTAGTCAAACCCTTTGGTTCAGGCTTATTTAATCATGATACGGTCACTGGTTGCCGGGGTCATCGGTGAATTCATGCCGATATATTCCGCAACAGCCTGTTCAAGGTTCGGACCGAAATCATAGACATCAGTTGCGTTGTCGCGGAACAGGGCATAGCCATCCCCGCCATTGCGCATGAAGTCGTTCGATACAACGCCATATGTTTTGGCCGGATCAATCGGGACGAAAGTACCGCCTTCATTGACCATGACGTTGGATATGCGTGACCCGACCGGTGCGTTAAGGTCCAGATCGAATTTCAGGCCGGAAACCTGCGGGAACTGACCTTTGCCCTCGGACACCAGAGAAACGCCATGTTCAAGGGACGCCACGATATCGGCACCGGTCAGTTTGAAGGTTGCCAGGGCGTTCTGGAACGGCAGAACCGTCAGGACTTCGCCCATTGTCACGGTGCCTTCGTCAATGCTGGCACGGATACCGCCGCCATTCTGGATGGCGATCTGATGGCCTTCGCCAGCTTTCCACAACATCGCATCGGCAACAAGCGAGCCCATGGCGCATTCCATCGCCCGACAGGTTTCGCGCGATCCATCGGCGGCGGTCGTGAAGCTGCCGACTTCGATAGTGCGGACGGCATCAACGGCATCTCGTTTGGTGTCAATGACGGCCGTGATGTCTTCGGCGGGGGTAAAGGATGCATCAAGCGAAATCGGCTCGCCGCTCCAGGCGATGGCTTTGCCATTGTCATCAAAGGTAACAGTCAGATCGCCAAGATAACGGGTGTATGCATAGGCCTGAACGATCAGAACAGGATCACCATCCCCACCGTTCATCACCACCGGATAGGGATGTGAAGCGTTCTCAACAATGTTTGAAAACAGCAAATGATCGTGGCCGCCAACGATGACGTCAACACCGCTGACTTTGCCAACGATGTCGAAATCTGCGTAGGAACCGGAATGATTCAATGCAACGATCTTGTTGATACCCTGCGCTCGCAGGCGATCCACCGAAGTCTGTAAAGAGCTTGCAAGGTCGTTGAAGACGACATCAGGGCCAGAACTTGAAATTTCGGCCGTTTCGGGTGTGGTAAGGCCGATGATACCGATCCGTTCACCTCCCACCGTCATGATGGTTTCGGGTTTGATTAGTTCGTTCAGTCCGGCAACAGAGGTTTCAATGTTTGCTGAGAGGATCGGGGTGGTGCTTGCCTTGATGAAATCGGCAAGGACTTCAGGGCCGTCATCGAATTCGTGGTTGCCAACTGCCATGGCATCATAATCGACCAGATTCATCAACTCTGCCAGAAGTTCACCCTTGTAGGTCGAATAATACAGCGATCCCTGAAACTGGTCGCCCGCATCCACGACAATAACATTGCCGCCCATGGCGCGATTATCGCGAATGGCGGTTGCAAGACGGGCATAACCGCCAAAGCATTTGCCTTCGGTTTCGTCTTCGACACTGCAGCTGTTGTTGTATTTGGTAACCGATTCAACGCGGTCATGAACGTCGTTGGTATGCAGGATGCGCAAATCGTAATCCGCAAGGGCCGAACCGGCACCGAAAGTCAGCATCGTACAGGCCGAAAGCAGCCCGGCAATTTTACGTTTCATTTGTTATCTCCGAACAGGCCATTCCACCGGGATCCCTCGACCCGGGATGGCATGAAAAGTCAAATCCCTGAACGCACGCGATCCTAGCATTAAAATTCTGGTGGGGGTACGCCCGGTTGATGACGTGGCGGTTAAATTGTCGATCCGCATCAGGGAGACGGATAAGGCGAATTTTCATTGCAATGCAGAATCGGACGCCTTTGTTTTCGGCGCAACAGGCAGGAGTACAGAAATGGCGCGCGGCGGTATTATGAAATTCTTCGAGAAATAGTATCGGCAGCGATTGAAATGTCAGCGTTTTCTAATGCGTGAAAAACTAAGGGAAACCCCGCAGATAGACGGTAAAAAGGCAAGCTGGGGTAGAATGAATTCTGACCGAATGGACAGGTTTTGTGTCAATGGTCAGTGCTCTGCTATTTACAGAGCACTGTATTTTGTAGTTACCATAGGCGTTCTGCAGCAGAGACGCACAAAAGCATACCGGCATCCGGGGCAAAAAGCGGCGCTGCTGCATGAAACACTTTTTCGATGAGGGAGTCCTGCCGGTTAAGGGCACTGGCGGGATATAAAAGAGAATCAAGCAATAGAAGGGCATCGGAATGAAAAAGCTTCTGACCTCCATGGTCGCGGCTGTTGCATGCTATGCAGGTGTAGCGAGCGCAGCAGAAATCAAACCGGCAGTCGTTTACGATCTGGGCGGCCGTTTTGACCGTTCGTTTAACCAGGGCGCATATAACGGTGCCGAGAAATACAAGGCCGACACCGGGACCGAGTATCGCGATTTCGAAATCCAGAACGATTCGCAGCGCGAACAGGCCATGCGCAACTTCGCACGCCGCGGCATGAACCCGATTGTTGCAATCGGCTTCTCGCAGGCATCAGCCCTTGAGAAAGTTGCAACCGAATTCCCTGATATCAAGTTCACAATCGTTGACATGGTTGTTGACCTGCCGAACGTTCAGTCGGTGGTATTCAAGGAACATGAAGGTTCGTTCCTGGTTGGTGTTTTGGCAGCGATGGCATCAAAAACCGGCAAGGTTGGCTTCATCGGTGGCATGGATATTCCGCTGATCCGCAAATTTGCCTGTGGTTATGCGCAGGGCGTTAAACACGCCAATGCCGATGCCGAAGTATTCCAGAATATGACCGGCACCACCGGTGCGGCATGGAATGACCCGGTTAAAGGTGGCGAACTTGCAAAATCGCAATTCGACCGTGGGGCGGACGTTGTCTATCACGCGGCTGGCGGCACCGGCGTCGGTGTTCTGCAGGCGGCAGCGGATGCCGGAAAGCTTGGTATCGGTGTTGACTCCAACCAGAATGCCCTGCATCCGGGTTCGGTTCTGACCTCGATGCTCAAGCGTGTTGACGTTGCTGTTTACGAAGCGTTCGACGCTGCTGCCAACGACACATGGGAACCGGGCGTAACGGTTCTTGGCCTTGCAGAAGGCGGCGTTGACTGGGCGCTTGACGAGAACAACGAGAAACTCATCACCGACGACATGAAAGCGGCTGTTGCCAAGGCCAAGGAAGAAATCATTTCCGGCAACCTTGAAGTCCATGATTACATGAGCGACAGCGCCTGCCCGATGTAAGGCAGGACGAACAAACCGGGGATTTGTAGTGTCGGATACGATGCATCAAATGCACGGCGCCGGGGAGACCGGTGCCGTGCAACCCGCTATTGAACTGCGCGGTATAGACAAGCGGTTCGGTGCGGTACACGCGAATAAATCAATCGATCTGAAAGTTGAAAAGGGTACGATTCACGGCATCGTCGGGGAAAACGGTGCGGGCAAATCGACCCTGATGAGTATCCTGTACGGCTTTTATCAGGCCGACGGGGGCACCATCCATGTCGATGGCAAACTTTGCGATATCAAGGGATCCGAAGATGCCATTGCGGTCGGGATCGGCATGGTCCATCAGCATTTCATGCTGGTTGAACCGTTCACGGTGCTAGAAAACGTTATTCTGGGTGTCGAGGGGGGAGCAATCCTGCGCGAGGGCGTAGACAAGGCCCGCGAGGAGCTTAAACGTCTGGAGCGTGAATATTCGCTCGACGTTAATCCAGATGCCATTGTTGGCGACCTGTCTGTTGGTTTGCAGCAGCGCGTTGAAATTCTGAAGGCCCTTTATCGCGGGGCCGAAATTCTTATTTTGGATGAACCGACGGGCGTTTTGACCCCGCAGGAAGCGGATCATCTGTTCCGCATTCTGGAAACCCTGAAGCAGCAGGGCAAGACGGTTGTTCTGATCACGCATAAACTGCGTGAAATCATGGCGGCAACGGATAATGTTTCCGTGATGCGCCAGGGTGAAATGGTGGCCCATCGCAAAACGGCTGAAACCAGCCCCGAAGAACTTTCCGAACTGATGGTCGGCCGCAAGGTGCTTTTGCGCCTTGAAAAGAGTGAGGCCGCACCGGCGGCGACGGTTCTTGAGGTCGATAATCTGTGCGTTGAAACATCGCAGGGTGTGCGCAAGGTCAAGAATGCCAGCTTTACGGTTCGTGCTGGTGAAATCGTCGGCATTGCCGGGGTTTCCGGCAACGGGCAGAGCGAACTTCTTGAAGCGCTTGGCGGGATACGTGCTGTAAGCGAGGGACAGGTCCTGTTGAACGGGCAGGATGTGACACCCGGTCGCGGTGTTGATGCCGCCGAACTGCGTAAACGCGGTGTGGCCCATGTGCCTGAGGATCGCCATCGCATGGCGATGGTGACGTCATTTTCGGCCAAGGAAGCCGCTATTCTCGGTTATGAAGATGATGCAGCCTATCAGAAAGGCATGTTCCTGAACTGGCATGCGATTTCCGATGCGACCGAACATATGATGTCGGAATTCGACGTGCGGCCAAATGATCCTGATTTGAAAGCGGCCAATTTTTCCGGCGGCAACCAGCAGAAGCTGGTTCTGGCGCGTGAAATTATGCGCGATCCGGAACTTCTTCTGGTTGGTCAGCCGACGCGTGGTGTCGATATCGGCGCCATCGAATTCATTCACAAACGTATTGTTGCGATGCGCGATGCCGGCAAAGCAGTCTTGCTGGTATCCGTCGAACTGGACGAAATCATGTCTCTTGCCGACCGCATACTGGTGATGTGTGATGGTTCCATCATCGGTGAAGTTTCTGCTGCCGAAGCAAATGAACGGGTTCTTGGCCTGATGATGGCCGGGGTTGACCCACATGAAGCCAAAGCCGCGGAGGGCCACGCATGAGTGATACTGTTCAACTGCCGCGCTGGATTGATGTTGGTGCGTTGCCGCTGCTCAACCTTCTGCTGGCACTGGTCGTTTCGGGGCTTGTGGTTCTGGCGATTGGTGAAAGCCCAACACAAGTTGTTGAAATTCTGCTTTATGGTGCGTTCGGTTATGAAGAGGCGTGGGGTTATACGCTTTATTACACCACCAACTTCATCTTTACCGGTCTGGCCTTTGCCGTTGCATTCCATTGCGGGCTGTTCAATATCGGTGCCGAGGGGCAGGCCTATGTTGGTGGTCTTGGCGTTATTCTGGCCGCCCTTTACCTTGTTTTCCTGCCATTCCCGATAATGCTGATTGTTGCCATTCTGGCGGCGGCAATTTTCGGTGCGGCCTGGGCCTATATCCCGGCCTATTTACAGGCACGTCGCGGGTCGCATGTCGTGATCACCACGATCATGTTCAACTTCATTGCGTCTTCGCTGATGGTTTATCTGCTGGTCAATGTTCTGCGCCCGCAAGGGTCCATGACCCCGGAAAGCGAACAGATTGCCGAACATCTGCGTTTGCCGTTCATTCATGACATCGCCGCAGGCCTTGGTCTGGAAATGGCAAGCAGTCCGCTGAACCTCTCATTCGTTTACGCGCTTGTCTGCAGTGTTCTGGTGTGGCTGTTCATCTGGCATACAAGATGGGGTTATGCGATCCGCACCGTGGGTGCCAATGCGGTTGCCGCGACCTATGCCGGGATCGAGCCGGGGCGTTACATCATCATGGCGATGATGATTTCAGGCGCGCTTTCGGCCTTCATGGCGCTTAACGAAGTGATGGGGGTTCAGCACCGGCTGCTGATTGATTTTACGGCCGGTTACGGCTTTGTCGGGATCGCGGTTGCCCTGATGGGGCGCAATCACCCGTTTGGTATTTTCCTGGCGGCATTGCTGTTTGGAATGCTCTATCAGGGCGGGGCGGAGCTAAGTTTTGAAATCCCGACGATTTCGAACGATATGGTCGTGGTTATTCAGGGGCTTGTGATCCTGTTTACCGGTGCGATGGAACATATGTTCCGTCCGCGTGTGACCCGGATTTATACAGCGTGGCATTTGCGCCGCCGTGCGCAGGAGGCCGCATAATGGATAATTTTGAACTGGTTATCCTGCTTCTGGATGCGACGCTTCGGACATCGACCCCGCTTATTCTTGCCGCACTGGCCGGGATGTTTTCGGAGCGATCCGGCACGATCAACCTGGCACTTGAAGGCATGATGCTGGGCGGGGCGTTTTCGGCTGCTGCCGTGGCTTACTATGTCGGAAATCCGTGGGTCGGGTTGCTGGCGGCAATCGGAACCACGATCTGCCTTTCGCTGCTGCATGGTTTTGCCTGCATCACGCATAAAGGCAATCAGGTTGTATCAGGCATGGCGATCAATATCCTGATGTCCGGTCTGACGGCACTTGTCGGGATTGCGCTGTTTGCGCAAGGCGGCAAGACGCCGTCGCTTGATCATGAATCGCGGTTCCAACCGATTACCTTGCCCGGTGCGGATGCCGTTGCCGATGTTCCGGTTCTCGGATCAATTTATTCGGAATTGCTGAGCGGTCATAACATTCTTGTTTATGTCGCGTTCCTTGCAGTTCCGGCAGCGTGGTGGGTGATGTATCGCACCCGTTTCGGTTTGCGTCTGCGTGCGGTTGGTGAAAATCCGGGGGCGGTTGATACCGCAGGTATAGGCGTTGTCGCCATGCGTTATCGTGCGGTGATGTGCAGTGGTATTCTTGTCGGCATGTCGGGCGCGTATCTTTCGACCGCGCAGGGTGCGTCCTTCCTTCAGGATATGACAGCAGGAAAGGGCTATATCGCGCTCGCAGCCATGGTGTTTGGCAAATGGCGACCTTTCCCGGCATTGTTTGCCTGTTTGCTGTTTGGTTTCCTTGATGCTGCAGCAACCCGTATGCAGGGTGTTATCCTGCCGGGCATCGGCGAGGTGCCGGTGCAACTGGTGCAGGCACTACCCTATGTTTTGACGGTGATCCTGTTGGCGGGCTTTATTGGCCGCGCCATTCCGCCCAAATCGCTTGGTCGTCCGTATGTGAAGGAACGCTGATCGCATTGCGGTCAACTTCCCGATCCGGCATATCTGGCAAACGAGGCTGTGATGAATTGCAAACAGGTCTTTTCCATCATTGCCGTTCTGGCTGTTTCGCTGCCTGCCACGGTTTTTGCCGCGGAGGCCGCCGAAATTACGCCAGCAGTTGTTTATTCAACCGGTGGCAAGTTTGACGGTTCGTTTAATCAGTCGGCTTTTGAAGGGGCGGAGCGTTTCAAACAGGAAATCGGCATTGATTATCGCGAGTTCGAATTGCGTAATGACACGCAAAGCGAACAGGCTATCCGGAATTTTGCCCGCGAGGGACGTGACCCGATTGTTGTGATCGGGTTTCAGCAGGCGACGTCGCTTGCCAAAGTTGCGCCGGAATTTCCCGATACCCGTTTTACCATTGTCGATATGGTTGTTGATCAACCTAATGTGCAGTCGGTTGTGTTTCGTGAACATGAAGGCACGTATCTTGTCGGGATGCTTGCGGCCATGGCATCGAAGTCGGGAACGATTGGTGTTGTTGGCGGCATGGATATTCCGTTGATTCGCCGAATGACCTGTGGCTATGCCCTGGGTGCGTTGCAGGCGGTTTCGGGCATCAAGGTGCTGGAAAGCATGACGGGAACGACCGGTGCTGCGTGGAATGATCCGGTCCGTGGTGCCGAACTGGCGACCACACAGATCGGTCTTGGCGCAGATGTTGTCTTGCAACTGGCCGGTGGCACGGGAATTGGTGTTTTGCAGGCGACTGCGGATGCCGGAAAGCTTGGGATTGGATCGGATGCAAACCAGAACGGGTTGCATCCGGGATCGGTTCTGACATCGATGGTCAAACATGTCGATGTTGCGGTGTTCGAGGCATTCGAGGCGGCGCGCAAGGATGACTGGAAGCCCGGTATTCGCAGTCTTGGCCTTGCCGAAGGTGGGATCGACTGGGCGCTTGACGATTTTAACAGGGACCTGATCACGTCTGCGATGAAGGATGCGGCAGATGCGGCGCGCAATGACATCATCAACGGCAGGATCGCGGTTCACGACTATATGCAAGATGGAACCTGCCCGCGATAAGCGGCAGGAAAAACAGGATCAAGACACATGACATCGCAAACTATAACCGACGCCCCGCGCGATTTGATTGATGCGGCACTTGCCGCGCGTGACAGGGCATATGCGCCATATTCGAAATTCCACGTTGGAGCAGCCCTTCGGACGGGACGCGGACAGATCATTGCTGGATGCAATGTTGAAAATGCGGCCTATCCCGAAGGTGTGTGTGCCGAAGCCGGGGCAATTTCGGCAATGGTTCTGTCGGGTGAAACCAAGTTTGACGAAATCGTCGTTGTTGGGCTGGGGGATGTTGCCTGTACGCCTTGTGGTGGGTGTCGCCAGAAAATCCGGGAATTCACCGGATCGGATGCGACGATTTATATCATCAATGATGCTGGCAAAACGCTTTTGACCCTGACACGGGAAGAACTTATTCCCCATTCCTTCGGGCCGGAGAATTTGAAATGAGCAACGTCAAAGCCGCATTGGAAATCATTGCCGCCAAGGCACCGGGTTTTAAGGCCGAGGTAGCCCTTGTTCTTGGCAGTGGGCTGGGGGGCGTTATTGACGCGGTCAGTGATGCGATCAGGATTTCCTATGCAGAACTGCCGGGCTTTCCCAAGCCGACGGTAGTGGGCCATGGCGGACAACTGGTTCTGGGCCGTATCGGGGACGTTTCCGTTGCCGTCATGCAGGGCCGGGCGCATTATTATGAACATGGCCGTTCGGATTTGATGAGCGAGCCGCTTGAGACATTGCGTGAATTGGGTGCAGACCGACTTATCCTGACCAATGCGGCGGGCTCGCTAATCCCCGAGGCATCACCGGGGAACCTGATGCTGATTACGGATCATATCAGCCTGTTCGGGCCCAATCCGTTAATTGGATATCATGGTGATGACCGGTTTGTCGGTATGGATGTGCCGTATGATCCGGAAATCGGATCGGGTTTGAAAAATACTGCGGCAGAGCTTGGCATTAACCTGTTTGAAGGCACTTATTGCTGGTGCACCGGGCCAAGTTTTGAAACACCGGCCGAAATTCGTGCGCTTAAGGTTCTGGGGGTGGATGCGGTGGGCATGTCGACCGTACCGGAAAACATTCTTGCCCGCCGTCTGGGATTCCGGGTGGCAGCAGTTTCAAATATCACCAATCTGGCCGCGGGTATGAGCCCGACCGCCCTTAGTCATGAACAGACTCTGGAAATGGCAAAAGAAGGATCTGCCAATTTAATCAAGATCCTGCTGCGTTATTTTTCAAGTGATGCATGAGCCTGTTTCAAACGAGTTTGAAAACGTAATTTAATAATAAGCGCGCAGGAGACAGCATATGCTGCCGCAGGAAATCATTCGCCGTAAACGTGAAGGCGAAGTTCTGACAGACGCCGAAATCGCCTTTTTCGTAAAGGGCATTGCCGATGAAAGCATCAGCGAGGGGCAGGTTGCAGCCCTTGCCATGGCGGTTTTCTTTAACGGCATGACCATGGATGAGCGCGCGGCGCTGACGCGCAATATGCGTGATTCCGGGACCGTACTTGATTGGAAGGCGCTTGGTCTTGACGGGCCGATTGTCGACAAGCATTCGACTGGTGGGGTTGGCGACAAGGTCAGCCTGATGCTGGGGCCGATTGTTGGTGCGTGCGGTGCTTTTGTTCCGATGATTTCGGGACGTGGCCTTGGTCATACAGGCGGGACGCTGGACAAATTTGATTCCATTCCGGGCTATCGGACCGCACCGACCCTGGATGAATTTGCCAAGGTCACGCGCGAAGTCGGCTGCGCCATCATCGGACAGACCGCCGATCTTGCCCCTGCGGACAAGCGTTTTTATGGTATTCGCGACGTCACCGCGACGGTTGAAAGCATTCCGTTGATCACGGCATCGATCCTGTCGAAAAAGCTGGCGGCAGGTCTGGATGCGCTGGTGATGGATGTCAAATTCGGATCGGGTGCCTTCATGAATGAATATGATCGTGCGCGCGAACTGGCCGAAAGCATCACCGAAGTCGCAACCCGCAATGGTGTGCCGACAACGGCCCTTTTGACCGATATGGAACAGGTTCTGGGCGATACGGTCGGCAACGCGCTTGAAATGCATGAAGCGGTTGATTTCCTGACCGGCAAGCATCAGGAACAGCGTGTTTATGATGTCACGATGGCGTTGGCAGCCGAAATGCTGTCGCTGACCGGTGTTGCCAGTGATGTTGCCGATGGTTTGCAAAAAGCCAGTGACGCCCTGACGTCGGGCAAGGCAGCCGAAGTATTTGGCAAAATGGTATCGGCCCTTGGCGGTCCAGCCGATTTTATCGAAAACACATCGGCCCATCTTGAAGTAGCTCCGATGATCGAGCCCGTCAGCGCGGCGAAGACCGGGCGCGTTGTATCGATGGATGCGCGCAAGGTTGGTCTGGCGCTGGTTGCGTTGAAAGGTGGCCGGACGCGTGCCGATCAGAAGATCGACTTTGCTGTCGGCTTTACCGATTTCATCAAGGTCGGGCAGGCCGTTTCGGCCGAAACGCCGCTTTGTATCGCTCATATCCGTGATCAGGCACAGCTTGGCGAGGCGACGGCGCTGTTGCGCGAGGCAATCGTAATTGGCGATGGCGAAGTCGCCAGAACCGGTTCCGCCGCGGCGGTACGCGAACGGATCGTTGCTCGCACCAAAGGGTGATCACACAACTGAGAATGCAAAAGGCCGGGTAGGGTGACTTCCCGGCCTTTTTGTCTGGTTTTTGTGGCTAGTAGCGTACGCTTGCCATAATCATGGCGGCGGCCTTTTCTGCAATCATGATGGTTGGTGAATTGGTATTGCCCGATGTGATGGTGGGCATGATCGAGGCATCCGCAATCCGAAGCCCGTCAAGCCCACGCAGCCGTAATTGTGGATCAACCACCGATGCCGGGTCCGCGCCCATGCGACATGTGCCCACAGGGTGGAAAATCGTCGTACCGATATTGCCTGCGGCTTTGACCAGATCCTCCTCTGTCTCGTATGACGGGCCGGGTTTGAATTCTTCGGGCCGATACGGGGCAAGGGCGGGCTGATTGGCAATTTTGCGGGTCAGCCGGATTGAGTCGGCAGCAACCTTTTTATCGGCATCCGCGCTCAGATAATTGGGCGCAATGGCCGGTTGGTTGCGGAAATCGGGTGATTTCAGATGGATGCTACCGCGACTTTGCGGCCGCAGGTTACAGACGCTTGCCGTAAAGGCCGGGAAGGGATGGACAGGGTCACCGAACTTTTCAAGTGACAGCGGCTGCACATGATACTGCAGGTTCGCCGTTTCGAATGATGCATCCGATTTGGTGAAGATGCCAAGCTGGCTGGGGGCCATCGACATCGGCCCTGATTGATTGAACAGGTATTCTAGGGCGATCCCGGCCTTTCCGACAAGGCTGCTGGCCTGTTCGTTCAGGGTGCGGATTCCGCTGACCTTGAATGCGCAGCGCAATTGAAGGTGATCTTGCAGGTTTTCACCGACCTGCGTGCTTTCATAGATAGTCTGGATGCCATGTTTTTGCAGGACATCGCCCCGACCGATGCCGGATAGTTCCAGAATATGGGGCGAGCCGATGGCACCGGCCGACAGAATGATTTCACGACGTGCCGAGACGGTTTTAATCACGCCATTGCGGTCATATTCAACACTGGTGACGCGACCGTTTTCAATGATCAGACGCCGAACCTGCGCATGAGTCCGCAGTTCCAGGTTTTTTCGCGACAGGGCAGGCTTCAGAAATGCCTTTGAAGTGTTCCAGCGAATGCCGCGTTTCTGGTTAACCGCAAAATAGCTGGACCCCTCGTTATTGCCGCGGTTGAAGTCCGCGACCTTCGGGATGCCAGCCTGTTCGGCGGCGTCCTGAAACGCATCAAGGATTTCCCAGCGCACGCGTGCCTGTTCAACCCGCCACTCACCACCTGATCCGTGCATGTCATCGGAGCCAAGATAGTAATCTTCGGATTTTTTGAAATGCGGCAGCACGTCGTCCCAGCCCCAACCGTCACATCCCGATTGACGCCATTGGTCATAGTCGGCGGCCTGACCACGCATATAAATCATGCCGTTGATCGACGAACATCCCCCCAGGACCTTGCCACGGGGATACCCCAATGACCGGCCATTCAGACCTTCTTCGGCCTCGGTTTTAAAGCACCAATCGACATTTGGATTGCCGATGCAATAAAGATAGCCGACCGGAATATGGATCCATGGATTGGTATCTTTGCCACCGGCCTCCAACAGAAGGACGGTGGCATTTTCAATTTCGGAAAGGCGGTTTGCAAGGGTGCAGCCAGCCGATCCTGCGCCGACGATGATATAGTCGAATTGTTGCGTGGTCATGCTGCTTCCCTAGTTTCTGGACCGAAGGCCCAGCTTGGCAGCGAGGCGTGACGCGTTGAACTCGCCGACAATGCCACGGCGGAACACCAGCACACAGACAATGAAGATGAGGCCGGTCAGCACCGTTACCGGGAAGCCGGTGGTTGACAGATAGTTCTGCACGGTCACGACAAAAGCCGCACCGAAGATCGGGCCGAAGATCGTTCCGATCCCGCCAAGCAGGGTCATCAGGATGACTTCGCCTGACATTTGCCATGCCACATCGGTAAGGGTGGCAAACTGGAACACCAGCGCCTTGAGCCCGCCTGCAAGACCGGCCAAAGCCGCCGACATGACAAAGGCGGCAAGCTTGTACAGATTGACCGAGTAGCCCAGTGAAATTGCCCGGTTTTCATTTTCCCGAATGGATCGCAGGATCATGCCAAACGGGGAGTGCACAATCCTCCAGACCATGAACACCCCAATCACAAAGACTGCCAGAACAAAGAAATACATATTTAATGGCTGGTTCAGGTCGATAAAGCCAAGCAGATATCCGCGCGGTACACCTTGCAAGCCATCTTCACCTTTGGTGAATTCCGATTGCAGGCAGAAGAAAAAGAACATCTGTGACAGGGCGAGTGTAATCATCGCAAAATAGATGCCCTGGCGCCGGATGGCGAAAAATCCGATGATCAGCCCCATGAAGGCGGCACCCAAAACGCCAAGAAGGATACCGGCTTCGGGGGAGAATCCCCATTCTTTAACTGCGTGAGCAGTGAAATAGGCCGCCCCGCCGAAAAAGGCTGCGTGGCCGAACGACAGCAGGCCCGTGAAGCCCAAAAGCAGATTGAAGGCACTGGCGAACAGGGCAAAACATAGGACCTTCATCAGGAAAACCGGATAAAGGACGAAGGGTGCAATCACAAGGCCGATGATCAATACAGCGAGCAGGGCAAGCTGTATCCGATGCGCCGATTGGCGGGTTTCCGATGTCATTGTTATTTCTGTCATATCACGCATCCCGACCAAACAGACCCGCAGGCCGGACCAAAAGAACGATAGCCATGATTACGAAAATCACGATATTTGACGCTTCGGGGTAAAAGACCTTGGTCAACCCTTCTAGGATGCCAAGCATATAGCCCGTGACAATCGCCCCCATAATCGATCCCATCCCGCCGACAACCACGATGGCGAACACCACAATGATCAGGTTCGATCCCATCAACGGGCTGACCTGATAAATCGGTGCGGCCATGATCCCGGCCAGTGCAGCCAGACCGGCACCAAGCCCATATGTCAGAGTCAGCAGGAACGGCACATTGATGCCAAACGACTGGACAAGCGTTGGATTTTCGGTTGCTGCCCGCAAATAGGCGCCGAGTTTGGTCTTTTCGATAAGAAGCCATGTGCCGATACAGACAATCAGCGATGCCACTACCACCCAGCCGCGATAAATCGGCAAATACATAAAGCCAAGATTAACCCCGCCGGAAAGCAGGGCGGGGGTGGCATAGGGTTGACCGGAAGTACCGTAAAAATACCGGAAGCCGCCTTCGATCACCAGGGCAAGGCCAAAGGTGAACAGAAGCCCGTACAGATGATCCAGGTTATAAAGGCGACGCAAGGCAAAGCGTTCGATTACAACGCCGGTAATGCCGACAATGACCGGTGCTACCAGCAATGCCAGCCAGTAATTTACTCCAATCCATGACAGAAGCAGGAAGCCGACAAAGGCTCCCATCATGTATTGGGCGCCATGTGCGAAGTTGATCACGCGAAGAAGGCCGAAAATGATCGCCAGACCTAGGCTAAGCATTGCGTAGAAGGATCCGTTGATCAGACCGATCAGAAGTTGGCCGAGAAACGCCTGGATCGGAATTCCAAATATCATAGTCACGGCGCTATACCCCCAGAACTTCGTGCAAGGTGTCCATTCTGGCGGGCAGTTCCGCCACGTCGAAACCTTCTGTCACCACGCCGTGATCCATGATGTAGAACCTGTCGGCAATTTTGCTGGCAAACCGGAAATTCTGTTCAACAAGAAGAATGGTCATGCCTCGCTGTTTCAGGGTCTGCAGAACCTCGCCGATACGCTGGACGATGACCGGAGCAAGGCCTTCGGTCGGTTCGTCTAGCAATAACATCTTGACCCCGGTACGCAGCATGCGAGCCATGGCAAGCATCTGCTGCTCGCCTCCGGACAATTTGGTTCCCTGACTGTTGCGTCGTTCCAAAAGGTTGGGAAACAGATCATAAATTTCAGCAACGGACATGCCGTTCGGTGAAACGACAGGCGGTAGCGTGAGGTTTTCCTCGACGCTGAGGGTTGCGAAAATCCCGCGTTCTTCGGGAACAAACCCGATCCCGGCACGTGCAGTATGATGCAGCGGCCGGTTCATAAGGTCCTTGCCGTCAAATTCGATTGTGCCGGAGCGTTTGCGCAAAATGCCCATGATTGAGCGCAAGGTCGTGGTCTTACCCATGCCGTTACGGCCAAGGATGGTAACCGTTTCACCTTCGCAAACCTTAAGGTTCACACCATGCAGGATATGGCTTTCATCGTACCAGGCATTCAGGCCCTGTACTGAAAGAAGTGGTTTTCTGTCAGTCATGATCCGTTCCCATATAGGCGACCTTGACGCGTTCATCGTTGCTGACGGTGGCGTAATTGCCTTCCGCCAGAATTTCGCCGCGTTGCAGAACGGTGATGTGATCGCACAGATCGGCGACAACATTGAGGTTATGTTCAACCATCAGGACCGCGCGGGTTTTGGCAACTTCGCGAATGAGTTCAGCAACCATACCGACATCTTCGCCCCCCATGCCCGCCATTGGTTCGTCCAGCAACAGAACTTTGGGGTCGAGTGCCAGTGTTGTCGCGATTTCCAGCACACGTTTGCGGCCATAGGAAAGATCAGCAGCCTGACTGTCATATTCATTCTGAAGGCCGACAGATTCCAGAAGTTCCATTGCGCGATCATTCAGAACGTCAAGTTTGCCAAGCGGTTGCCAGAACTGGATCGCCAGATTGCCCGGACGTTGCAACGCGACGCGAATATTTTCCAGAACCGTCAGGTGCGGAAAAATTGCGGAAATCTGGAATGATCGTACCAGACCCATACGTGCCACGCGGGCAGGTGCTGTTTTGGTAATATCATGATCCAGCAGGGTGATCTTCCCGCTGGTCGGTTGCAGGAATTTGGTCAGAAGATTGAAAACGGTGGTTTTGCCTGCGCCATTCGGGCCGATCAGCGCATGCACTTTGGCGTGATGAACGTCAAGATTGACGTTATTGACCGCGGTGAACCCGCCAAAATCGCGACGAAGGTCACGGGCGGTAAGAACCACCCGTGCCTTTGTCTCGTTTTGATGGTTACCCGGATTTGCGTGAGTTCCGGTCGCCGTCATGTTCTTAGTTCGACGCCAATGAGCAGCCGCTTTTCGCCGGATCGATGAAAGCTTTGTCGCCGGGGACGGTATCAAGAACGTTGTAGTAATCCCAGTCACCGGTCATCTGGTCAGGAGCTTTGACTTCCATCAGGTACATGTCATAGATCATGCGGCCATTTGCACCGACTTTGCCGTTTTTGGCAAAAACGTCATTAACCGGCATTTCATGCAGGGCTTTCGCGACGGCTTCGGTTTCGTCCGTCCCGGTTTCCTTTACCGCTTTGAGGTACTGCAGGACTGCGGAGTAGGTGCCAGCCTGGATCATGTTGGGCATACGCCCGGTGCGATCAAAGAAACGTTTACCGAATTCGCGGGTTTCATCGTTGCGATCCCAATAGAACCCTTCGGTCAGTGACAGCCCCTGTGCGGCCTCTGCGCCCAAACCATGTACTTCAGCAAGGGTAAAGAGCAGTGCCGCAAGACGCTGGCCACTCTGAACGATGCCGAATTCCGAAGCCTGTTTGATGGCATTGGCGGTATCGAGACCGGCGTTGGCAAGGCCAATGACTTTTGCGCCGGATGCCTGCGCCTGCAGCAGGAACGAGGAATAGTCAGTCGTTGCCAAAGGATGTCTAACCGCACCGACTACCGAGCCACCGTTTTCCTTGACGAAGTTGCCGGTTTGCTCTTCCAGCGAATAACCGAAAGCATAGTCAGCCGTCAGGAAAAACCAGCTATCGCCGCCATTATTCACCAATGCACCGCCGGTGCCGACTGCCAGTGCATGGGTATCATACGCCCAGTGGAAGCCATAGGGTGAACATTGTTCACCGGTCAGGGCCGTGGTGGCCGCACCGGTTACGATATCGATTTTTTTCTTTTCCTTGGAAATGCCCTGTACCGCCAGAGCGACCGATGAGGTTGTCAGTTCCATGATCGTATCGACTTGATCCTGATCATACCACTGACGCGCAATGTTGGCGGCAACATCGGGTTTGTTCTGATGGTCGGCGGTAATGACTTCGATCTTCTTGTCAAGAACGGTGCCGCCAAAATCCTCGACGGCCATTTTGGCGGCTTCAAAGGACCAGGTGCCACCAAAATCGGCATAGACACCGGATTGATCGTTCAGGATACCAATTTTGACAACGTCATCGGAGATTTCGGCATGTGCGGGCAATGCTGCAGCGGCAGCCATTATCGCAACAGATGCAATTGCAATCTTCTTCATCTAGGTTCCTCCCTGATGGAACTATGTTTTCCGGTGTGCCTGCGGGCAAACCAGACGACGCTTCCGGGCCGCTTATTAACCGTTGTTACAGACCGGATGATTGAAGTGTGCCTTGATTGCACATTTTTGTTATTTTAATCGGCTTTGTGATTTTTCCGACTAAGTATCTGAAAAAGAACGATTCATTTCTGATTCTATTCTTGTATTCAGGACCATGACTTACGCTAACATTGACCAAAACCCGGTCAAATATATAATTTTGGACAATGCTTGTACAAAAATGAACAGGAAGTTGGATGCGCCAGTTCCCTTGGGATGATTTACAGTATTTCCTTGCCGTCGCTCAGGAAGGCAAGCTTTCCTCTGCGGCACGGCGATTGAGAACCAGCCATGTGACGGTTGCACGACGGATTGAGAGGCTTGAACAGGGGATCGGGGCAAAATTGTTTCAGCGCAGTCCGACAGGTTATACATTGACGCCGATGGGGCAAAGGCTGATGGAGCCAGCCCAGGCAATGGCGCTTGAAGCGGACAAAATGCTTAGTGTGGTCGGGGATGGTGCATTACCGCTCAGCGGGGTGATCCGGCTAAGTGTTCCTGAAGGTTATGGCAATTTTTTCATCGCAGAAAAGCTGCCTCATTTTGCCAGTCAATATCCGAACCTGACCATCGAGATGGTCAATATACAGCAGATCGTTTCGTTATCGCGGCGCGAGGCGGATGTCTCGGTTTCGCTCAGTACGCCAAAGGCCGGTTCCTATCACTTCGAAAAAATTTCCAGTTACATCCTTTATGTCTATGCATCGCGTGACTATCTTGCCCGCAACCGGGCTATCAAACAGCGCGTGGACCTCTCGGGGCATCCATTTATCGGTTATATCGAAGACATGATTTTTACCCCGGAACTCAACTATCTAGGTGAAATTATTCCGGGATTGAGGCCGTCTTATCAGACATCCAGTGTTTTTGCGCAGCTCAAAGCCTGCCGTGCCGGTTACGGGTTATGTGTGCTGCCTTATTATATGGGGGCAATGTTTGATGATCTGGTCGCCGTGATGCCCAGGATTGTTCCAATTCACCGCGATTACTGGCTTGTTTGTCATAATGACATGATAGACGCGACACGTATCCGACCGTTGATAGAATTTATTCGTCGGGAAACCTCCGCTGCCAGAGACTGGTTTAACGGGTTTCCAAAGCAATTTGTTTAAGCACTGGATTGACAGGAAATGCGGTCAGACGATGTTGCATGACAAGGCTTGCATCTTGTTGCCAATAACGTCATTTTGATCGATAACGAAAATTAACAATCAAAGACGAAAATTCAGGGCGGAAGGAAATAATATGGGCAAGCTTGATCGGCGGCGTCGCGAGATCCTTGAACTGGTCGCGGCGAACAGTTTCATGACGATTGATACATTGGCCGATCATTTTGCCGTTACCCCCCAAACCATTCGACGCGATATCAACGAGATGGCCGAGGAGGGGCTTGTTGCGCGTTATCATGGCGGGGCGGCCAGCCTTTCGACCACAGAAAACACAGCCTATACAGACCGTCAGGTTCTTAACCTTGGCAGCAAGCGCGAAATCGCCAAGCTGGTGGCACAGCATATTCCCGAAGGGGCATCGATCTTCATCAATATCGGGACGACTAACGAAGAGGTTGCGCGCGCATTGTCGTCCCACAAGAGCCTGAAAATCATCACCAACAACCTGCATGTTGCGCAGATTTGCGCCGCCAATCCGGGGTTTGAGGTGATCATCGCAGGTGGTGTTGTTCGCCAGCGCGATTTTGGCGTGATCGGCGAGGCGACCATCGACTTTATCAATCAGTTCAAGGTGGATTACGCGATTGTCGGGATTTCGGGCGTTGACGAAGACGGCAGCCTGATGGATTTCGATTATCGTGAAGTCCGGGTCGCACGCGCGATCATTTCCAATGCGCGCCAGACGTTTTTGTGTACGGACGCGTCCAAATTCGGACGCCGCGCAATGGTCCGTCTGGGACATCTTTCGGAAATTGATGCCCTGTTCACCGACCGTCATCCCGGCCCGGTCTGGGCCGATGTGATCCGCGAAGCAGATGTGTCGGTTTATACCGCGAACTGACTGGTATCTGCGATCAGGCGACCATATGTTCGCCACGCTTGCCCATCCGCATGGTAATCGGACCCTGTGACGACCCATTGAGCATCTGGGTCAGGTGCTCATTATGAGCAGCGTCAATCTCAGTGGTTGGACCAGACCAGTAAACTTTGCCGCCATGCATCATCACGAGGTTTGCGTACCGCGTGCGTGCAATATGCATGTCATTGGTGATGGTTATGACAGTAGTGCCGCGCTGGGTTGCGATCTTGCTGATCATGAGTTCGATATGGTTTGACAGAACCGGATCAAGGCCTGCGGTAGGGTTGTCAAGCAGCAGGATTTCCGGGTCGGTTGAAATGGCGCGTGCAATGCCAACACGTTTCTGCATGCCGCCAGACAGATCACCAGGCGACAGAAAGGCACTGTCTTCGGACAGGCCGACATGGCCGAGCAATTCGATGGCATGGTCTTTCGCGGCCTTGCGTGTCAGTGTCCCGCGCTCGATCTGACGGAAACAGATATTTTCCCAAACCTTCATGCTGTCAAACAGGGCGTTCTGCTGAAACAGCATACCGATCCGTTCTGCCCATTGTTTGCGGGCCGGGGAGTTGGTCTGGCTGACATCATCGCCACCCAGCATGATTTTGCCGCCATCCGCGCCGTGAAGGCCGACGATGCATTTCATCAACACGCTTTTGCCCGCAGCCGACGGTCCGATGACCGCCATGGTTTCCCCTTTGCCAAGCGACAGGCTGACATCATCAAGTGCGGTGTTGGGGCCGAACTTTTTGGTCAGGGACTGGACCGTGATGAAACTCAATGTCGTGTCAGTGGATGCAGGTGCGGAAGGCGTGGTCATGAAGATGTTTATCCATTGCTGTTTGCCCGCCGATCTTCGGCATTTGACGGGCAGGGGGCAAGTCCGAAATTTACTAAAAAGAAAACGGCCCCGTTTGGGGCCGTTTCCGGTACGTCATAAGCGGAAATCCGCAATGCGTTTTGATTAATGCGACAGGATCTGGCTGAGGAACAGCTTGGTCCGTTCGCTTTTGGGGTTCGCAAAGAATTCCTGTGGACCTGCCATTTCAACGATTTCACCAGCATCCATGAACACGACGCGGTCGGCGACCTCTTTGGCGAAGCCCATTTCATGGGTGACGCAAAGCATGGTCATGCCTTCTTTGGCGAGTTCGACCATAACGTCGAGCACTTCCTTGACCATTTCCGGGTCGAGTGCCGAGGTCGGTTCATCGAACAGCATGATTTTCGGTTGCATGCAGAGCGAGCGGGCAATTGCCACACGCTGCTGCTGACCACCGGAAAGCTGGCCCGGGAATTTGTGGGCTTGTTCGGCAATCCGAACGCGCTGCAGATAATGCATCGCCAGATCGATAGCTTCTTTCTTGGGCATCTTGCGAACCCAGATTGGTGCCAGCGTCAGGTTTTCCAGCACGGTCATGTGCGGGAAAAGGTTAAAGTGCTGGAACACCATGCAGACTTCGCGGCGAACGGCTTCAATGTTTTTAACATCGTCGCCAAGCAGAATACCATCGACGGTGATTTCACCGCTCTGATAGGTCTCAAGACGGTTGAGCGTACGGATCAGGGTCGATTTGCCTGAGCCGGACGGACCACAGATAACGATACGCTCGCCCTTGCGGACATGCAGATCGATATCCTTGAGAACATGGAAGTTGCCGTACCATTTGTTGGCTTTGCTGACGGTAATCACTTCCTCGTTCGACGGAGGAGGGACAACGCCATTGGTGGTTTGTGCTTCTGTAGCTGTCATTGTTTTTTCCTCTCTCCTTACCGCTGCTCGCCCTTGCGGAGCTCTTTTTCAAGATAGGCTGAATATTTGGCCATAGAGAAACAGATCAGGAAGAAAATTGCCGAGGCGAAGGCATAACCCTCGACGTAGTATTTCGTCCATGCCGGGTCGCTGCGCAGTGCCAGCTTGACGGTGCCAAGGAAGTCGAACAGACCGATGATGACCACCAGCGTTGTATCCTTAAGCATCGAAATGAAGCTGTTGACGGTTGGCGGGATCACCAGACGCAAAGCCTGCGGCAGGATGATCAGACGCATGGACTGCCAATAGGACAGGCCAAGGCTGTCGCCGGCTTCAAACTGGCCACGCGGAACAGCCTGCAGACCGCCACGGAACACTTCGGCAAGATAGGCCGCAGTGAACAGGATGATACCGATCTGCGCACGCAACAGCTTGTCGATGGTCACACCGTCCGGAAGGAACAGGGGAAACATCACTGATGCCATGAACAGAACCGTAATCAGCGGTACGCCACGGATCACCTCGATATAGACAACCGAGATCGTCTTGATCGCCGGCATTGTTGACTGACGGCCCAACGCCAGAAGCAAACCCAGAGGGAAGGCAAAAATGATGCCGATCGCCGACAGTATCAGGGTCAGCGGAAGACCACCCCAATAGCTGTTCTGGACATAGGTCAGACCAAGCACGCCACCCCACATCAGGATGGCAATGATCGGAACCCCGATCACCCACATCGGGATGATCGCCTTGCGGAGGGACGGATATTTAACCCCGCCAAGGCTAAAGCAGATGATGCCCATCAGGACGATCATCGCAAGAAGGGGGCGCCATTGTTCATCGTACGGGTAGGTTCCGAACAGAATGAGGCGCAAGTTGGCGTTAACGAAGCCCCAACACGCACCGGTGACTTCGGCACAGCCTTCAATCGTCGGTTCGAGCGTGGCATTGACGATTGCCCAGTTCACGAGTGGCGGAATAAGCCAAACCAGAAAGGCAATCGAGCCCAGTGTCAGGAGGGTGTTGAACCAGCCGTCAAACAGGTTCTTTTTTGACCATGCAACGGCACGGGCAGAAAAAGTACCTGTGGGAAGCGGAGGTAATTTTGCGTTATCTGCCATCTTACCTCTCCACCAGTGCCATTTTCTTGTTGAACCAGTTCATAAAGAGCGAGGTCAACAAGGACAGACCAAGATAGATCGACATAAAGATCGAAATTGCTTCGATCGCCTGACCGGTCTGGTTCATGGTCGTGTTTGATACCGACACCAGATCCGGATAACCGACAGCGACGGCAAGCGAGCTGTTTTTGGTCAGGTTCAGATACTGGTTAGTCAGTGGCGGAATGGCGACGCGCATGGATTGCGGCAGGATCACCTTGCGAAGGGCAACCGAACGTTTAATGCCAAGGCTGTCGGCTGCTTCCCACTGGCCATGCGGGACGGCCTGAATACCGGAACGTACGACTTCGGCAACATAGGTTGATGTGTAAACCGTGAGGCCAATCAGAACCGCAAGGAATTCCGGCGAGATATTATAACCGCCACGAATGTTGAAGCCTTTGAGTTCAGGCATATCCATATCCGTCGGTGCACCACCGATCAGATAGGCGATAAAGACCAGGCCGACAAAAATACCCGTTCCAACAAGGAATATCGGGAATGGCTGGCCAGTTTCATCCTGGCGCTTTTTTGCCCATTTCTTGATGAAGAAGATCGCAACGACAGCGATGATCGCAGCAATCCCCATCAGGGTATAGGCGTTGTCGGCAACCGGAACCGGCATATACATGCCGCGCGATGTCAAAAGGACACCGGGCAGTGGTTCGAAGGCGTCGCGCGGATGCGGGAACGCGTTCGGAATAACTGCATACCAGAAGAAAAGCTGCAACAGGACCGGGATGTTACGGAAAGTTTCCACGTAAACAGTTGCCAGTTTTCGAACGATCCAGTTCGATGACAGGCGTGCGATCCCGAAAATTGTACCGATAATGGTACACAGAATAATTCCGAGCAAAGACACCTTTACGGTGTTCAGAAGGCCAACCAACAGTGCCGTTGCATAACTGCTTTGTGCACTGTACTGGACCATGCTTTCACTGATTTCGAACGAAGCTTCGAGATCAAGGAAGCCATAACCGGTTGAGATGTTTTGTCGTTCCAGGTTTACCAGCGTATTGGAAACCAGATACCAGCCCGCCAAACAGACAAGTCCGATCGCAATGATTTGGTATAGTATTGCGCGAACGTTCTCGTCATTCAGGTAATCGACGACGGTCTTGGAACGAACACCCCCCGGGGCATTTTGAGTCTTACTCATCTGACCCTCAGGTGTAGATTGTATCCAATATATATGTGCCTTAACGAAAAGCTCCGCCCATGCGTTCAGGCAGTGGGGCGGAGCTTCGTTAGGTGCTTTTCAGCCTACGCTAAATATTAGCGAACCGGCCAAGCATATTGCAGACCACCATCGGTCCAGAGAGCGTTCAGGCCGCGCTCGACACCCAGTTTCGCGGTAACGTTTTTCTCGTAGCTTTCGCCATAGTTACCGACCTGCTTGATGATGCGGTATGCCCACTCTTCGTCAAGACCAAGAGCTTCGCCCATGCCCGGGGAGACACCCAGAAGACGCTGGATACCCGGATTGGTGCTGCTCTTCATTTCGTCGACATTCGCGCTGGTGACGCCGTATTCTTCGGCTTCAATCATGGCTGCAAGAGCCCAGCGACCGATGTCTGCCCACTGTTCGTCACCCTGTGCAACAGCCGGACCAAGCGGTTCTTTGGAAATGATTTCCGGAAGAATCACATAGTCGTCCGGGTTCGGTGCCATGGTGGTACGGATCGAGGCAAGGCCCGATGCGTCAGTGGTGTAAACGTCGCAACGACCAGAGAAGAAGGCAGCAGTTGCTTCGTTGATGTTTTCGATAACGACCGGCTCGAAGCTCATGCCTTTGGCGCGGAAGTAATCGGCCAGGTTGAGTTCGGTGGTGGTGCCCGGTTCGACGCAAACGGTTGCGCCGTCGAGTTCCGTCGCGCTGGATACGCCCAGAGCTTTCGGAATCAGGAAGCCCTGACCATCATAGTAGTTGATACCAAGGAAGGTCAGACCAAGCTTGACGTCGCGCGTCAGGGTCGCCGTGGTGTTACGCGAAAGGATGTCGATTTCGCCGGACTGAAGCGCGGTGAAACGCTGTGCAGCGGTCAACGGGGTGTACTGAACCTTGTTGGCGTCGCCCAGAAGTGCAGCAGCAATGCCACGGCAAACGTCAACGTCGATACCTTCCCATTTACCTTCGGCATTGGCAGCGGAGAAACCCGGAAGACCGGTGTTCACGCCACACTGAACGAAACCTTTAGCCTTGATGCCGTCAAGTACAGCGCCCGCCTGGGCATTGTTCGCGGCGATGGCGGCAACAGACATTGCGCCAGCGGCCAGGATCGTCTTGATTTTCATTAGATGAGCTCCCTCATTAGCAAAGCATTCTTTATGGCTTTGGTAACTTTTATGCCACCCTGGATATGCCAGAGCAGCATATCCTACTGTCCTGTTTTTTTATCGGACCTCCAAATTAAGAAATTTTCGGCTGCTATGTGTCAAGTCTGAAAAATTTCACGCTGGGGGCTTGTTCATCAGATTCGCGTGATTTCCATGCTTTGGTACTGCGCTGGTAAACATTGTTTGAGCGACTACACCCTTCGTCGGCTCCCAAAAGTCGCCATATTTCAAAAGGTTAAAAACCTGTTCGAATGGTCAGGTTCCAAAAACAAACAAATCTCAAAATTTTTTTGTTGTCAGCAATTAAATGAGCAATTTTTGAACAAAGTTAACTGTTGCTCAAAAAATAAACTCTGTTGCGACGCGGAATCGACTTCTGATGTCGGCCTGGCCCTGATCATGACACGTTGCAGTTCTGATTAATCTTTCGCAAAAATGAAAACCCCGTCGTGTGCACGACGGGGTTTTGCTGTGTCATTCCGCAGGTTTCTGCTAGCTGCGCAGTTCCGGCAAATTGGAGAAAAGTTCAAGTGCAGTGGGGTTTGCAAGCGCTTCCTGGTTCTTTACTGGACGGCCATGAACAACATCGCGCACGGCCAGTTCGGTGATTTTTCCCGACTTGGTGCGCGGGATGTCTGCCACTGCAATGATCTTTGCCGGGACATGCCGCGGGGTGCAGTTGTTCCTGATCTGTTTGCGTATACGGTCGATCAGAAGTTCGTCGAGCTGATATTTTTCGCGCAGCACAACGAAAAGAACGACCCGGACATCGTTATCCCATTCCTGGCCGATGACGATGGATTCTTGGATTTCGGGCAGCTTTTCGACCTGACGATAAATTTCGGCCGTGCCGATACGAACACCACCAGGGTTCAGCGTTGCATCGGATCTGCCATAGATAACCATACCGCCATCGTCATCAAGTTCGACATAATCGCCGTGACACCAGATGTTATCGAAGCGGTTGAAGTAGGCATCTTTGTAACGCGAACCATCAGGATCGTTCCAAAATCCGATCGGCATGGACGGGAAGGGGGCAGTACAGACCAGTTCGCCCTTTTCGTTCCGGATTGATTTGCCGTCATCGTCAAAAACATCAACGGCAAGGCCCAGGGCGCGGGTCTGGATGATGCCGCGCTTCACCGGTAAGACCGGACAGGCAAGGACGAAACATCCGAGAATATCTGTGCCCCCCGAGATCGATGCCAGATGGATGTCCGGCTTTATGTCGCGATAGACATAATCGAAGCTTTCAGGTGCCAATGGCGACCCGGTTGATGTCATGGCACGCACGGTCGACAGATTATGGGTTTCGCGCGGTTTGAGCTCGGCCTTGGCCAATGCATCTATATATTTGGCCGATGTCCCGAAAAGGGTCATGCCTTCGGCGTCCGCATAGTCAAACAGGATATTGCCACTGGGGTAGAAGGGCGATCCATCATAAAGCAGCAATGTTGCACCGGCTGCGAGGCCGCCCATCAACCAGTTCCACATCATCCAGCCGCATGTGGTGAAATAGAATACCCGATCACCCGGAGCCACATCGCAGTGCAAGACATGTTCCGACACCTGTTTAAGGAGGGTGCCGCCTGCGCCATGCACGATGCATTTCGGCTTGCCGGTCGTACCGGAAGAAAACATCACATAAAGAGGATGATTGAATTCGACCTGTTCAAATGCGATTTTTTCCGCGCTGAAAGGGGCTAGGAAATCATCACAGGAAATGCCGCCGCGAATGCCGGTCGTGTTGGTGCCGTCAAAGGCATATTTGACAATCACAACCTTCTGGATCGAAGGGATTCGGTCAATTACATCGCGGACCTTTTCGCGAATGTCGTGGCTTTTGCCGTTATAGTGGTAGCCATCGACCGTAATCATGAGTTTGGGTTCGATCTGGCCAAACCTGTCAACGACGCCCTGAACACCGAAGTCGGGGGAGGCAGAGGACCATGTCGCACCGATTGCCGCCGTACCGAGCATGGCGATAACGGTTTCGATCATATTGGGCATGTATCCGCAGACGCGGTCGCCTTTGGTAATTCCTTCGGCGCGCAGTGCCTGCGAGAATTTCGATACCGCAATATTCAGATCGCACCACGAAATCCGGGTTTTGACCTTGTCTTCGCCCCAGAACACAAGCGCGTCGGTATGGTCATCGCGCACCAGCAGGTTTTCGGCAAAGTTCAGACGTGCATCGGGGAAGAACTTGGCGCCGGGCATTTTGTCGCCATCGACAAGTACCGTGTCGCCCCAGCTTTCGGCTTTCAGGCCTGCATAATCGATAATTGCAGGCCAAAAATCTTCCTTGCGGGTAACAGACCAGTCATAGAGCGCGTGGAAGCTATCCAGTTTCAAGCTGTGCTTTTCGTTCACCCAGTTGCGAAAACGGGTAACGTTGGCATTTTCAACGCGGGTCGGACTGGGCTGCCAAAGCAAATCGCTCATGATGGATCCTTTGTTTCCTGCCTGTTTTATTGCAACTACCGACTATTTTTCAGTGTGAAATCGGTATCTCCCTACCACTTTTTTACGGGGAATTATGTTGCACGGCAAGAAAAGTCATGGGGCAGGTGACGCGAAGCATGAATAATCTTGCAGTCTATCCTGCTCTTGTGTGCCGATATGGCCATATAGTTTATTGAAAATAATGGTTATTTTTTGATTGTTTCTTGTTTTCAAGAAGGTGCATGCGCCGTCAGATTTCATGAAATATGGTAATTAAATAACCGATAATTTCGAAATTTTGTTCGATTGTGATGCGATCGGATGGCGTTGTGCGATGCGGTATCCTGAAACGGCTTGCGCTTGTCGATATGCAGATTACTCTGTCGCCAATGATGCCACCATCCGGAGTTATTGCCATGTCCAGAATCGACGAAAGCCGCACTTTTGTGCCTGTAAATATTGCCGTTCTGACGGTGAGCGATACCAGAACGCTGGAAAACGATACATCCGGCCAAATCCTTGTCGACCGGATAGAGGTCAAAGGCCACAAGGTTGCTGCGCGTGCTATTGTGAAGGACGACTTTGATGTGATCGTCGCGCAGTTCAGGCAATGGTGTGATGATCCGGAAATTGACGTAATCATCAGCACAGGCGGCACCGGCGTTACCGGGCGCGATGTAACGACAGAGGCGCATCAGAAGGTTTATGACAAGGAAATACCGGGATTTGGCGAACTGTTTCGCTGGCTTTCTTATGCCAAGATCGGCACATCAACGGTTCAGTCGCGGGCTACTGCCGGAGTTTCAGGCGGGACCTATATGTTCGCGCTGCCGGGATCAAATGGGGCCTGCAAGGATGCCTGGGATGATATTTTGTTTTATCAGCTCGATATTCGTCACCGCCCGTGCAATTTCGTCGAACTGATGCCGCGTTTGACCGAAAAGTAATTCGTTGGTCTGACCGGTATCAGAGACGATCAGCTTCCCTTAGGACGATTTCATGGAAATTATCACCGATCCCTTCTTCTATCTTGTCGGGATTCCGGCGGTTTTGATTGCCGGTGTGTCAAAAAGCGGGTTTGGTGGCGGGCTTGGTGTGATGGCGGTGCCCCTGATGGCATTGGCACTGTCGCCACAGGCTGCGGCGGCAATCATGCTGCCGATACTGTGTCTGATGGATGTTGCGAATGTCTGGGCCTACCGGAAGAACTGGGATCGCCGCAACATGATGATCCTGATTCCGGCCGCACTCCTCGGTATTCTGATCGGCACATTATCGTTCAGTTATCTGAATGAATATGCCGTGAAGTTGATCATTGCCCTGATTGCCATCGGATTTACGCTTGATCACTGGTTTCGCGGAAAGAAACGTGGTGATGAATCCGGACCTGCCAATTGGGGAAAGGGATCGTTCTGGGGGGCCATTGCCGGTTTTACAAGCTTTGTCGCGCATGCTGGTGGCCCGCCGGTTTCTGTTTTCCTGTTACCTCAGCGAATGGACAAGACGGTTTTTGTCGGCACGACTGTCATGTTCTTTATCGTTGTCAATTACGTGAAGCTGATCCCGTACTGGTATCTCGGGCAATTTGGCGGTGCCAATCTTGGCACCGCGCTGGTTCTTGTACCTGTGGCGCTGTTCGGAACCTGGCTTGGGCTTTGGGCGCACGATAAGGTGAATGCAAAGCTGTTTTACCGGGTGTGTTATACATTACTGTTTGTGACCGGTCTGAAGCTGTTGTTTGATGCCGTATTGCATTTCGTGAGTGTTTGATCTGTTGTTCCGGGCGTGATTTTATCAAAAGTTGATTTTAGGGGCGGGAATTATCCCGTCCTTTTTCGTTTGGCTTGGTCTGACCGAAAAATGATAGTAATCCTTTTATGTAAGCATTTTTTCATTAACCAATTGCGCATGAATTGCATATAAATTGCACGCATAAGAATGATGCGTAAAAAAAAAGCATCAGCACAGGGTGAAACCGAATTTCACAAGTGGAGCTTGCAGGAATGCCCGAACGAATTTTGCAGGTGGCAACAGACATGTCGCAGCTTGCCAACGAGAAGATTACGGAAATCAAAGGAGTAACCCGGGCGACACGAACGCTGGCGCTGAATGCGCTGATCGAAGCTGCCCGTGCGGGGGAAGTCGGGCGTGGATTTGGCGTTGTGGCCAACGAGGTAAAAGAAATTTCGCAGCGGGTTACCGTAATCACCGAAGAGCTTGAGCAGATGTTCGACAGGCTGGCACTTGATCTTGAGCGTACTGCTCAGACAGCACGCGGTGATCGGTTCTCGGATCTGTCGCGATATATTGTCGAGCTTATGGATCGTAATTTGTTCGAGCGATCCTGCGATGTTCGTTGGTGGGCAACCGACGCTGCCGTTGTCGATGTCTGCGAGAATTCCGGAAATGCGGATGTCAGTGCGCAGACATCACAGCGTCTGGAAATAATCCTAGATTCTTATACTGTTTATCTTGATTTGTGGGTTGCCGATTGTAATGGCCGCATTATCGCCAATGGTCGTCCTGATAAATATCGCCTTGTCGGGACGGATATAAGTCAAATGCCTTGGTTTCGCGATGCCATGCGGTGCCGGGACGGCGGTGAATATGCGGTTGCAGATATCGCACGTAATGAATTGCTGGATAACGCTGCTACGGCGACCTATGCCACCGCCGTAAGACGAGGCGGCCAAGCCAAAGGCGAGGTTATCGGTGTTATGGGTGTGTTCTTCGATTGGGAAAATCAGGCTCCGATGGTTGTCGGAGCATTGAATTTCAATGATGAAGAGCGCGCACGCACGC
Organism: Thalassospira sp. A3_1; assembly: GCF_017744215.1. Taxonomy (NCBI): domain Bacteria; kingdom Pseudomonadati; phylum Pseudomonadota; class Alphaproteobacteria; order Rhodospirillales; family Thalassospiraceae; genus Thalassospira; species Thalassospira sp. A3_1. Next base: position 495,426 of record NZ_JAGHQQ010000003.1, on the reverse strand, counting down.
GTGTGATGCTTATTGATTCAAAAAATCGCATCATTGCAGCTTCGGATGGTCAGGGTGTCTTGTCTGAACAGATGAAGCTGGAGGTCAAAAACCCAAAGCGCGGCTCTTATCTTTTGGCGGATGGGACGCTTGTTGCCTATGCGTTGACGCCGGGTTATGAAACCTATCAGGGGCTCGGTTGGCGCGGGGTGATTGTCCAGCAATCACGGAATGGGTCAAAGGCCGCAGATAAACCGGCACCGAAACTTGCTGTGGCTTCCTAGCAGATTATTGATATCGTGCCGGTCGGCAAAAACAGAACAAAAGCGGGCACCTTCGGGGCCCGCTTTTTCGTTGCCGATTAGCTTGACTGTTTGGGCCCCTGAAATTGGTTCAGGCTTGCACCGTCACGAAAAAGGAGATAGCGGTAAATATAATATTACGACAATTCATCGATGAATTGTTAAAATAAGATTTGGGAGGTTCTTGTGACGTTACTGTTTGCCAAGCTTGCAGTATCCATTTCTGTTGTGCTGGGATTATCAATCCTTGCGGAACGGGCAGGCCCGCGTGCCGCAGGCGTCCTCTCAGGTTATCCGCTTGGAACGGCGATCTTGCTGTATTTCATCGGGCTGGAACAGGGAATGGCCTTTGCCTCGGAAAGTGCGGTTTATGCCCTGCCTGGATTGATTGCGACACTCGCCTTCCTTTACGCGTATTATATGACCTCTCGGTTACTGGTCGACCGGAGGCTGATTATTCAGTTGCCGATAAGCTCGTTTGCAGCCTTTGGCGCATTCATGTTTGTATCCTGGATTTGTCAGCAGATTGCGTTTACCCGTCTTTCCGGCGCGGTTACCTTGCTGGTTGCGATGGTGCTGGCCTTGATACTGTTTCGCGGCATAGAGAATGTCCGGATCCTTAACCGGGTGCGGCTGACAAGGCGTGTGGTTTTATTCCGTGCTATTCTGGCATCGCTGATTGTTCTTGGTATCAGTGGCATAGCCGCCTGGATCGGTCCCAAATGGGCTGGGCTGTTTTCCGGTTTCCCTGTAACACTTTATCCGATGATGCTGATCCTGCATGTGTCTTATGGCACCGGTCCCCTTCATACCGTAATCCGCAACTTTCCAAGGGGAATGGGGGCGCTTTGGATTTATATTCTGGCGGTGACGGTGACCTATCCGCTTTGGGGGATCAATATCGGGACGCTCCTGTCTTTCGCCGTTGCGACGATCTATCTAATCGCATATTCCACTTTGGTCTGGATGCGTGAAAAGTCCGTGCGTGCATGACGCCAATCCCATAACATTACGATATATCAGTTCCCAAGGCATCAAAGCCTTCGACCGGAAGGATGATCTGCATGCAGCAGGTTCAGTCATTGGTAAGGGCGATCAGCATTCTGAACACACTTGCAGACAGTGAGTATGGAATGACTTTGACCGAAATCGCTCATCAGGTGCATTTGCCGCCTTCAACCGTCCATCGCTTGCTGACAACGATGCAGCACGAACGTTATGTGACTTTTGACGGTGAACGAACACTCTGGTCAATCGGGGTACAGGCATTCAGCGTTGGCAATGCATTTACCAAAAACCGCAATCTCAGCCAGATTGCGCGTCCCTATATGCGGGCGTTGATGGAAGACAGCGGAGAAACGGTTAATCTTGCCGTCGCCGATGGCGGGGAAGTCATTTTCCTGTCGCAGGTCGAGTGTCGCAAGATGATGCGTGCATTGGTCACGCCGGGACGGCGCGCACTTATGCATTGTTCGGGAGTTGGCAAGGCGTTGCTGGCGTTCCTGCCGGAAGAGGAAGTAACTGCTGTCATTACGCAGCACGGCTTGCCTAAAATCACCGAGCGTACCCTGATCAGCGAAGATACCTTGAAAACCGATCTGGATAGATCAAGGCAGCGTGGATACGCGCTTGATGATGAAGAGCATGCCGTCGGTTTGCGGTGTGTTGCCGGTGTCGTGCGCGATGAAACCGGATTGCCAATTGCAGCGCTCTCCCTTTCAGGACCCGCCGCGCGCATCCCTAATGACCGGATAGAGCAGTTCGGCCTGAAAGTGCGTCGGGTTTGTGCCGATCTCAGCCGCGAATATGGCGGCAAGCCGGTATGATACGATCAGGTCTGTGATGTGACTGGTGCGGCAAATCTGAACTGGTCTTTGCCGCTTTTTTTCGCTTGATACATTGCCTTGTCGGCAACAGAAATCATGTCATCGAAATTGTCGGCATGTTCGGGGTAAAGGGCAATTCCGATTGATGCCGATGCTTCGTATGTCTGTTTCTGGCTTGAAATGTTGATCGGTGAGCTTGTCAGTGATTGCAAAACTTTGCGTGCAACGATTTCAGCATCATCGAGTGTTTCCGTACCGGGAAGAATAACCGTGAATTCGTCGCCACCAATCCGGGCGACGGTATCGACTTCGCGTAAGCTGTGACGAAGCCTTTGTGCCACCTCCACCAGAACCTTGTCCCCGATGACGTGACCGTGCATATCGTTTAGCTGTTTGAAACCATCCAGATCTACATACATTAGCGCGAAACGCTCCTTGCGGCGTTTCGCGAGCTTGATGGCATATTCAAGCCGGTCGACAAACAGATACCGGTTTGGAAGGTCGGTCAGGGCATCGTGTGTGGCCTGATAGCGCACAAGGTCTTCGGCAATCTTGCGTTCGGATATATCGCGAAAACTGGTCAGGCGCAGTTTGACGCCATCAATCACAACATTGCGCCCGTTGATTTCGCAGGGAAAAAGCGTTCCGTCTTTACGCTTGGCTGTCGCCTCGTAAGGTTTATCGTACCCGGATTGAATGTTGTCGATAACCATTTGCAGGCTGCTTTCGGCGATAATGTCCACTGCGCTCATCAGCAGTAACTCGTCACGCGAGTGGCCAAACATCCGTTCGGCCGCAATATTGGCATCAACGCACTTGCCGGCATCATGCAAAAACAAACCTTCACTCGACAGATTGGCCATCTGTTCAAGGCGTTGCTCGCTTTCGGTCCGTAGCGTGCGTTCCCGAACCAGTTCGGTAATGTCCCAGGCAATGCATTCGATCATGCTGTCGGGTGTATGAGGTGGCATGGTCCGGCACTGAATGCGAAGCCAGCGTCTCTGTTCGGCAACGGTAAATACCGCAATTTCGGCTTCGACAATTTGCCCGTCTGTAAGTAGTGCGCGTTCACGCAGATCAGCCAAGTCGTCGTTGGCAGATAGAACATCCTGAATACGGTGGTGTGAACTTCCAGCTCTTTCGTCAATGCCCAGCCATTTCAGTCCAAGATCTGATGCAAATTCGATCTTGCCTTGCGGGGTAATGCCAAATACCAGGCCGGGCAGGTGGGCGTACAGATTGTCGCGCATTGTCCGGTAACGGGACCAAAGCCAGGTGATTGCGACAATGATAAATATGCCGCCACCCATCAGGATGATCTCACCCAGCAAGGTCAGTGAAGCATTGTAACCGGGTTCCAGTTCGAGAAAATAAGGAGCAAAGACTCCCAGCCAAAGTCCGAGTGCAACCCAGAACAGAAGCAGAGCGACCAGATAGCGGCTATGGGGCCGAATATGTTTGATCTTCCCGAGTATAGCTTTCCCCCCTGACATCAGGGAAAGCTTATACCTTCAAGAAAAGAACTCAACAAGACACACGTTTTGTCAGAATTCGTCAGGCTTTTCATCATTCTGTGACGGTTTTTGCACAGGCTGATATAATGTTTGCGGGTTCACATTCCAGGGCAGGACACGCCAGTTCCACCCAGGCCACAATAGCCGTCCGGGTTTTTGTGCAGATATTGCTGATGAAAATCTTCGGCGTAGTAGAAGGTCGGCGCAGTCTGAATTTCGGTTGTGATTACATCGCGCCCTGCAGCTCTAAGAGCATTCAGATATTGAGTGCGAGATTCTTCGGCAGCCATCTTCTGCTTGTCATTCAGGTTGTAAATTACGGACCGGTACTGGGTGCCGATGTCATTACCCTGACGCATGCCCTGGGTCGGGTCGTGGTTCTCCCAGAACAGACGCAGTAGTGTCTGATACGAGATAACAGCCGGATCATAGACCACCAGAACAACTTCCGCATGACCGGTCATGCCGCTGCAAACCTCGCGATAGGTCGGGTTTTCAGTGTAACCGCCAGCATAACCTGCGGCTGTGGTATAGACGCCGTCCTGTTTCCAGAAAAGGCGTTCGGCCCCCCAGAAGCAGCCCATACCAAATACAGCCGTTTCAAGATTATCGGGAAACGGACCGGTCATCGGATTACCTGTAACCACATGACGGTCAGCTACCTGCAATTTCTCGGCGCGGCCGGGCAGGGCCGTTTCGGCAGACGGGATCGTGATTTTTTCAGGGGAGGTCGAAGAGAACATGTCAAAACCTGACTTGTGTTGATGGGCTGACCTGCAATTTAACCCAGATCATCACTTTGGCAATCGCCTTCACGGTAAATTGTCTTTGAACATTCTTTTGGCGGCAGCTTTAACGGGCGCGATAATTGTGTTTGCCAAAGCCATCAGCCCCGGATACCGCCGATTTGAGACGCTCGCGACATTTGAAATCGACCATGTTAATGATCGGCGGCGGGATCAGCCTGTTCATCGGATGTGTGTTTCTGCCATTGCCCCCGCCATTTTTTGGAATGGTTTTCATTGCAATCGGCATACCGATGCTGGCTGCCGGATCAAAGCGTACCAGACGTTTCATTCAATACCTGCGATGGCGATATTACCGACACAACAGCAAAATCGAGGCGATTATCGCACGACTGCCGGGTTTTCTTCGTCGACAAGGTCGTAAGACGCGACCCGAAGCTCTTCACCGGCATCGTTCATTCGGTCAATGGTCGGATAAGTCGTCAGGTATCGGGACATCTCCCGGAAACAAGTCCGGGTCGTAAGCAAACAGTTCAGGCTGGGATCAGGGCGTTATGTGCCTGATAAGGCAATCAATCCCCGCCCGTTTCAGGCCGTTGCAGGCAGACTGTGCCTCGGACTGGCTGGCATATTGACCGGTCATCAGACGGAAAAACAGCCCTTGACCTTCAATCGCAATGCTTTGCACCTCGTGGCTTGCCCCCTGAAGAATACCGTCGCCCATGGTTTCAAATTTCAGCCAGCGTGATTCTGCCATTTCGCGGGACCGATACGCTGCCAATTGCACTGTATAGTAAGAATTCAGTACCGGGGCAGGTTGCATTGGTTCCGCTTTGGGGGCAGAGGATGGCGGGACTGATTTTGTGTCGGGTTCTGGTTGCATTGTCGCTGGTGTACTACTGGTTGCGGCTGTTGACGTCGCATCCACCATCGGAACTTCGATCAGATTGTTATTGGTGGCAGCTGCTTCGTCGGCGAGTTCCAGCGAGCCACTTTCAACCGGGCGCGTTGTCGACAGCAGCGCCTTGTTTGACGCGCTTGGGGTAACTGCATCCCCCTTGATGATGCCCGGTGTCGTTGCTGAAGCCGTTGTGACGGTTGTGGTTGTCCCCCTGGAGGCCGCCATTGAAGCAGATGGGGCAGCTATTTGTTTGGCAGAGCGATCAACAGATGTGAGGCGTGCGGTATTACTACTCACATCCATTCGCATCGCGGGGGGAGCTGTTGTCGAATCTTCAGGCTGTACATTGACGGCAATGGTATTTTTGTAGAAGTCACGATTTCTTTGCACTGTCGGTGGGTCGGGAAGTTCTGGCCCGGGCGCAACAATGGCCGAGGCGACGACCGTGTCAATCTCGCGTGATCGGGCAAGAGCCGGATTGGCGGCGTCCATTGCCTTGATGCGCTTTTGTGCAAGACTTGTGATCGTGCCGCTCAGCATGATGCCGTTACCGCAATTGATCGCGATCGAGGCATACGGGTCAGCCGCCGTCAGCCAGAGATAAAGACGACGTGCCTTCGCGTGCTTCCCTTCCAGGTCAAGTGCCATTGCATGGCGGAGATCATCTGCCGGTTTGCCCTGAAGTGCTATCGGATCTTCTGTGCTGTCAACCTGAGGCAGGAGGGATGCAGTGTCTTTTGAAGAGCCGTCAAAGAACAGGCCGCAGGCTGCACTGTCAATCCCGGCTGTCATTGCGGTTTCTGACGGACGGTTGGTATCGCTTATCTTGATCTGGTTTGATGCGTCATCATCACCAAATAACGACATCATATCGTCTGACGAGCATCCGGAAAGCAGGGGAGTATACAGGGCCATCGTCAGGCAGCCATATTTCCAGCGTGACGAGATGACAGACTTGGCGCTTTTATTGATCAATTGGCACCTGATTTCCCTTTGAGCCCCCGGAGGTCCAATGCATGGACGTCACCAATTTTGCAATCGGGCGGCATACTGTCAAGCAGTCAGCGAAAACAGATGATCGATTTAGCCCCGCGTTTTGGCGGGGTATCTTTTTTTAGACAGGATTAGCTGTGTAATCAGGATATCAGCGGTTCATTAATGGAACGATAATCCCGGCAAGGAGAACCAGAACCGTAATTGCAAGGACGATATTGACGATGCCCTTACTAAACTGGTTGGCAACGTCGTGGCTGACGCCGGAGTTCTTTGAACGTGATTTTGCCGTTCCGCCATTACCTGCACCACTTTCCTGACGGGTAAGGATTTTCACGACCTGCTTCTTATCGCGCTTTGTAGCGTCGTCATATTTGCTTTCGACGACACGGACTTCGGTATTGTTGTTGTTGGTTAATGCATTTTTTGCGGAATTGATTGCGCTTTGATAATCCGAAAGCGTTTCCAAATCCATTTGCTGTCCGGTGCTGCGTACAACAACTACAGTATAACTTTTACGCATGACAGCGTCAGACATGACCAAGCCCAGTTCCATGTATTACCCAAACAGGGGTAATACATGGCGACAAATGCGCTTATTGCAAAGCTATCCGAACGAATAGTTTTTTAAGGTTTTTTGCCGGATAAACTTATTGCGAGATTTTGGTGGCGAGTTCTTTGTATTCATCGCAATCCATGCCACAAACTTTTTCCAGTCGGGCAAGGTTTTCGCGCGCCATATCCGGTTTTCCGGTCTGGAGGAAAAGTTCTCCCTGATATTCCAATGCACCCTTGTGTTCCGGGTTGATCATCAGGGCACGTTCGTAGTTTTGGGCTGCGCTATCATAGTCGCCTGACTTGCGCTGGCTATAAGCAAGGTAATTCAGAAGATCGGCATTTTTCGGATCATCTTCGAGCATGCCTTCAAGGCTTGCAATTGCTGTGTCGTATTTGCCCGAATCAATCATTTTAACGACTTCCGACAAATCGGGAGTGTCACTGCCCCAACTGCTGCCGCTACCCATTGCCAAGGCCGCGGAGGATACGGTGCCCAATGCAAGCGTCATCGCCAGCGATGCAACAAAATGACGGATTTTACCTTTGGAATTCATTGTCGCTACCTTTTTCAAGAAAACACATGCATCAGATACGTTGGGGACGCGGTTTCAGTTTCGGATTTAGCACAACTTTGCATTAAGTGCAGTCACGAGTTGGTGAAAGCGTTAAATCGGAAAATACTGAAATATATGAAGACCCGGGGAGTGTCGGTGAAATCTGTGGTTTCGGGAAACAAAAAAGGCCCGCAGTAAACATTGCGGGCCTTTGCTGTTTTAGCGTCGATCAGTCAATCAGAAGTCGGCCTCAATCACGCGATCACGGATTTCGGTTGCCATGGCTTCAGCCAGTTCGTCGATCCCCATGGTTTTCTGATGCTGGAAACCAAGGCGACGGACCGATGCTGTTTTTTCCTCTGCCTCGCGTTTGCCAAGGGCGAGGATCAGTGGGATTTTCGCATGGCTGTGTTCGCGAACCTTGTAGCTGATCTTTTCGTTGCGAAGGTCAAGTTCAACGTTCAAGCCTTTGGCTTGAAGTGTTTTTTTCACTTCTTCCGCGTAGCTATCTGCTTCGTTGGTGATCGAGCAGATCACCGCATGAACAGGCGACAGCCAAAGCGGCAGGCGACCGGCATAGTTTTCGATCAGAATGCCGATGAAGCGTTCAAGCGAGCCAAGGATCGCACGGTGCAGCATGACCGGACGATGCTTTTCACCGTCTTCACCCATATAGGACGCATCAAGACGTTCCGGCAGGACGAAGTCGGCCTGAAGAGTTCCACACTGCCAGTCACGGCCAATCGCATCACGCAGAACGAACTCAAGCTTCGGCCCGTAAAACGCGCCTTCACCCGGGTTGATTTCAAGCGTCAGACCGGCTTCTTCAGCAGCTTCGCGAAGGGCTGTTTCGGCCTTGTCCCAGATTTCATCGGAACCGGCACGGACTTCCGGGCGGTCCGAGAATTTGACGAGGATGTCGGTAAACCCGAAATCCTTGTAAACCGATTTCAGAAGATCACAGAAAATCTTGGTTTCCGAGACAATCTGGTCTTCGGTACAGAAGATATGCGCGTCATCCTGAATGAACTGGCGCACTCGCATAATACCATGCAGCCCGCCGGATGGCTCGTTACGATGGCAACAGCCGAACTCCGCCATACGCAGCGGCAGGTCACGATAGGATTTACTGCCCATACGGAAAATCTGCACGTGGCACGGGCAGTTCATCGGCTTGAGAGCCAGAACTTTTTCGGGATCGTCTTCATCCGGGGTCGTGGTGAACATGTTCTCGCGGAACTTTTCCCAGTGGCCGGATTTTTCCCAAAGGATACGGTCGACAAGCTGCGGCGTGCGGACTTCCTGATAGCCTTCGGCATCAAGACGTTCACGGATATAGGTTTCGACCTTGCGATACAGTTTCAGGCCTTTGTCGTGCCAGAAAACCGAACCTTGGGCTTCTTCCTGCATGTGGAAGAGGTCCATTTCGCGACCAAGGCGACGATGGTCACGCTTTTCGGCTTCTTCAAGCATGTGTAGGTAGGCATCAAGGTCTTCCTGCGTTTCCCAGCAGGTGCCATAGATACGCTGCAGCATCTCGTTATCCGAGTTGCCACGCCAATAAGCACCTGCAACCTTCATCAGTTTGAAGGCCTTGCCAATCTTGCCGGTCGACGGGGCATGCGGGCCACGGCACAGGTCAATGAAATTGCCCTGGCGATAGCAGGTGATCGTTTCGGTTTCTGGCAGATCTCGGATGATCTCGGCTTTGTAGTCTTCACCCTTTTCGAGGAAGAACTTGATAGCCTCGTTACGATCCCATACTTCGCGTTCGATTTTCTCGTTACGTTCGATGATCTTGTGCATCTGCTTTTCGATCTTGATCAGATCGTCTGGCGTAAAGGGCGTCTTGCGGGCGAAGTCGTAATAGAAACCGTTTTCGATGGATGGGCCAATTGTGACCTGCGTGTCCGGGTACAATTCCTGAACCGCTTCGGCCATGACATGGGCGCAGTCATGCCGGATCAGCGGCAGAACTTCCTTGTGCCCCTTGGTCACGATTTCGATGGCGGCATCAGTGTCGATTTCGCGCGACAGGTCGCGCAATTCGCCGTTAACGATGATGGCAAAGGATTTCTTTGCCAGCGAGGGACTGATGCTTTTGGCAACATCGAAACCCGATACAGGACCGTCAAATTCGCGTACGGCGCCGTCCGGAAGGGTGAGGGCAATCATGTCTGGCTCAACTCTGCTTTATCTGCGGGCATAAATGTCATGTGCGCATTTTTCAAACCCGCATGTTTACGCGGGCTTTAGGCACAAGAAAAGGAATTTCAGGATGAGGTCAAGTTCGCTCTTTGAAAAAAGCGACTGGGGAAGCAGCGCAAAAAACCGCGACGCCAAAAAGACGTGCAGTGATTGTGCATTCCATCAATTTCTTGTCGGCCATGCCGTGCATTGATGCTATCCCGTTAATTGAGAAGCCAATATAGCATCAAAAAAGAGCAGGGCAAGCCGTAACCCGGTTAAGATTTTACAGCAGTTCCTTGTTCTTGTACTTTGCCAAAATACCAGATTGAAACGGCGCCACCACGCCAAAGCCTCATAAGGTAAGCCCCGCATGTCCAGCCCCGAAGTGCGTCGAAACATTCTGTTTTTAAGTTTATGCGTTGCGTTGTCAGCAAGTGCGATGTCGCTGCTGTTTACCGTTGCCGCCGTGATCGGTTATTCGCTGGCGCCGGACAAGTCACTGTCAACATTGCCTGTTGCCTTCACCATGATCGCGATGATGGCAACGACCGCCCCGTCCGCGTTGATGATGAACAAGTTCGGTCGGCGGGTTGGGTTTTGGATCGGATCGGTGATCGGGATGCTGGGTGCTGTTTCCGGCATGGGGACGGTTTATTTTGGCAGTTTCTGGCTTTTGTGTGTGGCTTGTGCCTGTATCGGGTCTGCCAATGCCATCGCCATGCAATATCGTTTCGCTGCCGCAGAGGCCGCCCCGCCAGAGTTCCGTTCGCGGGCAATTTCACTGACCATGCTGGGCGGGCTTGCTGCCGCTTTTGTCGGACCAAATCTGGCAAGTTTTGCACGCAACTGGTTCGAAACGGTTCCGTTCCTGGGGACTTTCATGGCTCTGATCGGATTGCAATTTCTGCTGGTTCTTGCAATTGGCCAGTTGCGCTTGCCGGATATGCGCGGCACTAAGCATGATGAACCTGCGCGCCCGCTTAAAATGGTGATAGGACAACCTGCAGTGATCATCGCAATGATTGCGGGGGCGCTTGGTTATGCGGTCATGAGCTTTGTTATGACCGCAACACCGCTTGCGATCCTTGATTGCAATTACGAATTTGGCGATGCCGCGTTCATCATTCAGTGGCATGTGGTGGGCATGTATGCGCCCGGCTTCTTTACCGGCAACCTGATCCGCCGTTTTGGCGCGCTTACCATCATTCAGGTCGGTGCCGTGCTCAATCTGATCTGTCTGGCATTCGGTCTGGCGGGCGAGGACCTGATCGGCAACTTCTGGCCATCTCTTGTGCTGCTTGGGGTCGGATGGAACTTTATGTTTGTCGGTGCCACCACGTTCCTTACGGAAAACTATCGTCCGGCCGAGCAGGCCCGCGTGCAGGCGATCAACGAATTTGTCGTGTTCGGGACGGTTGCTGTTGCGTCATTGTCCGCCGGTTCGATCTATGCTGGGGCCGGTTGGGCAACCTTGCTGTATTCTGCTGCACTGCCGGTTGGATTGGTGATGCTGGTTCTTGCCGGTTATGCATTGCGTCACCGTCGCCAGCACGCCTGATGATAAGAGGACTGTAAACAAAAAGGCCGCTTGATGCGGCCTTTTTCGTTTCAGTGATGCCCTGCGAGAATATCAAGTGCATGGGATCGGAATTCGCGATTGTAAAGAACCAGCGTAACCCATGCGGCCCCGATGATAAAGGCGACCGGGTGATAGAACCAGGCAAGCGCTGATAGCGCAAAGAAATATGCACGAATGCCACGATTGAAGTTATGGGCCGACATCATGCTCATGCGCGATGCCCGGGCGGCGGCCTTTGCCGCATCCGGTGCGCTCGGGTCCGGGGCTGCACCAATCAGGATCGAACAATAGTTCGACAGGCGAAACGCCCATGTGAATTTGAAGAAGGCGTAGATAAAGATCAGAACCAGCAGAACGACCTTGCATTCCCAGACTGCCGCCGTGGTTTCAACGGCAAAGGGCAGGGCGGATACCGTTTGGATTGCCTTTTCGGTGTAGCCAAGAAGTGCGATCAGACCAATCAGCACCAGAATGGTGGTCGAGGAAAAAAAGCTGATACCAGTGATCAGGTTGCCCGCGATGGAGGTATCGACCATACGCAGATTGCGTTGAAGCATCTGTTCCATCCAGCGATGGCGATTGCGCGCCATATGGGCCGAAATCGAATTGCGTCGTCGCGAACTTGCATCGGCGAATATGGTATAGCCCACCCACCAGATGAATGCCCAACTGACAGCGGCGATGTCGAGTAACGTAAATTCGGGCATAATGTGATCCGTCTTTGAAATCGTTTCGGCCATAAAACACATTGATTGGTGATGCCATCCTACTGAGGATACATGTTTGTTCGCAATCGGCTTTAATGTTTCCTGTATCCATTCCGATCTGTGATCCATGCATGTCTGATCTCTGATGACCCGGTGCGGGTTGTGTTTTTCACCGATACAGAGTATGAGCGGCGCAAATTTTCACTGGAGAGCGACATGAGCGACCTCGAAAACGATCTTGGCGAAGACATAGACTTCGAAGAATTCGAAGCGCATACCGAACAGCTTCTGGCCGAAGGCCGTAACAAGGACGATTTGTTCGAATTTATCGGCTTCCTGAACATCAACGAAGTCGGCACGCATATGATCGCGGCCGAGATGGTTCTGGACGAAGATGCCATCGACCAGATGAGCAAGACGCTTCGCAAGCTTGATGTGGATCTGGGCCCGCTTGGCGAACTGACCGGCGGCCTTAAAGGCGGCGAAGATGTCAAACGTGCGCTGGCGGCCCTGTTCCTTGAACTGGTCGAGCTTTGCGAACTTGACGAAGACGATGAAGATGCCGGCGAACTTTCGGAAGAAGCGCTGGTGCTTTTGAACTTCGTTAAACGCTTTAATCCGCAGATGCGTCGCCTGACGGTGGCACTGACCGATACCGATGATGACGATGTCGCGTGCGAGTACGAAGTCACCAACTGGTAAGTCTTGGTGCTTGCTCTTGTGGCGAAATATCATGTAGGCAAAGGCAGGATGTTTTCATCCTGCCTTTTTCTTTGTCGGAGCCACCGCTGTGACCATAACCACCGTAGACAGCGCATCTGCGCGGTTTCAATCCTATATCGATCGCCACGCAAACGGGCAGGAACCGATGGAAGATGCGCCGCGTCTTCGGCAGTGGATCATTGACCATCAGGCCGATTTTGCCGCGATCATGGATTGCGATCTGAAAAGCTGTCCGAAAATCGTCTATGACTTTTCACGTAACGGGGATGTCGTGATTGGCGGCACCAGCGATCCGGCCCGGCAGACCGAAATCATGTGGCGGCAGATGGCCGATGCCAATGCGCCGGTCGGTATCGGGCGTTATCGCGAAGACCGGATATGCTATCAATCGGAACAGTTCAAAAATGATGGCGAGGCCCGAAGCCAGCATCTGGGGATTGATCTGTTCGCCCCGGCGGGAACGCCTGTCTATGTCCCGCTTGATGGCGTCGTGCACAGCTTTAATGACAACAATCTTCACCTTGATTACGGACCGACCATCATCCTTGAACACAATCCGGAACCGGGTGTGACTTTTTACACGTTGTATGGTCACCTCAGCCGTGAGTCGCTTGACGGATTGTATGTCGGCCAGCCGGTCGAAAAAGACCATCTGCTGTGCACCTTTGGTGATTTCCCGATCAATGGTGACTGGATCCCGCATCTGCATTTCCAGATCATTTTCGATATGCTGGACAAAAAGGGCGATTATTTCGGGGCGGCCAAGCCATCGGAATGGGGTATCTGGGAAAGTATCTGTCCCAATGCCAACCTGATCCTGCAAATGCCGGAAAATGTGACCGCAAACCGGAGTGGCCAGTAATGCAGCCGCGACTTAAGGCTGGTATCTGGGTGCGCGGGCAGATTGCCATCTGTCAGTCAAAGCTGATTACGGCAATGGTCGCGCACAAGGGCAATGAAGATGCCGGTGCGGTTCTGCTGAAGCTCAATCGTTTTGCGGCCGGATGCTATGTCTATTCGCGTGTCACGACACTTGATGGCGATATGGGCTGGATGCAGGTGGCAGGGGGACCGGATGGCGGGCGCGAAACGGAATTTACCTGTGACGAATACTGGCGCAAGCAGGTGAAATTTGATCGCGATGTCTGGGTGCTTGAGGTGGAGGATCACAAGGGCGAATACGAACTGGATGCGCCGCTGGTTGATTTCTGATGGATCAAAATTCGTAAGTACAAAATCAAAAAGGGCCCGCAAATAATTGCAGGCCCTTTATTTTTCCAGCGAACGCTAATCAGGCGGTACGCTGCAGCAGGTGGTAACCGAAATCGGTTTCAACCACGTCGGACGTGGTGCCGACTTCCATGTTGAAGGCAGCCGCATCAAATTCCGGAACCATCATGCCGCGGCCAAAGAAGCCAAGATCGCCACCCTGCTGACCAGACGGGCAGTCAGAGTTTGTTTTGGCGACTTCAGCGAAGTCGGCACCATTGGCAATCTGGTCTTTGAGTGCGTTGATTTCGGTAAGCGCTTCTTCCTTGGTGCGGGTTGCACTGGAGCGTGCCGAACCGGCATACATCAGAAGAATGTGCGATGCGCGAACTTGTTCACTCATAACTCGTCCTTTCTTCCGCGGGCGGCTTGCACACCGCGGATTTTCTGCAAGATTAGAAGTTTATGGAGAAGGCAAAGGGTCCAAACCGATGTGCAGGCGTATATTCACGTGTACATGGGCTTGGGCCCTAGACTTTCTCCATGCCTTGTGGCTTGTTACGACAAAATGATCAGAGATGAAAGAGAAGAGGCGTTTTAATGCTTGCTGTTGTTTCTCCGGCAAAGAAACTTGATTTCGAAACCGATGCACCTGAAATGGTCGTTTCAGAACCGCAATTTCTCGACGACACCGAAGAACTTGTTGAAGTTGCGCGTAAAAAAAGTCGCAGCGACCTGATGAAGCTGATGGGCATCAGCGAAAATCTAGCTGATCTGAACTATCAGCGGTTTGCCCATTTTTCACGTCCTTTTGATCGCACAAACGCCAAACCGGCAATTTACGCGTTCCGTGGTGATACCTATGTCGGACTTGATGCTGACACGATGGGCCAAAAGGATATCGATTGGGCTGAAAACCATTTTCGGATGCTTTCGGGCCTTTACGGGCTTTTAAAGCCGCGTGATTTGATGCAGCCCTACCGTCTTGAAATGGGAACGCGGCTTTCGAACCCGCGCGGCAAGGATCTTTATGCCTTCTGGGGGGACAAGATTGCCAAACAGCTCAATGCGATCACCGCTGATCACAAGAACCGCAGCCTGATCAATCTGGCGTCGCATGAATATTTCAAGTCGGTGAAAAAGGATGTACTTGACGGTCCGGTGATCACGCCGGTCTTCAAGGAAGTCAAAGCCGGTGTTGGCAAGGTCATTGGCTTCTCGGCCAAACGTGCACGTGGCACAATGGCGCGCTACATGATCGACAATCGTCTGGAAAAGCCCGAAGACCTTAAATCGTTCGATGTGGAGGGTTATCGCTATCAAAAAGACCAGTCGAATGATAACGAGTGGGTCTTTACACGCGAACATGACTGATAACAGAACAGGTGCGATCGTATGACCGACGATCATCTCGAGCAGCTTGAAGATGACAATCATCTGCCGGAATCTCATCCGTTTTCCGGATATCTGCGGACCTTTTTCCGTGGGCCGGGGCGTTCACGCAGCCTGACGCGTGAAGAGGCATTTGACGCCTTTTCAATGATCCTGCGTGACGAGGTTGAGCCGATCCAGTTGGGCGCGTTTCTTTTGATGCTGCGTTATCGGGCGGAAACGCCCGATGAACTGGCTGGCATGATCGAAGCCGTGCGCAAGGCTGCCCGTCTTGAACTTGATGACGAAAGCCTGGTGCCGGAAAAATGTCATCCTATGCTGGATTGGCCATCCTATGCAGCAGGGCGTTCGCGTGGCTTGCCGTGGTTCGTGCTGTCGGCGATGTTGCTGTCGCGCAATGGCATACCGGTTCTGATGCATGGTTATAACTCGCATCTGACCAACGGCGTCGGTACTGAGGCCGCAGTCAAGGCCCTGAAGCTGCCGCTGGCAATGTCTGCAGATGAAGCACGTTCCGATATCGCATCCAAGGGCTTTGCCTATTTGCCGTTGCGCCATATTCACCCGAAACTTCAGGAATTGATTGGTTTGCGGCCGTTGCTCGGCCTGCGCAGCCCGGTCAACACCTTGCTGCGTCTGCTTAACCCGTTGCAGGCGCGTGCGGCGTTTCTCGGTGTATTCCATCCGGCGTTTCTTGATGTCCACCGGGAAACCGGCAAGCTTCTGGAATTGCCGCGTATTGGTGTAATCAAGGGCGGTGGCGGCGAGGCGGAACGTACACCGTTCAAGCATGTTGATCTGCGTATGCTTGATAATGGCGAGCTTAGTGATGTTCGCTGGCCCGCTCTTCTGTCGCGGACCGAAAAGGACGACGAAGATAACAGCCCGGTGACCTTGCAGCATTTTCTGGCCGTCTGGCGTGGCGAGGTCGAAGACAGTGCTGCCATCGCGCGCATCAAAGGCAGTGCAGCAATGGGTGCGTTCCTAGCCGGTAAAGCCGACTACATGGACGAGGCTGAGGCATTGGTCGAAGGCTGGTGGGAGAAGCGTGATCGCAAGATCGGGTAACCGTGACGGCCTGCAGGTGAAAATCAAAACACAAAAGGGGATGGTCAACGCCATCCCCTTTTTGATGTTCAGAACGAAGAATTCGGTTCCTTCAGGAACGCTGTTTCTTCGAGAGTGGATTCCCGGCCAAGGATTGCATTGCGATGGGGGTAACGCCCAAAACGATCAATGATCTGTTTGTGCCTGATTTCATAGTCGTGATTGTTTTCCAGACCCGGCTGGTCAAACAGCTTTAGTGCAACTTCGTGGATCGCTTCTGATTCCGAATGCATATAAGGCATATAGAGAAAGCATTTTTCGGCGGGTTTGGTTAATTTCATGTCAAACCCCTGGGCAACGGCTTCCTGGGCCAGAACAAGTGCCATCGTATCGCAGGCAAACGCACCGGGTTTGTCGCGATAGATATTGCGTGAAAACTGATCCAGAATGATGATTTCTGCCAGTCGGCCATGTGCGGTTTTTCGCCAGCCATATAGCTCCCCGGCTGCCGCGGCAGCATGAAAATCGGCAAAGCGTTCAGTGATATGACGATCAAGCGTGATATCTTTTTCAAACCATTGTTTGGGTTCTAGTTCCTTGAGCCAGAAAACGAGGATGGATTCAGGTTTCATGAGGGCTTCCCGTTTTTTGATGTTGGCGCAGCATAGGCGAGCATGTAGGCGCCAGCAAGTCAGGCTTGGGATATGACGCCGTCCTGAAGGCGGACTGAACGCGTCGCGACCTGATCAAGAAACAGCCGATCATGTGAAATGATCAGCATTGCCTGCGGCAGGGACCGCAGAATTTCGATCAGACGTTTTTCGACATCGGCATCAAGCCCGTTGGTTGGTTCGTCAAGCAGCAGAATTTCGGGCGACATCGCTAGCACGGTCGCAAGCGCCACCAGTCGCTTTTCACCACCGGAAAGCTGATAGGTGATCCGGTTTTCAAATCCGTCCAGCCCCAGATCTGATAGCGTTTGCAGAGCAATTTTTCGAGCATCTTCACGTGATTGACCAAGGTTGAGCGGGCCAAACATCACGTCTTCAAGAACTGTCGGGCAGAAAAGCTGATCATCGGAATCCTGAAACAGCAATCCGATCCTGCCGCGGACGGCGCGGAATTCGGCTTCTGTTTCGCATCTTGACCCAAGAATGGCGATCTCGCCGTTCTCCACCGGGACCAAACCCATCAGACAATGCAGCAGGCTGCTTTTGCCAGCACCATTAGCGCCCAGCAGTGCCAGTCTTTCACCAGTGTGCAGGGACAGGTTGACACCATTCAATACCTTGCGCCCGGAGGAAAAGGTGAAATGCAGGTTTTTGACAGTGATCAGCTCAGCGCCGGACATGCGACCTCCAGCCCGATCAAAGTACCGATGAGAAGAATGGTCGCCGCCGCAAACAGATAATCCTGCGGGCTTAACCGGGGCAAGGAGCCGAAATGCATATGACCGTGATACGCACGACATTTCATCGCCCAAAGAATGCGTTCCGAACGATCATGGCCGCGTACCAGCAGCATCCCCAGTAAATACCCAAAACTGCGCCAGCTATGGCGATTGTTGCGCGCGACAAAGGCGCGTGCCCGCATGGCAAGACGCAGGCGCAGATATTCCCGCCGCAAAAGATCGATATAGCGAACGGTGAACATGAAAAGCGTCACCAGCTTTGCCGGAATGTAAATTCCCTGCAAACCCCGCCCCAGAAGGATTGCATCCATTCCGCCCACCAGTGCAATCAGAACAAGGATCGCCGCATTTGCCTTAAGCGCGATCAGGATGGCCTGAAACAACCCCTGATAACTGGCGTCAAAATCCCAAAAGGTGAACATCACCTGACCGGGAACGGTAAAGGGCAACATGATCAGCATCACAAGGATAAAGCCATCCATGGCCAAAACCATTTTAAGCGTTCTGGGCCAGTCGGGTTTGGCAAAGCCGGTAATGATGGCAGCGATCAGAACCAGCATTGCCAATGGTTGCCAGCTTGAAAAACTGACCGCAGTTATGATGAGCGCGAGAGCAGCAAGTAAACGAAATCGTGGATCAATTCGCGACAGAATCGAACTGGATCGTGACGGTACAAGGACATTTGTCGCCCCGATCATGGTTTTTTATTCTGCTGACGGGGGCGTGATTTTACGGCCTGAAACCAAGCAAAGGCCCCGAATATTCCGACGATGACACCGATGCCACCCAGAAGGTCGGAAAATCGGACCTTGTCCTCATAGGCAACCAACTGCTCGCGCAGGGGCCGGACATGGCGGGATACAGCAGCGTCAATCAGGCTGTCCAACTCGTCCCGTGAAAGGGTGACTATCGCGTCAGAAGTGGCCCTGGCAATGGTTGTCGATGACGGGCGTGTTTTTTTGCTTTGGACGGACGAGGCCGTGTCAATCTGGCTGACATCGATATTAATGTCTTCATTACCTGACGGCAATTGATCGGAAAGCTCATCACCATTGATTTTGAAGCTGGCGATATGGCCATCACCGGAATTGGCTTCGATGACATAATCCTGCCGGTGACTGACGCGAAGTTTGAATTCGCCCTGATCATCTGTCTTTCCGGCAAAGACAACGCGGCCTGTATCATCGAGAAGTTGGATTTCTGCATCTTGCGGCCGGGCGCCCCCCCCGAAATAGGCATAGCCGTCGATGACGTCACCGTTTCCCATCGCAAAAACGTGCAGGCTGTGTGCCTGTGCATTGACGGATGTGAACAGCGTGCCGATCAGAACTGCAATTGCATATAAAGCGGGAAATCGGGGCATCTATCAGGCAACGCTTCGAAGCGAACCGGCGGGGGCCAGCATGACCGGACGGACTTTCTTGACGAGATGAACGGCTGCTGCGGTGAGGATACCTTCAACCACCATAACCGGGATGTGGCTCATGACGACAAGCTTTGCCGTCGGAACAAATTCCTGTCCGCTGGCGGCAAGTGACAGGCCGACCATCATGCTTGAAAGGGCAATAGCACCGGACCCGGCAACAAAACCCGCCAGCAGGACCAATTTGCCTTCGGCACGTGCCAGAAACGGTGAAACCAGCCACCACATCAAAACGGCGGGCAGGGCTATATTGACTGTATTGACACCCAGAACCGTAATGCCGCCGAAACCAAAGAAAACTGCCTGCAACAACAGTCCGATGAATATCGCCGGGAAAACGGACCAGCCCAGCATCAAGCCAGCCAAACCATTGACAATCAGATGCGCACTGCTTGGCCCGACGGGAACATGGATCAGGGAGGCAACGAAGAAGACGGCACTCATCATCGCCACGCGGGGCATCGCATCAATATCGATTTTGCGAAGCCCGTAGCCGATGCCGGCAACAGCCAAAACCGCACCAGTGACAACGACTTCACTCGATAGGGCTCCGTCGACGATGTGCATGGTCAAATCCCTGTAAAGCGTATTTGCAACCCATCGGCTTGCAGGCGGGCGTGCAAACGGATGGAACGGCGCATTGATTTTATTCCGGTGGGGCAGACAGGCGATGAAACCTGCCTGAAAAGCGTAGCGATTTCGCTGTCGCGAAGTCAAGCAGGTTTCATATTTTTTATAAATAAGTATGACGATGCTGTGCGTCTGGTCGGTAGCATCAGTCCATCGCGTTGGTTTTGACCCAGATGACACCGCCGCGTTCGACCGGAACCTGATCGTTCGATCCGGGGGCGGCCATCGTGCCATCTTCGATCAGGGCGGCAAACGCCCACCAACCGTCACGTGGCATGGCATAGGTGAAAACACCATTGCCATCGGCCTTGATGACCTGTGTTGAAAAACTGTCGTTCGGCAGCGTGATACTGCCATCATTAGCATATTCAATCTCGACCTCGGCAAACGGTACCGGTTCACCATTGTGTCGAACGATCCCACTAAAGACATTGCCGGTCCAGATGCCATAGGGGCGCGTCAGGGGCTCTATTTCGACCGGGAAGCCGACCATCTGATTCCATTCTTCGCCTGCACCAAACGCATCAATGATCGTTTTGGTGTATTGGATGATGTATTTGCCCTCGGACGGTTCGAAATAAGGAACCGGTTCGACATAAAG
The DNA here is from genome assembly GCF_017744215.1 of Thalassospira sp. A3_1. NCBI lineage: Bacteria > Pseudomonadati > Pseudomonadota > Alphaproteobacteria > Rhodospirillales > Thalassospiraceae > Thalassospira > Thalassospira sp. A3_1. The sequence continues at coordinate 475,141 of NZ_JAGHQQ010000003.1, read as the reverse complement.
GGCATATCCGCCGGGGCGATCAATGCTGATTGTTGCGTCAAAGGCCGCTTTGTCATCGACCGTCTTTGCCACCAGACTGTCGCCAAGGTCTGTTTTCTTGCCGTTGGTTTGAATGCCAAATTGAACCGGGCGGGCCATTTCCATTGCCGGGCCGTTTGTCATTGGATGGGTAAAGGTCAGATCGACGTCAACATCGCGCCCGGTTTCCTGTGTCACCACATTGGTTGACGGGATCATCTTCTGGAAGTGGGCCTGCGCATCATGTTGTGCACTGATCAGCAACCCAAATGAAAAACCCATGGTCGTGATAAACCGAAAAGGAAACGACATCTTTCTGTCCTGTGATGCTGAAATGATGCCGTAGCCTATGGCGACCGATTTGCCGGGTCAATCCATTGAAATGAAATATTTCATAAAATATTTTAAAACGTATGATTTCCTAAAGTGTATCGAAACCGGCGAGGAGGGCCGGTTTCGATATGGTCAGATGACATTGTTAGTTGGATGCCTCAATCAGTGGTTTGTCATCGGTTGCTGATGCCAGTCCAACATGCTTCTGGCGTTGTTTCTGTCGCCATGTGTCAAGGAACAGCAGGATTGGTGCCGCGATATAGATCGATGATGTCGTGGCGATCACAACACCGAACACCATCGGAACGGCAAAGCTTTCAACAGCAGACCCGCCCCAGATTGCCATTGGCACCATCGCAAACAGGGTTGTAAGAGACGTGAAAAGGCAACGGGCAAGCGACTGATTGATCGACATATCGATGATTTCACGCATCGGCATCTTTCGATAAAGCCGTAGATTTTCGCGCATCCGGTCATAAACCACCACCTTGTCATTGACCGAATAGCCGATCAGGGTCAGCAGGGCGGCAATGGCGGTCAGATTGAAGTCGAGTCCCATAACCGCGAAAAAGCCGATTGTTTTGGTCACATCAAGGACCAATGTAACAATCGCGCCAACGGCAAACGGCCATTCGAACCGCCACCAGATATAGCCCAGCATTGCGAGGCTTGCGAAGATGACGGCACTGACACCGGACTGAGCGAGTTCACCGCTGACTTTGGGGCCAACGACTTCGGTGCGTTTAAAATCCGCTGCCGGATCAATGGATTGAACTGCTTTCTTGACGGTTTCGACAACTGCGGTTTGTGCCTGTTCGCCGCCCGGCTGACGTTCAACCCGGATCAGGATATGGCCATCCTTGCCGATATCCTGAAGGCTGACATCGCCAAGCCCCAATGTTGAAAGTCCCTGTCGCAAGGTTCCAAGGTCAAGGGGACTGCTGCCGTCATCCAGATTGCCTCCTGCAACTTCGATCTGAATACCGCCCTTGAAATCAACGCCGTAATCAAGACCGGGTTTGAAGAACAACCCGATTGAAATGGCTGACAGCAAAAGCGACATACCGATGCCAAAAAAACGTGCCCGCATGAAGGAAATGCTGGTTTTTTCGGGCATGAAACGCCAAAGCGGTTCAATAACGAGCTTTTTCATCCGTGTGCGCCAGACGATTTCGGTCATGATGACCCGAACAACGGCAACCGCGGTAAACATGGAAATCAGAATGCCAAGACCCATCGTAATGGCAAAGCCGCGCACCGGGCCTGATCCGAACTCAAACAAAAGAGCAGTGGCCATAAGGGTTGTGATGTTTGAATCCACAATCGTGGCATAGGCACGCTTAAACCCGGAATCGAGCGCCATGAAGGCCGAAAGCCCTCGTTTGGTCTCCTCACGGATACGTTCGTTGATCAGAACGTTGGCATCCACGGCTAGCCCGATCCCCAGAACAATCCCGGCAATACCGGGAAGGGTAAGTGTCGCACCCATAAGACCAAGGGCACCGAATGTCAGCATGACGTTCAGACCCAATGCCAGATTGGCAATAAGACCCCAGCGGCCATAAAGGAAAAACATCAATCCGGTTACCAGAGCCAACCCGATCAATCCGGTATAAAGGCCCATTTCGATTGCATCGGCTCCAAGGTCAGGGCCCACAGTTCGTTCTTCGATTACGGTCATTGGGGCGGGAAGGGAGCCCGCACGCAATAGGGCTGACAGTGTCGTCGTTTCGCCGACCGTAAAGCTGCCGCTGATCTGGCCTGAGCCACCGGTTATTGCCTCCCGGATAACCGGCGCACTCAGGACTTCGTTATCAAGAACAATGGCAAAGGGTTTTCCGACATTGGCACGTGTGATATCGGCGAACTTTGCCGCACCGGCCGTATCAAACCGGAAATTGACAACCGGCTGATGGCTTTGCGGATCAAAACCGGCATGTGCATCTGTAAGATGATCGCCCGAAAGGGCCGGAGTACGATGCAGGTAATAGCTTTGGCCGTCCTTGTCTTTCAATGTAAGGATACTACTGTCGCGCCTGTCTGTGCCGTTACGGTCGGCCAACATATAGAAGCCAAGCTTTGCCGTGCTTCCCAGAAGTTTTCTGACCTGAGACGGGTCCTGAATGCCCGGTAACTGCACCAGGACACGATCACTGCCAATCCGTTGGATAGTGGGTTCGGACACACCGATCTGATCGATCCGGCTTCGAATGATCTCTAGGCTTTGCTGGGCGCTGGCGTCAACCCGATTGCGAATGCCTTGTTCGCTAAGTGCTATATAAATGCTGTTATCGCGCGGTGTTGTAATGACAAATTCCGCTGTCGATCCGTGTCGCGGTGTATCAACTTGCGCATTGGTAAGGTCTTTTAGGGCATCAAGGGCAGCGTCGTGATCCTTGGCGTCAGGCAGGGTTACAATCACCTGATCTTTGCTGATCTGAATGTTATCAGTCGCAATATGGGCCTTGCGGAGGGCCGTTGTCACATCGTCACGCGCGATTTCAAGCCGTTCGGCAATCATTGCTGCGGTATCGATTTCCAGAACAAGGTGCGATCCGCCTTTGAGGTCAAGCCCAAGGGCAACCTGTCGGGTGGGTAAAAAGGCTGGCCAGTTGGCAAGCTGGGCCGGATTGAAAAGGTTAGGCAGGGCTGTCAGGAATCCTGTCAGAAGGACAAGGGCATAGACAACCACACGCCATCTTGATGTACGCATGAAAAATTAACTCCGCACAGCATTCGAGCCGGGCCAGTTTGATGCCCGGCGGTGCTGTCACCTGATATTTCTGGAAACACGGCGCTGATCTGGCCGCAGTTTTAATTAACGGAAATCAGGCCCGAAAGGGCGGAGCACGCGGAGAAACCGGAAGAGTTTCTGCGCTATGTGTCGTGATCGTACCCGCCACAAAGATTAGGATCGCCCATTGCGCGGCGGCATGCGGTGTGACCGACGGCACAACTGCGGCATCATCGGGGAGGGTTGGCTGATGGGACGGTACATCGTCCGGGGTCTGGCGATTGCCTGCGATGGCACGATCTGGCGCCACCGGAAGGACTGCTTGCGACGGACCGCTATCGTGATTGACGGTGTTAAACGGATAGGGGAAAGTCACCCCATCGGAAAGCGGCTTGGCGGTGATTGAGGTTCCACCACCAAACAGAACAAGCGCGCAAGCGATCAGGCAAAATGCAACATGGCGCAACAGACCCGGCAGGGACTGGTTGCGCTCGGAATGATCTGTTGCCTCTGCGGCTTGGCTGACTGGTTGCGGCATGATGGTCCGGCACGCGATGAAACAGCGCCAGATATGGCGTGACGACCAAAAAAAACAAGCCCGAAAATAAAAATCTTGTCGGAGAGTCCGAGGTAAACAAGAGGAATACGGAATGCTCAGGATGGTTTATGTCACGCCGGATGGCGGGCGTCATTGGGTGGATTCTGCCTGGCGGGAAACCGCGACACTTCATAATGCGGTTGCCAATTGTGCGCCTGGTGATCTGATCCGTTTGATGCCGGGAAACTATTTCCTGCCCGAGCCAGTCGATATTCCGATCAGCGGGCTTGAAGATCAGCCAATCATCATTCGCGGTGAATATGGTGCGATACTGGACGGTCGTCGTCCGCCCGATCCGGAAGTCTCGGCAACCGATCCTGGATGTGCCAGATATGCGGCGTTTCGCATCATCGGAAAGCGCCATATCCGCCTTGATAATATCCGTATCGAACGCGCATGGCCCAGTGCCGTTTATATCCGCGACAGCAACGATCTGACATTCAAAAACATGCAAATCCGTGGTGGAACATATGCCTTTTATGCAACGGGCGAGAATGCATCACGCATCACCATCGAAAATTGCGACTGGATTCAGGATGACGTGATCTGGCGTTACCTTGACTGGGCGATGATCCATGATGGTGAAATCACGCCGGGCAAGGAAGCCCCATATCGATATCTTAACGGTGCATTCTTTGGTGCGGATGACATTGCGGGCGATATTCTGATCCGTGGGAATGATATTCGACATTGCTATAACGCCATTCGAATGGATGTATCCGCGGCTAATATGCAAAAGCCTATCGGCAGTTTTAATCGCAATGTCCGGATAATCAATAACCGGTTCAGTTTTGTGCGCGATAACCCGGTCGAACCCGAAGCAACCGCTGTTGGCTGGTGGGTGGCCTATAACCAGTTCTATAACTGCCACAAACTGTTTTCGCAGGATAATCTGGCCGGCGGGTATTGGTATTATTTCGGCAACCGCGGCTGGTTCGACAGCCGCCCGGGGCCGGAAGGTGACGAAAATAATGGTGGTGCCGTTTTCAAATTAGGCAAGGCAAGCCATGCGCAGCCAAACCTGCCATTTGAATGCTTCCACAACAGCTTCTTCCTACGCCAGAAATACGTTAAAAAGGGCGCGACCAGAATGTGGCAGAACCGTCGCAATGCCATAGGTTATGCCGATCCGGCGACATTGCCGGTCAATCTGATGTCAGTAGATCAGACATTGTTTGGTCCGACCGATGAACTTGATCTTGGAGAAGATCGCAGCGTGATGTTTTCCGGTGATTTATGCAATCATGCGACCTATCCGGCGATATTCGATGCTTGGTCCGGCGTGCTTTGTAATCCGCGTCCGGCTTTGGGGCCGATATTCAAGGCGGGCATTTGCGGTGATCTGGAACTGGTTCCAGACCATGCCGAAGGATATGACGATGCACTTGAAGTTCCAATGCCAGACGGCACTGTCTGGAAATCCGATCCCAAAAGCTGGCCAGGGGCATTAACTGGCAAAAGGTTGGTTGCCGGGCCGGACTACGTGCCGGTTGATTTGGCATATGTCCGAGCCAGGATCGACGAAAACAATTAAAACGCAGGGGATTAGGTGATCTGGCGACGTTGTCGTAATATTGGGTATGGCTTGCCGCGAGGTGACGTAAGCGTAAATATATTGACTTGTAAGTCCCGTTGTTGCGATGCTGCGTTATTGCATTCATTCAATAAGAAAAAACATGAACGATAAGCTGTACAGCATTACCGAGCTTGCCGAAGAGTTCGACATCACGCCACGTGCCATCCGGTTTTATGAAACCAAAAGCCTGCTGTCGCCACAGCGGGCGGGTGCCACGCGCGTATACAATTACCGGGATCGTGCGCGCCTTATGCTGGTGCTGCGTGGCAAGCGCCTTGGTTTCTCGCTTGAAGACATCAAGGAATATATTGATCTATACGACGCCGAACGGTCGGGGGCCGATCAGCTGGCGCATCTGATGCTGGTTGGGCGTCGTCGCATTTCCGAACTGGAACAGCAGCTTGAAGACGTTCAGACAACCTTGGGCGAACTTCGTAAAATTGAAAGCGAAGCTGCCGATGCGTTGCGCGAAAAGGGGATCGACCCGGAAAAGGCATTGGCATATATCAAAGCCAAACTGATGCCTGAAACCGTGTGACTTGCTGACACTATCGAATTAGACAAAAGCCCGGCCAATATGACCGGGCTTTTTCATGATGGATCAAGCCGATATTAGGCAACGTCGCGTTGCAATGGCAAGGTGACCTCGAATACTTCCTCGTCGGCAAGATATTTGCGCGAGAATCCCAGTTTTTCACAAAGCGTCAGCATCCGGCGGTTATCTGGTAAAACCTGCCCGATAAAGGTCCCTGTTCCTTTCTGGCGGCAATATTCGATCATCTTTTCCATCAGCACACGGCCAAGGCCACGACCCTTGATGTCCGAGCGCACCATAATCGCATATTCGGCATGTTCATTATTGGGATCGATCACGACCTGAACAATACCGTGGATTTCTCCTTCTTCTGGACCATTTGGCACGATGGCAAGGAAGGCCATGTCTCGGTCGTAATCAAGCTGTGTCTGGCGGGCCATTTCCGAATGCGGCAATTCACGAACGGATCCAAAGAACCGGAAATGGATATCTTCGGGTGTCAGTTTCGACATGAATTCATAGTGCTTCGGTTCGTCCTCGGGTTTGATTGGGCGCAGCAGATATTTCGTTCCGTCATCCAGGATCAGTTCCTGTTTCAGATGACGCGGATAGGGATGGATCGCCAGACGCTGGTCATCGCTAACCACTTTCGGTGTTACCTTGATGCGGGCATCCAGCGCAATCACGCCGGTCTGATCAATCAGAAGCGGGTTCATGTCGAGTTCAAGGACTTCGCCAAGATGCACGACCAACTGCGACAACCGCACCAGCGTGACGTAAAGCTGTTCGAGGTTGACCGGCGGTACATCGCGATAGCCGCGCAGCAGATTATAGATGCGCGTACCTTCAACAAGTTCGCGTGCCAGCTTCATGTTCAATGGCGGCAGGGCCATGGCCCGGTCTCGGACCACTTCGACCTCGACCCCGCCATGACCAAACAGGATCACCGGGCCAAAAATCGGATCGGTGGTCATGCCAACGATCAATTCACGCGCACCTGCACGCTTGATCATTTCCTGAACGGTAAAGCCACGCACCCGGGCATTCGGGAATTTCTGTTTGACGGTGCGCAGCATTTTGTTGCCAGCAGCGCGCAGTTCCTCGTCACTGTCGATATTCAGAACAACACCGCCAACATCGGATTTGTGGCTGATATCATCCGAGAGGATTTTAAGCGCGACCGGATAGCCGATGGCATCCGCCGTCTCGACGGCGTCATCAACTGATTCTGCGGCTACGGTTTTGACTGTATTGATGCCATAGCATTCCAGAACCGCCTTTGCTTCCGGCTCGGTCAGCATATCGCGCCCCGAATGGATGGCAGTATGGATGATCTGGCGTGCCTTGACCGTTTCCGGCGTAAAGTCCTGCGGAACTGATGGTGGTGTTTCCATCAGGACTTCCTGCAATTTGCGGTAATTCACCATATGCTGGAAGGCCGCGACCGCGTTTTCTGGTGTACGATAGGTCGGAATCCCGGCGGCATAAAACAGGTTACGGGCCTTGGCGACCGTTGCCTCGCCAACCCAGTTTGTCAGGATGTTCTTGCGGCTGTCCTTGATGGCATTAATTACGCCTTGGGCAACTTCAACCGGGTCTGTGATGGCGGTCGGCGCATGCATGACCAGAAGGCTGTCGATATTAGGATCTTTCAGAACCGCATCAATCGACTTTGCATATCTTTCGCCCGGGGCATCCCCGATAATATCGACGGGGTTCGCATGTGACCAGGTTGAGGGCAAAACACTGCTAAGCGCATCAATGGTGCTGTCTTCGAGTTTGGCCAGTTGGCCGTGCCGTTCAATCAGGGCATCAACCGCCAGAACGCCAATGCCACCCCCATTGGTAATAATGCCAAGCTTATCGCCCCGGAACGGACGCATGCGAGAAAGTGTCTCGGCGGCCGAAAACATTTCCGTGACCGTGTAAACGCGCAGAACACCGGCACGTTTGATAGCTGCATCAAACACGTCATCGGCACCCGCCAGCGCGCCGGTATGTGAAGCAGCAGCGGCGGCACCTTCGGCAAAGCGGCCCGACTTGATACACAGGATCGGTTTGTTGCGCGATGCGGCGCGGGCGGCGGAAATAAAGCCGCGACGTTCCTGAATGGATTCGATGTACAGCATGATAGCGCGCGTGTTGGGATCGGAACCCAGATAATCGATCACATCACCGAAATCGACATCGTCGCATTCACCAAGCGATATAAAGTGTGAAAAACCGATGCCGCGTGCCGCCGCCCAGTCGAGAACTGCGGTACAAAGTGCCCCGGACTGCGACACAAACGCGATTTTGCCACTGCCGATGCTTTGATGGCTGAAACTGGCGTTAACCCCGATACCCGGCACCATCAGGCCAAGGCAGTTCGGACCAAGCAGGCGCATCTTGTTGCGCGCGGCAATCTCAAGCATTGCCTGTTTGATGCTGCGGGTTTCGTCATGCTTCTCGGCGCCAAGGCCAGCCGTCAGGACAATGGCTGCCATGCATCCCTTGGCAGAAAGGCATTCCATGGTCGGAATAACGGCCTTGGGTGGGACGCAGATCACGGCAAGTTCGGGAACGACCGGCAGGCTTTCAACATCTGGGTAGGCCAGAACACCGCCAATCGACTGGCTGCGCGGATTAACCGGCATGATCGGGCCGTCAAACCCGCCTGCGAGCAGATTGCGCATGATCACCTGACCCACGGAATGGGGCCGGTTGGACGCGCCAATGACTGCGACGGACTTGGGTTTGAAAAGATGGTCGAGATTAATGGTACTCATCACCGAATTCCCGCTTTGCCTTTTGGCTGCGCGTCCTGTTGACAGGACCGCGGCCCGGATAAAATTGGTTTGGCATCAAACCACCCGGCGGATGGCATGTGTGCACGTGCGAGATCGTATTACGGTGACAAGTATATTGATTTGTTATGAGTCAATAAAGCACTGATGACCCGAAGATTTTACAGGAGTGTCACATCCTGTTCCTATCGAAACGATCTTGTGTTTCCCGACCGATGCTGCGTGCCACCGGATAGGGCCTTCAGCCACGGTGGCAGGTGAAAAAAGCTCATGAGCAAATACATCACAACCATGTCGTTAAAGTACGATGTATCGTCCGTCGTCAGGCAAATTATATCCGTCCTGCTGGCATTAGGTATGCCGGTGACAAGCGCCATGAGCGCAAAGGCCGGGGATGCGGCAAATGGAAGCAGCCGAGCTATCCGGAGGATGGCGGTATATCCACCATCCTTCGAAGCCATGCCGCCAATATATCTCCCTTGGCGATGCTCTTTGCCCATTTTGTATCTCTTGCCTGATGGGCCTAGTGGCATGCGGTTTTCTTGACGCTGTCAAACAGGCCTTCGACCGAACCGGTTTCAGTTTCGGTTTTCATTGCTGCCATTTCATACAGGTCATGGTGCCGCACCCATTCCATTTTGTTCGGGACATCTTTTTCGTCCCGCCCCTTGGGCATAAGATCAAGCAGTCTGTATGTGCCCATCATGGCGTCGACCCCGCGGCCATAGGTCGAATAGGTATGAAAAACCTCGCCGCAGTCGTTTTTGATGAAGGCACTCAGCCCCGGCCATTCTTCGAAGGCATGTGGCCATTTGCCGTAGTTGTAGTGAATTTCACCTTTGGCTGTTTCTTCCGAGGTGAAGCTGACATGGAAATTATAGTTGAATTCACTTTCATGCGAGGAAACCCAGCTGAATTTCCAGCCCATGCGTGCGCGAAACCGTTCAATATTTGCAAGCGGCGCACGTGAAACGGCGGTGAAAGTGACATCGCGCTGCGCCATATGGACCGTTATACCGTCCATATGATCTGCCATGAACGAACAGCTCGGGCAGCCTTGCTCCCAATCGGGTCCGAACATGAAATGCTGGACAAGTAGCTGGCTGCGACCGTCAAACAGATCAGCAAGAGAACGTTTTCCATCAATCGTATCGAACACGTAGTTTTTATCGATACGGACATATGGCAGTTCGCGGCGTGCTTCAGCGATCTCGTCGCCAAGACGGGTTAGTTCCTTCTCGCGAACGAGAAGTGCCTTGCGTTCGGAAAGCCATTCATTGCGGCTGACGATACGCAGGTTTTCCGTGTTAGGTTTGGAAATCATTTTGGCATTCGTCATTGCTGTTTTCCTATCTTTCGGTTGACGATAGGCAAAGGTTAGGCGAAGGGCCGTTCAACCGGGGAGTAACAAACGTGACGCAATTTGGGATGCCTGAATGGTCATAATGGATTCCCTGATCACAGCTGCCGCACGAGCCTTGTCAGCCGGTGATCCGCTTGGCGCGTTAAAATGCGTCGGTCTGCGGGATGATCCGCCGGCACTGGCACTGCGCGGTATTGCCTTGGCCCAGTTGGAGGATTTCGATCGTGCCAGGGCACTTCTGAAACGGGCCGCACGCGGTTTTGGTGCATCGGAACCTTTGGTACGTGCGCGTTGCGTTGTTGCCGAAGCTGAAATTGCACTGGTGTCTCGTGATCTGGGATGGGCCGAAAAGGCCCTTGATAGCGCCCGCCGGATACTTGAACAGCGTGGTGATCATGTGAATGCCGCGCATGCAAGGCAGCTTGAAATCAGGCATGTTTTACTGACAGGACAGTTTGAACAGGCCGAACAAATGCTCAGCGAAATCAATCCGGACATTTTGCCGCCGATTTTGCAGATTTCTCATGAAATGATCCTTTTTGGGATTGCTGTGCGGCGTCTTCAGGCGGGGGTGGCCCGCGCGGCCCTTGAACGGGCAAATCATTTGGCGCAGACGGCAAAACTGCCGGTCCTGATCGCGGAAATCGAAAAAGCATATGTAACTTTGAATGCACCGGCAGCGCGGCTGATCGCAAAGGGCGAGGAGCGGCTTGTCATCCTGCAGGAAGTCGAAGACCTGATGGCATCGGACATGCTTGTTATTGATGCGTGCCGGTATGGCGTTCGCCAGGGGCAGGTAGCAATTTCGCTTTCAACCCGGCCGGTGCTTTTCAACCTTCTACGTATTCTTGGCGAAAGCTGGCCCAAAGATGTCCCCAGAGATTCTCTTTTATCCGGGGTATTTGGTGCCCGTTATGTCGATGAAACGCATCGTGCCCGATTGCGGGTCGAAATCGGTCGGTTGCGCAAACTGATCCAGGTTTTCGCAAATATTACGGCAACCGATTCCGGCTTCATCCTGAAGCCTAAATCTGTCGGAAAAGATCAGTCGGTAATGGTTCTGCTTCCTCCGATGGAGGATAATAACGCGAACATTCTTGCGCTTTTGGCTGATGGCGAAGCATGGTCGAGTTCGGCATTGGCGATCGTGCTTGATACCAGTGCACGGACCGTGCAAAGGGCGCTTGAAGAATTGGCGCGTGCTGGCAAAGTTCGTGCAATTGGCCGCGGACGCGCACGGCGATGGACGTCACCTCCACCGCCCGGTTTCACGACAACATTGTTACTCCCTGGCCGACTTCCCGTTGACTAGGCTGTGTCTTGTGTAAGCGAAACACAATCATAGAAAGGGCTTGAAAATGACTGATCGAAAAGCTGAGATTCTTGCCGAATATGGGCCTTTCCCGGGTATCGATAAGGTGCATGGGGTAACATATGATGGACGCCATGTGTGGATTGCTGCTGGTGAAACGATCCATGCAATTGATCCCGACAACGGAACCCCGATACGCATGATTGAAGCCGCTGCCGATGCTGGTACGGCCTTTAACGGTAGTCACATTTTCCAGATCGCCGAGGATCGCATTTACAAAATCGATCCGGAAAGCGGCCATGTTCTGGATTCCATTCCGGCACCCGAAGGTGGCAATTCCGGCATGGCCTGGGCAGAAGGCAGTCTTTGGGTAGGGCAGCATCGCAACCGGAAAATCCATCAGGTCGATCCGCAAACGGGCGAAGTCCTACGCACGATTGAATCAGATCGTTTTGTCACCGGTGTTACCTGGATCGATAACGAGCTGTGGCACGGAACATGGGAAGGTGATGAAAGCGACGTTCGCCGGATTAACCCGCAAACCGGCATGGTTCTGGATCGGTTGACAATGCCAGCCGGTGTTGGTGTATCCGGTTTGGAAAGCGACGGTATCGCGCGTTTCTTCTGTGGTGGTGGTCCCAGCGGCAAGGTTCGGGTCGTCGGGCGTCCGGCACGGCCATAATCGTCAGTGAAGATGCCCGTGGTTGCCTTCGTCATCAAAACGATCGGACTGTTCTATCCATTCCTCGACCTCGTGGGCACTTTGCATCGCCAGCGCAATTTCAAGGTCGTTTTGAACATGGGCGAGACTGTCAAACATCGGGCACCAGCCAAATGCCTGAATACGTTCATCTGTCGTAGATGAAATCGTATACAGATCACCATCGATCCGGTGCACAAGGCCATGGATGACGTCATCTTCACCGATGATCATCCAGCCATCCGTTGCACCGGCAAGCGTGCCAAGCTTCACTTGCTTCAATTCGATTTTGGCTGTTTTCATGGTTGATCAGTCCGATTTCTGGGGCAGGTGTAACAATATCAAAAGAAAAAGGGACCGAACAAGTTGTTCGGTCCCTTTTTAATTGGCTCCGGCAGCAGGACTCGAACCTGCGACCCAATGATTAACAGTCATTTGCTCTACCAACTGAGCTATGCCGGATCAGGGTTGACGCTCCGTTCGAAGCGCGTGGCAGGGGTATAATAAAACGGCTTTGTTCCCGCAAGACCTTTTTGTGAAAAAATGACCCGAAATTTGTCTTTTTTAACTGTACCGGGATATCCGTCGCTTTCCGGTTTATTGAATACAGGTTTCCTGTACCTTTAAATGCTTACGGGACCGGATGACCTTGTGCGGCGACCAGAATTTCAAACCAGTCCTGACGGTCAAACTGAGTGCTGCAAGACAGTGTCGCGTCTGCAATGCGATGGGCTTTCATGGTGCCAAGTACTGGCACCGGCTGACAGGGCAGGTGAAGCAACCAGGCTATCGCTACTTCGGCAATGCCGGGCAGGGCGTATTTGTCGCGCATTCTTTCAAGAACGGGGCGCAGACGTTTGGCTGCCACGTCGTTTTCGGTGTTAAACAGGCGTGCGCCGCCCAGTGGCGACCAGATCATCGGGTGAATGCGGTTTTGTTGCATCTGATCGAATGTGCCATCAAAGATCGCAGCAAGTTCTAGCACCGAACATTCGACCTGATTCGTGGCAAGCGGCACATCAAGGCGGCTTTGCAAAAGATTGAATTGTGACGGAGTGAAGTTTGAAACACCGAAATGGCGTACTTTTCCCGCCCTGCGAAGTTCGTTGAAGGCTTCGGCAATCTCGTCTGCGATCATCAGGGGATCGGGGCGGTGGATCAAAAGCATGTCGATATGATTGGTTGCCAGATTGCGCAGTGAATTTTCAACCGATTGCAGGATATGGGCCTTGGTCGTGTTGTAGTGATTGATCCGGTGATCTGGCCGCGTATCCTTGACCAGTGCCACTCCACATTTGGTGATGATTTCCATTTTGCGGCGCAATTCCGGCGCTTTTGCCAATGCCTCGCCGAAATAGACCTCGCATCCGTAACCACCATAAACATCGGCATGGTCAAATGTCGTAATTCCAGCATCAAGGCAGGCGTGGACCAGTTCCAGAATATCTCCGGTATTCCTGATATCCGCGCTGTTGCGCAGACGCCATGCCCCCCACGCCAGTTGCGAGAAACTCAGATCCTTGGCCATTTGGCGGCGCGAGACAGGAGATGACATCTATCGGTCCTTCCGGAAATTCATTGCGACTGGTTGCGTCATTGGTAGCAATTTGCGGGGCAGGGCACAAAAGCAAAAACCCCCGGAACAGAGTTCCAGGGGTTTGTGGCTCCGGCAGCAGGACTCGAACCTGCGACCCAATGATTAACAGTCATTTGCTCTACCAACTGAGCTATGCCGGATTAGTGGAGGCGCGAGCCGGAATCGAACCGGCGTGCAAGGATTTGCAGTCCTCTGCGTAACCACTCCGCCATCGCGCCTTAGCGTTGGCTGGCCGGTGTATAGCCCTATCGAACACAGGCCGTCAAGCACCCAATTTTACATTTTTGAACAGAATGCAGACCGGGGGATCGCCAACAAACAATTTGCGCCCGGGTAAATCCATTCTGGATATGTTTTCAACATGTTTTAGCGAATAATTGCTCCGATCTTCTTGATCCGTTGTTGTCAGTTGCCCATGTGCTGACTATAAACAGGGCAACATCTGTGACGTGGTTTTGGGGACAAAGACCGGTTGCAGGCTTTTTCTCGCGAGAATTTTCAGGTCAGATAAACATGGATTACCAAATCGCGCGCCGTAACATGGTGGAAAATCAGGTTCGGACCAACAAGGTCACCGATCCCTTGGTCATCGCTGCGATGGAGGAGGTTCCACGCGAACTGTTCCTGCCGGAAGGCAAACGTGGCATTGCCTATGTCGATGAAGATATTCCTGTCGGAAATGGCCGGTATGCGATGGAGCCGATGGTAATTGCACGCCTGATGCAGTCTGCCGAAATCTTACGGAGCGACGTCGCCCTGGTGATCGGTGCGGGATATGGCTATACGGGGGCGGTTCTGTCACGTGTTGCCGAAACCGTGGTTGCGGTCGAAAGCGACAAGGAAATGGCATCGATTTCCGAAAAGACCTTCCAGGCTCACAGCTATGACAATGTCATCGTCGTCGAAGGACAGCTGGCCGACGGCTATGCCAAGCAGTCACCTTATAACGTTATTGTCTTTGACGGTGCGGTTGCCGAGGTTCCGGCCAATATTCTTGGTCAGTTGTCCGAAGGTGGTCGTTTGCTGGTTGTGGTCCGTGCACCGGGCAAGGTTGGCGTCGCACGTCTTTATGAACGCGAAAACGGTGTTATCGGGCATCGTGATCTGTTCGATGCGAACATCCCCTATCTTCCAGGGTTCGAGCCGGCGGAAAGCTTCGTATTCTGATATGACTTTGTTTTGCCCGGGGATATCTCCGGGCAAAATTTTATCTAAACCAGCCGAACAACCTATCAGGAAACCAAGGCAGGCAAATGGTGTGCGATATCCGATGCAGTGAGCTGGCAGCGAGCCTTGACGGAACCAATCCGCTATTACTGGTCGATGTCCGCGAAGATTGGGAATTAGAGATTTGCGCAATTACGGGCGCGATCCATATTCCTCTTGGCAAACTGGCTGGCCGGGCAGGGGAACTTGACCCGGAAAAGCCGGTAGCACTTCTTTGCCATCATGGTGTTCGCAGTCGCCATGCCGCGATGTTGCTTGAGGATCGCGGATTTAAAGATGTTTTTAATGTTGCGGGCGGTATAGATGTCTGGGCGTTGGAAATTGACCCGGATATGACACGTTACGATTGATGATTTGACGGTGGGAAAAGGCGGCAATTTTATTTTTTCTCAAACAACTGCCTCTTTTCTTGGAAAATTTTCGTTCCGTCGTTACCATATGCGAAACTGCGCCGGGGTCGGGACTTGGTGTAGGATCTTACAAGGGTAGATAAATGTTAAAACGGTTCTTGCTGACCTGCAGTATTCTGGCCACCGGTGGCATCACTGCCAATGGGGCTTCTGCAGAGAGCCTTGAAGAAGCTTTGATCAAGGCATATCAGAGCAACCCGACGCTGGAATCCGGCCGTGCGGCGCTCCGTGCAACGGATGAAGAAGTCTCGCAGGCGCTGTCAAACTGGCGCCCGAACGTTTCGCTTTCGGGCGAAGCTGGCTTCCGGGACTTGGATACTGATCAAAATGGTACTGAAACCGACAACAGTCTGACGCCTTATACTGTTGGCGCAGAAGTTGTTCAGCCACTGTATCGTGGTGGTCGTACCGTTGCTGAAACTGATCGAGCGGAATCGCGTATCCGTGCGGCACGTGCAGCCCTTCGTTCTTCTGAACAGGATGTGTTGCTGCAGGTGGCGACTGCTTATTTCAACGTTCTGCGTGACACAGCAGTTGTCGAATTGAACCAGAACAACGTTCGCGTTCTGGAACGTCAGCTTGAAGCAACGCGTGACCGTTTTTCGGTTGGTGAAGTGACCCGTACCGACGTTTCACAGGCCGAAGCCCGTCTTGCCGGTTCCAAGGCCGATCTGATTTCGGCTCAGGGAAACCTTGCAAATACCCGCGCGCAGTACGAGCGACTGGTCGGGAACAAGCCCGATAATCTTGAAATTCCGAACCCGCTGTCTGGTTTGCCGACCAGTGTTACGGATGTTCTGGCTATTGCCCAGGAACAGCATCCGGACGTGGTTCAGGCCCAATATACCGAAGACGCGGCAAAATCCGACATTCGCCTGAGCGAAGGCTCGCTGTATCCGGAAGTCAATTTGACCGCCGGTGTTCAGCGTGCTTACGAATCCTCGCAGGAGGATTTGACTGCTGATAGCGCCGAAGTCCTCGCTCAGGTCACTGTGCCTCTTTATCAGCAGGGCGCGGTTTATTCATCGGTTCGTGCCGCGAAACAGACTGCTGGTCAGGCCCGTGTTCAGGTCGACGAAGCACGTCGTGCGGTGATTGAGAACGCCACCAGCTCTTGGGAAACCCTTGTGACAGCACGTGCCAGCATCGAGTCCCAGCAGGCACAGGTCGCTTCAGCCGAAGTCGCCCTTGATGGTGTTCAGCGCGAAGCATCTGTCGGTTCGCGTACCGTTCTTGATGTTCTTGACCAGGAACAGGAATTGCTGCAGGCACGCGTTAACCTTGTTGGTTCGCGCCGTGATGCCGCGGTTGCCGAATTCCAGGTCAAGGCAGCGATGGGCGCCTTGAATGCGCAGGTTCTCGGCCTTCCGGTCGAAATTTATGACACTGAATCCAACTACAATAAAGTCAAGGATCAGTGGTGGGGAACGGACTGACCTGAATACTGGCAGGGCCCTCGGGCCCTGTTAGACCTTGGGGAGAAGGGCGGTTCGGTAATGAAATCTAGTGCGGAAGTTAAAAAATGAGTGACGGGCAACAAGAACCTTCAATGGAGGACATCCTCCAGTCCATCCGCAAGATTCTTGCTGATGAAGGGGATGACGACAAGAAACAGGCCGCTCCTGAACCAGAACCGATGCCGGAACCTGAACCAGAGCCCGAACCGGAAATAGAAGAAGAGATCGACGAGCTCGAACTTGACGAAGAGCCCGAAGAACTTGAATTCGACGAAGAACCCGAAGAACTCGAACTTGACGAACCCGAGGAAGAGCTCGAACTCGACGATATGCTCGATTTCGACGAAACCCCGGAAGAAGACGAATTCGAAGAGCCCGAACCAGACCCGATTGATGACTTCGATGAACCCGAACCGGCAATGCCAGCGGTTTATGAGGACGACGAAGATGACGAGCCGCTGATTTCGCGTGTTACCGAAAACACGGCAACCGGAACCATCTCGGATTTGGCGCAAGCCGTTGCAAAGAAACGCGCTGTTGCTCTCGGCCTTAATGCGGGCCATATCACGCTTGAAGATCTGGTGCGTGATATGTTGCGCCCGTTACTTAAGGAATGGCTTGACGAAAACCTTCCCTATATGATCGAACGCCTTGTGAAAAAGGAAATCGAGCGGATCGTGAACCGCGCCGAAGACCTGTAGGCGAGCCGAAATATGATTTACAGCGGCGCGCCAACGGTGCGCCGCTTTTTCTTTGTACAGTGATAAAACCCGCAGCGGATCAAAAGACCATGTTGGAGAAGACATACAGCCCGGCCGACGTTGAAGGCAGACTTTACGATAAATGGGAAAAATCGGGGGCGTTTGCTGCCGATCCGGCATCGAATGCCAATCCCTATGTCATTATGATGCCGCCGCCCAACGTGACCGGCAGCCTCCATATGGGGCATGCGCTGACCTTTACGCTGCAGGATATCCTGGTGCGCTATAACCGGATGTCGGGCAAAGACACCCTGTGGCAGCCCGGTACTGACCACGCGGGTATCGCAACGCAGATGGTTGTTGAGCGCCAGCTGGGCGAACAGAACGTCACGCGCCATGACCTTGGCCGCGAAAAGTTCGTCGAAAAAGTCTGGGAATGGAAAGAAAAGTCAGGTGGGACCATCACCAACCAGCTTCGTCGTTTGGGCGCATCGCCGGATTGGCCGCGTGAACGTTTCACCATGGATGATGGCCTCTCGGCTGCCGTGCGCAAGGTGTTCGTGACCCTGCACAAACAGGGCCTGATCTATCGCGACAAGCGTCTGGTCAACTGGGATCCAAAACTTCTGACCGCGATTTCCGATCTTGAAGTCGTTCAGAAAGAAGTCAAAGGCCACTATTGGCACTTTAAATATCCGATCGAGGGCAAAGAAGGCCAGTTCATCACTGTTGCCACCACCCGCCCGGAAACCATGCTGGGCGATACCGGTGTTGCGGTTCATCCGGATGATGAACGTTACAAGGACCTGATCGGGCAATATTGCATTCTGCCGATCGTCGGTCGCCGCATCAGAATCGTTGCCGATGAATATGCCGATCCTGAAAAAGGGTCGGGTGCGGTTAAAATCACCCCGGCACATGATTTCAACGACTTTGAAGTTGGCAAGCGCAATGATCTCGAAAAGATCAACATCATGGATGACCATGCGCGCATCAATGATGAAGCGCCAAATGAATATCGTGGTCTTGATCGTTTCAAGGCACGCGAACTGATCGTTGCCAAAATGGAAGAGCTCGGTCTTCTGGAGAAGATCGAGGATACCGTTCACATGGTTCCGTATGGCGACCGTTCAAACGTCGTGATCGAGCCTTACCTGACCGATCAGTGGTTCGTGAATGCTGAAGTTCTTGCCAAACCGGCGACCGAGGCAGTTGAAGACGGCCGTATCAAGTTTGTGCCCAAGAGCTGGGAGAACACTTATTTTGAATGGATGCGCAACATTCAGCCTTGGTGCATTTCGCGCCAGCTGTGGTGGGGCCATCGCATTCCGGCATGGTTCGGTCCGGACGGTGAAATCTTTGTCGAGGAAACCGAAGAAGAAGCTCTGGCTGCTGCCAAGGCGCATTTCGGCAAGGATGTTGAACTGACCCAGGAAACCGACGTTCTTGATACATGGTTCTCGTCGGCATTGTGGCCGTTCTCGACCCTTGGCTGGCCGGATAAAACCCCGGAGCTGAACAAATACTATCCGGGCGATGTGCTGGTTACCGGTTTTGACATCATCTTCTTCTGGGTTGCCCGCATGATCATGATGGGCATGCATTTCATGGACGGTAAAGTTCCGTTCAAGGATGTCTATATCCATGCACTGGTCCGTGATGAACACGGTCAGAAGATGTCGAAATCCAAGGGTAACGTGATTGATCCACTGGAGCTCATTGACGAATATGGCTGTGATGCTCTGCGTCTGACCCTGACGGCACTGGCTGCACAGGGGCGCGATATCAAACTTGCCGCGTCCCGCGTCGAAGGGTACCGGAACTTTGCGACCAAGCTTTGGAATGCGGCCCGCTTTGCGGAAATGAACGAATGCAAACCGGTTGACGGTTTCACTCCTGCCAATGTCAATTCGACACTGGCACGCTGGATTGTTGGCAAAACTGCCGAGGCTGCCAAAACCGTTGCTTTGGGTATCGAAAGCTATCGTTTCAATGATGCCGCAAACGGTGCGTATCAGTTCGTTTGGGGGACTTTCTGCGACTGGTATCTGGAACTGGCAAAGCCGGTTCTGATGGGCCAGGACGAAGAAGCAAAGGCCGAAATTCGCGCGGTGACTGCATGGGTTCTGGATCAGATTCTTCTGATCCTGCATCCGGTCATGCCTTACATCACAGAAGAACTTTGGGAAAAGTCTGCCGACAATCGTGCAACACTTCTGATGTCGCAGGCTTATCCGAAATTCGACGATGCGCTGATCGACCGGGTCGCCGAAGATGAAATCGATCTTGCCATCCGGCTGATCGGTAACATCCGTGGTGTTCGTTCTGAAATGAACGTACCGCCTGCGGCCGAAGTACCGATCTATCTGGTCGATGCGTCTGATGCCATGAAGGCTGCGGTGACTGCACAGGAAGCTCAGGTTAAACGTCTGGCACGTTTGGCCGCGGTTGAATTCAAGGGGCAGGGCGATGTCGAAACCATAGCCAAAGGGGCAATCCAGACCGTTGTTGATGGTGTGACCGTATTTGTTTCGGTTGCCGATTTCATTGATGTTGCGGCTGAAAAATCCCGCCTTGAAAAGGAAATCGACGGCAAAACCAAATATATCAAGGGGCAGGAAGGCAAGCTTTCCAACGAAAGTTTTGTGAGCCGCGCACCTGAACATATTGTCGCGACCGAAAAAGCCAAGCTTGAAGATGCCCGCGATACCCTTACCAAACTGCAGGAAGCACACGCCCGCATCGCGGCAATGTAATTCCGGTTGATGTCATTACGTCAAAGGGCCAGTCCATCGGATTGGCCCTTTTGCATTGCCCGGATCAATATCTTTGACCGATTTTTGAAATTCATCCTCGCCAGAATGCCAGAATCGCATAAATTGGCGACCACCCCGTCACTCCACGATCCGATGCGAAATTGTCCGGACCACAGGTCGAAACCGTAAAATGCTGATTGAAGAATGCCCCTATATCGAACCGCTTGACGCTTATGGCGCTTTTGCCGGGTTCGCAGACAGTCATTTTCTTGATTCTGGTGACCGGGACCGCTTTGCTTATGTCGTTGCATCTCCGCTCCATAAACTGACGGCCAAGAACGGGCAGGTGGTGCTTGACGGTTTTCCTGTTCCCGGTGATCCCTTCGCGGTTTTTGCCGATCTGATGGCGCGGTATCGTATGGAAGCAGCTCCGGATTTGCCGCCGTTTCAAGGCGGGGCTGTCGGTTATTTCGGATATGAGCTTGCGCAACAGCTCGAATCGCTTCCCGAAGCCCCGCAAGACTGGCTCAATATGCCCGATATGGCGGTTGGTATTTATGATCTGGTCATCGCATTTGATCAGCTTGATCGCCGCATGTGGCTTATTTCGACAGGAATTCCCGAAACATCCGCGCAGGCACGGGAAAATCGCGCTGCGGATCGCATGGAATTGATTCGCAAATACCTGCGTTTGGCACGCCCCATGGGCGAGATTCCCGATGCACCGCATGTGCCCGATATAATGCCGTGGCAATCAAACTTTGACTGCACCGGCTACGAAAAGGCAGTTCAGACCGTTGTCGACTACATTCATGCCGGAGATATTTTTCAGGCCAATCTGTCGCAAAGCTTCCGGGCCGAATATGCCCATGATGCTGTCCCGAAACGGTTTGACCTTTATCGTCGTCTAAGTCTTGCCAGCCCGGCACCTTTCGGGGCTTTCCTGAATTTTGGCGAGGTCGCGGTTTTGTCAAACTCGCCAGAACGGTTTCTGAAGGTCACCAACGGCCATGTTGAAACCAGACCGATCAAGGGTACCCGACCACGTGGCAACATGCCTGTCGAAGATGCTGAACTGGCACAGGAATTAATGTTATCTGCAAAGGATCGTGCAGAAAACATTATGATTGTTGATCTTTTGCGTAATGACTTATCAAAAGTCTGCAGGCCGCACACAGTTGAAACGCCACAGATTTGCATGCTTGAAAGCTATGCCAACGTCCATCATCTGGTTTCGACCGTCACCGGTGAATTGCAGGATGGCAAGACTGCCGTGGATTTGCTGGCCGCATGCTTCCCGGGTGGATCTATCACGGGGGCACCGAAAATCCGTGCGATGGAAATCATCACCGAACTTGAAGGATCAACACGCGGCGCCTATTGCGGGGCAATCGGCTTCATTGGCTTTGATGGCAGTATGGATACCAACATTGCGATCCGCAGTATTTGCGTGAACCAAGTGCGAATGGCATTCAATGTCGGTGGCGGTATCGTTGCCGATAGTATCCCGGCTGGGGAATATGATGAAACGCTGGTCAAGGCTGCCAAGATTTTCGAAGCGCTGGGGATTAATCCCGATGGATTAAAATCTCACTGAACCAAACCTAAGCTAGGTTTTCGCCATTTTTACTCCTCTGTCAGGAGGATTGCGGCCGCGGTCACAATGAGGTTGCTGCTAGACATAATTAAGAACATAATGAGAACAAATCAGGCCGGACGAGAATACTTATACCGGTTTCCAACTCCGGCGATGGTTCGTCTGCACGGTAAAAAGTGCTGTATTAGCCAGCGTATTCTCGGAACGTTTTCGTGTTTACAGGCCTTTATATTCTAGCAATCAGGGGGAAGATAATATGCCGTACACTAATTCCGCTGCCTCAAACCTCAATCATGGGTTTGCTGTTGCCATCAATATCGTGGCCAAAGAAGGTAAGGGTGATGCCATAGCCGAGATTCTACGGGGGCTGATTGAACCGACAATGGCGGAAGAAGGTGTGAAATTCTTTGTGCCATATCGTTCTCCAACTGATCCCTTGTCATTCTTTGTTTATGAGCTCTATGTCGACGAGGCCGGATGGGAAGCGCATAACAATGCACCTCACTTCCTGGACGTTGTTAATGAACTGGTTGCTCTGGCTGCCCATCGTCAGCGGATCCCATTCGTTCCTTTTGCCTAACGCAGATAACCCGCTGCGGGATATATAGAATTAATCCCGATGAGATGTAAGATTACCACGCTTAAACAATGCTTTGAACATCATTATAGGTGGATTGGATCGAAATGATCCTGTTGATTGACAACTACGATTCCTTTGTTTTCAATCTGGCGCGCTATTTCGTGGAACTTGGCCAGCAGGTTGAAGTCGTGCGCAATGACCGGATTGACGTTGAGGAAGTTCGCCGGTTGAACCCGGATGCTGTTGTCTTTTCCCCCGGTCCCTGCGGCCCGGATCAGGCGGGAAACAGTATTGATCTGATTACTGCGTTGGCGGGCGAGTATCCGATGCTGGGCGTCTGTTTGGGGCATCAATCCATCGCGCAAGTGTTTGGCGGCACCGTCAAGCGTGCTAACCGTCCGGTTCACGGGATGACATCGGCGATTACACATGATGGATCGGCACTTTTCAACGGCATCAAATCCCCGTTGACGGTGACGCGGTACCATTCGCTGATTGTTGATCTGCCGGTGGATGGCTCTTTGGTGCAGACCGCCACAGGTCCAAACGGCGAAATAATGGCCTTTGCCCATCGGGACTTGCCGATCTTTGGCGTTCAGTTCCATCCGGAAGCCGTCCTTACCGAGCAGGGGCATGATCTGCTAGCGAACTTTCTAACTATTGCCGGGGCAGCCGTTCAGCGAAAGGTTGCGTCGTGATGAAAGTCTGGCTTAACGGCAATATCATTGATCAGGCGGATGCGCATATTGCGGTTACGGATCGCGGGTTGCTGTTGGGGGATGGTTTTTTTGAGACCATGCGGTCACACAGGGGCGGGGTCGCATGGCTTGACCGACATCATGAACGCCTTGAAAGCCACGCGGAATTAATCGGGCTTGCCCCGGATCTGCTGCCAAATATTTCCGAGATCGCGGATGCTGTTCGTCTACTTTGTGCTGAAATTGACGGGGAAGGTGCCGTTATTCGCCTGACCGTTACGCGAGGTAGCGGTCCGCGCGGCTTGTTGCCGCCCGTGGAATGCCATCCAACAGTTTTGATGACGGCGGCCCCATTTTCTAGGCCGGCACACGATAACGGTTTGGTCCTAGCGACATCAAAACAGGTGCGGCGCAATCCGTGGTCCGTTGCAAACCGGATCAAAAGCCTGAATTATATGGATAATATTGCCGCACGTCGTGAAGCTGCTGCTTGCGGTGCGGAAGAGGCAATTGTCCTTTCGGTCGACGGTTCTGTTGCGGAAACGACAATTGCCAATCTGTTCGGTGTTCGCGATGGTGCATTTTACACGCCACCTGCCGATAGTGGTATTCTTCCCGGACTGGCCCGGCAATTCGTCATTGATTGGTGTAACGGTCTTGGCGTTGTTCTGCATGAGACATCTATTCTTCCAAATGAACTGTCATCCATGGAATCAGTTTTTGTCTGTAATGCCTTGCAAGGAATACGATTTGTTCGGTCGATTGATGACGTTGCGATCAAGTCTGATCTGATCAAAACAGATATTCTTATGCAATTGGCAGGGGATATCGAAAAATCCCTATGCCTTGGTATAGATGTTTAGCTAAAATTAACTTCAATAAGGCATGTTCATCCCCCACGCCTTTGGACGGGAATGCATATGACCGCGTCTTCAACAAAATCTGAACTCAGCCTCGCAAGGTTTGTCGAAAGCCTTCGCAAATATGCGGCGAACGGTAAAAGGCCGATTGTTGGTCTTCTTGATATTCCGGTATCCTTACGCCTTGAGCCGCAGGACTATCAGGATATTTCACGCGACGCATTCCATCATCTTCCAGAAAAGACACAGGAATACCGCCTTGAAAACGGGATGGTCGTTTTTATCAGGTTGGTCAAAGCGTTCGGCGATGTTGATACATTCATCACCAGTGTTAACGAAACGCTAAAGGATGTTATCAGTCGTCAGGGGCTGGGTGATTTGCCCGTTAAACTTTGGCATGAATTGCGCTGGCCAGAGGATCGTAATACCCTTTACAATCTGCTTGATCTGCCCGAAGAAAACCATTTCGCAAACGAAAACCTGCAACGTTTTGACATGGCTGAAATGCTGCGCGGGGCGGTCACGGAGGAAGCGGTTTTTGACTCCTGTCGTCGTCAGGCGATCCTCGAGTTCCATGACAGTCGCCGCGAAATTCTTGGTCATGAGCTATATTGTTCGCTGGATTATCTGCGCCAGCATCATCTGGCCAGTTTTCTGCTTGAGGGCCCTGGTGAAGTCGAAATTCTATCGCGGGTTCTTGACGAAAAGGTGATGGATATCACCAAAGGTCTGGCGCCGCAGATGCTACCAGATACCTTGCATCTGAATATGATGGTGCAGACGATATTCAGCGATCGCTTTGCCGAGTTTCTTGGGTCGGAGGACAGCCGGTTCGCCGAAAACCTGTCGATCGAGATATCACTTGAAAACGCGATTGCTGATTGGTGGGAATTTGAAGATGCCTGCAAATTGTTGCATTCTGCGGGGGTCCGGGTCGGACTTGATCGCATTACCCTGCCATCACTCGAATTCCTTTCCCCGCGCAAGATCAATGTCGATTTTATCAAAGTCATATGGGATCAAAACATCATAGGATCGAAACGGGCGGAGGCAACAGACCGTCTGCGCGAGTTTGCGTCCATTTTTGCAGATCGCAATCTGATCCTGACCAGGTGCGACAGCCGTACGGCATTGCGTATGGGCCGAAGCCTTGGTGTGGATGCCTTCCAGGGCAGTTACATTGATGCGCTTCTGGGCAAGTATCTTAACAAGGAATGCAAATCGCGGGGTACAACGTCAGACCGCAAATGTGCGGTTTGCCAATGGGCGCCGCGCGAATTACGCAAAAACGGGTGTGATTTTCATTTCAAGGCCGGAAAAATCCTGGCAGAGATTTGACGTGCGCAAATCTTTTGCCGGCAACAAAGTGTTTCCTGGAATGTTGCGTTAACAGGTTTGACAACTATCTTTTCATTTTCTAAAGTGCGGATGCCTGATCAAAGATGATCAGGCATGTCGTTGAAACACGGCGCTTATTCTCAGGGCAGGGTGAAATTCCTGACCGGCGGTAATTCTGATTTCAGGAAAGCCCGCGAGCGCCTGCCAAAGCAATTTGGCGGGGTCAGCAGATCCGGTGTAACTCCGGAGCCGACGGTAACAGTCCGGATGGGAGAGGATAAAGCGTGACGGATAACGGGGGAACCCGTTGTCGTCTGCCTATGACTGACGTGCGGCGTTGACGTACGTTCAGGCCTTTCTTTTGATGCCTTGATTCGTAAGCTCCTTAAACGGAGAACCGTTATGAATCAGAGTGTTCATCAGGAACCGGAACTTTCGATCTTTGGCAACCCGATTACGCGTATGGAACGTGCGCTTTCGGATTTGCGCAATGGCAAGGGGGTTCTGGTCGTCGATGATGAAGATCGCGAAAACGAAGGCGATCTTATTTTTTCCGCAGAAAATCTGACCAATGAACAGATGGCGATGCTGATCCGCGATTGCAGCGGGATCGTCTGCCTATGCCTGACAGATGAAATGGCAACGGCACTTGATCTGTCGCCGATGGTTGCCAACAACACATCGAGCATGGGAACCGGCTTTACCGTTTCGATTGAGGCCAAGGTCGGTGTTACCACCGGTGTTTCGGCTGCTGATCGCGTGACCACGGTCAAAACTGCGATTGCCGATGGGGCAAAACCGGATGATTTGGCTCGTCCGGGACATGTTTTCCCGTTGCGTGCGCGTGCAGGTGGCGTCCTGGAACGTCGTGGTCATACCGAGGGTACGGTTGATCTGATGCGTCTGGCGGGTTTCAAACCGGCTGGCGTGCTTTGTGAGGTGACCAATCCGGATGGCACGATGGCACGTTTGCCAGAACTGATTGCCTATGCGCAACAGCACGACATCGTCGTGATCAGCATTGAGGATATCGTTGCCTATCGCGGTGTTCTGCAGCAGGCCGCAGAATAGGGAAAAGCGGTCGTGGCTTTGTAAACGCAGAGGCGACCGGATTTTCGGCCATTTGCGTTCAAAGTAGCCAATCCGATTATAAATCAAAGAGGGCAGCAGATAGTCCTGCTGCCCTTTACATTTCATATTCGCTATCAAATCCCGGTTGATTCGGATTTTCGAATCATTCGTCGATCATGCACCAGACCGGGGTATGATCCGATGCCTTTTCCTTGGCGCGTGGGTCGCGATCAATATCCGATGCGCTAAGACGGTCGGCCGCCGCCGGGGTCAGCAGCAGGTGATCAATTCGAAGGCCGTTATCCTTGTTCCATGCCCCGGCGCGATAATCCCACCAGCTATATTGATGCCCCTGCGGATTGAAGGTCCGGAAGGCATCGGTGTAGCCCATATTCATCATGGTCCGCAGCTTATTACGCTCTACGGTTGAGCAGAGAACGGTTTCATGCAGTTTGATCGGATCGTAAACATCAGAATCATCGGGCGCGATATTGTAATCGCCGCCCATGACCGCCGCATCACCACTTTCGCGGATTTTCTCAAAGCGTTTGATCAGGCGGTCCAGGAAATTCAGTTTGTATTCGAATTTCTCCGATCCGACCTCGCTTCCCATCGGGACATAAATCGAAGCCACGCGAATCGGGCGATGAGCGGCTATAACGGCTTCGATATAGCGGGCCTGTTCGTCACCATCATTGCCCGGAAGGCCACGTTCAATATCCTCAATGGGGAACTTTGATAGGATCGCGACCCCGTTATAGGTTTTCTGGCCATGAAGGGCGATGTTATAGCCGAGATCCTCGATTTCCATGGCCGGGAAACCTTCATCGACGGTTTTTGTTTCCTGAAGCAGGACAACATCGGGCTTTGCGTCACCAAGCCATTCAAGGATGTTGGGCAGACGGGCCTTGATCGAGTTGACGTTCCAGGTGGCGATTTTCATAAGGGCCTCGGTGTTCGGGATGAATTTTGCGGCTTTATGCGCAAGCAAAAACGGGGTTCGTAAAACACGAACCCCGTTTTATAAATCGTTTTTCCGATGCGGATCAAATCGAGAAACTGGATCCGCAACCGCATGATGACGTTGCGTTCGGATTATTCACACGAAAGGCCGCACCGACCAGTTCGCGAACAAAGTCGATTTCCGCGCCGCCGAGCAGGTCGAGCGACACGTCATCAATCACCATTTTCGCACCGTGGTTTTCGAAAATGTGGTCTTCTTCGGTCTTGTCGGAATCGAGCGAGAATTCATACTGAAAACCGCTGCATCCGCCGCCCGAGACCTGAAGGCGCAACATCATGTCCGACTTGCCGTCGCTGGCAATCAGTTCCTGGATGCGTTTTGCCGCACTTTCTGTCATCTGGACCTGCCGGGCAGTTTCCGTCATTCGACACTCCTTGATGTGCTATCCCGCGATATTCCATTTAGCGGACCATCCACGGGCAACCCAACGGGTATATTGACGATCATGGTGCCAACTTTAGCACAGCCTGATCGTGTTCCTTAAGGCTCTATTTAGCGTGCATGGCAGAAATGTCAAAACCTGTGATCAGGGCAACCAAGCGGTTGCTTGCGTTTTGATGCGAAATGTCCCAAAACAGCCACATCAAAATGGTCGTGATGGACCATGAACGAAATTTGCAAAGACCAAAAGTGATGAATGTTTTCAGCCTGTTGAAAAGCGACATCGAGAACCAGATTCTCGCCCTTGAAAAAGACGGCGTTCTGCCTGCTGGCAGCGATACAGCACGTATCACGGTCGAGCCGCCGCGTGATGCCGCACATGGCGATGCCGCGACCAATGCCGCGATGCTGCTTTCCAAGGCTGCGGGAATGAAGCCGCGTGATTTGGCCGAAAAGCTTGCTGAAAAGCTCGGCTCGCTTGACCATATCGAACAGGTCGAGATCGCCGGACCCGGTTTCATCAATCTGCGCATGGCCGATGATTTCTGGCTGTCTCAGATCATTGAAGTGCTTGAAAACGGCAATACCTATGGCAACAGCAATCTTGGTGCAAACACCAAGATGAATGTCGAATATGTGTCGGCCAACCCGACCGGTCCGATGCATGTCGGCCATTGTCGTGGGGCGGTTGTCGGTGATGTTCTGGCAAATCTTCTGGCCAAGGCCGGTTATGATGTGACTAAGGAATATTACATCAACGATGCGGGTGCACAGGTTGATGTTCTGGCGCGTTCCCTGCATCTGCGTTACCGCGAAGCGCTTGGCGAAACCATCGATGAAATCCCGGCAGGTCTTTATCCGGGTGATTATCTGGTCGCGCCGGGCAAAAAGCTTGCGGCCCGTGATGGTGATAAATGGGTCGATGCCCCTGAAGCAGACTGGTTGGAAGAATTCCGCGGTTTTGCCATTGTCGAGATGATGGCACTGATCAAGGAAGACTTGCGTCTTCTGGGCGTTGATCATGATGTCTTTACGTCCGAAGCAGGACTGGTTGCCGCAGGCAAGGTACAGGCCGCGTTCGAACATCTTGAGAAGAAGGGCGACATTTATGTCGGCGTTCTGGAACCGCCAAAAGGCAAAACCCCCGATGATTGGGAGCCGCGCCCGCAGACCCTGTTCCGGGCGACCGAATTTGGCGATGATGTTGATCGCCCGCTGAAAAAGTCGGATGGCAGTTGGACCTATTTCGCGTCTGACATTGCCTATCACTTCGATAAATACGAACGTGGTTTTAACCACATGATCGATATTTTCGGTGCCGATCATGGCGGTTACGTCAAACGCATGAAGGCAGCGACCAAGGCGATTACGGGCGGCGAGGGCGACCTTGATGTCAAGCTGTGCCAATTGGTCAGCCTGTTTGACAATGGTGAGCCGGTCAAAATGTCAAAACGTGCCGGGACATTTGTGACCCTGCGTGATGTTGTCGAGCGCGTCGGCAAGGATGTAGTGCGTTTCATCATGCTGACACGTAAAAACGACGCGACACTTGATTTCGATTTCGCCAAGGTCACCGAACAGTCCAAGGACAACCCGGTCTTTTACGTTCAATATGCCCATGCACGTGTCAATTCGGTGTTCCGTCAGGCGCGTGAAGCGTTCCCAAATCAGGATTTCTCGGATCCGGCGCTGGTCGGGGCTGATCTGTCGGCCTTGGCGTCGGAAGACGAAAAGATGCTGGTGCGTCGAATGGCGGAATGGCCGCGTATCGTTGAACAGGCTGCCGTCGCTCACGAACCGCACCGTATCGCATTCTTCCTGAGCGAAATTGCTGCCGAATTCCATGCATTATGGAACAAGGGGCGCGATAACACGGCACTGCGCTTTATCGTTGCCGATGATCTTGCGGTGACGCAGGCGCGCCTTGCTATGATCCGTGCCGCCGCACTGGTGATTGCGTCGGGGCTTGATGTACTGGGCGTTGCCCCGGTCGAGGAGATGTAATCACGATGAACGAAGAACAGGGTTTCGGCCTTCGTGCGGAGCAACGTCACCAGGAGGCAGGCAGAAAAGCCCCTGGTGGGGGCTTGGCAAAAGGGGTTGGAACCATCGTTCTTGGTCTTGTGATTGTTGTTGGTGGTTTGGGTGGTGCGGGTTACTGGTTCTATAATCAGGGGCAACCGGCACAGGAAGAAGGCAAGTTGCCGATCCTTTTGCCCGATCCGCTACCGATCAAGTTGCGGCCTGATGATCCCGGCGGAATGGAAGTTCCGCACCGGGATACGACAATTTACGAGCAGCTAGACAGTAGCCAGCCCGAGGATCAGGTCGTTCTTCAGGAATTGCCGGATATGCCGAAGGCCCCCGATGTCATGCCATCCCTTGATAGTGCTGAAGCCCCCGCCGTGATCGAACAGACGCCAGAGGCAGAAATTGTTGCCGGTGCCGTGTCAAATGGTTCGAATGGGGATGATAATGCGGCTGCGACAGCACCGGCCGGGATGACGACAGCTGCCCCAAGTGACGCAGAAAAGGCGATTGCCGCCGCCAAAGCCAGAGAGCAGGACGCCCAACCGGATGTCTCCAGTACAGGCAGCGTATCGGAACAGGATTTCCGCATTCAATTAGCGTCGGTTCGCGATACATCAGGTGCCGAAGCGGAATGGAAAAGATTATCGTCGAAAAACAAGGACTTGATTGGTAGTCTTCAGATGTATCTGAAACGTGCAGACCTTGGTGACAAGGGCGTGTTTTATCGGCTGCAGGCCGGTCCGCTGTCAGATGCTGCTGCGGCTGAAACGCTTTGTGGTAAATTAAAACAACGCAATGTGGGGTGCCTGATTGTCCGGCCTTGAGGTAAGAAAACCGCGCGCCTGTATTCTTGGTGTTGAAGGTACAGAGTTAAGCAATTGGGAGAAGGGCTTTTTTCGCGAAGCCGATCCTTATGGCTTTATCCTGTTTGCTCGTAATATCAAGGATCAGAAGCAGGTCAGGGCACTGAACAATCAACTGCGCGAGGTTGTCGGCAATATCAATGTGCCGATTTTCGTTGATCAGGAAGGCGGACGCGTCATGCGTCTGAAACCGCCGCACTGGCGCAAAATTCCGGCGGCCGGTGTGTTTGGCCAATTATTTGAAACCGCACCTGAAGATGCACGTGAAGCCGCCTATATCAATGCGCGCCTGATGGCCGTCGACCTGCGTGATGCCGGGTTTAATATCACCTGTGCACCGGTGCTTGATATCCGTTTTCCTGGCATGAGTGACGTGGTTGGCGATCGTTCCTATGGGGCGAGGGTCGAACAGATTGTACCGCTGGCAAGCGCGGTTGCAGCCGGATTGTTTGACGGCGGCATCGCGCCGGTCATCAAGCATATTCCTGGCCATGGCCGCGCGTCGGTTGACAGCCATAAGGATTTGCCGATCGTGACGGCATCCCGCGAAGAACTGAGCTGCCTTGATTTCGAACCCTTCCGTCAGATGAAGGATGTGGTCGCGGCGATGTCTGCGCATTTGCTGTTTACCGCGATAGATGATCAGCGTCCGGGCACCGTATCGGCCAAGGTCATTTCCGAAATTGTCCGCGGTGATATCGGGTTTGAAAATCTTCTGATCAGTGATGATCTGTCGATGGAAGCCCTTGGTGGTTCGATTGCCAGCCGGACCCATGAATGCCTTGCCGCAGGCTGTGATATCGCGCTTCATTGCAATGGCAAACGCACGGAAATGGAAGAAGTCGTCTCGATGGCTCCGAAACTTGCCGGCGAGGCGCTGACACGTTCGCAATTGCTGAGCAATCAGATTGCCGGTTTTAACGTTGCGCAGCCATCTTCGGCGCAGATTGCCGACTGGCAGGCCCGACTGGATGAGTTGTTGTCACCGGTCTGGTCGGCCGAGGTTTAAGCGCAGAGGAAGCTCAATACGTGAACGACATTATCGAGATTATCATTTCCGCGTCCACGTGGGTTTTGCCCGTATTACTGGCAGTGACGCTGCACGAGGCGGCACACGGCTTTGCCGCCAAGCTGTTTGGTGACGATACGGCACAGCGCGCCGGTCGGCTTAGCCTGAACCCGATCCGCCACATTGATCCGGTGGGGACGGTTCTGATCCCCGGTTTGCTGTTATTGACCGGTGCACCGTTCCTGTTTGGCTATGCCAAGCCGGTGCCGGTTGCGTTCCATCGTCTGCATCCACAGCGTCTTGGCGTGATCGGAGTTGCGATTGCAGGACCGGCAACCAATGTTTTGCTGGCGATTGTATCGATCCTATTGCTGGTCGGGCTGCCGTCCTTTTCACCGGCGGTTAATGACTGGCTGGCAACAACATTGCAGCAGTCGATCTGGCTGAACTGCATCCTTGCGGTGTTTAACATGCTGCCAATCCCGCCGCTGGATGGTGGGCGCGTTTTGACGGCGATATCGCCGATACCCATCGCGCGGGTCTTGGCGCGTATGGAAAAAACCGGCATGATCCTTTTGATCGCGCTGATTTTCCTACTGCCTTATGTCACGGGGCTTCTTGGCGTCGATCTGCCGATTTTCCATTGGCTGGTGATTGAACCGGCATCGGCACTTGTTGATTTTCTGGCCGGTATTTTTGCCTGATAACAGGCAGACGGTCCGGGGGGATTATGGCCAAACAGTTCGAGCTCGATATTCCGGATGAGATATTTGACCAGGCGCCCGTTGATGATGGGCCAAGCCTTGCCGAACGCCTTATGCTGGATCTGGACGGGTTTGAGGGGCCGCTTGACCTTTTGCTGGAGCTGGCACGTGATCAGAAGGTCGATATCATCCGGATTTCGATCCTTGAACTGGCCGAACAGTATCTGAATTTCATCAATACCGCGCGTGAATTGCGGCTGGAACTGGCTGCGGACTATCTGGTGATGGCCGCTTGGTTGGCATATCTGAAATCGCGACTGCTGCTACCAAAACAGGACAGCGACGAGGAAGAACTTAGTGCCGAGGAAATGGCCGAACTTCTGGCGTTTCAGCTGAAACGTCTGGAAGCGATGAAAGCGGCCGGTGAAAAACTGCTGGAGCGGCCCAATCTGGGTCGGGATTTCTTTGGTCGCGGTGATCCGGAAGAAGTCCGGGTCACGACGGCGTCGGTTTACGATGCGTCGCTTTATGACCTGTTGAAAGCCTATGCGCAGATTATGCTGACATCTGAATCCAAGACATTGGAGATCGAGGCATTTGATCTTTATGCCATGGATGATGCGATTCGGCGGTTGCGTGATTTGTTCGGGCGTCGCGTGGTGCCAACCTGGACCAAGCTTTTGGAATTTATGCCCCACGGACTTGGTACGCCGTTAAAGGCACGGTCAGCATTGGCAGCGCATTTTGTCGCCAGCCTTGAAATGTGCCGCGATGGCGAGTTGGAAATCTCGCAGGAGCAGGTATTTGGCCCGATCATGTTGAGATCACCGCAAAAAAGACGCGATCCCGAATTGGACATCACATCCGGCGATTACAGCGATATGGACAAGCTCGGAGTCAAATCCGGGGCAGGGATGGATAATAATGGCGACTGAGACAGTAACCGACCCGCAGTTTGAAATCGACGGTATCGAACATGGTCCGCAAATCGATTTTCAGCATCTTCGAATTGTTGAAGCTGTGCTGTTTGCATCTGCCGAACCGGTCAGTGAACGGGTTCTTGCCGCGCGTTTGCCCGAAGGTTCGGATGTTTCCGTTTTGCTCAAAGAATTACAGGCAAATTATTCAGAACGCGGAATAAATTTGAACCGCGTTGGCGAGAAATGGGCGTTTCGCACAGCGGCCGACCTTGCGGGTGATCTGCATATCGAGGTCGAAAAAGCCAAGAAGATGACGCGTGCGACGCTGGAAACGCTGGCGATCATTGCCTATCACGAACCGGTCACGCGTTCCGAGATTGAAGAAATCCGGGGTGTTGCCCTGTCCAAGGGGACGCTTGATATCCTGCTGGAAGCGAAATGGATACGGCCACGCGGGCGTAAACGCGTGCCGGGACGTCCGGTTCTTTGGGCAACGACGGATGATTTTCTTGATCACTTCGGGCTTGAACATCGCGACGATCTGCCGGGGCTTGCTGATTTGAAGGCCGCAGGATTGCTTGATAGCCGTCCGGGTATGGGGCGGTATGGGGCCAGTTCCGACGAGGAAGCATTGCCCGATCTGGTTGACGATGGCGAGGTCACGGATGCTGTTGTCGAGGAAGCCCTTACGACCCGCAATCTGGCCGATCTCGATGAAACCATCTATAGCGACAATCCCAATCTGGAAGAAGAATACGACGCAGAGAACCGTTAAAGAGGCTCTTTGGCCATCTTTTATCAAGCTTCTTTGATCCGGCTTCTTGCATGCACTGTTCGGTAGGATTAAATCTGGGAAAGATTTTGCAACTTATTTGCAGGGTTTCCCGGCAAGAGAATAAAGAGAGATCTGATGCCAGACGGCTTGAGAATGTCAAATGTAAGCCATGATTTTGGCAGCACCCAGGTTCTCAAAGATATCAATTTTGATGTTGCTCCAGGTGAACTCGTTTGCCTTCTGGGGCCGTCGGGCTGCGGCAAGACAACGGCTTTGCGCATTGCGGCCGGACTGGAAAAGCTTCAGCAGGGTAGCGTTTCCATCAATGACCAGCTGGTCGCGCGACCGGGTGAATATCTTGAGCCGGAGAAGCGCGGTGTTGGCATGGTGTTTCAGGATTACGCCCTGTTTCCGCATTTAAGCGTTGCAAAGAATATCGGGTTCGGCCTGCGATCCCAAAATGATGTGGAACGCAAAGAGGCGGTCGAACGCGCGCTTCGGCAGGTTGGCATGGCCGACTATTACAATGCCTATCCGCATGAATTGTCTGGTGGGCAGCAGCAGCGCATTGCCCTTGCCCGGGCACTGGCGCCGACCCCGCGTGTGATGCTTCTGGATGAACCGTTTTCGGGGCTCGACGTTGCGCGCCGTGCAGAACTGCGCGATACCACATTGCATGTTTTGAAAAATGCCGGGATCGCGACGATCATGGTGACCCATGATCCCGAAGAAGCGATGTATATGGCGGATCGAATCATCGTGATGAATGAAGGGCAGGTGATGCAGGATGGCACACCCGAAAACCTTTATTTCAGTCCGCAGAACCGTTTTGTTGCGTCCTTCTTTGGCGAGGTGAACCGTTTTTCCGGAACAGTGCAAAGCGGTGTTATTGCAACGCCGCTTGGCAAAGTGTCCCATGATGCATTTGCCGATGGCACCAAGGTCGAAGTGCTTGTCCGGCCTGAAGGGTTGCATGTTGGCGAGGCGATGAATGGGCATGACGTTTTGGCCCGTGTCGATGCGGTGCGTTCGCTTGGCGAAATAAGCCTGATGCATTTATCTTTGCATGAAGGCGGCCATGTTCATGCCCGTGTGCCTCGTAGACTTTCGTTAGTAAATCAGGGTTCAGTCGCTATTACGCTTGATCCTGACATGACCTTTGTGTTTCCTATGAATTAGGCTGGTTTCAAACGTGAAATCGGCATGATGAGACTAAGAAACAAACTTACAGATTCGTAGCAGTGCGCGGTATATTCACAATCGTTGCATTGCACAGTGGGGGGCTTTCTGCCATTATCCGGGCATTATCGCCGTATGGCAGATAGGATCTTTGGAGATAGAAGTTATGGGTATCGGCGTTTGGCAAATCGTTCTGATTCTGGCGATTGTCCTAATCATCTTTGGTGCCGGCAAGCTGCCGAAAGTCATGGGTGACATGGGTAAAGGGATCAAGAGCTTCAAAGCAGGCATCAACGAAAAAGACGAAGACAGCGCTGCTTCGGCCAAAACCATCGAAAACAACACGTCTGCTTCGGTTTCTGCCGAAAGCAAAGACAAGGATTCCGTGAAATCCTGATCGTCTGTCGGATTTCCTTCAGATAGGCGTGTTCCATGTTTGATATCGGCTGGACCGAAATGGCACTTGTGGCCGTCGTCGCGTTGTTCGTCGTCGGCCCCAAGGATTTGCCCCATGTGCTGTACAAGCTTGCCGGGTACTGGAAGAAAGTACGCGGTATGGCGCGCGAATTTCAGGGCGGCATTGATAATCTGATTCGTGAAGCCGAACTTGATGATCTGCGCAAGCAGGTCACGGATGCGCGTTCGAGCACATCGGACTTCATTGAAAACAAGATTGCCGAACCGAAAGCCGCCCCCAAACCGGCGGATAAACCGGCAGGCAAGACCGATAGCAAAACGGAAACCAATACCACAGCGCCGAAGCCCGATGCCGCTGCATCGACGAAACCTGCTGCTGCGGATAAGAAGACTGATCATCCGGAGAGCCAGGCGTGAACATGCAGTCGCATGACAAGCAGATGCCCATTATGGAGCACCTGATCGAGCTTCGGAATCGTCTGACCTGGGCGGTTCTGGCTCTCTTTATCACTTTCGGTATTTGCTATTACTTCGTCGAGGATATTTACGGCTTCCTTGTCCGGCCTTTGGCCGACGTTATGGGGCCGGACCGGCGCATGATCTATACCGCGTTAACCGAGGTATTCTTCACTTATGTGAAGGTCTCGTTTTTTGCGGCCTGCTTTGTTTCGGCACCAGTATTTCTTGGGCAGTTATGGGCATTTGTCGCACCGGGACTTTACAAGAATGAACGTTCGGCATTCATGCCGTTCCTGTTTGCAACGCCGATACTGTTCTTGGCTGGCGGGGCGCTGGTTTATTACCTGATCATGCCGCTGGCCTGGAAATTCTTCCTCAGCTTTGAAAGTGCGGGCGGGGCAGCGGGGCTTGCCATTCAGCTTGAAGCAAAGGTTGGCGAATATCTTTCGCTTGTTATGAAGCTGATTTTCGCTTTTGGCCTGTGTTTCCAGTTGCCGGTGTTGCTGACCCTGATGGCGCGTGCCGGGATCGTGACCGCAGAATCACTTGCCAAGCGGCGGAAATATGCGGTTGTGATCGCGTTCGTTTTTGCTGCGGTCCTGACGCCACCGGATCTGATTTCTCAGGTTGGTTTGGCTATTCCGATTATCATCCTGTACGAAATTTCCATCGTGATGGCACGGATATCGGAACGTAAACGAGCAAAGCGCGAAAAGGAAGAAGACGCCGAGCTTGACGGTGACGAAGAAGATACTGAAAGCAGCAAAGACGACGTCGATTCCCAGGGTTCGGCTGCTGCGGCCGCAGATTATGGCGACGGAAAACCGGACGACAAGAGCGACTTCAAGGCTCTTTCCGGTTCTGCGTCAAAGTCTGGTACGCCTTCGTCATCCCGATCCTCGGGCTCTGTGAAAGGCGACGATGACGAGGATGATTTCAACAGTGCGCGCTGATTGAATTATGCGGTTCTCGAAAGACCGATCTGACGGGGTGGACCAAGCGTCCACCCCGTCGTATAAAAGCCCGAATAATTGCCCGAATAGTTGAAGAATAAGGTGCCGTTTCATGCACGACATTAAATGGATTCGTGACAATCCCGAGGCCTTTGACGCGGCGATGACTGCGCGCAAGGTCGAAATGACCGCCCAGCGTCTGATCGATATCGATGCAGACCGTCGTCGTCTGATGACCGAACATCAGGAAATGCTGGCGCGCCGCAAATCCATTTCCGGTGAAATCGGCAAACTGCGCCAAAGTGGCGGCAATGCCGACGATCTGATGGCCGAGATGGGCACGCTCAAAGACCGGATCAGGGATGCCGAGGACGGGCAGGCGGGCCTTAACGAGCAGCTTGATCTTTTGCTGTCGTCGCTGCCAAACGTTATGGATGCCGACGTACCCGCAGGCGAAAACGAAGATGACAATGTTGAAGTGCGCAAATGGGGAACGCCCGACAGTTTTGACTTTCAGCCGCTTGAGCATTTCGATATTGGCGAAAAGCTTGGCATGATGGATTTTGAAACCGCAGCCAAACTCTCGGGATCGCGTTTCGTTATTCTGCGTGGTGGTCTTGCCAAACTTGAACGTGCACTTGGCCAGTTCATGTTGGACCTTCATGTGAACGAACATGGCTATGAAGAAACCATCACGCCGATGCTGGTGCGTGACGATGCGATGTTTGGCACCGGTCAGCTACCGAAATTTGCCGAGGATTCGTTTAGAACCACCAATGATATGTGGCTGATCCCGACATCCGAAGTAACGCTTACCAATCAGGTGGCGGGCGAGATTATCGACGAAGCTGCATTGCCGCTGCGTTATACCGCACTGACCCAGTGTTTTCGGTCGGAAGCCGGTTCGGCGGGGCGTGATACGCGCGGCATGATCCGCCAGCACCAGTTTTCAAAGGTTGAAATGGTGTCGGTTGTGGCCGCCGAGAAATCTAACGAGGAACTTGACCGTAAAACCCGCTGTGCGGAAACGGTTCTGGAACGTCTTGGGCTTCCATACCGGACGGTGGTTCTGTGTTCGGGGGATATCGGTTTTGCCTCGCGCAAGACCTTTGATATCGAGGTCTGGCTTCCGGGTCAGGGCAAATATCGCGAGATTTCGTCCTGCTCGAACACAGGTGATTTCCAGGCACGCCGCATGAATGCACGTTATCGTGCAGCAGGTGACAAGAAAACCAGCTTTGTTCACACCCTGAACGGGTCGGGACTTGCTGTTGGCCGTTGCCTGATTGCGGTGATGGAAAACTATCAGCAGGCTGATGGCTCGATCCGCGTTCCTGACGCATTGAGGCCTTATATGGGCGGTGTCGAGGTTATTTCTCCGCGCGGATAGGGGACCGATATGGTCGATCTGAAAAATGCCCGCATCCTGATCAGCAATGATGACGGGATTGATGCGCCGGGGATCAGGCTGCTGGAAAAGCTTGCCTGTTCGCTTTCCGACGATGTCTGGGTTGTTGCACCAACAACCGAGCAAAGTGGGGCAGGACATTCGCTTACCCTGCGTCATCCGTTACGGATCCGAAAACGTGACGAGCGGCATTTTTCAGTCGACGGGACACCGACTGATTGCGTTCTGCTTGCTCTGCAGCAGATCATGCGCGACAGTCCGCCTGATATTGTTTTATCGGGAATCAACCGAGGCGGTAACCTTGGCGAGGATGTGACCTATTCCGGGACCGTCGCTGCTGCGATGGAAGCAACCTTGCTGAATGTGCCGGCGATTGCGTTTTCGCAATATTTCTCGGGCAATCTGATCGACTGGTCGGTGGCTGAAAAGCACCTTTTGTCAGTGGCTGAAACCCTTATTCACACGACCTGGCCCAAGGGGGTCTTGATTAATGTGAATTTCCCGGAAACCGAACGCAAAGGCGGAGCCCGGATCGAGGTTTCCAGACAGGGGCAGCGCAAGATTGGCGATCATATTGCCGAGCGCCTTGATCCGCGTGGCGAGCCTTATTATTGGATCGGAGCGATCAAGTCGGAATTGCCCAAGGATGAAAATGCGGACTTGCGGGTCATCGAGAGGGGCGATATTTCGGTAACTCCGATCAGTCTCGATTTTACCCATTACGAGACGCATGCAAAACTGACAAAGGCATTTCCGTGAACGAGCCTGTCATTGCCCGAGAAGCCGAAATCGAAAATCTGCTTGCGATCCTGCGCAATGACGGGATCCATGACGAAAGCGTTTTACGTGCTTTGGCCAGTATTCCGCGCGAAATTTTTGTGGCCGAGCCGTTTGTCAGCCGTGCATGGGAAAATGTCGCCCTTCCGATCAGCAAGGGGCAGACGATTTCTCAGCCCTATATCGTTGCCCTGATGACGCAGGCGCTTGAGCTTAACGATCGCATGAAGGTGCTTGAGGTCGGAACAGGGTCGGGATATCAGGCGGCGATCCTCGCCAAGCTGGCGCGCCGGGTTTATACACTTGAACGTCACAAGCCGCTCCTGCGTGAGGCCGAAGACAAATTCCGCGAGCTTGGCCTGCATACGATTTCGACGCTGCATGGCGATGGCGGGCTTGGCTGGAAGGCACAGGCGCCGTTTGATCGTATTATCGTTACGGCCGCAGCCCAGGACGTACCACCGGTTTTGGTCGATCAGTTGGCGATTGGCGGGATCATGGTCGTGCCGGTCGGTGAGGTATCCCACACCCAGTTGTTGCTACGTGTTCTGCGCACCCCTACAGGGATTGATGTGACCGAACTAAT
Source organism: Thalassospira sp. A3_1 (assembly GCF_017744215.1). Taxonomy (NCBI): domain Bacteria; kingdom Pseudomonadati; phylum Pseudomonadota; class Alphaproteobacteria; order Rhodospirillales; family Thalassospiraceae; genus Thalassospira; species Thalassospira sp. A3_1. The sequence continues at coordinate 435,408 of NZ_JAGHQQ010000003.1, read as the reverse complement.
GCCAGTACGGTTTGTGCCGATGTTGCCGGGCACCGAAGAATTCTGAGCCGATTATTGCATCTGCTTACGGATTGTTAACGGCTGATCGCAGACAATCCTTTGCATGATGGAAAATAGTGTCAAACAGGCAGTTCGAAGAATACGGACGCTGGCGTTTGTCTGTGGGACAACGACGGTGCTCGGGGGCTGTTTGCTGAATTCCGTCCCTGTGCCGGTGGTTTACGGCGACGGTGCGACATACAGTCCGTACAGTATGCCGAAACTCAATAACGGCGAACGGGTCATTACCGTCGAGCCGGGCGATACTGTTTCTGCACTTGCCAGCCGTTACCGTACCGATTTTGGTCGGTTTACCGCGCGCAACAAGCTTGAACAGCCCTATGTGATATATCCGGGGCAGCGTCTTGTCCTGCCGCCTTGGGATCCATCCTATGACAGCAACAGCCAGACCGTAGTTGCCAGCCGTTCATCGTCAGGGACGGCAAGTTCGGCGCCGAGCAAGGCGGTTACGATTGGCGGAAAGCGCGAAGTTGTCAGCGTGCCAATAGGGACGCCAGAACCAACCGTTGCACCGGAACGCTCGACAACGGTGCAGATGGCCCGCGTGAGCCCGAACAATGGTGGCAGCATTCCGACACCAGGACTTAAGCCACAGGACTTTGCCGCACGCGCCGAACAGCGTTATGCATCGGTTAATACGTGGAAAACCGATACACGTGAAATGCCAACAACAACGCCGGTCGCTGGACAGGGCAGTGCGGTTCGTAAGAATGTGGTTATTGCCGAACCTGAAAACCGCAAAGGATTTGTCTGGCCGGTGCACGGGGATATCGTGCTGAAATACGGTGCCAGCGCGGGCGGACTTTACAATGACGGGATCAATATCAAGGCGGATCGCGGTACACCGATACTTGCAGCAGATAATGGTGTTGTCACCTATGTCGGCAACGAACTGCGCGGATTTGGCAATTTGATCCTTATCAAGCACGCCGATGATTATGTGACGGCCTATGCGCACACAGAAAACCCGATGGTGGCGCGCGGGGATATGGTTGAACGCGGTCAAAAGATTTCAAGTGTCGGCAGTACGGGGGCAGTCAATCAGCCGCAACTGCATTTTGAAATCCGGCGCGGACGCAAATCCGCCGACCCGATGAAATATCTGCCACAGATAATGGTATCACGGTAAAAGAAACGCCCGGAACCATGCAGTCCGGACGTTTCTTTTCCTAGGTGCGCTTAGGTCAGACAATATACTCAGCCAAGCCTTTTGCCCATTTCACCAGCAATTTCCTGAATGAACTGCCATGCCACGCGACCCGAACGGCTGCCACGTGTAACCGTCCATTCCTTGGCGCGTGCACGCAATTCTTCAACCGGCATATCCAGTCCGAACTCCTTGGCGTAACCTTCGATAATCTCGAAATAGACATCTTGCGAGATGTTGTGGAACCCAAGCCACAGGCCGAAACGGTCCGAAAGAGATACTTTTTCCTCGACGGCCTCAGAGGGATTGATCGCGGTTGAGCGTTCATTTTCGATCATATCGCGTGCCATCAGATGGCGGCGGTTCGAGGTCGCATAGAAAATCACATTGTTGGGGCGACCCTCAATTCCACCTTCAAGAACTGCTTTCAGGGATTTGTAGGATTCATCCTGCATATCGAATGAAAGATCGTCGCAAAACAGAACTGTCTTGCGCCCGCTTTCCTCCAGAATATGCAAAAGATGGGGTAGGGTCGGGATGTCTTCACGATGGATTTCGACCAGCGCCAGTGCACCGGCCCGTTCGGCATTGATCCTGGCATGCATTGCTTTGACGATCGAACTTTTACCTGTGCCACGCGCGCCCCAAAGCAGGGCATTGTTGGCCGGAAGGCCATCGGCGAACCGTTTGGTATTGTTATAAAGAATCGCCTTTTGCTGTTCGATTCCCTGCAAAAGACCGATTTCAATGCGGTTCACATTTCGGACCGGTTGCAAATAACCGATTTCTGCCTGCCAGACAAAAGCATCGGCAGCCGACAGATCGTTGGATTTGCGCGCGGGTGGGGCCATGCGTTCCAGTGCATCGGCAATGCGTTCCAGGGCAGGCAAAAGATTATCGAAATCGTTGGTCATCAAAGCCTCTTGAATATTTCTTTTTGTCGTGGTGGCGGCATATGCATGCAAAACGCTATCACAAGGCGAACTGGCAATAACAGTGCCATATGATGTAGCTTGCTTTCATTGACGTGAACAGAACCACAGAATACGGGATTAAACCGATAAAAATCCTGTTCTTCCTTGCGTTGACGTAGCACGCCGTTATATTCCGGCAGTTGATTTGTTTTGTTGTATGGGATTAGGAGTTCCTAATGTTGATTTCGCCGGCTTATGCGCAGGCCGCTGGTGGCGCAGGTGGTGCAGATATGCTTACCAGCTTCCTGCCGCTGATCCTGATTTTTGTCGTTTTTTATTTCCTGCTTATTCGTCCGCAGCAGAAAAAACAGAAAGAGCATAAAGCGATGCTCGCTGCTGTTCGTCGTGGTGACAAGATTGTCACTGCGGGTGGTCTGATCGGTACCGTTGCCAAGGTTATTGGCGATGACGAGCTTTCGGTCGAGATCGCCGAAGGCGTTAAGGTCAAGGTTGCACGCGGCATGGTTTCGACCGTTCTGTCGAAAACCGAGCCAGCCAAAGGCGACGACAAAGACGAAGACGACGCAAAAGAAGCTGAAGAGACCAAAAAAGACTGATCTCTTTGATGACTTGCAAGGCGGGGCAAAATGCTCCGCCTTCTTGTTTCCAGCCGGTGGCCTGCGGGGCGAACAGCACCCGATGTTCGATAGAACCAGACCTAGGTTTTCCAGACAAATCTGGTTAAAGGACACATGCTTTATTTTACGAAATGGAAAGCAGCACTGGTTCTTCTGGTGTGTGCTTTGGGCGTTATATACGCCGCACCGAATTTCCTGCCAAAGGGCACATTCGCGACGGATGCAAGCTATCTGCCGGGTAAACAGATCAATCTTGGTCTGGATTTGCGTGGTGGCTCGCACATGCTGCTTGAAGTTGATATCAACAGCGTCATTCGCGAGCGCTATGAGGCACTTGGCGATACGATCCGGTCAACCCTGCGCGAGGAACGCATTCGTTACCGTCCGCGGGATGCTGGCCTGAACGGGGCAGAGGTCACCGTGGTCAACGCCGACGAGGTTGAAAAAGCCCGCGATCTGATCCGTAATGTCGAACCCGATACCGTAATGAGCGGCGAGGGGAACAACATTATCGTTTCTTATACCGATCAAGCCCGTAAAGAGCTTGTTGATCGCGCAATCAGCCAATCGCTTGAAGTTGTTCGCCGTCGTGTGGACGAACTGGGCACGACCGAACCGTCGATCCAGCGTCAGGGTGAAGACCGCATTGTGGTTCAGGTTCCTGGTCTTGACGATCCGTCGCGTTTGCGTGCGATCCTTGGCCGCACCGCAAAGATGAACTTCCACCTTGTGAACGAGGAAAAGACCGCGTCCGAGGCGCGTGCCACGGGCCTGCCGCCGGGAACGATGATCCTGCCATCGGCCGATGCGGGTGACCGGGCTGCCGGTATCAACGAATATCTTATTGATCGCCGTGTCGTTGTCTCGGGGGACAACCTCGTTGATTCGCAGCCGACCTTCAACGAAGGCCGACCGGTTGTTTCGTTCCGCTTTGATGCCGCCGGTGGGGCACGTTTTGGCGATATGACGTCAAAAAATGCCGGTCGTCGACTGGCCATTATTCTTGACGGCGAGGTGATTTCGGCACCGCGGATCAACGAGCCGATCCTTGGTGGCAACGGTATCATTACCGGCCAGTTCAGTGTCCAGGAAGCCAACGATCTTTCGCTGCTGCTGCGTGCTGGTGCATTGCCGGCACCGATGCAGATACTTGAAGAACGTTCTGTTGGTCCGGGCCTTGGGCAGGATTCGGTCGAAGCCGGTGAAATTGCAGCGATCCTTGGTCTGGTCTTCGTCGTTGCCTTTATGGTGATCAGTTATGGCCGGTTCGGGGTCTATGCGGATATCGCGCTCTTGATCAACCTGATCCTTGTGCTGGCGGTGATGTCGGTCTTGCAGGCGACCCTGACCCTGCCGGGTATTGCCGGTATTGTTCTGACGGTTGGTATGGCGGTTGACGCGAACGTGCTGATTTTTGAACGTATCCGCGAGGAACGTAACAATGGCCGCACCATTATCAATGCGATTGATGCCGGTTATCGGAGTGCGATGTCGACAATTCTTGATGCCAACCTGACCACGCTGATTGCAGCGCTTGTGCTGTTCAGCTTTGGTTCCGGTCCTATCAAGGGATTTGCCGTGACACTTGCGATTGGCATTGTCACGTCGATGTTCTCGGCAATCTGGGTGACCCGACTGTTGATTGCGGTCTGGGTTAAACGCCGTCGCCCGACGGAACTGGTAATTTGAGGAAGGGAGCAGGAAGAATATGAAACCATTGCATCTTGTTCCGGACGACGTGAACGTCCCGTTCCTCAAGTTCCGGAAAATTTTCTATATCGTTTCGCTGGCCATGGTGCTGGTATCTGTTGGTTTGTTTTTGACCAAGGGGCTGAATTTCGGGATTGATTTCCGGGGTGGCATTCTGGTTGAGATCAAAACCGACGGTCCGGCCGATATTGGCGCGCTACGTGACAATCTTGGTTCGCTTGGTCTTGGCGATGTTTCTATCCAGGAATTCGGTGAGCCCGATGATGTTCTTATCCAGTTGCAGCGTCAGGACGGTGATGAACAGGCCCAGATGGCTGCGCTTGCCACAGTAACCAAGGCGCTTGGTGATGATGTTACCATTCGTCGCAGTGAACTGGTTGGGCCGAAAGTCGGTGACGAGCTCAAGGAAGCCGGGGTCTATTCGGTTGCCATATCGCTGCTGCTGATCATGATTTATATCTGGTTCCGATTCGAATGGCAGTTTGCCGTAGCGTCGGTTGTGGCGCTTCTGCATGACGTTCTGATCACGATCGGGTTCTTTGTCATCACCGGGGTTCAGTTTGATCTGGCAACCTTGGCGGCGGTTCTGACTGTTGCGGGTTATTCGATCAACGATACGGTCGTTGTGTTTGACCGTATTCGTGAATATCTCCGCAAGTTTCGCAAGATGGACATTCCCGATCTGCTGGATCTTTCGATCAATTCGACCCTGTCGCGTACCACTATGACCTCGTTTACCACTTTGCTGGCGCTGATCGCGTTGTTTGTGTTCGGTGGTGAAGCGATTCGCGGTTTCACGATGGCGTTGATTTTCGGTATTGTGATCGGGACTTATTCGTCAATCTGCGTAGCATCGCCATTGCTGATGGTGCTGCGTCTGCGCCGCAAGATCCCGGAAGGCGAAGAAACTCAGGAAGCGGGTGCCTGATCGCTCCGATCTGCTGAGAGACATTTACAAAAAGGCTGGGTTTGTGCAAAAACAACCCGGCCTTTTCTTTTGGCCCAATAAGGCAAGCGAGACCTTTGCAGGCTGAATAACCCTTTTGAAAACTGGTTCCAGCCTGTGGCGCAAAACGTCGACGCGACTAATGGTAATCGTGCAAATGTGCTTGGTAGCCTCTGGATGATGACGGCAATGGCGGCTTTCGCCGTCGAAGATGCATTTGTAAAGGCTGTTTCTGGATCGCATCCTGTCGGTCAGGTATTGATCCTGTTTGGTATTGGCGGTGCCGTTCTGTTTGCAATTATCGCCAAGGTGCAGAACAAGCGTTTGCTGGACCCTGCCGTTCTTTCGCGCCCGATGTGCATACGTATCGTGTTTGAGGTTGTCGGGCGTCTGTTTTATGTGCTTGCCCTTGCACTTACCCCTCTTTCTTCGACCACGGCCATTTTGCAGGCGACACCGCTTATCGTGGTTCTTGGTGCGGCGGTCATATTCGGGGAAAAGGTTGGGTGGCGAAGATGGCTGGCGATCTTTATCGGCTTGATCGGTGTCCTTATCATTCTTCGTCCAAGCGCGGATGGTTTTTCTGCGTTGTCGATGTTTGCTGTAATCGGGACAATCGGATTTGCCGGGCGTGATCTTGCCAGTCGTGCAGCGCCGATATCAATTGGAACAGCCATTCTTGGACTCTACGGTTTTATCGCCGTCATCATAGCTGGTATCGTATTTTCTGTTTGGGATGGAAAAGCTTTCACGACACCGGATGGTCAAAGCCTTTTCTATTTCGCGGGGGCGGTCATGATGGGAATTTTTGCCTATGCCGCCCTGATGAAGGCAATGCGCAGCGGCGATGTTTCATCGGTTACACCGTTCAGATATACAAGGCTTTTGTTCGGTCTTGCCTTGGGAGTATTCCTGTTCGGCGAGGAACTCGACATACCGATGTTGATCGGGTGTAGCATCGTTGTTCTTTCCGGGTTGTTTATTTTTAAAAAAGTAAATGCAGATGCGACTGCGCTGTAACACAGCTAACCCGAAGAAAATTCTAGGTTACGTCAAAAGGGAATAATATGTCTTTGGAAGTAAGTCCGCTGGTCGCCGAGGGCCGAAAAATCGTTACCAGCTATGGTGATGGCCTGTTTCGGTTTGGTGAGGAAACTGTCACCGGGTCGGTTTTGCTGTTTCCCAAGAATGTCTATTCCTGGCCTTATGCAAGTATTGATCAGCTTGATGTCGATGCCTTCAAGCGTGTCATTGATGCATCAGACGAGATCGATATTTTGCTGTTGGGCATGGGAAGTGGCATGAAACCGCTGCCGACTGAATGGCGTATTGCATTGCGCAAGTATGGTATCGTAATTGAGCCTATGGATACGGGGGCTGCGTGCCGAACCTATAACGTGCTGGTATCGGAAGCCCGCCGCGTTGCTGCGGCGCTAATTGCAGTTTGATCCTCACCAATCCTGCTACAAGTCGCGCAGTTTCATATATTCGTGCAACTGTGCGCGTACCGTCCTTACACTGGCAATAACAGCAGCCGGTCCGGGCGGATAGTCAGGCGGAAAGGCATCACCACATAAGAACAGGTTTCGCCAAGGGGGAGCCAACCGGTGGCGAAGGGCTGCGACGCCGGGGCTGAGTTCCGGAAACGGTGCTTCACAATCGACATAACTGAATGCCGGGCACTCGCCGTTGCTTTCGATTTTTGTGCGCTGGGACAGATCAAGATTTAAGTGCTGGTCACATAATTCCGTGACGCGTTGCCAGATGGTTGCTGCCAACTGATCCGCTGTTCCGTCACTTGGCAGGATCAGACTGCTGTTCATGCTGACCTGTATGTGACGCCGATTGCAATAGATCGCGCGCACCAGATCATCGTCAGCTAGAACGCAACATGGTTCGGCAAAGCTTTTACTGGCCTGAAAGACAAATGTTCGCCGATGAGCCGGGGCAGGTGGCATGCCGATATCCGGCACTGCATCGCAAAGCGGTCGTGGATGAAGGGCAAGTACCACAGCATCCTGTGGACGAACTTCAATCTGTTCATCACCGAAAAACAGGTCGGTCGCGAAATCCGCCGTACTGTCGATATCACCAAGTTCCATGCCACTGATGATGTCGCCACCGGCAGCGATAAAATGATCACGCAGGGCAGGCAGCGCAATATCATTCAGAATGATCGGATCAATAGCCGCGAAGGCATGACTCGCATTATGGCGCTGCATTTCCCGCAAAGTTGGCAGCAAGACACGCCCCAGCAACGAGGCCGAGCAATTATGTGCTGGCATCGAAAACAGGACTTCGGCCAACGTCGCAAGTGCATCCTGATGATAGGTCGCTCTTGGTGTCTGTTGGTTCTCGATGGTATCTGCGGCAATTCTGACATGTTGACGGACACGCCGGTCTTCGCTGGCATAGCGTGAAAACCATAAATTCCAGGCCGTGAACAACCGGGCAAAGATTGTTGGTCTGCGTGCTATCAAAGCTGCAGCAATACCATGATCAAGGTCAATGATGGTCGGGCTGCGTCTGGGATGTTTAAGACCGATAACCGCATGCGCCGGTCTTATCAGTTTTCGCGGTATTTCCGGCCACTGGGTGAAAAAATGCCGAACCAGATCTTCTGGATCATAGAAAATTTCGGGTTCGGCAACCTTATGGTCCTCGGGGGCGGTTTTCATCCCGCGTGTCCAGCGACTGGCAAATGGTTCGCCGGAATCGTAAAGCGTTACGGATACACCATCCTGCGCCATCTGAGTTGCAAGTGCTGACCCGGCCAGTCCGGCTCCAATGACATGAAGTCTTGGTGCAGCAAAGGATGCCATATGCCTGTCCTGTTTTAGTTGTTATACAGGGGCCGCAAGAAACAATCCGTAGCGGTAACCGTTAAGTCATTGTTTGAACGGAAACCTTAACAGCAGATTACACGTGAAGTCATGGATGAAATTACAACCGAGATTGACAGCCTGAACAGCGAAGTCATTGACCATATGACCAATTGGGTCGATATGCTGGGCGGCGGCGAAATCGGCAGATATGTTGTTGCTGGTGTTGTCCTGCTATTCGTACTGGTTCTGAAACGTGTTCTGGCTCACGGAGTAATTGGTGGGCTGCGGAAGCTGGCTCATCAGCGCAAACACAGCACCGCTGCCCATGTTCTGGATGCTTTCGAAGCCCCGGTTCAGCTTCTGGTTATTCTGGGCGGTGTGTATTTTGCCGTCGAAATCCTTGACCTGCCGAAAAATGTTGATGCCGTTCTGTTTGAATTGAACGGTATATTTGCGACTTTTTCGATTTTCTGGGCGTTGTTCAGATCGATAGAGCCGCTTGCCATGTCGTTCAACAATCTGGCAGGTCGTTTTGGTGGCGGTCTTGGCGACGATTTGCGCCAGTTCTTTATCCGGGCGGTCAAAACGTTGATCGTTGTGATCGGTGTTGTTGTCCTGCTGGAAAACTGGGGCATTGATGTTTCGGCGTTTCTGGGCGGTCTTGGTCTTGCCGGGATGGCTGTGGCGCTGGCTGCCAAGGATTCGGTCGCCAATATTTTCGGCGGGCTAACCATTCTTGCCGATAATCTTTACAAACGCGGAGACTGGATCGAAACGCCTCATTTCGAAGGGACCGTTGAGGTTGTCGGTCTTCGCGCGACCAAGGTGCGTACTTTTGCCAAGGCGTTGGTGACCATGCCGAATGCGCAGATTGTCGATTCCCCGGTGATCAATTGGTCACGAATGACCCATCGCCGGATCAAAATGGTGATCGGTGTCGAATACCGTACCACGGCCGATCAGATCGAAAAGATTGTCGAGGATATCCGTTCATTTCTGAAAAATGATGATGACGTCGCACAAACCAATGTTGCGCAGATGGTGCATTTATCCGATTTCGGGGCAAGTTCGATCAATATCGATCTGTATTACTTTACAACCACCACTGACTGGGTGAAATGGCGTGATATTCGCAATCGCCATATCATTGCATTCAAGCGTATTGTCGAGGATAACGACGCCGCGTTTGCCTTCCCGTCGCAGTCGCTTTATGTCGAAACCCTGCCGGAAAAAATGCCTGAAGACATGGCAAACAAAGCCAATAATGACCGTGCCAAAACAACGCGACAAATCGGATGATGCGCGATGACTGATACGCCAAAGCTTTCCTATTGCGCCGATTATGTTCGCCGGAATGACAAAGACCGTTTTTTATGCTCGCTATTTGCTGCCCCGGAAAAACGTGAAGGTCTTTTTACGCTTTACGCTTTTAATCAGGAAGTGTCCAAAACCCGTGAAATGGTTAGCGAAACCATGTTGGGACACATTCGGCTACAATGGTGGCGTGATACACTGGCGGAGATCGAGCAGGGCAAAATTCGTAAACACGAGGTTGTCGAGCCGCTGTCGGTTCTGATCCAGTCCGGACAGATTGAACCACGCGATCTGGAGATACTGATTGCGGCACGTGAATTTGACCTTGCCGACAAGGCACCGGCAAATCAGGCGGAGCTGGATCACTATATTGACCAGACTTCCGGGCATCTTGCCGTTATGGCCGCCGAGCTGCTTGGTGTAACTGATCACGATGCAAGGCATGCGGCGCGACTTTCCGGGAATGCTTATGGTTTGGTCGGGATTTTGCGTGCAATGGTTTTCCATGGGCGGGCGAAACGGATTTATCTTCCGCAGGACCGAATGGAACAATATGGTGTCGGGCAGGGGGATATTTTTGAGTTTCGCAAAACCGACGCTGTCAAATCATTGATACGTGAAATCGCCGATTTGGCGCAATACCGGATTGCCGAAGCCCGGAAGTTTCGAAAAAAACTGCCGTCAAATGCGTTAGCCGCGGCATTGCCGGTGGTTCTGGCGGATGGTTATTTGCGCAAGCTCGTAAAGGCCGGTTTTGATCCCTTCTGTGCCGAGTTTGGTCTTGCCCGTCCGGCAAGTTTCCGGCTGACCGTGAAGGCCATGCTGCATCGATACTGATTTCGTGCCCTAGATATTGGCAAAATCTCATCTAAATAGATGTAATGGATACAATATTTTCGTAAGGTCTGTGGTAGCGTTGCTTGAGCCTGTGGCCTATTGGCCTCAAACGGGGCTACGGACATGAACATAACGAGGTCGAACATGATGAATTTGCATGCACCGATGAAAGCTTTGGGGCTGTTTGGTGTGCTTTTGATCGTGTGGCTTGTCGTTCCAGCCCCGTGCCATGCCGGAAGTATTGGGCCGTTTGTCGGCGATTATCACGGAACGTCGATCTATAATGCCGAGGAAGAGCTTAAAGCGCGCGATCTCGATGTTAAGATTACGGAAACCGGCCGCGGATTTACCATCGATTGGTCAACTGTGATCCACAAGGCAGATGGTCGTGAAAAAAACGTATCGCTTAGCATCGAGTTTTATGCCACCGATCGCCCGGACATTTACGGCAGCGCAATGCGATCAGGCCTGTTTGGCAAACGTGTACCCAATGATCCTTTGCAGGGTGAACCGTTTGTCTGGGCGCGTATCGTTGACAAAACCCTGACCGTGCATGCGCTTTACATTACCGATGACGGTGGTTACGAAATGCAGGTCTATGAACGCAGTCTTGATGAAAATGGCGACATGGATTTGGTGTTCAAACGGTTCCGAGATGGGGAACCGATCCGCGATGTTACCGGCAAGCTCAAACGCCAGAGCAAGTACTAAATCGATAAAGGCCGCATCGGATGATGCGGCCTTGTTTTTTTATGCAGCGTTGATATCGGCAAGCCATTCGTCAAACAGCGGAATGGCGCGGTCGCTATAAAGTTTTTTGCGATCACGGCCCTTTACCCGTTTGGTCAGTTCAAGTTCCGGGAAAAGCCCGAAATTGACATTCATCGGCTGGAAGGTGCTTTCATCTGCACCGCCGGTGATATGGTTCAAAAGCGCACCCATCGCGGTTGCCAAGGGTGGGGTTGGGATGGATTTTCCTTGCTTTTCTGCCGTAGCAAAACGGCCAACCATCAAACCGACAGCGGCACTTTCCACATAACCCTCGCAACCGGTAATTTGCCCGGCAAAACGGATGTCGTTACGCGCCTTCAGGCGGAGCGTACCGTCCAACAGGCGAGGCGAGTTCAGGAAGGTGTTGCGATGAATGCCGCCAAGACGGGCGAATTCCGCATTTTCAAGCCCCGGGATCATGCGGAACACATCGGCCTGTGCGCCATATTTCAGTTTCGTCTGGAAACCGACCATGTTGTAGAGCGTGCCCAACGCATTGTCCTGGCGCAGTTGTACGATAGCGCGTGGTTTGCGGGTAGGATCATGCGGGTTTGTCAGGCCGACAGGCTTCATCGGGCCATGGCGAAGTGTTTCACGACCGCGCTCGGCCATAACTTCAATCGGTAGACAACCATCAAAATAGGGGGTGTCTTTCTCCCATTCTTTGAATTCGGTTTTATCGCCATCGATCAGGGCATCGATGAAGGCGTTGTATTGCTCTTCATTCATCGGGCAATTGATATAGTCCTTGCCATCGCCCTTGTCATAACGCGACTGGAACCATGCCTTGGAAAAATCGATGCTTTCCTTATAGACGATCGGGGCAATCGCATCGAAGAAGGCAAGGCTTTCCTCGCCGGTTACCTTGCGAATGTCTTCGGCCATTGCGCTTGAGGTCAGCGGGCCGGTTGCAATGATCGTGCTTTCCCATTCGACCGGCGGCAGGCCATCAACTTCGCCGCGTTCCATGGTGACCAACGGATGGTTCATCAGTGCATCAGTAACTGCCTGCGAGAAACCTTCGCGGTCAACCGCAAGGGCTGCACCAGCGGGGACCTTGTGCGCATCGGCACAGCGAATGATCAGCGATCCGGCACGGCGCATTTCATCATGGATCAGGCCGACCGCGTTATATTCCCTGTCGTCAGACCGAAACGAGTTGGAACAAACCAGTTCGGCACATTTGTCGGTGTGATGGGCGTCGGTTGGGCGGGTCGGCCGCATTTCATGCAAGATGACCGGAATACCGGCCTCGGCCAACTGCCAGGCGGCTTCGCTCCCGGCAAGACCGGCGCCGATGATATGAACGGGTTTGACCGTGCTCACGGTTGCGAACTCCTCAGTAAAACGGGGGTAAACTTTCTGGCACACACATAGCGGTGCTGATGGTTTGATTTCAAGTGAATTGCACCACTTCGCTGTCTCATATCACCCATGCGGCGACAAATTATTCACAAATTGTCCGCTACTGCGTCCTTGATCCCATACACATCCATCACAAGGACGGCATCATGAGCTATCCGCATCGACCCTATGGTTACGATCCGGCCCATTGCCCCGTGATGGGACTTGTTCCGATCCGGCGATCCCGACAGACGATGACGACTGACTGCATTCCTGATGCCGATGGCGGGAATAGTGCGCCAAACAAAGATGGTGCGAACCGAAACAGTTCTGCTGCGGCAATCGGACGGATCGCCTTTCCGTTTGGCGATATCGGCGCCAACAAGTTTGGCAGCGCTGATGTCGAGAACATGATTGATTACGTTGTCGCCACAAGGCAGGGATGGCGGGCCTCGCTTGTCATGCGGTCTTTTCTACGCTGGTGGCGCAGGGATGAGGGGCTTGATGACGATGCGCAGATGCGCAAAACATCAGATGCCATTGTCATGTTGCTGGCGCTCAATCAGGGACGTGACGGGTTTGTCCATGGCTACCTTTCCGACCTTTCTGGCGGGCGCGATCATCTGGACAGCACACAGCGAGCATTTTTCCGATCAATGCGTGTGGCCGCAATCGCACTTGCCCTGTCACCGATATTGCTTGTCGTTTCGGTGATGCTGTTTTTGCAGGCAGACCAGGTTGTTAGTACCGGGAATGGTAAGCTGTTCGGGTTCAGCTATGACCTTTTGTTTTTTGTCGGCAGTTTCGGCGCGATAGGGGCGCTGGTCAGCATGATGATGCGGTTGGGTAAGGATGTCGACTGGGCGGAAATGGAACCGGCGTCGGTTTTCTTCAATTTCCTGTTTCGACCCTGCCTTGGTTTTTGTTTTGCGCTGATCGTATTACTGGCACTGCGTGCCGGTATTCTGCCGATCCCGCTGGATCAGTTGCACAATATTTCCGACATGGACCAGATCGGAACGATCCCCGGTGCCGGACAGCAGATTTCCATCGTGCTGGTGCTGGCCTTCCTGTCAGGTTTTAGCGAACGGTTGAGTTCGGCACTGGTCAAACGGGTCGAGGATCGGGTCGAAGCGGGTTAGGGTGCCCGCTTCGTTTTACTGCACTATTTCAGGCCAAGATGACGTTTAAGGTATTTGCCGGTATAGCTTTCCTCGTTAGCCATAATAGCCTCGGGCGTGCCGGAACCAACCAGCTTTCCGCCACCATCGCCACCTTCGGGACCGATATCAATAATCCAGTCAGCGGTTTTGATGACATCAAGGTTATGTTCGATCACAACCACAGTGTTACCCTGATCGACAATAGTGTGCAGCACTTCCAAAAGCTTGCGAATGTCGTGGAAGTGAAGGCCCGTGGTTGGTTCGTCAAGGATATAAAGTGTGCGGCCTGTTGCGCGTTTTGACAGCTCCTTGGCCAGCTTTACGCGCTGTGCCTCGCCGCCTGAAAGTGTTGTTGCCTGCTGACCTAGATGGATGTAGCTCAACCCCACCTGTTTCAGAGTTTCCATCTTGTCGCGAATGGACGGAACTGCCTTGAAGAAATCGGCACCTTCTTCAACTGTCATGTCAAGAATGTCAGATATCGATTTGCCTTTAAAAGATATTTCCAGCGTTTCACGGTTATATCGTTTGCCCTTGCACTGATCACAGGTGACGTAAACGTCGGGTAGGAAGTGCATTTCGATCTTGATCACACCATCGCCCTGACAGGCTTCACACCGTCCGCCCTTGACGTTGAACGAGAAACGCCCGGGCTTGTAACCGCGCGTTTTGGCTTCGGGTAATTGCGCAAACCAGTCACGGATCGGTGTAAAGGCCCCGGTATAGGTCACGGGGTTGGAACGCGGGGTTCTGCCAATCGGGCTTTGATCGATATCGATGATTTTATCGATATGTTCGATGCCGGTAATGGTGTCATGCGCACCGGGATGATTGCGCGCATTGTGCATCCGTTTGGCTAGCGCCTTATACAGCGTCTCAATAACAAGGCTGGACTTGCCGCCGCCTGAAACACCGGTAACGCAGATAAATTTGCCAAGCGGGAACTCGGCGTCAACATTTTGCAGGTTGTTGGCGCGTGCCCCCTTGATCGCAATCGACTTACCATTGCCTTTGCGACGTTCCTTGGGAACGGCGATCTGTTCGACCCCGACAAGATACTTGCCGGTCAGGCTATTTGGGTTTTGCTGGATCTGTTCAGGGGTTCCTTCGGCAACAATCCGTCCGCCATGGATCCCGGCACCCGGACCCATATCGACGACATAATCGGCGGCACGAATGGCGTCTTCGTCATGTTCGACAACCAAGACGGTATTACCCAGATCGCGAAGACGTTTCAGGGTATCAAGCAACCGATCATTGTCGCGCTGATGCAGGCCGATGGATGGTTCATCCAGAACATAAAGGACACCGGTCAGGCCCGACCCGATCTGCGACGCCAGTCTGATACGCTGGCTTTCGCCGCCCGAGAGGGTGCCAGATGTGCGTGACATCGACAGATAATCCAGCCCGACATCGCGCAGGAATCGCAGGCGATCATTGATTTCACGCAGGATACGTCGCGCGATTTCGGTTTCTTTTTCATTCAGTTTGCCTTCAAGCGCCTGGAACCAGTCGGCAGCCTTGCCAATCGAAAGGTCGGTAATTTCCGAAATCGTGCATTTATCGATCTTTACGGCCAGCGCTTCGGGTTTCAGGCGATGACCTTCGCAGGTCGGACAGCTTGAAACCGTCTGGTATTTCGACAGTTCGTCGCGTGCCCACTGGCTATCGGTTTCGCGCCAGCGGCGCGACATGTTGGGAATGACACCTTCGAACGGGCGCGATACCTTGTAGCTGCGCGAACCGTCATCATAGGTCACCGTGACGTCTTCATCACCCGAACCATACAGGATGATGTCCTGTGCTGTTTTCGTAAGCTTTTCCCATGCGACATTGGTTTTGAAGCCGAAATGCTTGGCAACTGCGCGCAACGTTTGCAAATAATATTTCGACGTGGTGCTGGCCCAAGGCGCAACAGCGCCATCATCAAGGCTTTTGCCTTCGTCGGGAACGACCAGTTCCGGGTCGAATTCCATCTGGGTGCCAAGACCATCACAGGCCGGGCAGGCGCCAAACGGATTGTTGAACGAGAACAGGCGCGGTTCGATTTCCTCAATCGTGAACCCGGAAACCGGGCAGGCGAATTTTGCCGAGAACACGGTTGTTTCGCCGGTTTTGGCATCTTCGGTCAGGACGATACCATCTGTCAGTTCAAGGGCAGTTTCAAAGCTGTCTGCAAGTCGGGTTGCAATCCCGTCCTTGACGATCAGGCGGTCCACGACCACCGAAATGTCGTGTTTGAGTTTTTTGTTCAGCTCCGGCGCTTCGTCGATGTCATACATTTCGCCATCGATCTTGACGCGCTGGAAACCACGCGTGCGCAAATCGCGTAGTTCCTTTTTGTATTCCCCTTTGCGGCCACGGACAAACGGTGCCAACAGATAAAGTCGCGTGCCTTCGGGCATTTCCATAACGCGGTCAACCATCTGTGATACGGTCTGACTGACAATCGGAAGACCGGTTGCCGGGGAATAGGGAATGCCGACGCGCGCCCAAAGAAGACGCATATAATCATAAATCTCGGTAACCGTTCCCACGGTCGAACGCGGGTTGCGCGATGTGGTTTTCTGTTCGATGGAAATGGCAGGAGACAAGCCGTCGATATATTCAACATCGGGCTTCTGCATCAGTTCAAGGAACTGGCGCGCATATGCTGACAGGCTTTCGACATAACGACGCTGTCCTTCGGCATAAATCGTATCGAACGCCAGCGAACTTTTACCCGACCCAGACAGACCGGTGATCACCACCAGAGAATCGCGGGGCAGTTCAACATCGATATTTTGCAGGTTATGTTCTTTCGCACCGCGAACCGAAATTTTCGTCAGCATGTCGGGCCTTTTGTTCCTGTAATGTTCGGGAAAAGGTATAGAGGAGCCAAACCTGATACGCAAGCGCACCCCTGACAGTTCCTGTCAGTATCTGTCAGGAGTAGTTTGTTTTTGTCGTAGCGCAAGACAATGCAAGAAAAAACCCGCCGGACAAACCGGCGGGTTAATCTGGCTTTTGCAATCCTGAACGATCAGCCTTTAGTAACCGAACGACCGGTTGCCCCAAGATCCTTGAAAGCTTCTTCGAGGCGGGCTGCCATCGAAAGTTCGGCTTCGCGGACCCAGACGCGCGGATCGTACTGTTTTTTGTAGGGCTGATCGGTATCCGGATCGACCTGATACTTGAACGCACGTGCGTTGGCTTCGACATATTCACCAACCGGGCGCGAATAGGCGAACTGGGTATCGGTATCGATATTCATCTTAAAGACGCCATAGCCGACTGCTTCTTCGATTTTTTCTTTTTCCGAACCCGAACCGCCATGGAACACGAAGTCCAGCGGACGGTCGCCAAGATTATGCTTTTCCGAAACGTATTTCTGGGATTCCAGAAGGATTTCCGGACGAAGTTTTACGTTACCCGGTTTGTAAACGCCATGAACGTTGCCGAATGCCGCCGCGACCGAGAAATGGCCAAGCGGAGCAAGACGGCGATATGCTTCTTCGACTTCTTCGGGACGGGTATAAAGACGCGGATCGATTTCCTCGACACTGGTGTCAAGATCATGGCCGATGCCGTCTTCTTCACCGCCGGTCACGCCAAGTTCAATTTCCAGGCTCATTTCGATTTTGGCCATGCGTTTGAGGAATTCTTCGCAAGTCGACAGGTTGTCTTCGAGCGATTCCTCGGACAGGTCCAGCATGTGGGAGCTGTAAAGCGCCTTGCCGGTTTCGGCATAGGCCTTTTCGCTCCATTTCAGCATTTCATCGACCCACGGAACGAATTTCCGGTTTGCGTGATCGGTATGCATGACGACAGCAACACCATAATACTCAGCCATCAGCTGGGCATGACGTGCTGCCGATACAGCGCCCACGACACGGGCTGCTGCAGCGTCCTTGATGCCCTTGCCGGCAAAGAACTGTGCACCGCCATTCGAAAGCTGAATGATGATGTCAGAACCGGCATTTGCAGCGGCTTCAAGGGCTGCATTCATCGTGCTGGACGATGTGATATTGACGGCGGGAAGGGCGTAACCGTCCTGCTTGCAGGCAGCGACAAGATCACGGTAGGCAGAACCGGTAACAACACCGGGTTTAACGGAAGGCATGTGGGTACTCCTCCTGGGGGTCAGAGTATTATTGTTTCCCCCGTGCGTACCGACTGATCCGCAGCGAGGGCGATCCGTAAGGAGCCCAATGCATCTTCCATATGCTGCGTAAGGTCAAGGTTTTCCGTTATAGACTTTAGGAAAAATTGCTGTTCACGCAGACACAGGCCGTCATGATCGGGCTCGTTGTCTGTGCGGATGATTTCGTCAGATTGTGTAAATTTTCCGGCAGCATCTGTGGCAGCATGGTGAAGCTTTAAGGCATTCGTCTTTGTATGAGTGTCGATATCAGCCGAACCGGCACCTTTCTCTTCAACGTCGGTGATGGAAACGCAACCCTTGGGTCCGATCACATCTTTGACGAAAAAGGCGGTTTCGCTGATCATCGGGCCCCAACCGGCCTCGTACCAGCCAACCGATCCGTCATCAAAGCGCACCTGCAATTGGCCATAGTTATACATTTCTGGTGCAACTTCGTCAGACAGACGTACGCCGATGGCACTGACCGATACCGGTTTCGCGCCGGTCATCAGGCACATCATATCCAGATAATGCACGCCGCAATCAACAATCGGGGAAACACTGTTAAGCAACCGTTTGTGGGTTTCCCAAAAGGCGCCGCTGCTTTGCTGGTTCAGGTTCATGCGCATGACCAGCGGCTTGCCAAGTGTCTTTGCAACTTCAACGAATTTTGCCCAAGACGGATGATGGCGAAGGATATAGCCAATCACCAGCTTCCGATCATACTTTTTGGCGGCATTTACTACACGTTTGGCATCTTCGGCGGTCGCTGCCAATGGCTTTTCAATGAAGACATGCGCCCCGGCCTCGAATGCGGCGATGGCAAAATCAGCATGGGTTTCGGTATAGGTATTGATCGAAACCGCATCAGGTTTTGTTTGTGCCAGCACAGTGTGAAAATCGGTAAATTGCGGGTAGGCAGCAAAGCCATCCGGAAGGTTTTCTGCCGGGATTTCGGAGCGTGCACAAAGTCCGACAATTTCGTAGCCGTCAAGCGCATGATAGGCCTTTGCATGCGATAATCCCATATTGCCAAGACCGACGACAAGGATACGAACCGGCTTCATGCTGTGCCTCCTGATAAGTTTTTAATGCTTTGTTATGCTGAGATTATTCTGCGCCCTTGATCCAACTGCGCGTGACGTTGTAGTCATCATCAAACAGGATCATATCGGCCTGATAGCCCGGTGCGATGCGCCCCATGACGTCATCAAGTTTCAGGAATGCGGCCGGATACAGGGATGCCATGCGAAGGGCTTCACCAAGATCAATGCCGACCATTTCAACGCAGTTTTTAACCGCGGCGATCATATCGAGGTCTGATCCAGCCAATGTACCGTCAGCCAATGCGCAGCGACCATCGGTGGCAATGATTTCCTCGCCGCCCAGAATAAAGCATTTTTCATCTGCCCCAACGGTTGGCATGGCATCGGTTACCAGCATGATCTTGCCTTTTGCCTTGGCGTGAATGGCAACTTTCAGTACTGCTGGATGCACGTGATAGCCATCAGCAATCAGGCCGCACCAAGTGTTGTCATCGGCCATCGCTGCACCGGCAACACCGGGTTCACGGTGGGTCATCGGGCTCATGGCATTAAACAAATGCGTGAAGCCCCGCATGCCTTCGGCAATGGCAGCCTGCATGTGGCTATAAGTGCCCGCAGTATGACCGGCGCAAACCAGAACGCCACGATCGGCCAGCTTTTTAATTGTGCCTTTGGCGGCCTTTTCCGGAGCCATGGTCACCAGAACGCGGCCATTGGGCAGGCGGGTCAGAAGGTCAATCGCGTCATCTTCCATCGGGCGGATGATACTGGCGTCATGCACACCTTTGCGCTCGGCATTCAGATACGGACCTTCAAGATGAATGCCGACAATACCTGGAATGTTCTGATTGATTGCATCGGTGACGGCCTTAATCGCGGATTCCATTTTGTCGCGGTGATCGGTGATCAGGGTCGGTAGCATGGCCGTTGTGCCATATTTGCGATGACCTGCCATGATCGCGCGAATGCCGTCGACATTCGGTTCGTCATTCAGCAATACACCGCCGCCGCCATTGACCTGAACATCGATAAGGCCTGGTGCAAGTGTCTGATCTTTCGCATCAATCACGTTGATGTTTTCAGGGATATCACGGCTTTCGACAATCGCATTGACCTTACCGTTCCGAATAATGACAGCTTTGCGGTGATGGAAATCTGTACCGTCAAAGATACGTGCATTGGTAATGGCAAAATCGGTCATCAGTGCGTCTCCGTGACTTTGGACAGGTGTGGCGGCGCATCAGGATTGCAACCACGTTCCAGAGCAACATGTTCTGCCAGCGTATAGAATGTCTGGATCATCGCGATGGGGGCCAGAAGCGGGTGGATATCCTCGACCACCGGAAGATGACCTTTGACATCGGCATGGCCGGTTTCGGCCGCAAACAGGTTATCGGTTTTCGCCCGCATTTCTTCGAGGAAACCCTCGACACTTTCGCGCGACGCATCCTGTTGGGAAAAGACAAGCAACGGAAAATCCTTGGTCACCAGTGCCATCGGGCCGTGTTTGACCTCGGCCGCGCTAAAAGCTTCGGCGTGCAGGCCGCTGGTTTCCTTGAATTTAAGGGCAGCTTCCTGTGCAATGGCAAAAGCAGGGCCGCGACCGATCACATAAAGACCGTCTGATTTTGCAATCGCATCGGCAGCATCAAGCCAATCCTTGCCAAGCGCCTTTTCAAGTGATGCGGGCAAGGTGACAAGTGCCTTGTTGAATGCCGGATCCTGCGTCCATCCGCCAACGATCTGTGCGATGGCAGACAATGTTGCGATATAGGATTTGGTCGCGGCAACACTGGTTTCAGGGCCTGCTATCAGCGGAATGACGTGATCGACCGTATCGGCCAACGGGGAATCGGTCACATTGACCAATGCAACCGTGCGGGCACCGGCATCACGGGCGGCCACGGCATTTTTAACCAGATCAGGACTTTTGCCCGATTGGGATACGGCAATGAACAGGGCGTCCTTGCTGGCAATCGACCGGTTATAAATCGAAACAATAGACGGGGCCGCTGATACCACGGGAATGCCAAGCTGGCTTTCGATCAGGTATTTTGCATAAAGCGTTGCGTGGTCGGAACTGCCGCGTCCGCAGGTCACGACGAATTTCGGCGGATTGGCGCGCAGATCAGAAACCAGAGCATCAATTGCAGCCTTGTTGTGATCAAGCTGCTTGGCAACGACGGCCGGGGCTTCGGCCAGTTCGCGGCCCATCTGGGTTTTTGGAGTCCAGCGTGTGCTCATATCCGTGGTTTCCTTAAAGCTTTTTGAGGTGGCGCAAGACGAGATAATTGTCAGCGTGCGTCGACCTGCATTTCGGCAATAAAGTCGTAACTGTCGCCGCGATAATAGGAACGGGTGAATTCGACCGGTGTGCCGTTGGCAAGGAAGGAACGCCGTTCGATATAAAGGGCGGCACTGCCATCGGGCACGCCAAGGATTTTGGCGGTTTCCCCGTCAAACAATTCGGCTCGTAGACGCTGAAGCGCGCGTTCCGGCTTTTTGCCGTATTTTGCCAGCGCATCATAAAGCGACTTTTCGACTTCATCGGGGCTTGGCAGAAAAGCCCTTGGCACGACCGCATATTCAAGTGCCATTGGTTTTTCATTGGCTGTACGCAGGCGCCGTAGCCGGGTTACTTCGGTGCCGGGCGACAGGTTTAACGCCATAGCTTCTTCGGGCGACGCATGACCAAGGGTCTTTTCAATCCAGACTGCCCCCGGGTTCATGCCGCGTGTGATCATGTCCTCGGTGAAGGAGGTCAGGCGTGACAATGCCTGTTCAACACGTGGGGCAACAAAGGTTCCTGCGCCATGACGCTGGACAAGGACGCCTTCCTCGACAAGGGCCCGCATCGAATTGCGAACGGTAACGCGTGAAATGCCAAGTTCATTGGCTAGGTCGCGTTCACTTGGCAGCGCATCGTCTACTTTCAGGATACCATCATCAATAACGGCCTTGATGGCCGTCTGCAGGCGGCGATAAAGCGGGCCATGACCGATATTTTCGATGTCTCGGGCACGCAGGCTTGCAATGACGTCGGCTGTACTGATCATGCGTGCACCTTTTGATGTTTCCTGGCCATCAGGATTGCCCCATGCAGGGCATCGTTTTGCGCCGGAACCAGATCGAACCGGATATCATCGGGCATGCGTTTTGCCATTTGTTCGGCAAGCCCCCCCATCAAACTCAGCCGTTTTGCCCCAAATTCCTGAAGCTTGTGCAGGATGTTGCGATTGGCGGTTACGGCGACATTGATAATGCCGGCAGCAATGGTGTCACCATGGCTGTCGGCATCGAAAACCATCGGGCAAAATGCGCCATAATCCGCTGGTCGGGCCTTCTCGGCGAAGGCAACGATTTCTTCGGGACTGTTATGGAAATGCAACATGATGGTGCGTGTCAGTTCGGATGACGGAGCTAAATCCTCGTGGGCGAGCAGGGCGGTTTCGATGGCTGTTCTCCCAATACGGGCACCGCTTCCGATATCGGAAATTTCAAACCCCCAACCGGCAAGCGCCAGTTCGCGACCGGCAACAATCGCTTGGCCACAGGTGCCGGTTCCGACTATCAGAATAGCACCGTCTGCGCCATCATGTGCGCCAAGACACGCGGTATAGGCATCGGTCGCAAAACAAACACTGGCAAACGGGTGAGCATAGGATTCGGCAAGTTTGCGTTCGCGCTCTAACGGTAATCCGGCCAGTCCAAGGCCGGCATGCAAATCCGAAAGGCGACGATCCGAAAGCCCGGCTTGTTCGAGTGCCATGGTTGCTGCAGCAATGATTTCGCCAAAGACATGATCGATTCCAAGGCGGGTATTCGCACCACCTCGCACGGCTTCACCAAGTATGGCGCCTGCATCATTTACAATGCGTGCGCGGCAGCGCGTGCCGCCACCATCAATGCCAAGGTAAAGCTTTTCTTTTTGTGCGTTTTGCATTCCGACCATCCCTAACTGATGGGATCATAGCAGAGTGGTATCTTAAAAAGCAATACCAATATAAATCCACTAATGTTGTTTCTGGTCCCATTTTGGCATTATGCTGATGAAGCCGATGCCACAGTAATAAATTGAAAATGCCTTTCATCTATTTGAAAATAAGTAAAATATGAGGTGAAGCTATGTAAATTTCGGGGTGTGTGCAGGAAGTGCCTTGCCTTGCTGGTATCATAATGGTATTTAATTGGTGGAGGGAGATTGGAAAATGGCATCACGCACCGAAGAATTTGATATGCGCTTTGCCGGGTTGGATCAGTGGTCCGACGCCGATTTCCTTATGGCTTTGTGGGAAGGCCAGATGCGCGCGGTCGCATCGCTAGGGCCGGTCCTGACGGATCTGGCGACAGCCGCAAACGGGATAGCAGGTCGCCTGGGGGGCGGCGGGCGTCTCGTTTATGTTGGTGCCGGAACTTCCGGCACGGTGGCATGGCAGGATGCCAAGGAACTTGGTGGAACGTTTGGCTGGCCTGAAGACATGACCATCGTCATGTTGGCCGGTGGCTTGCAAAGCGAGCCGGGCGTATTCAATTCCGCCGAAGACGATACCAAAGCGGCCGAAGACGAGATTACCCGACATTGCATAAGTGAAGGTGACGCGGTTATTGCCGTCGCCGCCAGCGGCTCGACGCCTTATACATTGTACGCGGTTGAACTGGCGCGCAAGCGCGGTGCTTATACAGTTGGTCTTTGCAACAACCCCGATGGCAAACTTTTGACCGCGGCAGCGTGCGGTATCTTTCTTGATAGTGCGCCCGAAGTTATTGCTGGTTCAACCCGCATGGGGGCAGGGACCGCGCAGAAGGCCGCCATCAATATCCTTTCATCGCTTGTCATGAACAAGCTTGGGCGTCTTTTCGACAACCTGATGGTCGGCATGCGTGCCGAAAACATCAAGTTACATGGTCGCGCGATCCGCATTACCAGCCATATTGCCGGTTGTGATGGGCAGAAGGCCGAAAGCGCCCTTGAAAAAGCACAGTTTGATATCCGCATCGCGGTCCTGATTGCCAAAGGGCACGAGGCCGCGAAAGCCAAAGAAATTCTTGCGATGTTTAACGGAAATCTCCGGGCAGCGCTTGAGTATAAGGACTGACATCTGCAGAGATAGTAGTCCACCGACATTGATCAGAGGAGGCATAAATGTCGAATAAAGTGTTTGCAAAAGGCCTGGCAGCGGCTCTGGCGGCAAGTGTCGCCCTGGTTCCGTTGATGGCATCTGCTGGCGAACTCGTGATCGAGAGCTGGCGTAACGACGATATCGATATCTGGAATGATCAGATTATTCCGGCCTTTAACAAGGAACATCCGGAAATTAAGGTGACTTTCTCGCCGACCCCGCCGACCGATTACAACGCGCTGATCAATGCGAAATTCGCTGGCGGCACGGCTGGCGATCTGATCACGTGCCGTCCGTTCGATGCGTCGCTTGAGCTTTACAAGCAGGGCAATCTTGCACCGCTTGACGATATCGCAGGCATGGACAATTTCTCTGATGTTGCGAAATCCGCATGGCAGACGGATGACGGTTCTGTCACTTTCTGCCTGCCGATGGCATCGGTTATTCACGGCTTCATCTATAACAAGGAAGCCTTTGAGGCAGCCGGTGTAGAAGTGCCGAAGACTCGCGAAGAATTCTATGCTGCCCTTGATAAAATCAAGGAAGAAGGTAGCTATATCCCGATGGCAATGGGGACTGCCGATCAGTGGGAAGCCGCCACCATGGGCTTCCAGAACATTGGTCCGAATTACTGGAAGGGCGAAGAGGGCCGCAAAGCCCTGATCGACGGCAGCCAGAAATTCACCGATAAGCCGTATGTTGACACCTTTACCGAACTGGCAAGCTGGGCAAACTACCTCCCGGACGGCTATGAGGCCATTTCCTATCCGGATGCGCAGAACCTGTTCTCGCTTGGCCGTGCGGCTGTCTATCCGGCCGGTTCCTGGGATATTTCGCTGTTTAACAGCCAGGCCGAATTTGAGTTCGGCGCATTTCCGCCGCCTCCGGCAGAAGGTTCGGACACCTGCTATATCAGCGACCACACCGATATCGCGCTGGGCTTGAATGCTAAATCGCCGAATGCCGCCGAAGCAAAAGTCTTCCTCGAATGGATGACCGGTTCGGAATTTGCGTCGCTTTACTCCAACGCGCTTCCGGGCTTCTTCTCGTTGTCGAACCACAAGGTCGAAATCACCGATCCGGTTGCCAACGAGTTCGTGAGCTGGCGTCAGAAATGCGAATCAACCATTCGTAACTCGTATCAGATTTTGTCGCGTGGCACGCCGAACCTTGAAAACGAACTGTGGAATATTTCCGCACAGGTTATCAACGGAACTGTTACTCCGGAAGAAGCCGGCAAATCCGCCGAAGCCGGGCTTGCGAAGTGGTATGCGCCGCATCAGTAAGACCTGACTACAGATGGCAGGTGACTTCTTGCGCCTGCCATCCTTGTATCTACCGGGTATCTTGCAGTTTCGAACATCACGCCGATTGACAAACGGGGCGGACAGGACTGCAATCAGGCGCTCAGATGAACGCTTTCGACCGGGGACGCGTTCCCCGTACGCTTAATCTCAGAAAGACAGGATAAGGTATGGCGCATTCCGGGCCCATGACCGATTGGCGCAAGGCAAAACTGCCTGTGTTTGCCTTTCTGGCACCAGCGACGATCATCTACACATTGTTCATGATCTATCCGCTGATCGATTCCATTCGCCTCAGTTTTTATGCCACGCCAAACGGCGGGGAAATGGCCTTTGTCGGTTTCGATAACTATCGAACCATTCTGGGCGATCCGGACTGGTCTGCGACGTTTTGGAACAGTTTCTGGAACAATATGAAATTCTTTGCGGTTCACATGCTGGTTCAGAACCCGATCGGGATCGCGCTTGCAGGCATTTTGAGCCTGCCGCAACTGAGGTTCCGCAACACCTATCGCACGATGATGATCATGCCGACCATGCTGTCGGTGGTGATTGTCGGTTTCATCTGGCAACTGATCCTGAGCCCTGTATGGGGTGTTGGCGTCGATATCCTTGATATTTTCGGCCTGAAATCGCTGTTTGGTCCGTGGCTTGGCAAGGAAGGTTCGGCCCTGATAACGCTTTCCTTTATCTCGGTCTGGCAGTGGGTCGGTATTCCGCTGATGCTGATTTATGCGGCACTTCTGGCGATCCCCGACGATCTTGTCGACGCGGCAATTGTCGACGGCGCAACCCATTTCGAGGTGTTCCTGCATATTAAGCTGCCGCTGGTTCTGCCGACGGTTGCGATGGTATCGATCCTGACATTTGTTGGTAATTTCAATGCGTTCGATCTGATTTATGCTGTAAAGGGTGCGTTGGCGGGACCGAATTTCTCGACCGACATCATGGGTACGCTGTTCTATCGCACATTCTTTGGCTACCAGTTGCAGCTTGGCGATCCAAGCCTTGGTGCCACTGTTGCCTCGCTGATGTTTCTGATCATTCTTGCCGGTGTTCTTTTCTATCTGTTCGCCGTGCAGCGCCGTCTGGCGCGCTACCAGCTGTAAGGAGGCGGCAAGATCATGGTGACTAAAAATATCCGTCGTGAAGACATGTCGCGTGCCGTGATCGTGCATGCGATCCTGCTGACCTACACGCTGGTGGCGCTGTATCCGATCTTTCTCGTGATCATCAACGCCTTCAAATCCCGCAAGGGGATTTTTAGCGCCCCGATGAGCCTGCCGAACGCTGAAACCTTCAGCCTTGAAGGCTTCACCAAGGTTCTGGCGAGATCAAATTTCGAGCTGTTTTTCTTTAACAGCTTCACCGTCACGGTCGTTACCATCGTTATTGTTCTGCTGCTTGCTTCCATGGCGGCCTGGGCGCTTTCGGAATACAAGTTTCCCGGCAATACCTGGCTTGCGCTTTATCTGGCGGTTGGCATCATGGTGCCGATCCGGTTGGGCTCGGTTTCGATCCTGAACCTGATTGTTGAATTGGGCCTGATCAATACGCTGACAGCACTTATCCTTGTCTATGTCGCGCAGGGATTGCCGTTGGCGATCTTTATCCTGACCGAATTCATGCATCAGATACCCAAGGATTTGAAAGAAGCCGCCCGTTGCGACGGGGTTGGTGAATTCAAGATTTTCTTTGCGGTTATCCTGCCGCTGATCCGGCCGGCCGTGGCAACGGTCGCGGTATTTACCATGATCCCGATCTGGAATGACCTTTGGTTCCCGCTGATCCTGGCGCCGGGTGATGGCAAGCAAACCATCACGCTGGGGATCCAGCAATTCATTGGACAGTATGTGACCGACTGGAACGCGGTTCTGGCATCGTTGAGCCTCGCGATCATTCCGATCCTGATCCTTTATCTGATTTTCTCCCGACAACTCATTCGCGGCCTGACATCTGGCGCGGTGAAATGAGTATTGGTGTGACAGGAGCTTACTTAAATGGCTGATTTGAAACTTGACCAGATACGCAAAAGCTATGGCGCTGTTGATGTGCTGCATGGCATCGATCTGGATGTTAAGGACGGCGAGTTTGTCGTCTTTGTGGGACCGTCGGGTTGCGGAAAATCGACGTTGCTTCGCATTATCGCCGGTCTGGAAGACATCACCGGTGGTGATCTGATGATCGGTGGGGACGTCGTGAATACCAAAAGCCCGCGCGACCGCGGGATTGCCATGGTGTTCCAGTCCTATGCGCTTTATCCGCATATGACGGTTTACAAGAACATGGCGTTTGGCCTGAAACTGGCCAATCACGACAAGGCCGCAATTGATCAGCGCGTGCGCGAGGCCGCCCGCATTCTGCAACTGGACCAGCTTCTGGATCGCCGTCCGTCTGAATTGTCGGGTGGACAGCGCCAGCGCGTGGCGATCGGCCGCGCGATTGTTCGCCAACCGAAAGTATTCCTGTTTGACGAACCGCTATCGAACCTTGATGCTGCATTGCGTGTGCAGACCCGCATCGAGATTGCCAAGCTGCATCAGGAACTGAAGTCGACGATTGTCTATGTCACGCATGATCAGGTCGAAGCGATGACGCTGGCCGACAAGATCGTTGTGATGAATGCCGGCAATGTCGAGCAGGTCGGATCGCCGATGCAACTTTATCATCATCCGCAAACACGCTTTGTTGCCGGTTTTATCGGATCGCCTGCAATGAATTTCACAACGGTTCATATTGATGCCGTCGAACAGGGCAAGGTAACCGTTACCGTGCCGGGAGGCGCCAAGGCTGTTCTGCCGTTTGACGTGCCTGCAGGTGATGTCGGCAAGGATGTCGAACTGGGGGTCCGGCCGGAGCATCTTTCACCGGGTGAGCAGGGGGATTTGTCGATTTCCGGCGAGGTCGATGTTGTCGAGAAGCTCGGCGACTCTACCTATCTGTACCTTAAGCTGGCGAACGGGGATCGCTTCACAGTTCGCGCGCCTGGCCACAGCCGTATTAAAATTGGCGAAATTATCAGTGCAGCAGCCGAAGCCGGGGCTTCTCATCTGTTTGATGCCAACGGAAAGGCCTATGACAAGCTTCAATGCCCAGCGGAATATAGTGCCGATGAATAGGGCTTAGCTTCCAGATGTTTAGATATGAAGGGGCTGCCGGTTTGGCGGCCCCTTTTTTATTCGCAAACAGATACCTTTCAGTGCTGAAACCCGGAAAAATTGTTGCAGAAGTTTAACTTGCGGAAAGTCTGGTTTCACAGCGAGAATTGAAATGAATTGTTCAAAAGAATGCAAAATGATCGATTTTGCTTTCGTTTCAACAAAGTTTCTTGCGATACTGGTGCGGTCCCGGAACGTTTGCAATGTCACAGAATACATTGACGCCGGACAGGGGAAGTGCCGTCACGTCAACAGAGAGGTAAAATAATGTCGAAAAAGCATGGCGCACTGCGCGGTTCTCTGCTTGGGCTTACCGCCCTTGCCGGAATGGTGATGCTTGGCCAAACCGCACAGGCCGAAGAACTTCGGTTGCTGACCTGGGGTGGGTATGCACCTGATGACGTCGTCGAGATGTTTGAAAAAGAGACGGGCATCGACGTTGAAGTCACGCTTTCGAACAACGAAGACATGATTTCCAAGTTGCGTGCAACGGGTGGTGGCGGTTTTGATCTCGCCCAGCCGTCACAGGACCGCATTTCAGGTGCACAGCTTGAATACGGCATTTATAAGCCGATCGACCTTTCCAAGATTGATGCCGCCAAATTCATTCCGTCGATGCTTGAAGCAACCAAGAAAAACACCACGCTTGAGGGCGAGGTTTATGGTGTTCCGCATGTCTGGGGCACCAGCGGCCTGATCGTTGACACTTCCAAGGCTGGTGACGTCAAGGATTATACCGATCTTTGCAATGCCGACATTTCTGGCAAGGTTTCCTATCGCCTGAAACGTCCGACACTGATCGGATTTGCCTTTGCAATGGGGATGGACCCGTTCGCGGCTTATGGCGACGAAGCGAAGTATCAGGAAATTCTTGATGCTGTTGAAAAGAAACTGGTCGAATGCAAACCGAACGTCAAAACCTACTGGGAAGGGGGCGATGCGCTTCTGAACCTTGTGCGTTCGGGCGAAGTGGTTGCTGCAATGGCATGGGATACCGGTGGCTGGAAGCTCAATAACGACAACGCCGATATCACGTTTGTTGCCCCGGCATCTGGTGCGCTGGGCTGGATCGATACCTTCGTGCTGCCGCGCAAATCCGAAAACGAAGATGCCGCTTACAAGTGGATCAATTTCGTTATGCAACCTGAAATTGCTGCGAAAATTACGGCAAGTGCCGGTAACTTTACCGCATCGAAAGGTGCAGACGAGTTTGCCGATGACAAGCTGAAGGCACAGTTCCAGAGCAGCTTCCCGGCCGAAGCCCTTGATAATATTAAATGGTATCCGACAGTTCCTGCAGGTTTGGAAACCCTTGAAGGCAAAACGCTTGACCGTGTGAAAGCAGCACAGTCCTAAGCCAAGATGTTCTGATCCTGTTTGGATCGGATGATATTGTCCCCGGCAGAAGATGCCGGGGACATTGCATTTTTTTCCTTTCTGCGATGACCGGTTTCAGGCGGACATCGGCAATTCATTTCATGCAGGCTCCCATGGTAGATCAATTCGACCTTGAATGTCGCGACGTGGTCAAAAAATTTGATGCTTTTACCGCGGTAGATTCCATTTCACTCGCGATCCCCAAAGGGTCTTTCTTTTCCATTCTGGGTCCCAGCGGTTGCGGTAAAACAACGCTATTGCGCATGCTGGCCGGTTTTCAGGCACCTACATCCGGTGACATTCTGATTAATGGTTCATCGGTGCTGGGTGTCTCGCCAAACCGTCGGCCTGTGAATATGGTTTTCCAGCATCTGGCACTTTTTCCGATGATGAATGTTGCGGAAAACGTGGCATATGGCTTGAAACGTCGCGGTGTTGACCGATCGACAATCGAGAAGAAGGTCAATGATACGCTGGCACGTGTCGGACTGCCGGACTCAGGTCCCAAACAGATCAGTCAACTTTCAGGCGGCCAGAAACAGCGTATTGCGATCGCACGCTGTCTTGTTCTGGAACCGGCGGTGCTGCTTCTTGACGAGCCACTCGGTGCTCTGGACCTTAAATTGCGAGAGCATATGAAGGTCGAACTCAAGCAATTGCAGCATGAGATCGGCACGACATTCGTTTACATCACGCATGATCAGTCCGAAGCATTGGTGATGTCCGATCAGGTGGCGGTCATGAATGCCGGCCGATTTGAGCAGGTCGGCGCACCGCAGGACCTTTATTACAATCCGCAGACGGCTTTTGTCGCCGGCTTTGTTGGCGAAAGCAATCGTTGGAAAGGAACGGTCGGCACGACACAAGACGATCAGATTATGATCAATCTGCCGACCGGTGGTTCTGTTGTCGCATCCTGTACGGTTCATCCTGAATTGAGCGAGGGCCAAACGGTTGATGTATTTGTTCGTCCCGAGGCCATTGCAATTGACGGGCAAGGCAAAACCGATAATGCCATCGGAGCAAAGGTTGAGAATGTTCTGTTTAACGGTGCCGCCAGCAGTGTGCAGGTTCGCGATAGCGCAACCGGGCACGAAATGACGGTGGCCTTGCCACAAACCGGCGCATTCGCCAATCTGAAAGTGGGCGATACTGTCAATCTGACGTGGGCTGCGGAACAAACACGCTGTTTTGCCGCGCCTGAAAAACTGGGGACCGCAGCATGACTACCTCCGCGTCAACCGGCAAGGCAGGGGCGATGCGATTTGGTACTTTGCTGCTTGCCATGCCCTTGTTGCTTTGGCTGTTCCTGCTTGTGATCCTGCCGCATGTGGATCTGCTTCTAGTGTCGTTGCGTGAACGGATTTCATACGGCAAGTACGAATTTAGCCTGATCAACTATATCGAGTTTTTCGTCGAACCGCTTTACTGGAATACCTATGTCCGTACCGCGGTGATGTCGCTTATGGCGACAGCACTGACCCTGATCATCGGTTTTCCGGTTTCTTATTACATTGCCAAGGTCATGCGGGGCAAAGGCAGGAACGTTTTGTTCCTTCTATGCCTGATCCCGTTCTGGGTATCGGAGCTGGTGCGTACCTTTGGTTGGATGATCCTCCTACGCGAAAGCGGCGTGATCAGCAATTTCCTGCAATGGACCGGGATCGCGGATGGCCCGGTCGAGATGCTTTACAATGATGCGACCATCATGGTGGGGCTTGTTTATACATCAATGCTGTTCATGGTTGTGCCGCTGGTGTCGGTACTTGATAGCCTTGACGACAGCCTGATCGAAGCTGGATACGACCTTGGCGGCAATGCCTTTACCGTAACCCGCGATATTGTCATTCCGCATGCCATGCCCGGTATTGCGTCCGGTTGCATAGTTGTTTTCATGCTGACACTTGGTAACTACCTGACGCCCAACCTTTTGGGCGGCAAAGATAGCCTTTGGTTCACGGAACAGATTTATACCCAGTTCATCACCCGGTTTAACTGGGAATCCGGATCGGCATTCGGGTTCCTGTTGCTGGTTCTCTCATCCCTGATTGTCTGGATCGGCCTGAAACTTAGTCGCCAGACGCTTTCAGAAACCGTGAGCTGAGGAGGCGTTATCATGATTCCAAGTATTCCCCAGCCGCGTTTCTATAAGGGCATCTATACCGGGTATATCGCACTGTTTTTCATCTATCTCAGTGCGCCGCTGATTGTTGTCGGCGTGTTTGCCTTTAACGACAGCCTGTTTCCATCCATGCCGTGGGAAGGTGCCACGCTAAAATGGTTCTTTGGCAGCGAGGGGCCATATATAGGCATTTTCAATGATAGCAAATTGCTTGAAAGCGTCGGGGTTTCCGCGTTTGTCGCACTTTGTGTGACATTGCTTTCGGTTACGGTCGGAACCTGTAATGCGTTCCTGTTTGAGCGTGCTCAGTTTCCCGGTAAAAACCTTCTTTATGTCGTTGCATTGTCGCCGCTGGTTATTCCGGGGGTCATTCTGGGCATATCCATCCTCGTTTTTTCCAATGCCATTGCAAATGGTGTTGAAGAAACGATTGGGTGGGATCTTGATTTCCTGCGCCCGGGATTGTTTTTGGTGATTATTGGCCAATTTGCTTTCATCACCACGATAACCACACTGGTGATATCCGCACGTCTTCGGAAATTTGATATCAGCCTGGAAGAAGCCGCCCTCAATCTGGGGGCAACACGGCAGGCTGCGCTTTGGACGATTACCATTCCATTCCTGAAACCGGCTTTGGTCGGGGCAGGGATCGTTGCATTCCTGATGTCGTTTGAAAATTTCAATACAACATTGATGCTTGTCGGCTCGGATGCACCTTTGACCATTGCCATGTTTGACCGGCTCAAACAGGGATCAACGCCGGTACTGAATGCGCTTTCGCTGTTGCTGATGATTGTTTCCGGCGGTTTGGCATTGCTTTCAGTCTTTGTTCAGCGAGACAAGAATACCTCGTAAGCCGGGCAAGGCGACAGCATGAAGCCGTGTTCGCGAATGAACATTGAACGGGCAGTCGAAAGGCTGCCCGTTTTGCTCATCAAAGCCAAATCTCTGCACCAGAATATTACAGATGCACGACATCGAAATAATTATGAAAACGGCTGAAATGCTTGAAAAGCATCGAATGAATGGAATCAGCGAGAATCAAGGTCGGTTTCAATAATTGAAAACCTTTGCAAGGTGTTCGATTTATGCGATGTTCATATGAACATTTGAAGGGGTCGAATGCACACTAAAAACTAAAAAACGGCAGTTTTATCGGTCATTTCGCGCATCAAAAGTAAATTTCCGAAAACTGTCACTTGAGGAAACGTCCCCCTCGAATGAAAACAAATGCGTTGTATCAAGCCGGACAACAGGCGGCTTTGGTGCGGACAAGTTTTTATTTGGGAGATAGAAGATCATGTTTCGCAAAACCCTGATGGCTGCAGCAGCAGTGTTTGCCCTTGGCAGCACCGCCAATGCCGCAACCGAAATCACATGGTGGCACGCAATGGATGGCGCACTTGGGGGTGTTGTTGACCAGATTGCAGCCGACTTCAATGCCAGCCAGGACGAATACAAGGTTGTTGCCATCAATAAAGGTGGCTACGAAGATACGATGACTGCCGGTATCGCGGCGTTCCGCGCGAAAAACCAGCCGCATATCATCCAGATTTTTGATGCCGGTGCTGCAACCATCATTAACGCAAAGGGTGCGACCTATCCGGTTGCCGATTTGCTGCAGAAATATGGTGTTGGCTTCGACATCAATGATTATATCCCGGGTGTCCGCTATTTCTATGCTGACTCGAACGACAAGATGATCGGCATGCCGTTCAACAGTTCGACCCCGCTTTTGTATTTCAACAAGGATGCACTTGCCAAAGCCGGTGTCGAAGTTCCGAAAACCTGGCAGGAATTTGAAGAGGTAGCGCCAAAGTTGAAAGAAGCAGGCTATGAAGGTCTTGCTGAATCGCACAGCCCTTGGATTTTCTTCGAGAACTTCATGTCCCGTCATAACCTGCAGATGGCAACTGCTAATAACGGTTACGACAGCACCGATGTGAAGCTGCTCTATAACAACGATGCGCTGAAAGATCACTGGCAGCACGTCAAAGAGTGGAAAGATGCCGGTTACTTTGGCTATTATGGCCGTGCATGGGGTGCAAACCAGGATGCCTTCCTGCAGCAGAAAGCCGCAATGTGGATCGGTTCGTCCGGCTCGTTCGGTGGTTTGAAAAAATCTGCACAGTTTGAATTCGGTACCTCGACCCTCCCATATTGGGAAGGCGTTGGTGATGCGCCAAAATCCACCTTTATCGGTGGTGGGTCGCTGTTCGCTTTTTCCGGTCACTCGGATGAAGAATATAAAGGCGTTGCCAAGTTCTTCGAATTCCTGACAAAGCCGGAAACCCAGTATTACTGGCACAAGGAAACTGGCTACGTTCCTATCACGACCGCTGCTTACGAGCTGGCCAAGAAAGATGGCTATTACAAGGAAAGCCCGGACGCTGAAGTAGGCATCCAGCAGCTGTCTGAAGAAGGTGGCGAGTGGACCAAGGGTTACCGTCTTGGTTTCTATGTCCAGATCCGTGAGGTTATCTATCGCGAAGTCGACAAGATGATGAATGGTGAAGCAACCATTGATCAGGCCTTTGCCGCGATTGAGGAAGAAGGCAATGCGTTGCTGAAACGCTTCAACGACACCTATTCGAACTAATCAGCATCTCGCTGACAGGGCGGCTTTAAACAGCCGCCCTGTTTTTCGATTCCTGGACCAGTCTTGGGGTTGCGTCATCAATGAAACGCGTACAATTCGGGCATAGCCCGGTTCCTTATTTTTTTATCGCACCACAAATTCTGATTATTGCGATATTTTTCCTGTGGCCCGCGGCCCAGGCCGTTTATCAGTCTTTTCTGCTTGAAGACGCATTCGGCCTGTCTTCCCAGTTTGTATGGTTCCGAAATTTCGAAGATGTACTTGCCAGTGGGGCTTGGCTTCAGTCTGCGATATTCACCGCAGTCTTTTCCTTCCTTGTGGCCTTTATTTCCATTGCGATTTCACTGTTTCTAGCGGTTCGCGCCGATGAAGTTATTCGCGGAGCCAAGTCATACAAGACGCTTTTGATGTGGGGGTACGCCGTTGCGCCGCCTGTGGCCGGCTTGCTGGGCAATATGTTGTTCAATCCGCTGATGGGCGACCTTTACAAGCTGTTCAACAGTTTCGGTTTCGAATTCAACCACATCCAGAATGCCGGCGATGCCGCCTTTGTTGTGACGCTGATTGCGGTCTGGAAACAGGTCAGTGTAAATTTCATCTTCTTCCTTTCGGGCTTGCAAGGGATTCCGAAATCGGTAACCGAAGCGGCTACACTGGATTGTAAAAGTGCCGAACGCCGTTTCTGGACAATTACATTTCCGCTTCTGGCGCCGACGACTTTCTTCCTTATGGTCATTAATCTGACTTACGCGTTCTTCGAGACATTCGGGATCATTGACGTTTCGACCAAAGGATCGCCCGGCGGTTCAACCGCGACCCTTGTTTACAAGGTATATGTTGACGGGTTCCTTGGTGCGGATATGGGCGGCAGTTCGGCGCAATCGGTATTGCTGATGATTATGGTAAGTGTGCTTACCGTGTTCCAGTTCCGCTTTATCGAACGCAAAGTGCACTATTAGGGGGACGCGTCGTGTATCAGTCAAAGTGGCGTACAATCACCAATCACCTGATCCTGATCATTGGATCGTTGTTTATGATCCTGCCTGTCTGGATTGCATTGGTGTCTTCAACTCATACTCGCGAATATCTTTTCCAGCATGGTTTGCAGTTCTGGTTTGGTGGGCATTTCATTGAGAATTACGGGGCAATCCTGTTTGACAGCGCCGCAACCAAGGGGCGGGTAACCGCACTTGAAATGTTGTTTAACAGCATGGTTCTCGGGCTTGGTTTTGCAATTGGCAAGGTTATCATTTCAATGATGGCGGCCTATGCGATTGTCTATTTCCGGTTCAGACTGGCGGTGCCACTATTTTGGGTCATTTTCGCGACGCTTTTACTGCCGCTTGAGGTCCGTATCGTACCGTCTTACGAAGTCGTCGCTAATCTTGGTTTGCTTAATACCTATACGGGCTTGATTCTGCCTTTGATTGCTTCGGCAACCGGCACATTCTTCTTCCGGCAGTTTTATCGGTCGGTGCCCGATGAATTGCTCGAAGCCGCACGTTTGGATGGGGCAGGGCCGTTACGGTTTTTCATCGATATTCTGGTACCACTTTCGGTCACCATGATCGCAGCGATTTTCATCATCATGTTCGTTGTTGGCTGGAACCAGTATCTCTGGCCGTTGCTGATGACGACCGATGATCAGCTTTATACCATCGTGATCGGGATCAAGCAGGTTTACAACTCGCTCTATGAAGGCGGGCAGATACCGCAATTCCCCAAGGCATTCGCACTGACAATCATGGCGACCATTCCGCCAGTACTGGTGGTGGTAATTTTCCAGCGCATGTTCGTCAAAGGTCTGGTCGAAACCGAAAAATAGGCTCGATCAATCTATTTGATGTCAGTGATTTAAAATACACAGATCCGCATACAGGATACAAAAATGGCAACTGTTACCCTTAATCGGGCTGAAAAAACCTACGCCAACGGCTTTAAGGCCCTGCATGGTATTGATCTAGAAATTGGTGACGGGGAATTCACCGTTCTGGTGGGCCCGTCCGGCTGCGGAAAATCGACACTTTTGCGCATGATAGCCGGGCTTGAAGGCATTTCAAGCGGCGAGATCAAGATTGACGACCGGGTGGTGAACAATGTCGCACCTGCTGATCGTGATATCGCCATGGTGTTTCAAAACTATGCGCTTTATCCGCATATGACCAATTACGCTAACATGGCTTATGGGCTCAAGAACCGCGGATACAGCAAAGTCGAGATTGACACCCGCGTTCGTGATGCCGCGAAGATTTTGCAACTTGACGATTATCTGGAACGTAAACCACAGCAGCTTTCAGGTGGACAGCGCCAGCGCGTTGCGATGGGCCGCGCGATCGTGCGTGAACCCAAAGTCTTTTTGTTTGACGAACCGTTGTCCAACCTTGATGCCAAATTGCGTGTTGATATGCGACTTGAAATCAAGAACCTTCAGCAACGCCTTGGTATTACATCTGTTTATGTGACTCATGATCAGGTTGAAGCCATGACATTGGCAGATCGCCTGATTGTCATGAATGCCGGTATCGCCGAACAGATCGGTACGCCGATTGAAATCTATGAAAAGCCTGCCAGCCTGTTCGTTGCAAGCTTCATCGGATCACCATCAATGAACTTCCTTGATGGTAAGGTTGCGGATGACAAAAGCCATGTTGTTCTGGGCGATGGCAGTAAGATTGATCTCGACCACGTAATTGACGCAGGCCGCGATCTTGTCGTTGGTGTGCGCCCGGAACATTTCACGCTTAAGGCCGATGGTAGCGGTGCATTGAAAGCCCGGGTTCGCATGATCGAGTCACTGGGGGCGGAAACCTTGATATATCTTGAGTTCGGCAAGAAGAATGAAAATGTGACTTTGCGTATGCAAGGCACACATCAGTTTGAGAAAGGACAGGAATTGTCGCTGGCAACCAGTGCAAATCTGGTTCACCTGTTCGACAAGGACAGTGGTAAACGCCTTTGATTTTCGGGTTCCCTGGTCCGTCGCAAGACGGTCTGCAGCGGCCCCGGTGCATTTATTGCGCCGGGGCTCTTTTATAAGATCACACTTGTTTGGAAAGGGTGATTTTGTTCTTGTCTCCATACGGGCAAACAGGTAGTTCCTAGGCGCTTATAAACGCAGGAGCATCACGTGAACGCCGAACAGAAACAGGCTCTTTATCTGGAGGCCGAAAAAGAACTGATCAGCATCACCGAGGGCGAAAAAAACGTCACAGCCCTGATGGCAACGGTTAGCTGCATTCTGGCGCAAAAGTTCGACTATTATTTCTGGACAGGCTTCTATATCGTTGATCCGGAAAAAGAAAATGAACTGGTCGTTGGGCCGTATCAGGGAACTTTGGGCTGCCTGCGCATTCCGTTTGGCCGTGGTGTCTGCGGTATGGCTGCTGCGACGCTTGAAACCCAGCTTGTTGAAGATGTTCATGCCTTTCCCGGGCATATTGCCTGTGACAGCCGGTCGAACTCAGAAATCGTGGTGCCGGTTCTGAATACGCAAGGACAGTTGATTGCGGTGCTTGACGTCGATAGTGTCGACATCGGCTCGTTCGACGAGACTGATCGCGTCGCACTTGAAACTTTAATGCAGCGCATTTTTGCGCAATGATAACTCACCAGTTTCGTACATACGAAACGGCGGACAACACAAACTTTGGAAGATAACCCATGGCTGGCAGTGTCAATAAAGTCATTCTCGTCGGGAACCTCGGCCGCGACCCTGAAATCCGTTTCACCCAGGCGGGCAAAAAGATTGCCAATTTCAGCATTGCGACGTCGGAACAATGGCGTGACCGTCAGTCGGGCGAGCGCCGCGAGCGCACCGAATGGCATCGTATTGTCGTCTTCAACGAAGGCCTTGCCGACGTTGTCGAGCGCTTTGTGAAAAAAGGCAGCAAGCTTTACATCGAAGGCCAGCTCCGCACCCGCAAATGGCAGGGACAGGATGGCAAGGACAACTACACCACCGAGATCGTTCTTGAAGGCTTTAACTCGAACCTGAC
The DNA here is from genome assembly GCF_017744215.1 of Thalassospira sp. A3_1. Classification (NCBI taxonomy): domain Bacteria; kingdom Pseudomonadati; phylum Pseudomonadota; class Alphaproteobacteria; order Rhodospirillales; family Thalassospiraceae; genus Thalassospira; species Thalassospira sp. A3_1. The sequence goes on along the minus strand of NZ_JAGHQQ010000003.1, from coordinate 396,895 downwards.
CATGCTGGATAACCGCGGCGAAGGCGGCGGAATGGGTGGTGGTTCCGGATCGGACGGCGGATACGGTGCAGATAACGGTGGTGGATACGGCGGCGGTTCCGATGCTGGCTGGGGTAACAGCGGATCCTCCTCGGGTAGCGGTTCGGCACCGGCTGGTGCACCGGATCTTGATGACGAGATTCCATTCTAAGAAAATATTTGATTACAAGATTTCATTGATGCCTCCGAACATGCTTTTGTCCGGGGGCATCTTTGTTTAAACGCTAAGCAACACTAGGTTTTTTAGGTCTGTGTTAGTGTTCCGGATCGTGATTGGCGAGAAGTTGCATATAAAATGATATCCAGCGGCAAGCTAAGTCTTGAATTCATTAAGCGTCAGGCAGACGAGGAACAAATCCTGCCGACGAACTTCAAACAGGTCAAACTGACGAAAAAGTACCTGCTGCCCCGTTTAAAGGAACTTTATGACGACATGCTGCGTCTGAGACTGCAGTTCGATCAGGAATTCGACCCGGCGAACCATCCACAAAAGGGGATTTATCCGAAAGGTTATTGTTACGAGATAACCAAGGGGGTCAAAGACCTGCTGGAACATGAACTCCGATCACCAAAGACAGCAGGACTTGCGGCGTTGCGCGATTTCTGTCTGCAGGGGGGGATTGCCAAAAGGGTCTGGGGCAATCTGCGCCACGAATATTTTCAGAACGCATTCCAGTTCGGAGATCTTTATGTCGATGTTTCCAACGATACTGTAACGATCACCAAGCCAAAGGTGGAAATTCTTCCACTTGGCAAAGCCAGATTCCATTCGATTTCTGATTACGATATTTACGGCAGCTTGGCGGAAAAGTACTGGAACGGTCAGGTATATCCGAACCGGCACTTACCGGAGCTTGCCGTCATGTTCCCGATCCTGTTCGTTTCGGCCGAGGGAAACTTGCAGATACACGCAAATTACCAGACCATCCTGTATCGGAATATGCAGCTTGATTTTGCATTGGCCGAGAAGTTCCTGAACAAGGGCAGGTTTCGTGATCGGATATTGCCTGAACACCATGTCAAACGTCTGTCGTCCGAGTTCGGTGGTCTTGAAATACCGGTATCAAATGATGACCTTAAAAAGTACTTCTCGGATGCTCGCCGCACAGAATTGCGTCTGGATGCAGTTCGGTGTCAATTGCTGCTTGATCAGGCACGGACAATTTGAAATTGTCGTAACTTCAAACATCTGAAGTGTTCATTTGAACATATTTGCAAGGCCGCAATCCAGGAACATCAATTTGGTTGGACCGATCTTTGGCAACCCTGACATGGGTAGAAATTATATCGTGCAAGACTGTGTCTATGCCGTCATCCTGAACGATGCGGGCGAAGTTGCCGTTGCGCGTACCCCAAAGGGGCTGGTGCTTATTGGTGGTGGGGTGGAGCGCGGAGAAAGTGAACGCGATGCATTGCATCGCGAAGCCTATGAAGAATCCGGTTACAAGATCGATATCCATAATCGCCTTGGTATTGCGTCACAATACGTCAATAACTTTGCCAAGGGTCGATTTCGACTAAAACGCGGTGTGTTTTTCCTGTGCAAATTTACCGAACGTTTGGGGCCTCCGGTTGAACCAGATCATGAATTAATCTGGTTGACCTATGACGAAGCCTATCAACAACTAATCCGTCCGTTTCATCGCTGGGCCCTTGAGATCGGTGTTATGGGCGAACAAGCGTCATCCTAGCCGCAGCATTTTTTGTATTTCTTCCCAGAGCCACACGGGCAGGGATCATTTCGACCGGTATTTGTTGGGCTGGCCGTGATATTGCCGGGCGATGTTTCGGGAAATTCACCATCGATATACAACCAGTTACCATTACGCCGTTCGAACCGGGATATTTCATGTAGCGCGTGATCCCGCCCGTTGTCATGAAATCGGGCAATAAATTCGACCATCCCGTGCTGATCGAGGATGCCACCTTTGTGTGTGGCAATAATTTCCAGGCCTAGCCATTCATTGTTATCTGCCTTGATCTGCTCAGGATCAAATCCGGATGCCTTTTCCGGAGCAAGGGTCGCCAGCAGGTGATCGGCATCGCGAGTGACAAAAGCACTATACCGAGACCGCATCAATTGCTCTGCTGTTGCAGCTTTGCGCTTTCCAGACAGGAGTTCATCGCAGCATTTGCCAAAGATTTTGGGGGCACCACATGGACAGGGGGATATTGCGTCTGTTTTCGCCATGTTCATCTATAGCTGTCCTTTGGTCATGTATGCTGTTGCCGGTCAAAATGGTCTAGGGTTGATGCAGGGGGAATGGCAACAGGTTTCGCGCAGGACACGCGAATAAGCGAGACTTTATCTAAAGCGCAAAAACTCTGTGAAAAACAATACAGCGTGCCTTTTTTTTGCCGCATATCGATCCTAGCGTGAGATTGTCAGCATTGATAATATCCGACTGGATTTATCGGGTAAATTATGTAAAATGCTGATATTGAAAGTTAAATATAACTGAAATCCGGTCAGGTTTATCTTGACGAATTTACTCGGGTTTAGATATATTAACTTTTGCGGGTGGGGGCCCAATGGCACCGCCGGATAGTGTTCCGGCCTAATGGCGGACATGTAAATTGTCGATTTGCTTCGAGGAAGGAAGAGACACGATGAATATGAGTTATCTTTGCGTCTGCTGTCCTCTCCCATAGGGCCTATGGGATGAAATTGCGACCGGACGGAACCATTTCCCAAAATGACTGCCGGTCGTCCGAGTGATTAAGTTCACAACTGACAGTGTTTGCACGTCATCTAGAGTCTGTTTGAATTCGTAGGAAGAATTGTCAGGCGTGATGCGTAAACCTCTCTGGAGGACATGATATGAGCACGATTAAATTACCTGCTGTACCGCAGGATGACGGATTCTCTGGTTACCTGAGACAGGTCTGGAAGTTCCCGATGCTCAGCGTAGACGAAGAATATATGCTTGCACGCCGCTATCATGAGCATGATGACACCGATGCAGCTCACAAGCTGGTCACAAGTCACCTGCGTCTTGTTGCGAAAATTGCCTTTGGATATCGCGGCTATGGCTTGCCGATGGCTGATCTGGTGGCAGAGGGTAATACCGGCCTGATGCGTGCTGTTCAGAAGTTTGACCCGGAGCGCGGTTTCCGTCTTTCGACCTATGCAATGTGGTGGATCAAAGCGGCTGTGACCGAATATATCCTGCACAGCTGGTCTATGGTGAAACTCGGCACGATGGCCGCACAGAAAAAGCTGTTCTTCAGCCTGCGTAAAGCCAAAAAGCAGCTCAACATTTATGATAATGGTGAACTGTCCCCCGAGCAGGCCGATGCGGTTGCAGAAAAGCTTGGTGTAACCGGCAAGGAAGCGTTGGAAATGAATCGTCGCCTCGCGGCGCGTGATTTCTCGCTGAATACGCCGATGCCAAAAGACGAAGGCATGGAGTATCTTGATACCCTGTCATCCGATGCACCCAGCCCGGAAAGCATTGTGGCCGACGCCGAGGAACGTGTTCTGCATAACGACATGCTGAAAAGCGCAATGGGTGAATTGCCGGAGCGCGAGCGTGAAATTATCGAAGCCCGTTTTCTGAGCGACGATCCGATCACGCTTGAAAAGCTCGGCGAACGGTTCGGTGTAAGTCGTGAACGTGTGCGTCAGCTTGAGGCACGCGCGTTCAAGAAAATTCAGGAATCTGTTCTGACGCAGCATGCTGCGGCATAACCAGACTCCGAACACAAACAGAGAAGGCGGCATCACAGGATGTCGCCTTTTTCTTTATGGCAATGTGATCTGTTTCACGATGGGATCATGGTCGAGTCATGAGCGCAAAGTGCGGGATCGATTGATCATATCGCGGGTTTTATCCCAAAGCTGATAATTGCCAAGTTCTGTCGGTGATACCCACCGGGCATTCGCGGCGTCACCACCGGCTTTTAAATCTGCTTCCAATGCTTCTGCGACAAAGTCGATCAGGGTGTAGTGATATTGCACCTGACCGTTTTTATCGGGTGTTATCAGATCGACGGTATCAATCAGGATCGGTTCGGAAATCGTGATTCCAGTTTCTTCAAAAACTTCGCGATGAACCGCTTCACGCAATGTTTCCCCAAGTTCCTGCGCACCGCCCGGAATGCTCCAACTGCCTTTGTTTGGCGCCTTGCCGCGCTGGATCAAAAGAACATTATCGCCGTGCCATACAACAGCACCAATGCCAATGATGGGCCGTGTCAGATAGTCGCGTTTGTCGGTATCAGATGTCATTGTCTTCTTCGATGTCTTCGTCAGGATCGACAACATCATGGACGACCTGGCCTGTCATTTCACGGGCCCGGATAGCCGGTCGCCCGAGAAACTGATCATCGGACTCCGGACGTAGCGACATGACAAAATCGACGCTTGGTGCATCCCCCAGAGCAAAATGCCGGGCAGTCTCATAATCAGGAGCCGTAACTTTGGCGGTTCGTATGCCAACAGAGCCATTGTCATCATATATGTATTCAACAATCCAGACCTGCAAAACAACTCCTATACGATGGCGGTTTGGTGTCACCCGGTTTGTTTGGTTGCGCCGCAAACTTGAATGCTGCTATCACTTCAGGGAAGGGGAGTTACCCCTGATCAATAGTCGCAGCATTGCCATATTCCTACTGACAAATGGTGAATGCAAACATGTATTACAGGCAGTGCCATGTAATGCGACCCATCTTCACAGGTGATCAATGACCGCCAATCGTGACGACCAGCATGAAACGGACAATGAAAGTTCCGGTCATGCACTGCCAAGCCCGGGGCTTTTCGCCCGTGTGCGTGCCTATTTTCTGACCGGTGTTCTCGTTAGCGCTCCGCTTGTCATTACATTCGGACTGGCATGGTGGTTTATCGAATTCGTTGACAGCAAGGTCATGCCGCTGATCCCGGGACATTATAACCCGGTCTATTACCTGCCCGAAGGCTATCAGGAATATGGTATCCCGGGATTTGGCCTTTTGGTGATCTTGATTTTCATCACGGTCGTCGGCTGGTTCACCACCAACTTTGCCGGTCGTGCCCTGATCAAGCTTTATGAACGCATTCTGGCGCGCATCCCTGCGGTTCGCAGTATCTATGGAGCGGTAAAGCAAATCCTTGAAACGGTTCTTGCCAATCAGTCCAATGCATTCAGACAAGCGGTTTTGCTTGAATACCCACGTCGTGGCATGTGGGCAATCGGCTTCATTACAGGCCAAACCAAAGGTGAAGTGCAAAACCTGACGGAAGATACTGTGATTAATATCTTTCTTCCGACGACACCGAACCCGACATCAGGTTTCCTTCTGTTCGTGCCGCGCAAGGATATCGTAATCTTGGATATGACGGTCGAGGAAGCGATTAAAATGGTTATGTCCGGCGGGATTGTAACACCACCGGATCGCCGCTCGGCAGAGGCACAAGCCAAACCGGTCGTGTCAGCCAAAACATACGAAGACCTTGATGTTCTACGCGAAAAAGAAAATACACCGGTTCTGGTTTCCAAGCACCCGGAACCGGGAAACGAAAATGCAGATGACAAGAGCCGCGAAGACGCTTGAAGCGGCTTGAAATCTATAGAATGAAAAGGGCGCTGCAATTTGCAAGCGCCCTTTGTTTTTATCCTGATCGGAAATAACGAACGGCTTCGTCGCGTTCGAAAAGATACAACAACAACCGTAATGCTTTTCCGCGTGGCTTTTGCAGGTCAGGATCAAGTTCGACAATCAGGCGGGCGTCATCGCGGGCGATTGCCAGAAGATCACCGTGCATTTCCAGACTGGCAAGGCGATAGGCTTGCAATCCGCTTTGCCGGGTGCCCAGAACTTCGCCCGCACCACGCAAGCGAAGATCTTCCTCGGCAATGATAAAACCGTCTTCTGTCTCGCGCATGATCTTGAGACGGGCTTTGGAAATCTCGCCTAAAGGTGAACCATACAGCAGCAGGCAGGTTGATGCCGCGTCTCCGCGCCCGATCCGCCCACGCAACTGATGAAGTTGTGCCAGACCAAACCGTTCGGCGTGTTCGATGACCATGATTGTTGCGTCGGGCACGTTCACTCCAACTTCAATCACCGTTGTCGCGACAAGAATAGACAGATCACCGTGGGCGAAGCGCTCCATCACGGCATCCTTGTCCTTGGCTTTCATTTTACCGTGGACAAGTCCGACACGGCTTTCGCCAAACAGGTCGACCAGAATGCGATACCGTTCTTCTGCAGCCTGCAAATCGAGGACTTCGGAATCCTCGACCAAGGGGCAAACCCAGTAGATTTTGGTCCCGGTGCGCATGGCGCGACCGATGCCTGATATGACATCGTCAACCTTGTCCGCAGGTAGAACACGAGTATCAACCGGCTTTCGTCCCGGCGGTTTTTCATCCAGCCGCGATACTTCCATATCCCCGAACGCTGTCAGGGTCAGAGTTCTGGGGATCGGTGTTGCGGTCATGACCAGAACATCGACTGCCTGTCCCTTGCCAGCCAGCATAAGGCGTTGATGTACGCCAAATCGATGCTGTTCATCGACAACGGCAAAGGCTAGGTCTTGGAACTGCACGTCTTCCTGGAACAGCGCATGCGTACCAACAGCAACCTGAAAAGTTCCATTGGCAAAGCCCTCGAGTGCTGTCTTGCGACTTTTGCCCTTATCGCGCCCGGTCAGGATTGTGCAGTTTACACCGATTTTTTCCAGAAGCGGGGCAATGGTTTCAAAATGCTGACGGGCAAGTATTTCTGTCGGCGCCATTAATGCGGCCTGACGACCGGTTTCGATTGCGTTCAGCATGGCCATCAGCGCGACAACCGTTTTCCCCGAACCAACATCCCCCTGAAGCAGGCGCAACATGCGTCCGTTACTGCCCATATCTTCGTAAATGTCTTGCAGGGCGCGTTGCTGCGCACCCGTCATGGCAAAGGGCAGTTCTGCTTCAAGGGCCTTGCGCAAACGCCCATCACCCTTTGTCGACATTCCGCCCAGCTTTCGCATTTTGGCCCGGATAAGCGCAAGGGCAAGCTGATTTGCCAGCAACTCATCATAGGCAAGTCGCTTGCGGGCAGGGTGGTCAGGTGACAGATCACGCTCATTTTCAGGATTATGAACCTGATATAGGGCGGATTTCAGGTTCGGCCATTTGTGGCGTGCCTGTAAAGCGGGATCATGCCATTCCGGCAGTTCTGGCACCATTGTAAGGGCTGCCCGGGTCGATTTGGTTAGTGTTTTACCTGTAACACCGGCAGACATCGGATAAACAGGCTCGACCGTCTGAATTTCCTCGCGCTCGGCCTCGGTCCCGATCCGGTCAGGATGGGTGATCTGATATTCGCCCCGATAGTGATCAATTTTGCCCGATACAATTCGTTTTTCACCTGTTGGTAAAACTTCATTCAGGTATTTGGCGCGCGCATTGAAAAATGCCAAAACCACCGGGCCACTCTGGGTTTTGCAAATTACCCGATATGGACGGCGGCGGTTCGGCGGAGCGTCATGGCGTTCGACCCAGACATCAAGCGTAACAATCGACCCGTCAATTGTTTCTGTTAGCGGCGGTGAAAAACGCCGGTCAATCAGCCCGGATGGCAGATGCCAGAGCAAATCGACAACATGCTCACCACCAATCAACCGCGCGAGCAAAGGCTTCAGGCGCGGACCAATACCGGGCAGGCTGTCGATTTCAGCAAAAAGCGGGAATAAAATTTCCGGACGCATGACAGTTTTCGTTGAGTTTTCAGATGAGAACGTTAATAGAACAAATCGGTTTACGTGCTGGGTATACAACAAAATTATCGTGCGACAACCGACAAGTCACGAGCCAATGCAAATTGGATGGATGACAGCATGGACCAATCGGTGAATTTACCGTACAAACCATGCCACAAAAGACAATCTGTGCCTTTGGTTTTGTGCCAAGGCATGGGACCAGAAAAGACAGGAGATCGAACGTGAGTATTGACAGCAAAGAACTTGAAGTACGACGCAAGAAGTTGCTGTTTCGCGGCGGCCATCGCGGCACCAAGGAGAACGATATCCTGATCGGTCGGTTCATGGATGTACACCTCACGACCCTGTCAGAGGCGCAACTCGAACGTTTTGAAACACTGATGAATGACGTTCCCGATGCCGATTTCTTTAAATGGGCAACGGGTAAAGAACCGGCACCGGAAGAATACGATACCGACGTGCTGCACATGATTCAGGAACTGAGCAACGCACGTTAAAACATTGAGCAAATTAAAAGAAATTATTTCGACTAAAGGTCGCAAACGGCTGTGTGGCGTGCCAGAGGGTGCCGACGCTTTGTTGCTGCGCGAATTGCTGGATGCATCGGTAAACAACTCAACAATCCTGCATGTCGTGCGCGATGATAAACGCATGGCCCAGCTTGCGGAGGCACTTGCTTTCTTTGCAGGCGAGGTCGAAGTCTTGACTCTGCCTGCATGGGATTGCTTGCCCTATGACCGGGTTTCGCCGATTGCCGAGGTAACGGCACGCCGTGTTGAAACATTGACGACATTGGCCGAGGATATCGAACCGGCCAGCGGGCAGGGGCGTATTGTGTTGGCAACGGCGGCCGCGATCATGCAGCGGGTTCCGCGGGTCGACGTCATGCGCGATGGCAAACTGACCTTTAAGTCAGGACAGGAACATTCGCGCGCCGATCTGACCGGATATTTCGACCGGATGGGCTATAACCGTGCCGAACAGGTTATGGAGCCAGGTGATTACGCGGTTCGCGGTGATATTGTTGATATTTTTGCACCCGGCATGAAAGAGCCCGTGCGGCTTGATTTCTTTGGGGACGAAATCGAAAGTATTCGCCGATTTGACGTTGAAACGCAGCGTACTGTCGGACGGATCAATGAAATCGCCCTTTTGCCCGTTGGCGAAGTGTTCCTCGATCAGGACAGCATTTCCCGGTTCCGCAGTGGATATCGCGAACTTTTTGGTGTCGTATCGCAAGCTGATCCACTTTATGAGTCGATCAGTAACGGCTTGAAATATGGTGGCATGGAACATTGGCTGCCGCTATTCCACGACGGTATGGACACTGTTTTTGCCTATCTGCCGGATGTAATGGTCAGTTTTGATCATCAATATGGCGAGGTTATCGAAAACCGCCTTGAGATGATTGACGATTATTATCAGGCGCGCCTGAACATAAAGGGCGGCGGGCTTTCGGGGGACAATGTTTACAAACCTGTTCCACCCGAACGGCTTTATCTGGATCAGGCCGAATTTGACCGGATGCTGAATGATCGCACGGTTCTTGAGCTTTCACCCTATTACGAGGAAGAAAGTCCTGAGCGTGCCGTTTTTGATATGGGCGCACGACCGGGACGTGATTTTGGTGATGTGCGGGCACGCGCCGATACCAACCTTTATGACGAGTTACGCGATTTCATTTCTGTCCAGCGTGGGAAAAATCAGCAGGTTGTTATTGCGGCTTATTCTGACGGATCACGTGACCGTATGGTTTCCGTCTTGCGCGAACATGGTGTTGCCAAGGTTGTAACCGCGGAATGCTGGGAAGACATCACCGATGATCTGACACCGGAACAGCTCGCCATTGTTATTCTTGACCTAGAGCATGGTTTCCGCCGCGAAGGCCTTTGGATACTATCGGAACAGGATATTCTGGGCGACCGCATGAGCCGCCCGGGCGGACGCCGTCGCAAGGCCGAAAACTTCCTACGTGAAGCATCCGAGATTTCAGAGGGTGACCTCGTCGTTCATCTTGATCACGGGATCGGCCGCTATCTCGGTCTTCGGACCGTTACGGCGGGCGGTGCGCCACACGATTGTCTGGAACTGGAGTATGACGGCGGGGACAAGCTTTTTGTTCCGGTCGAGAATATCGAAGTTCTGTCGCGATATGGCTCGGACGAGGGATCGTCGATTCTTGACAAGCTTGGCGGTGTTGCATGGCAAGCCCGCAAAGCCAAGCTGCGCGAACGTATCCGTGATATGGCTGGTAAGCTGATCAAGGTTGCCGCCGAACGCCACCTGCGCAAAGGGGCGGCCTTGACCGCCCCCGAAGGTAGTTATGACGAGTTCTGCGCAAGTTTCCCGTTTGCCGAGACCGAGGATCAGGCGCGTGCCATTCGTGATACGCTGGACGATCTCGCGGCGGGCAAACCTATGGATCGTCTTGTATGTGGTGATGTCGGTTTTGGTAAGACAGAGGTTGCCCTGCGTGCTGCCTTTGCCGCAGTGATGTCCGGCAAGCAGGTTGCGATTGTAGCCCCGACCACTTTGTTGTGCAGGCAGCATTACCTGACCTTCAGGCAGCGCTTTGACGGGCTTCCGGTACGGGTTGAACAACTGTCGCGTCTGGTAACCGGCAAGAACGCCAAACTGGTCAAGGACAACCTTGAAAGCGGACATGTCGATATCGTATGCGGTACGCACGCACTTTTGGGTAACGGTGTAAAGTTCAAGGACCTTGGGCTTCTGATTATCGATGAAGAGCAGCATTTTGGCGTAAAGCACAAGGAACGCCTGAAAGAGCTTAAAACCGATGTTCACGTTCTGACGCTAACGGCGACGCCGATCCCGCGCACATTGCAGCTTGCGCTGACCGGAGTTAAAGAACTTTCGATTATTGCAACACCGCCGGTCGATCGCCTAGCTGTTCGGACCTATATCACGCCTTATGACCCGGTAGTCGTGCGCGAAGCGATCCTGCGTGAACGTCACCGTGGGGGACAAATCTTCTATGTGTGTCCGCGGGTCAATGAACTTGGACGGATTGCCAAGGAACTTGAAACACTTGTGCCTGAAATCAAGTTTGACGTTGCACATGGCCAAATGGGGCCTCGTGACCTTGAACAGGTGATGACCGATTTCACCGATCGCAAATTTGATTTGTTGCTTGCGACCAACATCATTGAGTCCGGCATCGATGTTCCGAACGCCAATACCATGATCATCCATCGTGCTGACATGTTCGGGCTGGCACAGCTTTATCAGTTGCGCGGGCGTATCGGTCGATCAAAACAGCGTGCATATGCCTATCTGACGTTGCCGAATGGCAAGAAACTCACCGCAACGGCGCTGAAACGACTTGAGGTCATGCAGACGCTTGACAGTCTTGGTGCCGGTTTCAATCTTGCCAGCCATGACCTTGACATTCGTGGGGCAGGGAACTTGCTTGGCGAGGAACAATCCGGCCATATCAAGGAAGTAGGGATCGAACTTTATCAGCAAATGATCGAAGAAGCCGTGGCAGAAGCCAAGGGCGAGATCGAAGCCGATGATGCGACATCCTTCGTCCCGCAGATCAATGTCGGGATGCCGGTCCTGATACCGGATCGCTATGTGCCTGATCTTGGCGTGCGACTTGGTCTGTATCGTCGCATCTCGGAATTGCGTTCACGCGAGGAAGTCGATCAGTTCGCCGCCGAGATGATTGACCGCTTTGGCAAGCTGCCAAAAGAGGTCGAAAACCTTTTGGATGTGGTTACGATCAAGCAGTGGTGCCGGACGTCGAATATCGAAAAACTTGATGCCGGTCCGAAAGGCGCGTTGATCACGCTACGCAATAACGAATTTCCGAACCCGGCCGGTCTGATTGGTTTTATCCAGCAACAGGTTGGCGTGGCACGTTTGCGTCCGGATCACAAGATCGTCTATGCCGCTGGTTGGGATGGTCCGACAGACCGTCTGGAGGGTTTGAAGCGTCTGATGCGTCGTCTGGCCGATATTGCGGCAAAGGCATAAATAAAAGGCGGGTCCGGAAACGGTACCTGCCTTTTTCTTTCCGAATGAGGCGCATATCAGACGGGTGTTTCTTCCTGGCGCGCCAGACGGATCATACGTTGCAGGATATCGGGTTCCTGTGCCCCGGACAGAGCATGGCGGCTATTAAACAGGAAGCAGGGCACACCGGTTACCCCCATTTGATGGGCGACACGGTTTTCCTGCGATACGAATTCACGATCCATATCACCACCAAGATAATCAAGGATTTCGTTTCTGTCCTCGCCATGGGAGACGGCAATTTCGGACAGAATGTCATGATCGCCAATATCGCGTCCATCAAGGAAGTAAGCGGTGAACAGGTCTTCAACAAGATCGTTGCCGACGGCGGGACGTTCGGCACAAACCTTATAAATCAGACGATGGGAATCTGTTGAGTCCGGTGTCAGGCGAATGGCATCAAAATTGAAGTCGATCCCAACGGCTGCCCCTGCAGCTTCGATCGCCTTGTAGACACGGGTTGCACTTTCAGTGCCACCGAATTTGGCTGAAAGATACAATTTCCGGTCAATGCCACCAGTTGGCATATCGGGGTTTAACAGGAATGGACGCCAGGTAATCGGCATGTGGTCCAACTGCTCGCGCGCGAGCGCCTTTTCCAGCCGCTTTTTGCCTATATAGCACCAGGGACATACCGTATCGATGATCGCCTCAATCCGGATCGCCGCCATCGATGCTTCGCTATGTCCAAGTTGCCAATTCATGTTTTATCCATTCAGGAAAGAAGTACCCGCCGCAAGTGGCGCAATACCAAGATGGTCTGCAATGGTTTGCCCGATATCGGCGAAACTGTCGCGCATGCCAATCGGACCGGGTTGAATGGCAGGACCAAACGCCATAATCGGCACGAACTCACGTGTGTGGTCATTGCCGCGCCATGTCGGGTCACAGCCGTGATCGGCAGTAACGATGACCAGATCACCGGGTTTCAGTGCCGCACGCAGTTCGGGAATACGCGCATCGAATTCTTCAAGTGCGTTGGCATAGCCGGGTACATCACGACGATGGCCAAATTCCATATCAAAATCGACCAGATTGGTGAAAACGATGCTGTTATCAGGGGCCAGATCAATTTCGGTCATCATGGCGTCAAAAAGGGCCATATTGCCCGATGCCTTGACCTTTTTTGAAATACCGCGCTGCGCATAGATATCTGCAATTTTACCCACCGATATGACCGTCCCGCCAGCCTCGCTAAATTTATCCAGCAGGGTTGGTTTATGCGGCGGAATGGCAATGTCGCGGCGGTTCGCCGTTCGTTTGAAATCAGCAGGGCTGCTACCCACAAACGGGCGTGCGATAACACGGCCAATATTGTAAGGCGCAACCAGTTTAAAGGCGATCTCGCAAACCTCGTACAATCGATCCAGGCCGAAATGCTCTTCGTGGGCGGCAATCTGAAACACGCTATCGGCCGAAGTATAGCAAATCGGCATGCCGGTTTTGATGTGTTCTTCACCAAGCTCGGCAATGATCGTCGTGCCAGACGCATGACAATTGCCCAGAATGCCGGGCAGTTTTGCCTGTTCGATCAGGGCATCGGTTAATTCCTTGGGGAAGGTCGGGACTTCAAGCGGAAAATAGCCCCAGTCAAAATCAACAGGAACACCGGCGATTTCCCAATGTCCGCTTGGCGTATCCTTGCCGCGGGACAGTTCTTTGGCGTGGCCATAGGCCCCGATGATCGCACCCCCATGCTCAAGCCCCGGCGGAACACGCCCGGTTGCATCCCTGGAAGCTTCGCCAAGGCCCAGTGCCGTCATGTTTGGAATGTTCAGGGAACCTTTACGAATATCATTGTCTGCCAGCCCCTTGGCGCAGTTTTCTGCAATATGACCCAAGGTGTCCGATCCCTGATCACCGAACTTGGCCGCATCCGGGGCTGCACCGATACCGAAACTGTCTGCAACAATGATGATGGCGCGCGCCATTCCGTAATCCTTCAGCTATATCTGCCATTCGTGCTGATTGGCAGATAGTCATTATTCTCAGTAGTTGCCAGTCGTCCTGGGTACCGATGCCTGATCAATACCGCAAGTTTCTAACAAGGCTGTCAGGACGCCGCTTGCACCAAAGCGAAACGTTGCAGGCTCTGCCCAGCCTTCACCCATGATCTCGTCCGCAATGGCAAGAAAGAGTGCTGCGTCATCGGTCGTTTTGACACCGCCAGATGCCTTGAAACCGCAGGCAAGGCCATCTTCCTCGCGGGCGTCGCGGATGGCTGTGATCATTGCCACCGCGGCCTCGGGCGTTGCGCCAACCGGCGCCTTCCCGGTCGATGTTTTGACGAAATTCGCACCATGCTTGATCGCAAGGCGGGCTGCGTCATAAACCTTTGAAAGATCGTCAAACTCGCCACTTTCAAGGATAACCTTCATCGTCGTCATCGGGCCGCAAGCCATGCGGGTTGCCTCAATCACATCAATGACGGTCTGAATATCCCCGGCAAGAAAAGCTTTGTAAGGCAGAACCAGATCAACCTCGTCCGCACCCTTGGCAACTGCGTCAGCGGTTTCGTCGCCGACACGCTGCGCATTGGTACCACCAGCTGGGAAATTGACTACGGTTGCGGTTTTAACGCCGCTTTGTCCCAGTGCCCGCCATGCGGTTTCGACGAAAGGGGCGTAAACGCAAACAGCGGCAGTATTGCCTGCTGGGCTTTGTGCGCGATCACACAGTGCTTCGATCTTTTCGACCGTGTCATCGTCATTCAGACTGGTCAGATCAAGAACAGAAATGGCCAGACGCGCGGTATCCGCATCGCTTTTTGCGGCAGCTTTGGCAGCTGTAATGACTTCTGAAACAGAATTCGGGTCGAACATGTCGGTATCCTTAAAACGCGCAGGACGCGAAGTGTTGAGATCGGCATGAATTATACCGAACTCTTGCTATCGCGTCCTCTAAAGAAGGTCAACGGGCGGTCAGCAGAAGTCCTTCACGCCCTGGCAGAACGTCTGCCCCGGCCACCGAGCACAGCAAACCACCCGGCACCACAAGGCGCCCACCAACGCGGGCATACATGAAACCATCCGTGCGGCTGGAAAACGGTGTTTTGTCACCGGTTTCGCAATCAAGAACATAACCCAGTTCCTGACCTGCCTTGACATGCACGCCGGCATCAACGGAAAAAACGATCATCCCGCCATGGGTTGCCGTTACGCGATCAACGCCGGCAAGTGGCGTTGCTGTGCATTTTGCCTCGGGCAGGGGACCGGGATCGCCCCCGATAACACCGCGACGTTGCAGAAAGGCAAACAGGTTCTTGGCATCCTGACTGGCAAGATGATCATAAACATCCTGTTCGCCGCGCAATTCAATTGTTGTTGAGAGCGTTGCCATCGGGATAGGGAACATGTCACCATAGACACGACGCAGTTCGACCCACGGGCGGCTGAAAGCTTCGTCGAACGGGTTCGCACCGCTTTCTTCGGCAATCAGACATGCTTCCGCACCGATTTGGGCAGAAAGGTCTGCTGCGTCCGGCCAACTGGAATCGCTCGTGTAAAGGTGCATTGCAGCTTCCCAGTCGCAATGCAGGTCAAGAACATAGTCTGCATCAATTGCGAGTTCCGCCAGCGTCAGACGCAAATCCTCAAGGTCGGTCAAGGGCCCGGCATTAACGCGATGCTCTTTGATCAGTCGGCGAAGTGCGGCACGCACACATTCGACGTTGGCATCGGGATCCTGACCAAGTTTCCCATCAACTGCAGCAACAAGTTCCTTGCACAGGTCAGGATAGTGCCGGTTGAAGTTCTGGCCGGTGCGCATTTCAAAGCGACCAAGCGGCTTCATGTCAACATATTGGGTGAAACCGATCGGGTTGGCGAATGGTACAACAACGATTTCCCCCTTGATCTGGTTGTTTTCTTCGGCCGTTTTCAGAAGAGTTTCCAAATGGTGCAGGGCGATAACTCCGGGCAGTTCATCGGCATGTAGTGCTGCCTGAAGATAAGCTTTCGGTCCTTTGCCGGGGGTGCCGTAGCGACGGACGGTAAGCGCGCGGGCAGTACCCATTTGCGGGCGAAGCAGTTCAATGCGTTCCTGTTGCATGATATTCCTGTGGGAGTTGGTGGCGGCGTTAGAAGCGACTCTGGCAACAACAGGTGAGGCAGTTGCCAGAAATACTCATGTCCCGAACGATCAATGTCTATGGTTTCTCGACATCGAACAGCCCGGGACTTGACTGGAAATCAGATATGTCCACCGGCTTTCGCAATGGTGGATTTGTTTTCTTTCCGGTTTTCGTTCCGGCGCAGGTATTTTTCAACACCCTTGAAGCCAAAGGTCAGGACATAAACGATAATCAGATAGATCACGCCTGCCGAAATGAAGGCTTCATATGGCAATGCGGTACGCGCAACAATTTTGCGGGCGGCACCGGTCAATTCCATCATGGTGACCGTCGATGCCAGTGACGTTGCCTTAAGCGTAAAAATCACATCGTTGGTATAGGCAGGCCAGATGATCTGCCACATACGCGGGAAGATGATCCGGCGATAAATGGTGGCAGGCCGCATGCCACACGCGCGTGCAGCTTCAATCTCGCCATTCGGAACATTCTGGATACCACCACGCATGATCTCGGCCATGTAGGCCGCCGTATTCAGGACGAATGTTAGCAGGCAGTACCAGTAGGGATCACGCAGATAGGTCCACGACCAATGATCCTGTATGCCTTCAATGCTGGCGATAAGTTGCCCACAACCGTAATACATCATGAACAGCTGTGCGATTAGCGGCGTACCGCGAAACACATAGATAAACGCAAAGGGCAGGGCCTGAACCCAAATAAGCTTTGAAACACGGGCGACGGCAAGCGGGATAGCAATCAGTGTGCCAAATACAACAGAAACCGCCAACAATTGCAGTGTCAGAAGGAAACCCTGCCACAGCCAGCTATCATATTTGGTCAGGACGTATATCAGATCTTCAAACATCGATTACGCCCTCGCAATGCCGCGGGAAGCCCGCTTTTCCAGTCGGTTGAAGACGAACAGCGATACAGTGGTAAAAGCCAGGAACATCGCCATTGCAACCAGATAAAATGTAAAGGGCGCTTTTTCTGTTCCTGCACCAACCGCTGCTTTACGCAGGATTTCCTCGACACCGACGACTGAAATCAGGGCCGTATCCTTGATCAGAACCTGAAACAGGTTATTAAGCCCGGGCAGGGCGAACCGCCAGAGTTGTGGTAACTTGATACGAAGGAATATTTGCGCTGGTGTCATGCCGCAAGCGGTTGCTGCTTCAATCTGGCCAACCGGAATGGATTGCATGGCTGCGCGAAACACTTCGGAGGCGAATGCACCCTGAACAAGAGCAAGTGCCGCCACGCCCGACCAGAATGCCGGGATATCAACACGAACAGCTTCACCGCCAATAAGTTCGGCAAGGTTCTGCACGGCAATCGTGCCGCCAAAATAGATCAATAAAATAACCAAAAGTTCGGGAATACCGCGGATAATAACGGTGTAGCTTTCCCCGATTATCCGCAAGCTCCGGTAACGCGACAATTTTGCCGAAGCGCCCAGCAAACCGAGAATAATCATGAATGGCAGCACGGTCAGGCAAAGCTGGACTGTCACAAGTCCACCTTCAAGCATCTGCCAACCGCGGCCGTATAAATCAAACATGGTATCTCCTGCAAACCTTCATGCCACATCAACGTCGGGCAATAAGGGAAGGGCGGCACACTGGTGCCGCCCTAAACTGCCTTCCGATCAATTCGGGTGCAGGTTGATTTCTTCGAAATATTTTTTGTTGATTTCCTGATACGAACCATTGGCAAGCATTTCGGCCAGTGCCTTGTTCAGGATTTCTTTCAGGTCCTGATCTTCTTTGCGAATGCCGATCCCGGCCCCTTCGCCAAAGAATTCTTTAGGTGCAAATGTTTCCGACACGAAAGCATAGCCTTTGCCCTCATCGGACTTGACCCATTCAACGAGAACACCGGAATCGGCCAGTGTTGCATCAATGCGGCCAGCGGTAAGATCAAGCAGAGCGTTGTCCTGCGTGTCATACATACGAATTTCGGCGTTCGGGAAATTGTCTTCGAGGAAAGCAGAGTGAGTGGTCGAGCGCTGAACGCCGATCACGAGACCGTCAAGCGCGTCTTCAACAACCGCGCCATCTTTCCATGCCTCCACAGACATTCCTTCCTTACCAACGAATACCGCCGGCGTGGTGCTGTAGTAATTGGTGAAGTCGATGGAGCGTTTACGCTCTTCGGTGATCGACATCTGGGCGATAATCGCATCATATTTTTTTGCCAGCAGACCCGGAATGATCCCGTCCCAGTCCTGGGCTACGATTTCACATTCGATGCCAGCCGTCTCACAAAGTTTTACCGCGAAATCGACGTCAAACCCCTGCAGTTTGCCATCCTTGTCGACATAGTTGAACGGAGGATATGCACCTTCGGTCGCAATAACGACCTTTTCCCAGGCTGCACTTGCTGCCGATGCACTCAGTGCTACACCTACGGCTGCTGCGGTCGCAACCTTGATCCAGTTTTTCATTCATAGTCTCCCTTGTTGTTGAGAACAGGCCGTATCGACACTGTCCTTGTCGGTCGGTTCTTTCGCGGAACCAGCCCTTCCAGATCAGAAATCACGCTGAAGGAATTGCTTCATACGTTCTGATTTTGGATTTTCGAATACCTCTTTCGGCTCTCCAAACTCTTCCACCAGTCCCTGATGGAGGAACATGACGTGGCTCGATACCCCTTTGGCAAACCCCATCTCGTGCGTAACGACCAGCATCGTACGGCCTTCTTCGGCAAGGTCGGTCATGACCCGAAGAACTTCCCCTACAAGTTCAGGATCAAGCGCGGACGTCGGCTCGTCAAACAGCAGAACTTCAGGCTCGATTGCCAAAGCGCGGGCAATTGCGGCGCGTTGCTGCTGCCCGCCGGAAATGTGGCCGGGATAATAGTCGCGGCGTTCATACATGCCCACTTTGTGAAGCAGAGCATCGGCACGTTCGATGGCTTCTTTTTTCGGAATGCCAAGAACATGCACCGGCGCTTCGATCACATTTTCCAGAATGGTCAGGTGGCTCCAAAGATTGAAGCTTTGAAATACCATGGCCAGTTTGGTGCGAATGCGTTGAAGCTGTTTTTTGTCGGCCGGTTCCTGACTTCCATCTTTCAGGCCGCGCATCTTGATCAGTTCGCCATGAACATGCACGGTGCCTGAATTCGGTGTTTCAAGAAGGTTGATGCAGCGCAAAAAGGTACTTTTGCCAGAACCGGATGAACCGATGATCGAAATAACGTCACCGGTATTCGCGGTCAGATCAATACCTTTGAGGACTTCATGCTCCCCAAAGCTTTTGAACATCCCTTCGACCTTTAGGGCGGGTATGTTTGTGCTCATATCGAGATAAAGAGTCCCCTGTTGAAAGTTCTTGTTGTTTCGGGCCTGCCCGATCCGCACCAAATCGATGCTTCACCCCTTTGGACAATCCGAATCACATTCTTCCCCTGAATAATTGCCTTTCCGGGCACTGTAATTCTACTGATTTTTTGCAGTTATATGAAGAAAACAGCCCTCTCCGCATTATATTTGGCCGGGGTTGGGAAACCTTAGCAAATATACTGCTGTCCTAAGTGTTTTTACGCAATAAAAATTCCCAACATTTCCGAGAGTGCCGAATCACACTTGGTCTTGGCGCAAATTTTTGCACCTGAACGTGGCATTTTAGTTTTCGACCATTTTTGCAGCAATCGGAGAGTAAGCAAAAGGCCCGCACCGTGATCAATATACGAAGCGGGCTTTGATTGTTGCTCCGGCTCAATTATCGCGAACTGTTTTGAGGAAGCCAATCACTTCCTGGCGAAGCTTTCCGGCCAAAGCCTGCATTTCATTTGACGACTGCAAAAGAGCGCGGGCTTCGTCGCTGACCATGGTTGAAGCATCGGAAACGGCTGATACATTCCGGGACACATCCTGCGTTCCCGAAGCGGCGCGTTGCACACTATCCGCAATTTCCTGCGTTGCAGCTCCCTGTTGCTCGACAGCGGCTGCTATCGCATTGCAGAACTCGTTAATCCGTTCGATTGTTGTGGTGATATCGCTGATTTCCGTTACGGAGCGGGTAGACGAAGATTGAATGCCATCGACCTGAGTCTGAATGTCGCCGGTTGCCTTGTCTGTCTGATTGGCAAGGGATTTCACTTCGCCTGCTACCACGGCAAATCCTTTGCCGGCATCTCCGGCACGCGCAGCTTCGATGGTGGCGTTCAGAGCCAAGAGGTTTGTCTGCCCAGCAATATCCTGAATTAAACCGACAACCTTTCCAATCCGTTCTGCTGCATCGGCAAGCTCCGTGACGGTCTGGCTGGTGTTATTCACGCCTTCAACCGCCATGCTTGCAACCTGGATGGACTGCGTAACTTGCGCACCTATTTCTCTGATCGCGGCTGATAGCTCTTCGGTCGCGGCTGCAACCGTTTGAACGCTTTCGGTCGTCTGGGCTGCGGCCTCGGAAACAGCGGATGCCCGCGCATTGGATTCTTCTGCGCTCGCCGTCAGCTGTTTGGCAACGTGCTGGGTTTGCTCAGACGCATGTGCGACAGTTTCAACAATAGAAAGGACATTTTTTTCAAAGCTGTCCGCCATTTGATTGAGTGCACGCCTGCGTTCCTCGGCCAACCTCTTTGTCGATTCCTCATTCTCTTTGGCGAGGCGCTCCATCTCGATTGCATTATCCTTGAACACAACGACGGCAGCAGCCATTGAACCGATTTCATCCTTAAGTTCAGTTCCGGGGACTTCAACACTGCGATCCCCATTTGCAAGGCGCGTCATGGCATCTGTCATGCTCAGAACTGGCCTGGACACCCATTGGCGTACCAGAACGCCCATAAGTCCCATTATCGCAAGAACCGCAACAATAGCGGTGATAATCGATGTCTGTCGGAAATTTGTAAGTGATACATAAGCAAGGTCGCGATCGATGGCAAAACCAAGATACCAGCTTACAGCGGGCAGGCCTTCGACCTTGAAGAAAGTGAAAATTTGATCACCAGTGCCATTCAGGACGTCATCCATACCTTCTCGAACAGTCGGGGTGCTCTGCGGAAAGGCTTCCGCCATCGGCTTAAGCGTGAAATTGGCATCCGGATGGATCAGGATGGTTCCCTGATCATTGACCAGAAACCCATATCCGATCCCGCCCAGATCAACGCTGCGCACCAGCTCTCCCAGGGTGGTGATGTCAAGATCACCACCAACGACACCGAGAATTTTCCCATCAGAAGAAACCGGTGTGGTTGCTGTAACAATCAGTTTTCCGGTTGATGCATCGGTGTATGGCTCTGTTAGCGTGCTGCCACCAGCGGCAACCGCGTCCGCATACCATGGTCGTTTGCGCGGATCGTAATCGGCAGGCAATTCATCCGGGGGAAACATCAGCATCTCGCCCGATGCGCTACCAAAATACGAGAACATGAATGTATCAGCGAGGGAAGGGCGACTGACCAGATACTTCACACTGTCACTGTCATTTTTCTGCGCAATATTTTGCCCTAGGCTTTCTACAAGCAACTTCCGGCCATCAATCCAATTTGCGATCCCGGTTGTTGCCAGAGAACCCGTTTCAACCAGTTTGGATTGAAGTGACGCCTGAATCGCAGATTTTTGTTGAAGGTCGAAATACAGAATGAATGCCACAAATGTGGTCACAACAATCAATGCCGCAGCCAAAAGAATACGGCTGCCAATGTTCAGTGACATCAGGTTTTCTCCGGTGATACGCTCGCCCTGTTTGTATCAGGTTGGCATCATGTAATCCGGTTACAAGAGCACTTAAGTGCCCGAAATATTGATAAAAGGTGTGTAAATTTATCTGGCTGAATTGTGTGATTGAGCTGAACCGGTTTAGACGTGCAAGTAAGCACCATGACAAACACTTGTCTTGGCGTGGTTCAACATTCGACAACTGATCAGGGAGGTGGCGGAGAGACAGGGATTCGAACCCTGGGTACCCGTAAAGGCACGCCGGTTTTCAAGACCGGTGCATTCAACCACTCTGCCATCTCTCCGCATTGTGGTGGCGTTTATCGTCCTGCGCGCCCTCAATAAATTGCCGGGCTGCACCTGTCAATATGTCAGTTTCTGCTTTGCAAAGTTTCTTGCGTACCCAAATTACGCGAAGGTTCGTGCCAGACATTTAACAAGTCTTAACGTGTGGGGCGGTATCAGCAATATACTGAACTCAAAACGAGTATATCAGCCTGGTCAAGCATTAACCGGGAACGTCAAACCAAACCGGCACGAGGCGAGCAAAATGAATTATCGGACCATCGGTACTGTGGCTTCAATTATCGGCATGCTCGTGACGGTTTCACCAGCTTTCGCCCAGACCAATACGGACGAGTTGCCAGCCTTTACGACAGAAGGCTTTGATGCATGGCTGGCTGATTTCAAAAAAGATGCGGCATCAAAGGGCATTTCCCAGTCGACACTGGATGTTGCCTTTGCCAATACGCAACCAATTCCGAAAGTGATTGAGTATGATCGCAGCCAACCAGAGTTCAAACTGACATTCGAGCAGTATCTGCAACGGGTTGTGCCGCAGTCACGTATAGATGAAGGTCGGCGTAAATATGCCGAAAACCGTGCAATTATTGATGCCGCTGCCAAAAAATACGGTGTTCCGGGACATTACCTGGCCGCATTTTGGGGCATTGAAACCGGTTTTGGGCGTCATACTGGCGGATATTCTGTCGTTGATTCGCTTGCAACCCTTGCCTTTGAAGGCCGTCGGGCAGAGTATTTCCGCACGGAATTGATCAATGCGCTCAAGATTATTGACGCAGGCCATATCGCGCCTGAAAAAATGGAAGGCTCTTGGGCCGGGGCCATGGGACAGGCGCAATTTATGCCTTCCACTTTCCTGAACTATGCCCGTGACGGAAACGAAGACGGAAAGATTGACCTTTGG
This sequence comes from Thalassospira sp. A3_1, assembly GCF_017744215.1. Lineage (NCBI taxonomy): Bacteria > Pseudomonadati > Pseudomonadota > Alphaproteobacteria > Rhodospirillales > Thalassospiraceae > Thalassospira > Thalassospira sp. A3_1. The sequence continues at coordinate 374,175 of NZ_JAGHQQ010000003.1, read as the reverse complement.
GGAGCTAAAGAAGATGTTTTCGCATCTGCCGCGAACTATCTATCAACGGTTGGCTGGAAAGCCGACGAACGGTGGGGCCGCAAAGTCAGTATTCCTTCTGACCTTGATAAATCAGTTACTGGACGCGAAATTCGCAAACCGATCAGTGAATGGCAGAAACTTGGTGTTCGTATGCCGGATGGGTCCAGTCTTCCTGCTGCCGACATGGATGCGTCAATTGTCATCGTAAATGACGGTGCCGGACCTGCTTATATGGTTTATAACAATTTTCACACCATAATGCATTGGAACCGGTCGACCTATTTTGCAATTGCAGTTGGTACACTTGCTGATGCGATCGCCGGTCGTTAATTGCTTTAGCCGATCATACGCGGTTCACTATCTGGACGGGAACAACTGAATGCCGAAAAACGTGCGCAAGGCGTTTATGCAGGGCTGGAACAAAGGGCGTTGGGCTGCTGGTGCACTTGCCATTACCGTTTTATTGGCCGGTTGCGCCGAAACGCAGCTTGCTGTCCATGGAGTTAAACGTATTGGCGGTGCACAACAGCAGCAGCCGGTACAGGTTGGTACCTATAAGGTCGGTAATCCTTACGAGATTGCCGGGCAGTGGTATTATCCCGCTGCTGACTATGAATACAAGGAAACCGGTATTGCTTCTTGGTACGGCCCGAAATTCCATGGCAAGAAGACCGCGAATGGCGAAATCTTTGATCAGTACGAGGTATCTGCAGCCCACCGTACACTTCCAATGCCAAGTGTGGTGCGTGTGACCAACCTTGAAAACGGACGTTCGCTTAAGGTGCGCATCAATGATCGGGGTCCGTTTGCGCACAGTCGAATCATTGATATGTCCCGTCGTGCCGCTCAGTTGCTTGGTTTCGAGCAGAAAGGCACAGCCAAAGTCCTGGTTGAAGTCATCGAAGATGAAAGCCGCCAGATCGCGGCCATAGCCCAAGGAAAAGCTGCCCCGGCTGTGACTGTTGCCGAGCAGCAAACGGTTTCCGCGGCACCGCGTGATACGGTCGAAACCGTTAGTCTGGATAATGACGGGCCAATTACCGACAGCGGAGAACCCACTAAATCGACCATCAAACTAACCCCGCCGACAGAAGGTGGGGCATCACAGGCTGTTTCGCAAACGCCTCTTGATGGCACGGTGGAAGAAAGTGCGGTTGTTCGTGTGGAGCCGGTTTCGCCGTCTTCGATCTATGTGCAGGCAGGCGCATTTTCGGTTTACGACAATGCACTTAACCTCCGGAACCGGTTATATGACATGGCCCCAAGCAAGATAGAGCCGGTCGATGTCAAGGGGACAACCTTTTATCGCGTTCGACTTGGACCATTAAACACCGTTCCCGAAGCGGACATTCTGCTCGAACGGGTAATCGCCACAGGACAGAATGGCGCAAAAGTCGTTGTGGAATGTGCTGACGGCGCTTTGCAAAACAGTGTTTCCGGTTGCTAGGGTTTATCTGGTCACGATAGTTCGGATTTTGCAGAAAAGTTGAAGCGGTTGCACAATTTTGCCGGATTTGCGACATAGAGACCGATCTTATCCCGCCGAAAAACAGGGCGGTATGACAGTTAATTTAAAGAACAAGGTTAGGACGTTATGAGTTTGATGCCGCCAATTCCGTTCAAAACGAAACTGAACCGGGTAGTGGCCGGGGCCGCGATATTTGGTTCTGCCATGGCGATGTCCCTGACCAGCGTGCACGCGCTTGAGACGACCGCGCGCGAAGCTTATTTGATGGATTATGACACCGGCACTGTTCTGCTCGACAAGAATGGGGATGTTTTAACTGAACCTGCGTCGATGACCAAAATGATGACGGTTCACTTGTTGTTCGAGCGGATCAAAAGCGGCAGCGTATCGCTTGACGATACATTCCACGTCAGTGAAAAAGCATGGCGCAAAGGTGGATCGAAAATGTTCGTCGAAGTGAATTCCGACGTTTCGGTCAATGACCTGCTGCATGGTATTATTGTTCAGTCTGGGAATGATTCTGCTATCGTTGTTGCAGAAGGGCTTGCTGGTACCGAAGAGGCATTTGCCGAGGAAATGACCGCTGAAGCGCGCAAGATCGGTATGACGAAGTCTGTTTTCAAAAATGCGACTGGCTGGCCGGACGAAGGGCATCTTGTTACGGTGCATGATCTGGCAATCCTGGCCCATGATACCATTAAGAACTTTCCCGAACTTTATAAACTCTATGCGGTGAAGGAATTCACCTATAACGGGATCCGCCAACCGAACAGAAACCCTTTGCTGGGTACCAGTGCCGGCGTTGATGGTATGAAAACCGGTCATACAGAAACAGCAGGCTATGGATTGACGGCAACTGCGGAACGCGATGGGCGTCGTCTTATTCTTGTCGTTAACGGTCTTGGTTCTGTGCGCGAACGCAGAACAGAGTCACAAAAACTGCTGGATTGGGGATTCCGCGAGTTTGACAATTATGACCTGTTTGATGCAGGCGAAGTCGTCAGCAGCGCGAATGTCTGGCTGGGGTCAGAAACCAAAGTCGATCTGGTCACTGATCAGGATATCCTGTTGACGCTGCCCCGCACGAACCGTGACGATATGAAAGTTTCGGTCGTTTATGAAGGCCCGATCCCGGCACCGATTACCGCAGGGCAGCAAGTCGCAACGCTGAAGGTTGAACTTCCCGGTAACGAACCACATGAATTCCCGCTTTACGCCGCAACCGAGGTTGATCGTCTTGGTTTTATCGGACGCATCGGTGCGGCAATCAAATATCTGCTGTGGGGAGCGAACGGTTGAGTTCGGTGCCAGGTTTGTTCATCAGCTTTGAAGGTGGTGAAGGTAGCGGCAAGACAACCCAGATACGCCGACTTGAAAGCTGGTTTCGTCAGCGCGGACGCGAGGTTGTCGTCACGCGCGAACCTGGCGGCTCCCCCGGTGCGGAAGAAATCAGAAACCTGTTATTGACCGGTGACCCCGGACGCTGGGACGCAGTGACCGAAGCCCTGTTGATGTTTGCGTCGCGCCGAGATCACGTGGAACGGACCATCCGCCCGGCTCTTGCAGAGGGTAAGGTTGTTTTGTGTGACCGCTTTGCTGATTCTTCGGTTGCATATCAGGGATTTGGGCATGGTCTTGGCGCAGAGTATATCCGCAATCTTTGGCAAATCGCGATTGACGGTTTCAAACCTGATCTGACCCTGATTTTCGATCTTCCGGTAGAGGTTGGTTTGGAACGGGCAGGGGCGCGGTTTGCCAATATCAGTGCAGCAGAAGACCGTTTCGAGCGTATGGGAACGGAATTCCATCAACGGCTTCGAAACGGTTTCATCGAAATTGCCCGGAAAAACCCGGAACGGTGCGAAATTGTCGATGCAAACGGTGACATTGATCTGGTTTGCGAACGGATGATTTCGGTTGTTTCAGCCAGATTATCCGGACGGGGGATTTGATCGATGGCCGTTGAAGAACAAGAAGAAGAGGGGGCGTTTCCGGTACCTCGGCGCAATGCCCATTTTGTTGGCCATATCGACGCGGAACAAACGGTCCTGGATGCCTGGAATAGCAAACGCATGCACCATGCGTGGCTGCTGTGCGGGCCGCGCGGTGTCGGGAAGGCAACTTTGGCCTACCGTATGGCGCGTTTTGTTCTTTCTGGTGGTGGCGATCAGGGGGGCGGGCTGTTTGGCGATGGCCCGAGAGGTCTGCATATCGATCCGGAAAATCCGGTTTTTCGTCGTATTGCAGGCGGCGGGCACGGTGATCTCAAAGTTATTGAGCGCCAATATGACGAAAAGAAAAAACGCCTTCAGGGTGAAATTACAGTCGATAGCGTCCGGACGGTCGGGAGTTTCATGTCAAAAACCGCCGCAGAGGGTGGTTGGCGTATCGTGATTGTTGATGCAGCCGACGAGCTGAACCGTAATGCTGCCAACGCAATTCTGAAAGTTCTGGAAGAACCGCCTGCCAATGCAATGATGATCCTGATCGCCCATCAACCCGGCAGGCTGTTGCCGACCATCCGGTCGCGGTGCCGCCGTATGAACCTTGGCGTGCTTGAGGATCATCAGGTCGTTGAATTGCTGGGCAGTTATTGTCCGGATATTGATCTGGGGGATCGTGATGCCTTGGCCGGTTTGGCTGAGGGCAGCATCGGACGGGCTCTGCAACTGCATGATGTTGGCGGGCTTGAACTTTATACCGAAATGGTTCGTCTTTTGGCCGCATTGCCAGATGCAGACGTGCTGGCACAACATAAATTCGCCGAGCGGTTTTCTCCGGCTGATCGTGATGCTGCCTTTGCCACGGTAACCGATCTTCTGCACTGGTGGTTGGGGCGTCTGATCCGATTTGCCGCAACGGGGCAGGCACCGCGCGAAGTCATTGAAGGTGAATTGCCCGCCATGCAACGCATGGCTGCTGCGCAACCGCTTGATCAATGGATTGAGGTGTGGGAAAAGATCAGCGAATTGATGAGTGCCACGCGTGGATTGCATCTTGATCGCAAACAGGCTTTGCTGAATGCATTCTTCATGCTTGAAGAAACCATGCGGAACTGAAACGAGCACCAATCAACCGAAATTATGACCATAACGGCCCATTTCGGGCCGTTTTGTTTCACGACTTGCGCGAAGGATTTGCGATCATGACCGGGCACAAACAGCCCTATTACATCACAACACCGATCTATTACGTCAATGACAAGCCGCATATAGGTCATGCCTATACTACGCTGGCATGCGACGTGCTGGCCCGCTTCAAGCGCCTGGACGGTTATGACGTGATGTTCCTGACCGGCACTGATGAACATGGTCAGAAGGTTGATAAATCGGCCGCGGCCAAGGGCATTGATCCGCAAACCTTTACCGATCAGGTTTCGCAGAATTTCCGCGATCTTGCCGTGCATATGAATTACTCGAATGATGATTTCATTCGCACGACCGAAGAACGCCACAAAAAAGCCTGTCAGGCGCTTTGGAATACATTACTTGAAAAGGGCGAGATTTATCTTGGCTCTTACGACGGCTGGTATTCCGTTCGCGATGAGGCGTTTTACGGTGAAAAAGAGCTGATTGAAAAAGACGGCGAGAAAGTTGCGCCGACCGGTGCCCCCGTAGAGTGGGTTTCCGAGCCGAGCTATTTCTTCAAGCTGTCTGCCTGGGGTGATCGTCTGCTGAAATTCTATGACGACAATCCCGATTTTATCGCCCCGCAGTCACGTCGCAATGAAGTGATCAGCTTCGTGAAAGGTGGCATGCATGATCTGTCAGTATCGCGGACCAGCTTCAAATGGGGGGTGCCGGTACCAGGTGATGAAGACCATGTCATGTATGTCTGGCTTGATGCATTGACCAACTATCTGACTGCTATCGGTTATCCGGATGTGGACCCGGCCAAGCTTGAAAAGTTCTGGCCTGCCGATCTGCACATGGTTGGCAAGGATATCCTGCGTTTCCATGCGGTTTACTGGCCTGCATTCCTTTTGGCGGCCGACATTGCACCGCCCAAACGTGTTTTTGCGCACGGCTGGTGGACCAATGAGGGGCAGAAAATATCGAAATCACTGGGGAACGTCATTGATCCCTATGATCTGACGGATCGCTACGGGCTGGATCAGACACGTTATTTCCTGCTGCGCGAAGTCCCGTTTGGCAACGATGGTGATTTCTCTCATCGGTCGATGGTAAACCGCATGAACAGCGAACTGGCCAATGATCTTGGCAATATGTGCCAGCGCGTTCTTTCGATGATCCACAAAAACTGCAACGCTTCGGTGCCGACCGCCGGCACGTTCACCGATGCCGATCAGGCCATTCTGGGCAAGGCATATGGCATGCTTGATACCGTGCGTCCGCTATTTGACGCACAGGCATTCCACAAAGGCATCGAAGCGATCTGGGAACTGGTTGGCGATGCGAACCGGTATGTTGATGAAATGGCCCCCTGGGGCCTGAAAAAAACAGATCCGGCACGAATGGAAACGGTTCTGTATGTCCTGGCCGAAGTCATTCGCCATGTCGGTATCCTGGTACAGCCGCTGATGCCGGCATCTGCTGCAAAAATCCTTGATCAGCTTGTTCTGCCGATCGATCAGCGCGGATTTGAACAGCTTGGCGCAGACCACGCCTTGGTCGCAGGGACCGGTTTGCCAAAGCCGGAAGGCGTATTCCCGCGCTATGTCGAAACCGAGGACGAAGGAGAGAAGGCATGAATGTCGCGCTCGTCGACAGCCACTGCCATCTGGACTATCCCCAGTTTTCCGAAGACCTTTCGGGCATGATCGCGCGTGCCCGAAAGGCTGGCGTTGGCATGATGGTCAGTATCGGCGTAAAGCTGTCGACATTTGAAAATGTTCGCGCGGTTGCCTCCAAAGCAGACCATATTTATTGCACGATCGGCGTTCATCCGCATGAAGCCGGCGAGGAGGGGCTCTCATCGCCTGATCGCCTGATCGAAATGGCATCTGACCCGAAAATCATCGGTATCGGTGAAAGCGGTCTGGACTATTACTATGACAACGCCCCGCGGGACGCGCAGCGTGAAAGCTTTCGAGCACATATCGCTGCCTGCCGCGAAACCGGTCTGCCACTGATCGTTCATACGCGTGATGCAGATGACGACACCATGGATATTCTCGAGGACGAATATGAAAAGGGGCCGTTTACCGGCGTCATTCACTGTTTCTCGAGCTCGGCAGCACTGGCGCAACGAGCGCTTAAGATCGGTTTTTATATTTCCTGCTCGGGTATTATAACCTTCAATTCGGCCCGGGAAATTCAGGCAGCGATCGTAGACATACCACTTGATCGTTTGCTGGTGGAAACTGATGCACCGTATCTCGCTCCGGTTCCCAAGCGCGGCAAACCAAACGAACCAAGTTATGTTGCCCATACAGCCGCAAAACTGGCCCAAATCAAGTGTGTCAGCCCGGATGAAATAGCCCGTGCGACCACGGATAATTTCTTTGCTCTGTTTACCAAGGCGGACCGGAAGCATCTTCTGTCGCCGGAGGCAGGCGTATAGTGACGAAAATCACCATTCTGGGCTGCGGATCATCAAACGGTGTCCCATCCGTTGGCTTGGGTTGGGGAAAGTGCAATCCGGAAAATCCGAGGAACCGGCGTCTGAGAAGCTCGATCCTGATTGAGCAGGCGGGCAAAAATATACTTGTCGACGTTACGCCGGATTTTCGCGAACAGGCATTGCGCCATGATATCAACCATATCGATGCAGTGCTGTTCACCCATGCACATGCCGACCACGTGCATGGCATAGACGAACTTCGCTGGATCAATGTCGCTATGCATCGTCCACTGGATATCTATGCGGCAGCCGAAACCATTTCGGACATTGACCATCGTTTTGCCTATGTGTTTGAACCTTTGGCCGATGGCATTGACTTCTACTATAAGCCAGTCTTGGTCCCGCATGTCATATCCGGGGCATTCGAAGCCGCAGGGGTCCCAATAACCGTTTTCCGTCAGGATCACGGTTATGGCGAGACGCTGGGTTTCAAGGTTGGTAATTTTGCCTATTCAACGGATGTGGTCGATTTCCCGGAAGAATCACTAGAAAATCTTTACGGGCTAGATGTCTGGGTCGTTGATTGCCTGCGTCATAAACCACATGCCACGCATGCTCATCTAGAGAAGGTGTTGGAATGGGTTGCGGAATTCAAACCCAAACAGACTTACTTCACCCACATGAGCATTCTGTTTGATTATGATGAGGCAATGCGCGATACGCCCGATCATGTCGAGCCTGCATATGATGGTCTCATTATAAATGTGGACTGAAGGCTAGGAAATCTGAAACGGACAATAACGGGCAATCTGATCCCACAGAGGGCGGTATTTCGCATACCGTTAAGTTCTATAATATATATTATGACAAAAGTGACTTATTCAAATGTGTTGCGTTTTGGTCGACAATCGCTGGAAGAACCCCATATGTGAGGCTTGCGCAGCGTAGCGAAGCTAGACTCACATATGGGGTTCTTCGGTTAACGTTGCTTTGATATCTGCCGAAACAATTATCGGGCTTGAGTTAAATGCGCACGACTCAACTCTTACCTGCCAATCTGCGGACCTCAATAGTATTGGACGACCATGGTGTTCCGCGTTTTTGGAGCACCGTCTGGCTTGACACCTTCAAGACGCGGTTAGCACACAGCACGCGACAACGTTACTGTAAAAATCTAGGTCGACTTTACGAATATTCTGACGAGCTGTACGGAACGGGTTCCTTAGATAGAGCTATAACCAACCTAGAATTTGACCAAATCGAACGGATTCTGAGCGGGTTTCTGCAGAGGTTACGTCGTCAGCATTACGCGATCGGGCGATCTCCTGCCGGACCTGCGGATATTTGGCGCGTATGTAAAGAGTTTCTCTTCACGTTACTCGAATATCTCACTCCAAATACTTCAGCGCCATCTTTAACAACCCTACTCCTCCGGCTTCAGCATCGATTGCAACTTTATGACCAACTCACTGTAACGGCGCAATTTCATCCGCCTGTAGTTATTCGGGTCATACCTGCAACGGTCTTGTGCGAACTAGCGGCAATCTTTGCACCTCGCTCCAATGAAAACCCTTTCAAATCAGCAGACCAGCAATGGCGAAACTGGTTGCTCTTTCACCTTTATCTTTCTCTCGGATTACGTCGAGGAGAAGCGCTCCTATTGGATGCAGATTGCATCAAACACGAGAAAGTACGTACGAGCACTGGTGTACAAGAGATCGCGTGGCTAACAACGTTTAACCGTCAATCACAAGATAACGACCCAAGACATTCTAAACCTGCATTAAAAACGGCATTTTCACAGCGAGACATTCCTGTTAGTCGCGAACTCCTAACCATATTCGACACCTATACCCGTAACTTTCGGCCGTCATCTAAATACCCGCAATTACTGATATCCAGAAACGGACGTCCGTTATCATCGGCAAGAGTTAACAGCGTGTTTTCCTGTGCAAGACGGTCTCTCTCAAATGCTGCTCAGGCAACTCTGTATAAACATCATTCTGTTACTCTTTCACCCCACTCATTGCGCCACACCGCAGCCGTGTATCGAATTCGAACATATGTAGAGCAAGGCTTTTCTCTCGATAATGCCGTTGAAAAGTTGCGAGTGTTCTTTGGCTGGGCTCCAAACTCTCAAATGCCGCGTTTGTATGCGCGAGCATATTTTGAAAGCTCACATCAGCAAATCTGGACAGAGAATTTCGACAATTTCATTCAAGGACTCACAGCAAGCACGGGAGAGCACGACTATGACGTCTGCTGAACCAAAGGAAAACTCACGGGATGGGTTCAACCTTGATACCGTCCAGTGGCCCCCTCTTCCATCACTTATTAGATATTTTGACGATTTCCATGAACAATACAGATCTATTAATGACTTAAAGTCGAGTGATTACTGGCATGTTCGTATTGATGGTCAAGATGAGTATATTGATTTTTCATGGGCTGTGGCCGGAACGAATAATGCTCTAAAGCACTGGGTTGTGGACGGGCTTTTAACTGGTCGTCGCTGCAACGCAATGAAAACGTATGTGGGAGAGCTCAGGTCATGGTGCCTCGGTACTGACACTAATATATTCGACCAGTTGGTGAAGATTAATCCCGACCAACTTCCCCGTTTTTGGGCATCTAAAGTCCTACCAACCCTTCTAGGAAAATCGGACTCAACCGCGATTAAAAGCTTCTTACGTTTTCTTTGCCGACGACGCTTCGCAGAATGGCATCCCTCATATGCTCAAATCATATCTGCACTACCGACGCCGCACCGAGACCTATACAAACGAATTAGATCAGGTGAATGCTTTATCCCGGTACTCGATCAACGTGTATTTGCTAATAGACTTGATTCCGCCTCGCAACTATTGCGCAACAAACCAAACACGAACAAGCTCTCGATCAACGTCATCAGAGACTATTGTATTCTTAGCCTATGCTTCCAGTACGGATTGCGCCCAGGGCAAATTGCAAGAATATCAGCAAGCGATATACGTGTTTTCGAAACAGGGGCACTGCATGTCGCTTTCCCGCTAACAAAACAAAGGAAAGTAAGTTCCAAGATAGTCCGACGTATAAAGCGGGAGTGGTGCGATTTATTTGTTGCATATCGAAAACATGCGCCACCTACCCCTGCAAAGTTTTTCGGCTTAACACCAAGAGAAGTTACAGAAATTGTGCGAACGATGACGCGTGCGCTGTGTGGCAATGTCTATGCGCCTGGCGATTTTCGACATACAGCTAGCCAACGCTTGGTAGATTCTGGGGCTTCTGCTGTTTCTGTCGCAGAATTTTTAGGCCACTCCACATTGAACGCAGGCTCTGTGTATTACGATACGTCCGCCAATCAAGCAGAGCTCATTAATCGGGCGCTTTCAATCTCGCCGATATATTCCACTGTTCATCAAGTTGCACTTACCAGAACTCTCTCTCGACAAGTACTAGAGCGAACATCTGAGGAAAAAATAATAAGCGGAATGCCTCATGGCATACCAATAACCGGGATCGGAAAATGTTCAGTGGGGCAACCTAACTGCAAGTTCAACCCAATCTTCTCTTGCTACAATTGCAGGCACTTTATCGCCATAGACGAACAGCAAATACACCGCAACGCTCTCAACGATCTTCGGCAAGTTGCTCGCAGCTTTTATGATGCAGACAGACTGAGAAACGCATCACCCGCATTTCTTCAACTACAAGAAACGCTCGACGCAATTCAGAGAACCCTGAATGAACTTTCAAGCGTCAAAGCACGAGAATAAGCTAATGGGAAAAGCGGAATACAACTCGCTAATAGAACAAGGGCGTACCTTTGCCAAAGATAATCAGTTGTCTTGGAACCTCCCCCTTAATGAAGACGGAAAGGTGCCGAAAGCACTGAGATGGAACCTATCAAGGATCATTTCTGCACCTGAACCGCCAATTTTTTGGTTATCTACCGCTCGGATTCCTCCTAGCGCCGAGCAAGCACTTAGGAAAATTTGTGCCGCGAATCTTACTCATACACTTCCCTCAAGGCTTTTTCTTACTGAAGAATGGTGGGACCTATACAAAGCTATTGCACTGCATACACTTCTTGTACGGAAAAATAAGCTCCCTCACGTCAACGTAAATATACTAAAGATCGTTCGTATATTGGGAGTGTGTTGTTTCCCGAACGCACCTTGGGAGGTCTCACCAGAAGACATCCGAAAAGCGTACAATGTATCTCTATTAATCGGGAAGTCCGGAAAAACTGCCCTCAATATGGAAATGGTCGTAAGACTGTTCTTTGATGGAATGCACTTACCTGTTTCAATGCCTCTATCTCAGTATTGCCGACCTTTTAGTACATACCAATCACAACAGAGGAATGTTGATGCGAGACGCTCGTCAGAAAGAACCTTCCGACGCACCGAATTAGTCAGAACAAAACTGAGCGATCGTAAGTCCCCCGACCGTCTACCTGATAAACAAGCGTTCTGGGAGCTAGTTGACATTGTATTCACAGAGCAACCGAAAACGATCTCTGACTTCATTCGGTTTCGCATAATACAACTTTGTATCATAACCGGTCTCCGGATTGGGGAAGTAGTAATGTTGCCGGCAGATTGTCTCCGTAAGCGGTCTTACGCTACGAAAGATGGCAACCCAGCAGCAACAGAGCACGGAATATCTACTTCTTTAACGCTAAGGTATTTCTCTGAGAAAAACGTCGCACAGCACAGAAAATCCTCGCTAGTTCTGACGGAAAACACTCAACACGTCCCTCCAATGTTTTCGGAGATCGTTGAGGAAATTATTGCGAGCACGTTGCGCGTGACATTACCGATGCGAGTTAGGCTAAAACAGCAAACTAACCAGAGGGTTCTTTTTCCGGAACTCGCAGGAGTGAAGTATATACCAAGCTATGAAGCGTACGCTCGAGTGACTGGTAATATCGCAATAACTAGACGCCGATTAGCATCGAATTTTTTAGAAGAATACAGAAAAGAATACTCACCCATTGTTTTGGATAAAGTTTATCAAACTCAAGTTCGAGATATTGAAGATAACAAGTGTGCTTTATCTCCTCAAATACGATCTTTCCATCATCAGTGGAAGAAGTACGTAGACGCATTCGATTGTGAGGGAAGAAAAATTGAGGGAAAGATACGTTGGAAAGACGTATATTTTAAGGTGTCTCAAATTGAAGCGTTTTTGAACGAATTTCGGCTAAAAAAGAAACCGGATACGCTCCACGCTAAATTGCAAAACGGCAAGTTACACTTCCCTTATCAAAACCTGTTTCTACTTCCTGTATATGCCCAGTCTGAAAGTCGACAAGGGGGCATCGCCGACCTAAACCGGTACTACTCAGTGGGTAAGGCGTCGACACACGACATAATGCGGATGTTAGATGGAACAGCAAACGAAAGTATCTTCGCAAGGTATCGACCACAGATTGCAAAGCAGTTGTTTCTTAGAACCCATTCGTTTCGTCATCTGCAAAGCACGGAACTTCTGCGCTTGAATGTTGCAGATACAGTTATCTCAAAAAGGTTCAGAAAAGATGTCCGCCATGCAGCAGCTTATGATCACAGAAGCCTGGCCGAAGACCTCAATAACATTGCTGTTGAAGATGAGATTTTATCCCAACTTAGCGAACGAGGACAAACGATCTATCAGTTGGTAAAAACAGGGACAGTGGCAGGTCCAATTGTTGACGAATTCCGGCAGGTGGAAGCAACCGAAGGAATTGGCGCAGCTATCCAATATCTTCAAAGTGAAGCGGATGGCTTTCATGTAACGCCCTACGGCGTGTGTTTAAACGCATTCACCGTAGACACTTGCCCCAACCACCTAGAATGCTTTAACCACTGTCGTCACCTGGCACGTACTAACAACCCATCAGAACAAAAGAGGCTTCTAGACCTCCGCGATCATCTTGCTGGTTGGATTAAAAAATTACAGGAACAGCCTGATAGCAAGCGGCCTTTTGGCTGGCAAAATCAACTTTCGCATGCTTCTCAGCGACTAGGGGCTGTGCAAGCCGCTTTAGAGACCAAGCCGGACGGTAAAGTTTTTCCGGAAGGTAAAGATCGCTATCAAAACTTGTCCAACACTAAAAAGTCTATTCTTGATTGAGTTAGCTTGCGCCTTCAATCCAACCTTAACCCCATGTAGAGACCACAATGGTACTATCTGAGGACAAAATCCGGGTATTTGAAAACGGACTTCAGAGGATGCTGTCAGAAGACATTGACCTCAGCGCGCGTTCTTGCGTCAGAGAAAGGCTGGTAATGAATGCATCCGATATCACTCGGATACCGGCTAGGAGGAACTTACTCCTAAAATACTCTCGCCAACAGGAGGAAAAGCGGAAAAAAAATAGTGATCGAGTGAAAATTAGAGAGTTAGAAAACGAGCTTAAAGTCGCAAAACAGACTATAAACACATTAGCTGAGCACAACGAAATTCTCACGGCTTCACATCGTGCGATGTTGCTCGTAGTCGGGGAATACGGTGGGATAAAGGCTTGGCAAGAGTGCTTCAAAAGATATGACCAAGCGCTACATGTTGTGCGGCAACAAGTCAAAATAACCTATTCACAAAAACATAAGGATCCTCAGTAAAATGCACTCATCCAACCATTGGATGCGTTAGCATAGTTTTCAAGTTTTGGATCACTTTGAAACGGAGGTCATCTTCTTGTAAGTTTAGTAACTCTGCCAAAGTCATCAAAGCAGGCTGCACATGACCAGGACGGACAACATCCATTCCATCCATAACAAACGGGCCATCCGTCTCAGTCAGAAGTCGATTAAGAGGAATAGAGCTAACAGCTCGCTTCCCGGTTGGTGTAGCCAACATGGCTTGGTTCACTGAAAAATAACAGCCCAATTCAACTGCTCGTTCAACTTCCTTCTTAGAACCAGTAAACCAATGCAGTACAGCAGTTCCTCTATCTTTGGGAAAATAATCCGCGAGTGCCTTCAGAACATGCGTAGAGCTCCGTACACTGTGGATCGATAGAATTTTTCCGCCAGCCTGTGCGCATAAAAGTAGGATTTCTTTGAATATCTCTTTTTGAATGTTGAAAGATCCGTAGTGTTGTTTACTGGCATCCAGACCAATTTCGCCGACGTAACGAGTTTGATCAAGAAGCTGACTAAACAGCATTAATTCATTCGATCTAGTGGCCACAAGCTGCGGATGCAGGCCTAGTGCCGCACGCACGAATTTACTTTTGTCCGCCAAGCGCTTGTTCCTAGAGAAAGCCTTGGGGGTTGTGGTCACAGCAAGAGTGGCAGTTCTCGTACGATCACATTGCTTAATTGCTGCCTCGAAGTTTGGATACAGGTCTAAATGACAATGAAAATCGACATATTCCGGTTGCATTTTAAGGTCTCGGTTTACTTTCCACGTCACTGAGCAAAGCGTTGACCTCAGCAATTCCCCTTGTAAAGACCCCTGTGTATTTTTTCAAACATTCTGCCGAAGTATGTAAGGGCCCTGGCTTGTGAATGAGAATACTCGCACTTTTGGGTGATTTGGACAGTCGTTGAGTCATCAACTGGAAAGCCCGGACATGTTCGCCATCCGCTCTGTCAGATGACACGGTAGCACCATGTAATTGGTCAAGCGTGTATTCAGTATCATCGGCCCCTACTCCCAACCCCGATTCAATCGCTGCTCTTCGAATTAGGCAAGGAACGCAACCGCCACAATGTCGTGGCGACAACCTTTTGTAACGTGCTTTCGCCGGTGATGAGCAAGACATAGACTGACCAATCACTTGCTTTAGAAAATTTAGATCTTTGCAATTCCGCACCATCTCTCCCTTGGTTCGAAACTCGTACGGATTGCTTAGTTTGACACCGAGAGACAACTCGTTGAGAACACAATTGAGGCCATAGATAAAATGTGGGTGCGCCGTTCTTGTACTAAGAGCACCAAATCGCAGCGGAGTTAAAGGTACGTTAAGAGCAATCAAACCGTTCTCCGGTATGAAAACGTCCGTTTTGGAACCGAGACCAGATGCCGCCAACGCGGCCAGCGAATAAAACAGAAATGACCGCCCCCGCTGGGTTGACTCCGACATACCTGTTTGGAGATGATTTTTGTCAAAACCCAGATGCACTCGAAGAGAGGCAAAATCTACGTTTTCATATTTTTCTTGCAGCGCCGACAACAGAGTAGACTGTGCCGATGCAGTTTCACCATCCCAGTAGTGGCTGACAAATAGTGTCTTTGCACCTTCGGCAAGCATATCGACAGCTCCAATCAAGCTATCGAGACCACCTGAAAAGAGAGAAACCTGATTGTATGCTGGCTCCAACAGATCATCGTTTACAGGGGCAAACTTCAACTTTGCATCATATCGACTTCTGAAAAACAGTCGCCACCGATCTCCGGTCAAAAACCTCAGTATTTCCGCCAAAGGCTTCCTAACAGGATCCCACTTGTGAGCATCGAAGACAGGGATATACAGGTCTATTTCTCTAGTCCAACCATCTTGAGAACACTCCACTCTGGAAAATCTCGTATCGGCGGCAGTCACGTGGCAGGCTAAAATGACTAAATCTATTGCAATTTCCGAGGGGATTACGGCAATACTCTCAAGATGTTTGATAGCACGACCTACTCCGAAGCCTAGGAAGGCATTGCCTTCCATAAGATTGAGCTCGAATTTAACAGAGTCCGTCTGCACAACATCAACAGTGTCGTTATCGTTTTGACCTAAGCGGCCTATCAGACTTAGCCTTTTCATTCGCTCTCTCCGAGTATTCTCATCATTTCGAATGCAGCTGTGTAAAGCCCTGAAACGAAGCCATCAATCTCATCAGCCCCAATATCCGAGAGCGATGTGTTACCATTATCAAATTGGTCACGAACACAACCATCAACAAAATCGTGCAGGTTGGCTTCAGCTCTCTCAATCGTCTCAATATCCTCAGCGCGCCCGAAGCTATTTGTGCCAAGCTCATTCCAAATTTTATCTTCGATAGATCTTCCCACCACTCCGATGAAGAATTCTTGCAGTTGCTCTGGAGTAAGATCGTCAAAGTCTGTAACGCCACTCTCTAGTAGATCGACAACTGTCTCTAACATAGCGTCTCGAGCGATTGCTTCGTCAATAGTTCCCCCAGCGGGGCATAGTACGTCAGTCAAAGCCACAAAAACTTCGGTTATCGTCGCGCCTGCGAGCCCTTGCAAATTGAAGGTTTGCAAAACGTTGGCTGCTCCGCCGGCATTGAATGCCTGTGCGACTTGCACAATACCCGCGGCAACTCGCCTGGATGTAGACATTCTCCGAGCGGCCCCAGCAGCCCCTCCGCTGGCTGTAACATAGCGTCCCGCCCCTCGCCTCAGGGATTCTGCGTCACGACCTCTTGTCCCTCGCGTTATATTTCCTCTAGCAGGGCCTAGTTCAGCACCAATCTTTGGAACAGGCATCGCAGGATATGGTCGGTTGATCGTGCCATCTGGCACCCCATCTAGCGAAGGACTTAGGGGATCTCCAGGTACATTGTCTGGAGATTCAGGAGACGTCGGATCGTTAACATCGTCAATGTCATCTACCCACGAAGGTATTAAACCCTGTTTAGATCCACTAAAACTTCCTGATGTTCCCATTAGCTATAGAGGATTGCACTTATAATCCGTCAAACTTGCACTTATCGCGCTTTTCCGGCTCAGATTAAGTGATTTTATCGCCAGAGCCAAACTCACATTAACTGCGAATGTGATCAGATTATTTGCCACCAGACCGCAATCATCACCGTGAAATCACATTATCTGCCACTAACGCTCACATTACCAATTTGAATTGACACATAAAATTAGAAATAATGCCGAGTTCCGGATTATGCCGCGCTGACATCTGAAAGCACATGTTTTGATAGGCTTTCGGCAAGCTAGGGGTCGCCTCAGAAAACGGAAAATAAAGCACGCTAAGCCGGTTGCAACGGTCGTAGCGGCCTGAACTTGCCCGCGCCGATCTTGGCGCTGCTGCGCCAGAGGTAATCGCCGGTCAGGTTGATGTGTTCCCAGCCGAGCGGCGACAGGTATTGCAATAGCGCGTCATCGACAGCATGCCCGTTGCCACGCAACGCATGTGCTGCGCGCTCCAGATAGACCGTGTTCCACAACACGACGGCCGCCGTCACCAGGTTGAGGCCGCTGGCCCGGTAGCGCTGCTGCTCGAAGCTGCGGTCGCGGATTTCGCCCAGACGGTTGAAGAATACGGCGCGGGCCAGCGCGTTGCGCGCTTCGCCCTTGTTCAGTCCAGCGTGGACGCGGCGGCGCAGCTCCACGCTTTGCAACCAGTCCAGGATGAACAGCGTGCGTTCGATGCGCCCCAGCTCGCGCAGGGCGATGGCTAAGCCGTTCTGGCGCGGATAGCTGCCGAGTTTCCGAAGCATCAGCGAGGCTGTCACCGTGCCCTGCTTGATCGAGGTCGCCAGCCGCAGAATTTCATCCCAGTGGGCACGAATAGCCTTGATGTTCAGCCTGTCGCTGCTAATCATCGGTTTGAGCGCGTCATAGGCGGTATCCCCCTTGGGGATGAACAGCTTGGTGTCGCCCAGGTCACGGATGCGCGGCGCAAAGCGGAAGCCCAGGAGATGCATCAGGGCAAAGACGTGATCGGTGAAGCCTGCCGTGTCGGTGTAGTGTTCCTCGATGCGCAGGTCGGACTCGTGGTACAGCAGGCCGTCAAGTACATAGGTCGAGTCGCGCACGCCGACATTGACCACCTTGGTGTGGAACGGCGCGTACTGGTCGGATATATGGGTGTAGAAGGTTCGCCCAGGGCTGCTGCCATATTTCGGGTTGATGTGACCGGTACTCTCGGCCTTGCTCCCGGTTCGGAAGTTCTGGCCGTCCGACGATGACGTGGTGCCGTCGCCCCAGTGTTCGGCGAAGGGATGCCGGAATTGGGCGTTCACCAACTCGGCCAGCGCTGTCGAATAGGTTTCGTCGCGGGTATGCCAGGCTTGTAGCCAGGCGAGCTTGGCGTAGGTCGTGCCGGGGCAGGACTCGGCCATCTTGGTCAGGCCCAGGTTGATCGCGTCGGCCAGGATGGTGGTCAACAGCAGATTTTTGTCCTTGGCCAGATCGCCCGATTTCAGGTGCGTGAAGTGGCGGGTGAAGCCCGTCCACTCATCGACTTCGAGCAGCAGTTCGGTGATCTTGACGTGTGGCAGGATCATGGCTGTCTGGTCGATCAGCGCCTGCGCGGTGTCGGGTACCGCCGCATCCAGCGGCGTGATCTTCAGGCCCGACTCGGTGATGATCGCATTCGGCAGGTCGTTGGCCGCTGCCATGCGGTTGACCGTGGCAAGCTGCGCTTCAAGCAGCGTCAGGCGGTCGTGCAGGTACTGGTCGCAGTCGGTGGCCACGGCCAGCGGCAATGCGCTGGACTGCTTGAGGCTGGCGAACTTCGCGGGCGGCACCAGGTAGTCCTCGAAGTCCTTGAACTGGCGCGATCCCTGCACCCAGATGTCGCCCGAGCGCAGCGAGTTCTTCAGCTCGGACAGCGCGCACAGCTCGTAGTAGCGCCGGTCGATACCCGCGTCAGTCATCACCAGCTTCTGCCAGCGCGGCTTGATGAAGTCGGTCGGGGCATCGGCAGGCACTTTGCGGGCGTTGTCGGTGTTCATGCCACGCAGTACCTCGATGGCATCGAGCACGTTCTTGGCGGCGGGTGCGGCCCGCAGCTTGAGCACGGCAAGGAATTCCGGCGCGTAGCGGCGCAAGGTGGCGTAACTTTCGCCGATGCGGTGCAGGAAATCGAAGTCATCGGGCTGAGCGAGCTTCTGCGCCTCGGTGACGCTTTCGGCGAAGGCATCCCAGGACATGACGGCCTCGATGGCGGCGAACGGATCGCGGCCAGCTTGCTTGGCCTCGATCAGCGCCTGGCCGATGCGCCCGAACAGCCGCACCTTGGCGTTGATCGCCTTGCCGGATGCCTGAAACTGCTGCTGATGCTTGTTTTTGGCGGCGTTGAACAGCTTGCCCAGGATGCGGTCGTGCAAGTCGATGATTTCGTCGGTGACCGTGGCCATGCCCTCGATGGCCAGCGCCACGAGGGTGGCGTAGCGCCGTTGCGGCTCGAACTTGGCTAAGTCGGCGGGCGTCATCTGGCCACCCTCACGGGCGATCTTGAGCAGGCGGTTCTGGTGCACCGACCGCTCGATACCGGAAGGCAGATCGAGCGCCTGCCACGCCTTGAGGCGTTCGATGTGTTCCAGCATGTGCCGCGAGTTCGGTTTAACCGGCGACTGGCGCAGCCAGGCCAGCCAGGTCGTCTTGCCGTTGTCCCGGCGCCTGAGCAGATCGTCGAGGCGGCGGCGATGCGTGTCCGACAGTGGTTCGGCCAAGGCGTCATAGATGCGCCGGTTGGCGCGAGTGATGGCCTCGGCGCTAGCGCGCTCGATGGCGTTGAGCGCGGGCAGGATGATCGACTGTCGCCGCAGATGCTCAACCAAGGTGCTAGCCAGCACGATGCCTTTGTCGGTTTGCATGGCCAGGTCGGTCAGCGTGTGCACGGCCTGCCGGTAGTGGCTCATGGTGAACGGCTGGAAGCCAAACACCGTTTGCAGCTCGACCAGGTGCTCGCGCCGGGTCTGCTCCCGCTGCCCGTAGTCGTCCCAGCTTTCGACGCCGACCTTGAGCTGGTCGGCGACCAGTTTCAGTAGGGGCAAAGACGGCGCCTGATCGACACCAAGGAAGATTCCGGGAAAGCGCAGGTAGCAGAGCTGCACGGCAAAGCCCAAGCGATTCGCAGGCCCGCGCCGCTGGCGGATGATGGAGAGATCGGTATCGCTGAACGTGTAATGTCGAATTAGGTCGTCCTTGGTGTCCGGCAACGCCAACAGGCTTTCCCGCTCGGCGGCGGACAGTATGGAACGACGAGGCATATTTATTGATCCAATTTCAAGTATTGATACAGGGTCTCCCGGCTGACACCAAATTCACGGGCCAGCTTCGCTTTTTGCTCGCCCGCCGTGACGCGCCGTTTCAGTTCAGCAATCTGTTCACCGCTCAGAGACTTCTTTCGGCCTCGGTAGGCTCCGCGTTGCTTAGCGAGCGCGATGCCTTCGCGCTGCCGCTCACGGATCAAGGCCCGCTCGAATTCGGCGAATGCCCCCATGACCGACAGCATCAGGTTCGCCATCGGTGAATCCTCGCCGGTGAAGGTCAGGCTTTCCTTGACGAACTCGATGCGCACGCCGCGCTTGGTCAGCTTTTGTACGAGGCGGCGCAAGTCATCGAGGTTGCGCGCCAAGCGATCCATGCTGTGAACCACCACGGTGTCGCCTTCGCGCACGAAGGCCAGCAGCGAATCAAGCTCGGGCCGCTGGGTGTCCTTGCCCGACGCCTTGTCGGTGAACACCCTGCCGACTTCGACATGCTCCAGTTGCCGCTCCGGGTTCTGGTCGAAGCTGCTGACCCGGACGTAGCCGATGCGTTGACCCTGCAAGATACCTCCAAATACGAAAGTGTCAGGAAGAAATCTATGACCTTTCGCCGCAGGTGTCAAGAAACACAAAAGTTAACTCTATTCTGACGTTGCTGGGTGGCTTCTCCTGACATCAGGATAGGGTATACATGTGATGGCGACGCACGACACCGCTCCGTGGATCGGTCGAATGCGTGTGCTGCGCAAAAACCCAGAACCACGGCCAGGAATGCCCGGCGCGCGGATACTTCCGCTCAAGGGCGTCGGGAAGCGCAACGCCGCTGCGGCCCTCGGCCTGGTCCTTCAGCCACCATGCCCGTGCACGCGACAGCTGCTCGCGCAGGCTGGGTGCCAAGCTCTCGGGTAACATCAAGGCCCGATCCTTGGAGCCCTTGCCCTCCCGCACGATGATCGTGCCGTGATCGAAATCCAGATCCTTGACCCGCAGTTGCAAACCCTCACTGATCCGCATGCCCGTTCCATACAGAAGCTGGGCGAACAAACGATGCTCGCCTTCCAGAAAACCGAGGATGCGAACCACTTCATCCGGGGTCAGCACCACCGGCAAGCGCCGCGACGGCCGAGGTCTTCCGATCTCCTGAAGCCAGGGCAGATCCGTGCACAGCACCTTGCCGTAGAAGAACAGCAAGGCCGCCAATGCCTGACGATGCGTGGAGACCGAAACCTTGCGCTCGTTCGCCAGCCAGGACAGAAATGCCTCGACTTCGCTGCTGCCCAAGGTTGCCGGGTGACGCACACCGTGGAAACGGATGAAGGCACGAACCCAGTGGACATAAGCCTGTTCGGTTCGTAAACTGTAATGCAAGTAGCGTATGCGCTCACGCAACTGGTCCAGAACCTTGACCGAACGCAGCGGTGGTAACGGCGCAGTGGCGGTTTTCATGGCTTGTTATGACTGTTTTTTTGTACAGTCTATGCCTCGGGCATCCAAGCAGCAAGCGCGTTACGCCGTGGGTCGATGTTTGATGTTATGGAGCAGCAACGATGTTACGCAGCAGGGTGACGGTGTTCGGCATTCTGAATCTCACCGAGGACTCCTTCTTCGATGAGAGCCGGCGGCTAGACCCCGCCGGCGCTGTCACCGCGGCGATCGAAATGCTGCGAGTCGGATCAGACGTCGTGGATGTCGGACCGGCCGCCAGCCATCCGGACGCGAGGCCTGTATCGCCGGCCGATGAGATCAGACGTATTGCGCCGCTCTTAGACGCCCTGTCCGATCAGATGCACCGTGTTTCAATCGACAGCTTCCAACCGGAAACCCAGCGCTATGCGCTCAAGCGCGGCGTGGGCTACCTGAACGATATCCAAGGATTTCCTGACCCTGCGCTCTATCCCGATATTGCTGAGGCGGACTGCAGGCTGGTGGTTATGCACTCAGCGCAGCGGGATGGCATCGCCACCCGCACCGGTCACCTTCGACCCGAAGACGCGCTCGACGAGATTGTGCGGTTCTTCGAGGCGCGGGTTTCCGCCTTGCGACGGAGCGGGGTCGCTGCCGACCGGCTCATCCTCGATCCGGGGATGGGATTTTTCTTGAGCCCCGCACCGGAAACATCGCTGCACGTGCTGTCGAACCTTCAAAAGCTGAAGTCGGCGTTGGGGCTTCCGCTATTGGTCTCGGTGTCGCGGAAATCCTTCTTGGGCGCCACCGTTGGCCTTCCTGTAAAGGATCTGGGTCCAGCGAGCCTTGCGGCGGAACTTCACGCGATCGGCAATGGCGCTGACTACGTCCGCACCCACGCGCCTGGAGATCTGCGAAGCGCAATCACCTTCTCGGAAACCCTCGCGAAATTTCGCAGTCGCGACGCCAGAGACCGAGGGTTAGATCATGCCTAGCATTCACCTTCCGGCCGCCCGCTAGCGGACCCTGGTCAGGTTCCGCGAAGGTGGGCGCAGACATGCTGGGCTCGTCAGGATCAAACTGCACTATGAGGCGGCGGTTCATACCGCGCCAGGGGAGCGAATGGACAGCGAGGAGCCTCCGAACGTTCGGGTCGCCTGCTCGGGTGATATCGACGAGGTTGTGCGGCTGATGCACGACGCTGCGGCGTGGATGTCCGCCAAGGGAACGCCCGCCTGGGACGTCGCGCGGATCGACCGGACATTCGCGGAGACCTTCGTCCTGAGATCCGAGCTCCTAGTCGCGAGTTGCAGCGACGGCATCGTCGGCTGTTGCACCTTGTCGGCCGAGGATCCCGAGTTCTGGCCCGACGCCCTCAAGGGGGAGGCCGCATATCTGCACAAGCTCGCGGTGCGACGGACACATGCGGGCCGGGGTGTCAGCTCCGCGCTGATCGAGGCTTGCCGCCATGCCGCGCGAACGCAGGGGTGCGCCAAGCTGCGGCTCGACTGCCACCCGAACCTGCGTGGCCTATACGAGCGGCTCGGATTCACCCACGTCGACACTTTCAATCCCGGCTGGGATCCAACCTTCATCGCAGAACGCCTAGAACTCGAAATCTAACGTCCGTTCGGGCATCGAGGTCCATGTCGGGGTGGGACGGGCCCGTGGCTTCAAGATCACTTGCAGTCCGACCGCGATGTCTTGGTTGCGCGAGAGGTTGTCGATATCCTCCACTTCCATCATCAACCCTGGATAATGCCGCCGCCGTCATCGCCGCCGACGCCCGTGCCGGGCTTTTCGGGCCTGTCAGGCTTGCTCGGCCTTCAGCCTGCCTGGGCGAGATCTCCGGCGGACGGATTAACGGCGGAGCTTCGCCGCCTTTCGTGCGTGTGAAGGCCGAAGATAGTTCTCTCAAAAACATCCGTTTATGAGAGATACCAAATGTCATTTTCAGAAGACGACTGCACCAGTTGATTGGGCGTAATGGCTGTTGTGCAGCCAGCTCCTGACAGTTCAATATCAGAAGTGATCTGCACCAATCTCGACTATGCTCAATACTCGTGTGGGCTCTGTTGCAAAAATCGTGAAGCTTGAGCATGCTTGGCGGAGATTGGACGGACGGAACGATGACGGATTTCAAGTGGCGCCATTTCCAGGGTGATGTGATCCTGTGGGCGGTGCGCTGGTATTGTCGCTATCCGATCAGCTATCGCGACCTTGAGGAAATGCTGGCGGAACGCGGCATTTCGGTCGACCATACGACGATCTATCGCTGGGTCCAGTGCTACGCCCCGGAGATGGAGAAGCGGCTGCGCTGGTTCTGGCGGCGTGGCTTTGATCCGAGCTGGCGCCTGGATGAAACCTACGTCAAGGTGCGGGGCAAGTGGACCTACCTGTACCGGGCAGTCGACAAGCGGGGCGACACGATCGATTTCTACCTGTCGCCGACCCGCAGCGCCAAGGCAGCGAAGCGGTTCCTGGGCAAGGCCCTGCGAGGCCTGAAGCACTGGGAAAAGCCTGCCACGCTCAATACCGACAAAGCGCCGAGCTATGGTGCAGCGATCACCGAATTGAAGCGCGAAGGAAAGCTGGACCGGGAGACGGCCCACCGGCAGGTGAAGTATCTCAATAACGTGATCGAGGCCGATCACGGAAAGCTCAAGATACTGATCAAGCCGGTGCGCGGTTTCAAATCGATCCCCACGGCCTATGCCACGATCAAGGGATTCGAAGTCATGCGAGCCCTGCGCAAAGGACAGGCTCGCCCCTGGTGCCTGCAGCCCGGCATCAGGGGCGAGGTGCGCCTTGTGGAGAGAGCTTTTGGCATTGGGCCCTCGGCGCTGACGGAGGCCATGGGCATGCTCAACCACCATTTCGCAGCAGCCGCCTGATCGGCGCAGAGCGACAGCCTACCTCTGACTGCCGCCAATCTTTGCAACAGAGCCGCGAGGCGGATGTGACGCGGGTGCGCTTCGTGAAATCAGCCCAGCGGCTCGGATTCAGCCTCGACGAGATCGCAGAGCTGCTGAGGCTGGATGACGGCACCCACTGCGAGGAAGCCAGCAGCCTGGCCGAGCACAAGCTTCAGGACGTGCGCGAAAAAATGACCGACCTGGCGCGCATGGAAACCGTGCTATCCGAACTTGTGTTCGCCTGCCATGCGCGGCAAGGGAACGTTTCTTGCCCGCTGATTGCTTCGCTGCAAGGGGAGAAAGAGCCGCGTGGTGCCGACGCGGTGTAGCCGAGGGTAGTTACGCCTTAGCGTGCTTTATTTTCCGTTTTCTGAGACGACCCCAGCTACATCTGCATAAGACTGTCGTGAGAAACAGCGGCCATTCGTGACTTGCGTAGCGTGGGTCTTGAAGGAGCCCTTTTTCCATTTGTTCTGCGATGCGGCTAATGTCTGCTCTGGAGCTTGACGGCGCGGAAAACCGGGTTTAAAAAAGCGGTTCCGGGGGTCCGCAAGAACCCCGTGAGGCGCCAGCCCAATCTTGCATCCATCCAACCTGTTCATGGAGGATGCTTTATGGCGTCATACAATGAAATACCCGTATCGACCTTGGCCCGCTTGGTGGGGACACCCGATTGTCCCGTACTGCTTGATGTACGCATTGACGAAGACTTCGATGCGGACCCGCACCTGATCCCTAGCGCGATGCGTCAACCATTTCTCGATGTGCGTGACCTTGCCGATGATCTCGCGGGCCGTTCGGTCGTCGTCTACTGCCAGAAAGGCCTGAAGATTAGCCAAGGTGCCGCCGCATTGTTGCGATCAGTCGGCGCGAAGGCGGAAATCCTCGAAGGTGGGCAATTCGCCTGGAAAGATGCCGGGCTTCCGATGGTTCTTGCGGAAAAACTTCCACCGTCTGATGCCAGCGGATGCTCGGTCTGGGTAACGCGTCACAGGCCAAAGATCGACAGGATTGCTTGTCCCTGGCTTATTCGCCGGTTTGTCGATCCGAATGCCCAAATACTGTTTGTCGCCGCATCGCAGGTCCTCAACGTCGCAGAACGTTTCAATGCGACGCCCTTCGACGTTGAAAACGTATTCTGGAGCCATCGCGGCGAAAAATGCACGTTCGACACGATGATTGAAGAGTTCGGCATCAGCCATAGTGCGCTTGAGGGATTGGCCGTGATCGTGCGTGGTGCCGACACCAACAGGCATGATCTGGCACCTGAAGCAGCGGGACTTCTTGCTGCCTCACTAGGCCTATCTCGAATGTATCGCGACGACCTGGAACAGCTCGAAGCTGGCATGATGCTCTACGACGCATTCTATCGGTGGGCACGCGATGCCACGGATGAAGGGCATGACTGGCCCGCCGCGTTGAAGAAGGCGTAGGTCATGAGTGGTTCCAGTAACGTCCTGAGGGACGAAACCCCGACGCTTGCGGAAGCAACACGGGTTTGGTGGAAGATCGGCATCCTATCGTTTGGCGGTCCCGCCGCCCAGATCTCGCTCATGCATAAGGAGGTCGTTGAAGACCGCAGTTGGCTCTCTGAGCAGCAATTCCTGAATGCGCTGAGCGTTTGCATGCTCTTACCCGGCCCCGAGGCGATGCAGTTGGCTACCTATGCCGGGTGGCGGCTGCATGGCACGTTCGGCGGCTTGATCGCCGGGCTGCTGTTCGTCTTGCCTGGTGCCGCCGTGATCATGTTGCTGGCGACGATCTACAGCATCTTTGGCGATGTACCGCTTGTGGAGGCACTGTTTTACGGAATCAAGGCTGCCGTTCTGGTGATCGTGGTCGAGGCATTGTTGCGGGTCGCGAAAAAGGCACTTTCACAGCGTGTGCATTGGCTGATTGCGGCGTTGGCGTTTGTCGGGATATTCTTCTTGTCGATCCCCTATCCGCTGATCGTCCTAATGGCGGGCCTGTGCGGCTGGTTCATGAGAACCGTGGACATGGATCGGAAGGCTGTGGACATGGCGCACGTGTCGGTGGGTAAGACGAGCCTTACGATCGCAACATGGTTGGCGATCTGGCTACTGCCACTGCTTGCCCTCGGATGGTCGGGTGCGCCCGGCATCCTGGTCGAGGTCGGCAGCTTTTTTTCCATGCTCGCTGTCGTGACCTTCGGCGGTGCTTATGCTGTTCTCGCCTACATGGCACAAGATGTCGTTGTCCAATTCGGCTGGCTAACCGCAGGTGAAATGGTCGACGCCCTTGGGTTGGCGGAAACGACACCTGGCCCGCTAATCCTGGTCACGCAATTCGTCGGGTTTCTCGCCGGCTTCAAGGACGGTGGACTTCTGCTTGGCCTGAGTGCTGCCGTAGTGGCGCTTTGGGTGACCTTCGCCCCGTGCTTTCTCTGGATACTCGTTGGTGCACCTTACATCGAATGGATATCGAACCAACCACGACTGAAAGGTGCCCTTAAGGCAATCACCGCCGCCGTCGTGGGTGTCATCCTAAATCTTTCGATCTGGTTTGCACTGCATGTCCTGTTCTCTGGCGTGAACCGGCAGAAGCTGGGACCCATAACGCTTTGGCGGCCGGACCTTGCAACCATCGAATGGCTCGCCGTAACCCTGTTCCTCCTCAGCAGCTTCCTGGCCTTCCGGTTGCACTGGGGTATCATCAGGATTCTGTTGGTTGCGTCGTTTCTTGGAGCTGGTTTGAAGCTGTTCCTCTGAGACCTGCCCGAAGAACATGAAAACTCGGATCGCCTTTGTAACGTGCCATTCCCGTAGTGCGGTCCGGGCAGGACAGCATACCTTGTACGCTGCATCCAGAAAGGGAACGTTTTCCAGACAGGTGAAAGCCCGAACGCCGATCTCCGATTGAAAACTGTTAATTTGTCTGTATACCCCGTCTTGAAATCAACGTAATATTCTGCGCCTCAAAAACGGCTTTCCGGACGGTGCGCCATGCGTATCGGCTATGCACGGGTTTCGACCGACGATCAAAATCTTGACCTGCAAAATGACGCTTTGCGGGAAGCTGGTTGTGAGCGCATTTTTCGGGACAAGGTGAGCGGCGCCAAAACTGATCGTCCCGGGCTTGATCGCACCTTCGAAGAATTACGTCAGGGCGATGTGCTGGTTGTCTGGCGTCTGGATCGCCTTGGACGGTCCCTGAAGGAATTGATTGCGCATGCCGAGATGTTGGCAGAGCGACAAATCGGTCTGCGATCAATTACCGAAGCGATTGATACGACCACCAGCGGCGGCAAGCTGGTCTTTCATATTTTTGCCGCCCTTGCCGAATTCGAGCGGAACCTGATCCGGGAGCGAACGAAGGCCGGCCTGGAAGCCGCAAGATCGCGCGGCCGTAAAGGCGGCCGTCGAAAAGCACTGACGAAAGACAAGCGCCGTCACGTCGCAAACCTGTATCGATCAAGACAGCACAGTATTAAAGAGATCTGCGATCTGATGGGTGTGTCGCGGGCAACCGTCTATACCTATGTCGCGGAATTTGCAGATAGCATTGATGGCGAGGCCGACAATGAAAGGTAGGGCCGCACGCATACCGGCCGAGGCACTTCTGGCGCTTCGGACCAGATTGTCTTCTCTGCCCGTGCGAGACCCCGGTCGGGCCAGCGCTGTTGCACGGACTGCCGGGTTATATGGCCTCAGTATATCGTCGGTCTATCGCCAGTTACGAGACTTGCAACGCCCGAAAGGCTTGCAACGTTCTGATCGCGGTGTGCCCCGCGCAATATCGCAGGCAGAGATGGAACGCTATTGCGAGATCGTAGCCGCCCTGAAAATCAGAACAGAGAATGGCAAAGGTCACAAGTTGTCGACGAATGAAGCCATCCGGTTGCTTGAGGATCACGGTGTTGAGACGCCCGAAGGTTATGTGCAAGCCCCTAAAGGAACGCTGGCGGCATCTACCCTGAACCGGTGGCTTCGGAACTGGGGATATGATCATCCCCGGATTATACGCGGCCCGGCCGCCGTCCGGTTTCAGGCCAGATATTCCAACGAACTCTGGCATTTCGACATGAGCCCGTCCGATCTGAAGCAACTCGACCAGCCGGAATGGATCGAACCCGGACGGGGCGCACCAACCCTGATGCTTTATAGCGTGGTGGATGATCGTAGTGGTGTTGCCTATCAGGAATATCGCTGTGTGTATGGTGAGGATGCGGAATCTGCCTTGCGGTTCCTGTTCAACGCCATGGCACCCAAAGAAGGCACCACACTTCAGGGCAGACCGGCAGGGCTGTATCTCGACAATGGACCGGTTGCCAAAAGCATCGTGTTCCAGACCGTCATGGGACATCTTGGCGTTGATTGGCGTACTCACATGCCTCGTGGCTCTGACGGTCGACGGGTTACGGCGCGATCCAAGGGCAAGGTTGAACGTCCGTTCCTGACCGTCAAGGAAGCTCATGAAACCCTGTATCACTTTCATCGTCCCAAAACAGAGGCCGAAGCCAATAGCTGGTTGTTGAACTTTATCAACCGCTACAATGACAAACCGCATCGCCATGAAGCCCATAGCCGGGCGGAAGACTGGTGTTCAAACTTGCCCGAGCAAGGCCTGCGCGAAATGTGTTCCTGGGAACGGTATTGCGCCTTTGCCCGGGAACCGGAACGCCGAACGGTTGCAGCGGATGCCCGCATTCATCTGAAGGGCGCCTATTACGAGGTGGACCCGGATCTGGCGGGTGAAGAAGTTTTATTGTGGTGGGGATTGTTCGATCAGGAACTATTTGTCGAGTTCGGCAGCAAACGCTATGGCCCATATCGCCCTGTCGGCGGACCAATCCCATTGCATCGGTATCGCAAACAGGCCAAATCGCCCCGCGAGAAGCGTGCCGACAAGGTAGCAGACTTGGCTGCCAGAATATCGGTACCGCGTTCGGCCCTGGCCGGGCCGGAACAGGCATTTGCCAGCGCGGAGATTATCCCCCTCGTTGAAGCAAAGTTTGAAGATCCAGACCCGTGGCACCAGTTCAGTTATGCCAGCACCCTCGATGCGCGTCGCGGCATTGCGGATTTGTTGGAGAAACCGCTGGCGCGGTTGAGTGCCGAAGATCTTGAATTCATCGAGGAGCTTGTCACCACCACGATAAACAAACGTGAAATTGCTACGGCAATCAAAACACGGTTCGGTAAGAACCCCAAAACATAATAGGAGGCTGTCATGCTAACAGCGGATGTCAGGGCATTTTATGGCATCGAGAAGGACTGGGCGCTGGCCGGTTTTTTCGAAACGGAATGGCACCGCCAGATGATGGCCGACCTGCGGGCGGCCATTCTGGCCGGGAGGCTGGTTGCCATTACAGGATCTGTCGGTGTCGGAAAAACCATGATGTTAAACCGGCTTCAGGCTGAATTGGCCGCAAGCAAGGATATTCTGGTGGCGCGCAGCCTGTCGATCGACAAACCGCGTGTTGTTTTGCCAGCCCTTCTGACCGCCATCTTTCTCGATGTCTCGGGCGATGCAGATGTCAAAGTGCCGACACAGCCCGAAAAGCGGGAGCGCAAGCTTCAGGACCTCATCAGGAAAATGAGAAAAACCGTCGTTCTGTTCATCGATGAAGCTCATGACTTGCATGGAAACACGCTGACAGGCCTCAAGCGCCTGATGGAAATTGTCCAGGCAGGTGACGGGGTTCTGTCTGTCGTTCTGGTTGGCCATCCCCGCTTGCGGAATGATCTGAACAAGGCGACAATGGAAGAGATCGGTCACAGAACCACCAAGATCATGTTTCAGGGACTGGGGGATGACAGTCGCAAATATCTCGACTGGCTGCTGAAGCAGTGCCGGACCAAAAACACCAGGCAGGGAGACATTATTGCGGACGATGCGCTGGATCTGATGGTGGAACGCCTGTCAACACCGCTTCAGTTTACCGAACATCTGACACGCGCTTTCACCGAAGCCTACAAGCTTGGCGCCAAGCCTGTCACGCGGGAGATTGTCGAAGAAACAATTGCGATCGGATATGACGATCTGGATGCCCGACTGGCACGGCTTGGATACAACGCCAAGACACTTGCGGAGCAATTCGATACCCGGCTTCCGGAAATGCGCAAATTCCTGAAAGGACATCTGGATTCCGAACGAACCCAGGAACTGGGGCAGATGATGCGACAGGCCGGATTGCCAATATGACCTTCAGTGGCACATAATGTGATTTCACAGCGATGATTGCGATCTGATGGCAGGTAATCTGATCTCATTCTCAGTTAATTTGATTTTGGCACCCGTGATAAAATCACTTAATCTGATCCGAAAAAGCCCGATAAGTGCGAGTTGGGAGAATTATAAGTGCAAGTCTCTACAATTAGCTGATTCCCTTGCGCGGCTTGCTGTTCGCCTGAAGCGTCTTCATCGAGGTTGCTGCAGCTTTAAGAGCTTTGTTGTCTTCTTGTATTGCCCAAGAATCTACCAGTAACCTGAAGTTACTTCGAGCTTCCTCATCCGTAATCGAACTATTCCAACCGGAAACCACCCATGGTCCTAATTTCGAAACTGGTAAGTTTTTTAGAAAGTTGACCAATGTGGGTTGAAGAAACTTATGGGACTGGCAAAGAGCGGCCAATCCAGAAGCTCCACGTGGTTTTGCATTGAGATCCTCTGCTGCAGAAATTTCCCCTCTAACGATATCAAACAGTTGTTCGGCCTCAGCTGCATCAAGCAAAGAAATCTCATTGGCAGCTTGCCTGACCACGAGATCAGTCCCTAATAGTCGAGACTTCAACGTATCCAAGTGACCAAGTGTGTTGATGGCCCCAAATCCACTACGGCGGTCTTTTGTGACGAACACGTATGGCCGCAAATCGTATTCTCCTATAGCGGGATCAATTTTCGCCCACTTCTTCGCCCATTCAATATTTGGCCATTCTGGAAAGACTGGAGCATCTTCTGCGTTATTACCTGTAGAGCTTTTTCCATCCTTCTTGGCTTTGGCAGGCTTCACAGAATGTGTGGTTCGGACCGCATCCTCTAGCTGCACAAGTTCAGCAAAGGTTCCATCGTGAGCGACACCTTGAGCTATGCGGTCATAGATCTCCGGAGAAAAACGCTCTGCGAGCATTATTTTTGCCAGCACCGCAGATTTCAAATTATCTCCAAACCCTCTTTCCTCTGCAATCGCGAGGCGCAACATCATTGTATTGATGAAACGTTTCACTTGACGCGGGTTGCCGCGAGATCCATCTGTAAGGATTGGTGTAATCGTTTGTGCCAGTTCCAGCGCTATCTCGAGTGGTTCGGGAACTTTTCCTATCTCGTCTATAATAGTTTTTCGTTCTAAACCGGACGCCTGCCATGGTTTTTGCAGTGCAGCCTTCGCAATTCGCGAGACATCCGCAAACAATTCCGACTGCTCTCCACATCTCACCATTACGATTAGCAATGTAATGTAGATTCTGGTTTCGGAATATCCGAGAGCGGGTAACCGGAACGGTACCTGTATCAGCTTTTCAAGATAGTTTCGGGCATAGGTTGTTGGTCCGGACGTAGCAGGAAGATCGGGAAAATGCTGCCGTACTGCGTACTCAATCATCCCTTCATCTGCGGCTATAACGAAGATTGAGTTTGGTACGAACAAAAAGAGACGAATAGCCTCAAGTGTTTCAATCGCTGTAGCTGGTAGGCACCTATCTAAGTCATCTACTAGAACTATTAGTTTTTTGATTTTTGCGCAGTCTAGCAATGCCTCGAACTCTTCTCGGAAGGCGTGCATCTGCTCTGGGGCCGTTTTCCCTTGGGGGGCTTTAATTAGCTCTTGTGCTTGGCCAGCAATAGCATCCAAGTCGTTCTGTTTTAGGCTATCAACCTTTTTTCCAATTAAGCTCGAAGCAGAGTCTAATAATCCACTTATTGTATCTGGATGTGGAATTCCTGTCGCCAATGTAAATCCCAGTTGCCCAGTTTGACGAGCCAGTTTCATCCAGTTAACGCGCCTTAAGACATCTTTGGCTTTATCAACTACTTTATCGAGGGATGACCGATTTTTGAGAAGCTCTTCAACAATGGTTTCGATCAGTACTGCTTTTGCATCTTCGTAACCTTGAAATAGCCAGCCGTTGAAACGTACACATAATACATCATCATCACCAGAGAAGCACTTGTCGACCATCATTAAGACACTAGACTTTCCCGCTCCCCAATCGCCATGGATCCCAACTGTTAATGCTTTGCCATCGTTTTCTTTGATGAGCCGTGCAACTGTCTGGGCATAAACTTCATAATAAAGAAGATCTACAGATGTCTCGTTGTCTGCGACAATCATGGTTAAGGATCTCCTGAGGAGTTTTTTTTAGTTTAGAGCAATGAATCTGACTATATTGCTTTAAGTGTATTAGGGCTTCATATTTTATACTCAAGATCACTCTTTGCTCATACTTACTCGTAAGGGTAGCTAAAAATGCGAAATGCGTGGTTGGCAGATCATGTGCCAGGGTTCTCGGATCTAACTATAGAAGAAATTGAAACAATTTCAGAGTTTGTGCTGCTATGGGGATATTTTGAGGCGCAACTATTAAATTGTAGAGGTTCCGCATCGGCTATTGATGACTTGATCAAACGGCTAACCGTCGAAACTATTCCGCACGATAATTGGTTTTTGACGGAACTAGACTACATGAAAAATAGATACTTTCTGGATGGCGAACCCACTCACCACTTTGCTCATCTTCGCCTTCGTAAGAATGATTATCCTGATTTAGTCGAGCTTGTTCTTTCTGGGCAAAATCGGCCCTGCCAAGATCAAATTTTGACATTGCTTATTGTCGTTCTTCGTTTTCGCAACAATCTGTTCCACGGCATAAAGTGGGAGTATCGACTGGCAGGCCAGTTGGGAAATTTCCAAGTTGCCAACTCCATATTAAGAAAAGTACTAACTTGGGCAGGCAAAGCAGGAAATACTCCCAAGAGTATGGACTAAGTCAAATTAAGATTGGTATTTGGACTGATCATCCTTCGAATGTATTGTAATTATTCGCTATTTTATAAATCTCAAGTTTGTCTTTGATACCTATTTTCTTGCTTGTTTTTGTTCAATTTTAATAAAATCAATATAATTTAAATTATAGGAGACTGAAAATGTTCGAATATCGCGGATACATAGGAACATACAAATTCTATGAAGATGACGGAATGTATCACGGAGAGGTGAAAGGACTTGCAAAAGATGTCGTTCACTTCTCCGGAGTTTCGGAGGTTGAAATTGAGAAAGAATTCCGTGAAAGTGTGGATGATTATCTGGCTTTGAAAGAAGCCATGGAAAATGATGACGGTACTCGGTATCCGATTGAGACTGTTGAACGTTTGATGAGCGGAGAAAACCCTGTTTCTGTTTACAGAGACTTTCACAATTTTACAGTTCCCAAATTATCTGAAGCCACAGGTATTTCGGAGAACTTAATTATCAACATTGAATCTGGCGTGGCTAAGATGACAGAGGAGCAATATACAAGAATATCTTTCGCACTTAATGTTGATCCTGAAGACCTTATCCCTTGGAAACAAGAATAAAGTTATATGATAGATCATTATAAACGTTACTCGCTGCACGATGGAAAATTCCAACCAAATTTTTATCAAAGTATTGCATTGATTTTATCCCAGTAAGCTCTGGAGGGAAAAGTTGAACATCGGGATCGATAGAAACTCCGGACTCATCTATGAGGGGAAAGCTCTTAACGGATACGGGGCTTGGCCTACGCCGCCTCTCTCGCACGCTATCTTCATATATCCTGGCGATGAATTGACGTTTGAGAATACACAGCGCGCAGAATGTTACTTCCGCGAAGACACCTTCGATCCCGTCTCTCGTATAAGGCGTGGTCGCTTTTACTTCGCTGGAACAAAACAACCAGAGCAATGGTTTGTACAGCCACATCCCACTGCTACAGGCGAGCTGAGAAGAACAAGAGACGGACGAATTAATAAGGAGCTTGATACCTACTATGGATATCCAATCTGGAACCGATATTTTTCTGAAATATCTCGCCGTCCCCAGATCATTCTAGGAAAAGATGATCGTTTCACAATGTGGAATGTTGTTGATATTGAAGCAATTCATACAGGAGAAGATTTAGTCACCCTCAAGGCCAGTTCTCGCTTCAATATTTTACCCGTTTTACAGCCTGATCAGATTAGTTCTAATCACATCAAAGCGGTAAATGAAACGCTTAATCAATTAGCTGACGACGTATACAAATCATCACCGGTGTCAATCGTGGATCGGACGCGAGAGGCCATCGCGCAAGTATTGCTTGCCTACTACAAGGCAACAAAAGAGTCAGCTCAGGATCTAGGAAAGCTCACTAGCAAGCTTGAAAGTGACGGATACATTATTGCCGCCTCTGCTGCAAAAATAGTGGCTCGCCTCCACGCTAGAGCGAAGCCTGTTGAGCGTCAGAAGAGAGATGTACGCCCAGTTCGACAGCAAGATTCGGAACTAGCAGTTCAGTGCTTGGGAATTATCCTTTGTGACCTTGAATTGGCTGATTGGCCTTAGTGCCAAAACGCAACTAGCATCTTTATCTGTAGCAATTTTTCTAAAGTTGCAATTATATAAAATCAATCCGGTAGCTATTTGATTCTCGGTAAATAATCAGTCTTAAAAAATGCAACAGAGAATTGGGTGAGCCACTTTGACAAATTATTTGTTATTTAATTCCAGTATGTTATTCGAATTCCAGCTTCGGTCATAGTGACGCGTATCGAAACTTATATTGATCAGCGCACGACAGTATGTCCGGATTCACGGGAGCACGAAGCAAGCCTTGGCTTCTCGGTTGCACTGGCGGCGACCCGCCATGATAAATCTCCGGAGGAAATGGCAGCAAGCATACCGCACGCCATTAATACACTGTTGGCATCTGGGCCCTTTGGAAACACTTTCATAATGCAGGAATTTTTCGTTATTTCATGGCCTTGTGGCATAATCATCAAGTTTTTGATCATAATTTTTAGGTTCTTGGGGGCTCAGCCACCTTCTCTACAATTACCTCATGATCCAGCAATGGTGCGGCATCATAACCGCTGGCATCCATCATCCCGGAAACACGCTGGAGTGCTGCGATTAGAAAGCTTTGCTCCCATTCCTCCAGCGCCTTGAATTTATCAGAAAACCGGTCATGCAGTGCCATAGGCGCGCGATCAAGGACATTGCGACCATGGTCAGTCAGTTGAACAAATACCTTGCGCTTGTCCGTGTCCCCTCGCGCGCGCCTCACCAAATTCATGGCCTGAAGCTTGTCAACCAATGCCGTAGCCGATGCTTGGGCAAGATTGACCTTGCCGGCGATTTCCCCAACAGTCATCTCACCGAATTCTTCCAGGGATTGCAGAACAATCAGTTGCGATGTCTTGAGCCCCGTGACCTTGCCCAGCTTTTTTGCGTGAATGTCGCTGGCACGCAGAATCCGACGAATTGAAATGAGCGCTTCGTGCAACTTATCCATGCTGCAGTTCCGATATTTGTTGTTTTGATTTCACTGAAGTAATAGCGGTCAAACCGGTGGCCTGCAACGTTTTCCGCTCTATTTCCATAGATGTTCTAAGTATAATTTAATCGGATTTCGCTAAATTAAAAGCTGACCATGTTTTGGTTTATGGATTAAATGCTGTGCGTGAAAATAAAATTTTTCTGCAATAAAATCAATGTATTATAATTTTTCATGGTTTCGTCACCGTTGACATGTTGACGTTTTTCCATCGATATTCTATATATTTCTCGCGACATGAAAGATCGCATATCGAAATAATGAGGCAGATAGACCGATGAAAATTGCCACCACAAGCGGCAATCGCGGCCACAAAGCCAATCTCACGATCCGGAAACCCAAGGCCGTAGACGGTGCCGCAGTCAATGAGCTGATCGCGGAATGCAAGCCACTGGATGAAAATTCAGTTTATTGCAACCTCCTGCAGTGTTCGCACTTTGCCGACACCTGCGTGATCGCCGAACTTGACGGTCAACCTGCGGGTTTCGTTTCCGGCTACATTGTACCGGAAAATCCTGAACGCCTGTTTATTTGGCAGGTTGCCGTATCGCCCAAGGCGCGCGGTTTAAAACTGGCGAAATCCATGATCCTCGAAATTCTGGACCGCCCGATCTGTCATAATGTGACCGAGCTGCAGACGACAATCACGTCGTCCAATGCGCCGTCACAGGGTGTTTTCCGTTCTGTTGCACG
Organism: Thalassospira sp. A3_1; assembly: GCF_017744215.1. Lineage (NCBI taxonomy): Bacteria > Pseudomonadati > Pseudomonadota > Alphaproteobacteria > Rhodospirillales > Thalassospiraceae > Thalassospira > Thalassospira sp. A3_1. The sequence continues at coordinate 337,757 of NZ_JAGHQQ010000003.1, read as the reverse complement.
TGAACTCGAAACCGAGGTCAAGCGCAAGGTTCTGTTCGAACGTGAAACACATTTCGACGGTGCTGCCGCCAGTGAAATACTGTGGCAGATCGGCCCGTTCGAACGCGCAGATGTTGCACGCGTCGCGGCCTGATTATCCGCCCGTACTTTTCTGAATTCTGATGCCATTTAATTGGAACAACCGGCTTGACCGGACGTTTGGCATGACAGAACCATTTTTTATTTTCCCAATCAAAAAGAGGGAATTATGACTGTATTTGATCGTCTTGAATCGGAAGTTCAGAGCTATGCGCGCTCCTTCCCCGTAACCTTTGAAAAGGCTGAAGGTGCTTGGCTGACCGATACTGACGGCAAGCGTTATCTCGATTTTCTGGCTGGTGCCGGTAGTCTGAATTATGGTCACAATCATCCTGTGCTGCAGGAAAAACTGATCGACTATATCAAGTCGAACGGCATTACCCACGGATTGGATATGCATACCAAGGCCAAGGCAGCTTTTCTCGAAGCAATGGAAAGCAAAGTGCTGAAGCCGAGAAACATGGATTACAAAATCCAGTTTACGGGGCCCACTGGTACGAATGCAGTTGAAGCGGCTCTTAAGCTTGCCCGCCGCGTGAAAGGACGTGAAACCGTAATTTCGTTCACCAATGGTTTCCACGGCGTGACACTCGGTGCATTAGCCATTACCGGCAATGAACACCACCGTGGTGCCGCCGGTGTGTCACTTGACAATGCGGTTGCCGTACCATTCGATGGCTATATGGGCGACGGTGCCGACACGACCGAGTATCTGGACCGCGTACTTGGTGACAATTCCAGTGGCATCGCCCTGCCCGCTGCCATCATCGTTGAAACCGTTCAGGGTGAAGGCGGTTTGAATGCAGCAGATTTCGGTTGGCTACAGAAACTGGAACAGGTTTGCCGGAAGCACGACATCCTGCTGATCGTTGATGACATTCAGGCTGGTTGCGGTCGCACCGGGACTTTCTTCAGCTTTGAGCCAGCCGGGATCAAGCCGGACATGGTGACGTTGTCGAAATCTCTCTCGGCTTATGGCTTGCCGCTGGCTGTCGTTCTGATCAAGCCAGAATACGATGTCTGGCATCCGGGTGAACATAACGGCACGTTCCGAGGTAATAACCATGCCTTCGTAACGGCGGCCGCGGCTCTTGATCATTTTTGGTCGGACGACAAGTTCGCTAATGATGTTCGCGACAAGGCTGATTTCCTTGGCAAGCGTCTTGAACAGATTGCCGACCGTTATGGTGATGGCAAAATCTATCGCAAAGGTCGTGGATTGATGCAGGGCATCTGCTTTGAAAGCGGTGAACTCGCATCCAAAGTTACTAAAGAATGTTTCGCGCACAATCTGGTCATTGAAACCAGTGGCCCGGAAGACGAGGTTGTCAAATGCCTTGTGCCGCTGATTATTTCGAAGGACGATCTGGCCCATGGTCTGGACATTCTTGAAATGGCGACAGCCAAAGCAATGGGCAAGGAAATTTCTTCGGCAAAAGCTGCTGCCGAATGATTTTGGCTAGGGCAACGCATTGGCGTTGCCCTGCCCCGTAACTGAAATTAAATCAAAGAGTTAAATATGATTGTTCGTACACTGAAAGAATGTGAAGCATCAGGGCGCCGGGTTGTTGCCGAAAACTGGGAGAGTACCCGCCTCTCACTTGCCGATGATGGGATGGGTTTCTCGTTCCATATCACCACGATTTATGCCGGCACAGAAACCGAGATTTGCTATGCGAATCATTTCGAGACGGTCTATTGCATTTCGGGCAATGGTGAAGTTGAAACCATAGCAGATGGCAAGAAATACAAGATTGTACCGGGCACTGTTTACATTCTTGATAAACACGACCGTCATTACTTGCGCGGCGGTACTGAGGATATGGTTGTAGCCTGCGCATTCAATCCACCACTTAACGGGCGTGAGACGCATGATGAGAACGGCGTCTATCCGCTTGATGGTGACGCACTTGCCAGCTAGGGCTTTGAACTTGGGGCGGCCATCACGGTTCGCCCCAAGCTCTGACGACGTAGATTTTCAAGGAAACGCCCCCAAAGGAGGCACCATGCTTTCAGCCCAGAAAAAGACTGCCGCAAAAACGGACGCTGGGCATAGCGTTCACAAGATCGGCGGAACGTCGATGTCGCAGGTCAGTGCCGTGATGGACAATATCCTTGTCGGCAATCGCAGCGACAGCGAACTTTATAACCGCGTTTTTGTGGTTTCGGCTTATGGCGGTTTTACTGACATGCTGCTGGAAAACAAGAAAACCGGCGAAGCTGGCGTTTATCAACTTTATGCGGGCTCTGAAACCGATTGGGCATGGGGTGATGCCCTGACCAAGGTTTCTGAGAAGATGTGTGCGATTAACGAAGAAATCTTTGGTGATGCGCCTGAACTCAAATTGGCCAACGCCTTTGTTCAGGAACGTATCGAGGGCACACGCAGTTGCCTGATGGATTTGCATCGCCTTTGCAGTTTTGGGCATTTCAAGCTTGAAAAGCACTTGCTGACGGTACGTGAGATGCTGAGCGCGATCGGTGAATCACATAGCGCGCACAATACAATGCTGCTGCTCCGTGCCAAGGGGGTGAACGCGGTCTTTGCCGACCTTTCCGGCTGGCGTGAGCCGGAAGCATCAACGCTTGACGGTCGTATCGAAAAGGTATTTTCCGATATCGATATTTCCAAGCAGCTTCCGATTGCTACAGGATATGCCCAGTGCAGCGAAGGTCTGATGAGCATTTATGGCCGTGGCTATAGTGAAGTGACATTCTCGCGTATCGCATGCCTGACGCAGGCGCGCGAAGCAATCATTCACAAGGAATTCCACCTGTCGAGTGCGGATCCACGTATCGTCGGCGAGGATGCCGTGCGTCCGATTGGTCGCACCAGTTATGACGTCGCCGATCAACTGTCAAATATGGGGATGGAGGCCATTCATCCGCGTGCAGCCAAGGGACTGCGTCAGAATGACATTCCGCTGCGGATCGCCAATACGTTTGAACCGGAGCATCCGGGGACCGTTATTGACGATCATTGGGATCCGGATGACAGCCGTGTGGAAATCGTGACCGGTGTGCCAACGGCATTCGAGATTGAGGTTTTCAATCAGGACATGGTTGGTGTTGCTGGTGGTGAAGAGACCATTCTAAGCGTTCTGAAGCGCTTCAGGGTTCCAACTGTCACCAAAAACCTTAATGCAAATACGATTACGCATTATGTGTCAGCCCCGCTCAAACAAATCCGTCGCTGTGTCGACGAGATCGAGGCGAAACAACCCGAAGCCAGTGTAAAGACACGTAAGGTGGCGATTGTTTCCGTAATTGGTGCGAACATTGATCAACCCGGCCTGTTTGCCCGTGCGGTTAGCATTCTGGATGCAGACGGTATCGAACTTGTGGCAAGCCATTATCCCAGCCGCAGGGTCGACCTGCAGTTCGTGGTTGCCGAAGGCGACTTCAACAAGGCAATCAAGGCACTGCATCGCGGCCTTATCGAAGGCAAGAAAAGCAAATCTGACGATAAAAGCTCCGACAAAGCCGAAGAGCTTGCTGCTGCCTGATTACGTTCATTCTCTATCAAATAGCAAAACCCGCCAGCGTATCTGCTGGCGGGTTTTGTTTTGCTATATCGGGCAGCTTGCCAGACAGGATCAGGCACGTTAGGACAGAACACCAATCACATGCCAATGACACCGGGACAAAAGAAATATGACCGATCATAATAGCAAGGCAATCAATGCATTACTGGATGTCATGGCAAGGTTGCGTGACCCGGATGGAGGTTGTCCCTGGGATCTGGAGCAAAACTTTGCGACCATTGCCCCTTACACTATTGAGGAAGCCTATGAAGTCGCTGATGCGATAGCCCAGAATGATATGAACGAATTACGCGAAGAACTCGGCGACCTGCTGCTGCAAGTCGTCTTTCATTCGCAAATGGCATCTGAAGAAGGCCATTTCACTTTCGAAGATGTTGCAAACAGCATTGTATCAAAGATGATTGTCCGTCATCCGCATGTGTTTGGTGATGGTGACGCCAAAACCACCGATGGCGTCAATCAGACTTGGGAAAAGATCAAGGCCGCAGAGCGCGCAGAAAAGGCCGAGACGAGAGGGTATGAACGCCATAGTGCTCTTGATGGTGTAGCAAGCGCCCTGCCCGCACTGATGCGAGCCGAGAAGCTTACAAAACGGGCCGCGCGCGTCGGATTTGACTGGCCCTCTCCAGACGAGGTTTTTGACAAGCTGCACGAAGAAATCGGCGAGCTGCAGGCGGAACTGACCGAAAACCCCAATCACGACCGAATTGAAGACGAACTTGGCGATATGCTGTTTGTTATGGCAAATCTGGCACGCAAGCTGGGCGTTGACCCGGAAGTCGCGTTGCGTCGCGCAAACCACAAATTCACACGCCGTTTTCATTTCATCGAAAACGAATTGGCCCGTGATGGGCGAAGTGCAAGTCAATCCGATCTGGAAGAAATGGATGCGCTATGGAATGAGGCTAAAAAGGCAGAGCACAATAACGGCTGAAGGATAAAAAGGCGATGTTATCCGAACAAAGGTAGCAGAATCTCGTTCATTTCTGCCCAAAGTTCCGGCGATGATGCACATAGTAACCCAGGTGCATTGCCATTGGCGTGATATTCATCTGATCCTGCTGCGGTGATATATTTGGCAACACCACCCGCCTCACGCACCAGCAAGGTTCCGGGGGCATGATCCCACGGTTTCAGGTTGCGATAGGCACAGAAGTCAAAAAGCCCTTGGGCAATTTCCTGATATTCGGCCCCACAGCAAGAATAGTGGGCAACCTCGTCAAAGAAATCGAGATGTCCGTAATGCCTGCGGATACGGTCACGGGCAAACGAGATCAGGAAACCCTTGGCATCTTTTGCCACTTGAATGTTTGAGCGAACATGCACAGGGGTGCCGTTATGGAGCGTCCCTGCCCCTTTCTCCGCGACTGTTGCCGATCCTTCAATTGGATCAATGATCCAGGCAGCGACGGTTTCATCGCCATGATAAAGGGCAACCATGCACCGAAACGGCTGACGATGATGTGCAAAATTCTTGGTCCCGTCGACAGGGTCGATGATCCAGACCGGTGCATCATTTGAAAATACACGTTCTGGTAATTTTGGATCGGCGTGGGCCGCCTCTTCACCCAGCGCAACACTGCCAGGCAAAAGGTCGCAAAAACGTCTTGTCAGAACCCGTTCTGCCTCCGTATCGGCGATTGTCACCAGGTCCATGGCATGACTCTTGGTATCGATATCGCTTTCTTCCAACTGGCCAAAGCGTGGTACTATTTCCTCGGCCGATACTTCGCGGATAATTTCGGTAATCTTATCCATATCGACGCTTCGCACGCTTTGTTCCTTTCCAGTTTTAAATTGGGATCCGATCCTACCTATACGAGGTGAGGATCGAACCCGGATTTTGCACACCAGTCTTCAAAACGCCCGACGCGACTATCATCAATGCGAACCTGCACCGAAATACCATCCTCGCCATCCAGACGCTTCAGGACTTCTCCTTGCTCATACAGCCGTGCCAGTGCCTTTCCGTCCGAATAAGGAACAAGCACTTCGAAAATCGGCATATCCTCGGTTAGACGATCCTCGATCAATGCCAGCAAGGCATCGCAGTTCGTGCCTTTGATCGCGGAAATCGCGATTGTGTTGGCGTTTCTCGATGAATATTCCTGTACCGCTGTCAGGTCTTCGCCTTCAAGCTGATCGCATTTATTCAGCGCTTCTACCAGTTCTTCGCCATCAATCGCTTTTTGCAGTCCCAATGCTTTAAGAACTTCAAGAACATCAAGCTTTTGGGCCTCCGCTTCGTGCGAGGACGCGTCGCGAACATGCACGATCAGATCGGCTTCAAGAACTTCTTCAAGCGTCGCGCGGAATGCGGCCACAAGATCATGAGGCAGGTCCGAAACGAACCCCACGGTATCAGATAGAATGACCTTTCGACCGCTTGGTAACTCCAACCCACGCATGGTCGGATCAAGCGTTGCAAACAACATGTCTTCGGCAAAAACATCAGACACCGTTAACTGATTGAACAGTGTTGATTTTCCTGCGTTGGTGTACCCGACAAGCGCCACAATCGGATAAGGGACCCGACGGCGCGCTTCGCGGTGAAGTTCACGCGTCCGTTTGACTTCTTCCAGTTCGCGGCGGAGCTTTGCGAGCTTGTCTCCAATCAATCGACGGTCGATTTCGATCTGCCGTTCCCCCGGACCGGCAAGGAAGCCACGACCGCCGCGCTGACGTTCAAGGTGTGTCCATGTCCGAACCAGACGAGACTTCTGATAGCTTAGCAACGCCAGTTGAACCTGCAATCGCCCCTCGCGGGTGCGCGCACGGTCGGCAAAGATTTCGAGGATAAGGCCCGTCCGGTCGATGACCTTGCATTTCCATTCACGCTCCAGATTACGCTGCTGGATCGGGGAAAGCTGACCATTGATCATAACAATGTCGGCTTCTTCGGCTTTGATCTGATTGCCCAGACGCTCGACCACACCAGTCCCGAACAGGGTTGCCGGTCGTGTTTTCGCAATGGGCACAACATCTGCGCCCACTACATCAAAATCCAGTGCGCCGGTCAGGCTGACGGCTTCTTCCAGTCGCGACGACGCGTCGCGCCAGGATCCAGCCTGATCCGCACGTTTAAGTTCCGGATGGAAAACGAGGACCCGGGGGCTGTCATTTTCGCCTTTAGCCCCCGCAGTCAAAGATTCGTCAGCTATTTTCTTCGTCCGCAGGCTGGCTCGGATCAAACAGTTTAATCGGCGTCGTCGGCATTACTGTCGAAATCGCATGTTTGTAAACGAGCTGGGTGTGAGCATCGCGCCGCAGCAAAACCGAGAAATTGTCAAACCAGGTAATGATGCCCTGCAATTTGACTCCGTTGACCAGAAACACGGTAACCGGCGTTTTGTTTTTACGGCAATAATTCAGGAATACGTCCTGAACATTTTGTGATTTTTCCGCCATTGGTTAGACCTAGCCTTCTTTTATGAGCGTTTTTATCGTTTCGGGTGGTCAAGGAAAATGCAGAACCGATGACTTTTCTGTCTGTTACGGCTCCGGCCCCATTTTTATGACCTGACTGAACTATAAGACTTTCGCAAAGCTTTTTACAAGCCTTACAAGCGCTTCGCAATCGGGGAAATGCCAATCTGGGCTAAGAGTCGCGGAATTCGTGGCATCCCCGTGACCGGTAATTTCGTCTCCGATCAATATCGCCGTCGCACCGACATTCCGCGCACACTGAATATCGACCACACTATCACCAACAAACCACAGATTCTCATATTGCGCCGCAGCAGAGTCGCCCATGGCCAGATGTACTGGATCAGCCGCCGGTTTGTCATTTTGGGCATCTGTCGCACCGACAACGCCACCAAAAAAATGGCCCCACTCAAGATGGGCAACTTCGGAACGCAGGAAATTTCCGTTCTTGTTGCTAACCACCCCGAGATAAGCCCCCTGTTCACGAAGTGTCATTAACAGATCATAGGCCCCCGTCAGCGGGGTCAGGGTTTCAAGATGAATTGCCTTGAAATGGGCATAGAACCTGTCTTTGGCTTCCTCCCAGCGATCATCTCCAAACAAGGTTGGAAAGCTGTCGCGCAACGAGCGTGCTACACGCGTTTTGGTCTCTACCAAATTCCAACGTTCTTTGCCAAAATCATCAAATGTCAGATTAAGCGCTGCCTGAATGGTTTCCCAGCTATCAACAAGCGTGTTGTCCCAATCAAAAATAACCGCCTTAGGCGGAAGAAGCATTTTATCTGACATAGAAATATCCGCGCATCAAAGTCGGTTTCATTCGTGCAAGGAATGTTTTCCTCACCGCTGTTTTTTTAGAAATATTCAAGTCGAACAGCGAACATTTTCTCGACTTTTTTGATCTGTTCCGAACCAGCAAAGACGACAATCCGGTCATTGGCCTCAATTACAGTGTTTGCACGTGGCATAACCACTTCATCATCTCGGAGGATGGCCCCAAAAACCACGCCTGCGGGCATGGCGATATCCTTGATGGCCTTGCCTACAATTGGCGCCGTCTCGAGTGCTTCGGCTTCCAGAACCTCGCCAAATCCCTCGGAAAGACTGTGTACAGCACGAATTCGACCACGTCGTACATGATGCAAAATGGTCGAAACTGTTGTCATCCGCGGGCTGATAACAACGTCAACGCCAAGTTCCGACACCAGCGACGTATAAGTGCTTTTGTTGATCAGGGTCAGTGCACGCGGGCAGCCGTATCGCTTCGCCAGAAGTGACGACAGAATATTGGTTTCATCATCGTTGGTCAGTGCCACAACGGCTTCTGCGTTTCCGACATTTGCTTCTTCCAGCAGTTCCGGATCAAGCACATCACCGCGCAGAACCACGCTTTTCTTCGGTAATTTCTGCGCAACGAAACGGGCTCGCTCCGGGTCGGCCTCAATCAGGCGGGTGGTCACCCCCGGGAAATTTTGATTGATTTCTTCTGCAAGGAACAGGGCAATGTTCCCGCCCCCGAAAATAACGATGCGTCGTGCTTCAGGGTCCTCGTGACCAAAGGCCGACATCGCACGGTCCACCTGATCACTGGAAACCGCCAGATAAACTAGGTCGCCGGCCAGCATCTGATCATCTCCCTTGGGATAAACCGGCTTGTCATTGCGGATCATCCCAAGGATCGAAATATTCAAATCAGGGAAAAGCTGGTGTAATTGCCGAAGCGGCGTATTGATCACCGGGCAATCTTCATTACACCTCAGCCCAAGAATTTTGACCTTGTCATCCGCAAACGGGATCATGTCAAAGGCGCCCGGCGCGCGCAAACGACGTGCGACAGCACGGGCCACTTCCATTTCCGGCGAAATGACCACATCAATCGGCAGCTTTTCACGGCCGAACAAGCTGGCCCATTCCGGTTGCAGATAGGTCTGACTGCGAATTCGGGCAATTTTTGTCGGTACATTGAACAAGGAATGGGCAACCTGACAAGCCGTCATGTTGACTTCATCGGCAAAGGTCACAGCGATCAGCATGTCAGCTTCATCGGCGCCAGCTTGCTGTAAAACGTCAGGATGCGATCCAAAGCCAATGATGCCTTTGACTTCCAACGTATCGGAAATCTTGCGAACAAGTTCTTCCGACTGATCGATAACTGTCACATCATTGTTTTCTGCAGCAAGATATTTGGCAATGTGGAAGCCCACCTGCCCGGCGCCGCAAATGATGACCTTCATTGTTTCGTCTCCCGTTCAAAAGCTCCGGATCGCGATGGCGGATTATTCCGCACGCTCCCCATTCACGCCCAGACTTTTGAGTTTTCGATGCAAGGCAGAGCGTTCCATACCGACAAAGCTTGCAGTTTTGGAAATATTCCCGCCAAAACGTTCCACCTGCGTTTGAAGATATTCCTTTTCGAACATCTCGCGGGCTTCGCGTAGAGGCAATGCCATGATTTCACTGGTTTTATCAAAATTCAAAGATACCGGAACATCTTCAAACAACTCCGATGGCAGCATTTTGCCACTGATGACATCCGTACTGTCATCTGGTGCCATAATCATCAGGCGTTCGATTACGTTGCGCAATTGACGAACATTCCCAGGCCAGTCGTATGAATGCAATGCGGCGAGTGCTTCGGCGGAAAGCTTGCGTTTTGGGAGCCCGGTTGCCTCTGCATAGCGTACAAGAAACCATTCTGCGAGGTCAGGGATATCGTCACGACGCTGCTGCAGGGACGGAACCTGCAACGGCACGACATTCAGACGATAGTACAAGTCCTGGCGAAACCGCTGCTCCGCAATCCTTTCTTCCAGATCTCGCGCAGTTGTTGCAATAACGCGTACATCCACGCTAACGGGGACAGAACCACCGACACGCTCGAATGTCTGCTCCTGCAGAACGCGAACGATTTTACCCTGCGTTTCCAATGGCATATCTGCCACTTCATCAAGCAGCAAGGTTCCACCATGTGCGAGTTCCAGCACACCTGTACGTGCTTCCCGATTGGCCGCAGCGACGGCACCAAACAGTGATTCTTCCATTGTATCGGGCGAAATATTCGCGCAATTCAAAACAACAAAAGGTGCTTCGGCACGGGCAGAATTTTTGTGGATCAGACGCGCAACGACTTCCTTTCCCGAACCCGCCGGGCCCGAAATCAAAATTCGGCTTCCGGTGCGGGCCACACGGTCAATCGCCTGGCGCAATCCATTAATGACAGAAGAACAACCAACCAGTTCGGTGTCTCCCCCTGCCCGCATGGTCAGTTCGCGGTTCTCCCGGCGCAGGCGGGCATCGTCGATTGCGCGTTCGACGACCAGCAACAGTCGATCCGTATTGAATGGCTTCTCAATGAAATCATATGCACCGTTACGTGACGCTTCCAGTGCCGTTTCGATGTTGCCATGTCCCGAAATCATGACGACAGGCACTTCACTATGTTCACGCTTGATCAGTTTCAGAGTCTCGATACCATCGTGATCGCTTTCGTCCATCCAGATATCAAGAATCACCAGACTCGGCCGCCGTGCGGCAACCTCTGACAACGCTTCCTGGCTTGAACCTGCCTGGCGGGTTTTGTGCCCTTCGTCTTCGAGGATTCCGGCGATCAGTGCCCGGATATCTTCTTCATCATCGACGATCAGAATATCGTGCGCCATGTCGTGACCAATATGCCCGTATCTAAAATTATTGCTGATGAAACAACAGGATCAGTTGTTCAAAGAGGTGCTATTTGCAGTTTCTTCTGCAGTTATATGCTTACCTGCGACTGGAAAGGCCAGTGTAACCGTTGCTCCGCTTTCAACACCGTCAGCAAGTATAAGCTCTCCGCCATGGTCTTCCATGATTTTCTTGACGATTGCAAGCCCCAGACCTGTACCTTTTGACCGCGTTGTTACGTAGGGTTCGGTTAGTCTTTCACGATTTTCAACCGGCAAACCTTTGCCATTATCCGAGACCGTAACGTAGATGCGTTGATGTTCATCAGAGCGTGTCACAGAAATTTCAATACGGCCCGGCGGCAATTCGCTTTCGCCCCCTTCACGTCCGTCAATCGCCTCAGCGGCATTTTTAAGGGTATTGGTTAGGCACTGATTGACCTGTCGAGCATCGCATGAAACTTCAATATCACGGCCTGCTTTCGGATCGAAATCATACGTTATTTTATTGTAGGCCTGCTTTTGAAGGAATACCGCACTTTTGACCAGATCAACAATCTTTTCAGATTTCATCTTCGGTGATGGCATTCTCGCAAAACTTGAGAATTCGTCGACCATACGTCCGATGTCTCCGACTTGACGAATAATCGTGTCGGTACAGGTTTTAAACACTTCGGTATCGCTTTCAATTTCCTTGAGATATCGACGCTTTAAACGCTCTGCCGATAATTGTATCGGTGTCAGCGGGTTTTTGATTTCGTGCGCGATGCGACGCGCAACGTCGGCCCAGGCAGCCATACGCTGCGCGGTCTGAAGTTCCGTTACATCGTCAAAAGTCACAACATAACCGAAAATAGACCGGTCCTCCGCGCGCTCGACCGTTACCCGCGCCAAAAGCATCAGGGCCAAACCATCCCGTCGGATTTCAATCTGCCGCGATTTGCTTCGATCACCTTCCTTGTGCAGATCGTCGAAAAGTTCGGAGAATTCCGGGATTACCTCGCAGATGGACTGCCCGATAGCCCCGTCAAGATCAATCCCCATAAGGTCGGAAGCACTGCGGTTTGGCAGATTGATGTGGCATTCTGCGTCAAGCCCGATCACCCCGGCAGTCACACCACCCAGAATTGCCTCGGTAAACCGACGGCGCTCGTCATTCAGTCGATTGGCCGCGACCAGTTCGGTACGCTGCGTATCAAGCTGGGATGTCATGCGGTTGAAAGCACGGGTTAGTGCTTCAAGTTCGTCTTCCTGGCCTGCAAGCGGAACACGGAAGGTCAAATCGCCGTCACGGACCTTTTCTGCCCCCACAATCAATTGGGAAATCGGTTCGACCAAGCGTGTTGCAACCATAAGACCCAAAGTCACTGCGGCCAGAAGCAAGACAACGGCAATCAGCACGAAAATCATCACGAAGGTGATGACAATCCCGGACCGTTCACCTTCAAGGTTTTCGTAGGCAGTTACTGCCTTTCTTGCCTTGTCGATACGTTCAAGAACATTGGGATCAACAAACCGGCCGACCAGAAGATACCCGTCAATAAAACTGTCGAGATGCGCCATGGCGCGAATACGGTTGTCCGTATTCCCCAAAAGCAGAACAACATCGTTGTTTCGCGCCCGATCATAGACTTCCTGTGGAATTGGTGACAGGACCGGATCATAGGAAAAACTGTAGTCGGATTGCGCAAGTACGGCGCCGCTTCCGTCAATTATCACGGCTTCCGGCAATCCACGGGCATCGGCCTGAGCCGTCAGTATCCGGTTGATGCGCTCTCTGTCTGTCGCAAAATTGACGCCAAGACGTTGAAGGTCATTGGCCGTTGCCAGAACATCGGCCCGGATAAGCTCCTGATGTTCTTTCAGGTATGCCTCTGCAATGACCATGCTTTCTTCGACGGCAGTTCTGATACGATCACTGAACCATCCCTGAATACCGAAATGCAGAAACAATGCGGAAAAAATAGCAACGATAATGGCCGGGGTCACCGCCACCAACGAGAACAGTAGAACCATTCTTGTGTGAAGCTTGGCACCGGCCGTACCACGCCGTCGTTCCGCCCAAATCTGAACGAGCTTGCGCGCAACCAGTGTGGCAAGCGCCAAAACAAGAATAAGATCAATGTTTAACAGCAGGATGATCAGACGTGGTTCCGGCCGCAGCGGAGCAGTACCAGTCATGGCAAGATAGGTCGCCAGAACCGATATAAGCCCGGCACAGACCAGACCAATCGCAAACTTGCGCGACTGGCTTAATCGACCCAGAAATCTGACAAACCCTGAACGCATCAGACGACTGGTGACGGGTCGTCCGGTTTCGGTCATTTTGCGCCCCTGACGACTTCCAGTCCCAGATCGCGGATTTTCTTGCGCAATGTATTCCGGTTAAGTCCCAGAACCTCAGCCGCCTTCACCTGATTACCACGGGTAGCTTCCAGTGTAACAGTCAGCAACGGACGTTCCATTTCGCGCAATATACGATCATACAGGCCGCTTGAAGGAAGGTCTTCGTCATGGGCGTCATAGTATTCACGAACATGACGTTCGATCGATTCCGCTAGAGACTGCGGTTCCCCGACCGGTGCGGCTTCACTGATGCTGTTTTCCGAAAACTCCGTTTCGATAACATCGACGCCAATCACGTCATGCGAATAGAGCGCAGTCAAACGGCGAACCATATTTTCCAGTTCGCGTATATTTCCAGGCCATCGATGGGCTTTTAAGCGTGCCATGGCCTCGGCTGAAAGTGTCTTGCGCGGCAACCCCTCTTCACTGGCCTGCATGAGGAAGTGATTGACCAACTCGGGAATGTCTTCCAGCCGTTCACGCAATGACGGTAGCCGGATTGGAACGACATTAAGACGATAGAACAAATCTTCGCGGAAGGTGCCTTCGCGGATCAGCTTGCGCAGATCCCTGTGGGTTGCAGCGACGATGCGGACATTCACACGGATCGGTGTGCGCCCGCCAACACGGGTATATTCGCCTTCCTGCAAAACACGCAGTAATCGGGTCTGTGCCTCAAGCGGCATGTCACCTATTTCATCAAGAAATAGCGTTCCACCCTCAGCCTGCTCAAACCGGCCTACCTTGCGCTCGTTAGCTCCGGTAAAGGCCCCTTTTTCATGGCCGAAAAGCTCACTTTCGATAAGCTCGCGCGGAATTGCCGCCATGTTGATGGCAACGAACGGGCCGTGGCGACGTCCGCCATATTCGTGCAGCGCACGGGCTACCAACTCTTTACCGGTGCCACTTTCTCCTGTCACCATGACGGTAAGGTCGGTGTTCATCAGACGGGCGAGAGCACGATAAATTTCCTGCATCGCCGATGATCGACCGATCAGAGGCAGACGATCATCCCCTTCATCATCAGAGGATTTGGCATTCTCATCAGCCTGTGGCGTTTCGAGTGCCCGATCAACGATGCTTATCAACTCATTCAAATCAAACGGTTTTGGAAGATACTCAAAAGCCCCTCTCTGGGCTGCTTTTACCGCTGTCATCAGAGTGTTTTGCGCGCTCATGACGATCACACGCAAGTCCGGACGCAGTTTGCGGATACGCGGAACCATGTCGAGCCCGTTTTCGTCCGGCATCATCACGTCTGTGATTACCAGATCGCCATCCCCGTCAGCGATCCAGTCCCACAAGGTCCGTCCGTGACCGGTGCTTCGCACCTCATGGCCCTGACGCGACAATGCCTGTGTCAGAACAGTACGGATTGCACGGTCGTCATCAGCAACAAGAATTCTGGCCGGGCTCGGGCTCATACGGTTTCTTCCTTGTTCTTGATTATATTGCCCGCACCGACATCTTCAGCCAGCGTGCGGTTATAGATTGGCAGCATGATCTGGAATTCGGCACCGCCCCCCGGTGCATCTTTAACCTCAATCACACCACCGTGGTCATTGATAATCTTGGCCACCAAGGCCAACCCCAATCCTGAGCCGGTTGGTTTTGTTGTTACGAACGGGTCAAACAGGCTTTCGCGCATGTCGGGTGCAATACCTGGTCCGTTGTCACGTACAGACACGACCAACGGCAAATGCACACGCGCATCACCGCCCGCAACAGCAAGGCGGACACCGTGCTGATAGCGGGTCGATATCACAATATGACCGCTATCATGATCAACCGCTTCGCCCGCATTCTTCAAAAGGTTCAAAAATACCTGAATAAGCTGGTCCCTATTCCCGAAAACCGGTGGCAGCGACGGATCATAGATTTCTTCGAATGCCAGATGTTTGCCAAAGCCGTTTTCTGCAAGCCTGCGGACATGTTCAAGCACAGTATGGATATTGACTGCACCGCGTTCCATCGGTTTATCAGAAAAGATTTCCATACGATCAACAAGGTCGACAATACGGTCTGCCTCGTCACAGATTAGACGCGTCAGGACCCTGTCGTCCTCGTTTGAGGTCTGCTCAAGCAATTGCGCCGCACCACGGATACCTGAAAGCGGGTTTTTGATCTCGTGCGCAAGGATTGCCGCCATTGCACTTACCGAGCGGGCTGAGTTCCGGCTCAACAGCTGATTATCAATCTTTTGCGCGATAGAGCGCGGCTCGAACGTCAAAACGGCGCAGTCGGGTTCATCTGGCATCGAACCCACGGTCAGGTTTACTGTGTGTTTGCCAATTTTCGGGCTTTCGATCAGAAGATTATGATCAGCCACCAGGGTCGCTTCGTCAATTGCCTGAGTGATAAGAGAAAAAACCGGGCTGTCACCTGGAATGAAATCCTTGAGATTGCTGCGGCAGAGGACGGCGGCGCTGGTATTGAACAGCTGTTCCGTCGCCTGATTGACGAAGCGGATTTTGCCATCCCGATCAGAAACGATAACCGCACTGGCAATTGCATTAAGCACGCCAGTCGGATCTACCCCGTTCCCTTTGCCAAATCCAAGTCTCATTCAAAGTTTCCCCGATAAAATAGCTATTTAGTTCTTGTTATTCTCAGGCAGCAGCCTGGTTTTCGGTATTCTCAATCAGTGGCTCATAGAAAGCCCTGATTTGACTCCTGACTTCAGATGGATCACTTAACTGGTTAATAACACGGCGAAATTCCGTCGCATTACGCAAGCTGTTGCAATACCAAGCCAGATGCTTTCTGGCGATCCGCACGCCTTGCTGCCCGTGATGATCAATCATCGCATCATAGTGACGCAGAATGGTTTCCATCTGCACATCAAGCGACGGTGCAGCCAGTTTGGTGCCTGTTTTCAGGTAATGTGAAACCTGCGCCAAAAACCACGGTCGACCTTGTGCGCCGCGTCCTACCATGACACCGTCAGCACCAGAACGTTTCAGAAGTTCTGCTGCGTCTTCTTCTCTGTTGACATCGCCATTGCCAATGACCGGGATCGATACGGCCTGTTTGACCAGCCCAATTGCACCCCAATCAGCATCACCCTTGTAAAACTGACAACGCGTGCGCCCATGAATGGTCAACATCGCAATGCCAAGTTCCTCGGCAATTTTCGCCAGCCGCGGCGCATTACGATTATCGTCATCCCACCCCAAACGCATCTTGAGCGTCACAGGCACGGAAACAGCGTCAACGGTTGCCTTTATGATATCCGCAGCAAGCTTTTCATCGCGCATCAGGGCCGAACCGGCATAACCCTTTGTGACTTTTTTTGCCGGACAGCCCATATTAATATCGATGATCATCGCACCGCGATCTTCATTCATCTTTGCGGCCAAAGCCATTTCATCGGGTTCGGTCCCGGCAAGCTGAACGGAAAGCGGGCTCTCGGCTGCACAATCACCGTGCATCTTGCGCACTTCTTTCTGATGGCGCTGAATGCGTGTCATGGCATCAGATGCAATCATTTCCGACACAACAAGGTGGCCGCCAAACTGGCGCACCTGTTGCCGGAAAGGAAGGTCAGTCACACCTGACATCGGTGCCAGAATGACATTCTCTGGCACGGTTACAGAACCGATCTGCAAAGACATGAAGAAAATCCGATTGCCTAAAACTTGGGCAGATTAATGAAACTGGCGCCGCGTTGCAACAACTCTAAGCGAATTGTCGAATATATAGGCCCGGATCAACCGATCAGATATCCACTGACAAATCGCACTCCAGGGAATGCCAGCGTAAGCAGAAGCCACGCCCCAAGAACAAATCGCACTGCCATTCGGCCCCGCAAGGTGGATTTTTCATGAATGAAGATCAGAGCGCAAATCACAGCGAAGCCAAGCAGGGTCAAAAGCATTTTGTGATCAAGATAGAAAAGCGACTGATCTTCGACCTGACGTAGTGCAAAACCGGTGAAAATGCCAACAACAAGAACCCAAGCAGACCATTTAAGAAAACCAACCAGCGTATATTCACTGTCACGCAAAGGCGGCAGGCGGCGGCTCCAGCGATTGGGCCGCCTGTTCTTCAGGGCATTTTCCTGAACGATATATGCCATTGCCGCTATTGCCGCCAAAGTAACGAGTGCATAGGTCACCAGAGACGTTCCGATATGCACCCATAGCCAACCGGAATAAAGAACCGGCTCTGATACTGATGGATCGAAAACCGGCTCGAACACATTGAAAAACCCGGCAATTCCACCAAACAGTAAAAGATATCCCCCGATATAACCGGCAAGGCGCCATATCTGTTTCGGCCCTTTGCAAATAACAAGCCCGCCAAAAATCAGGATTACCGAGAGCTCGGACCAATGCAAAGCCGCTGTAAAGCCGCGCGATTGCACTTCTTCGCCGGTTAATCCAAGAACCACAACGGTGCCCAAAGCCGCTATGCAAATCGAGGTAAACAGCCAGACATCACGTTGAGGATCACGCCGCATGATTTGCGTGGTCAACGGCAACAGGCACAAAATGTGAAGAACGGCAGCGAGCATGTTCGGATCCGGACTGAAGCTGTTTACGTCATAAGGTCGGACAAATGGCGACTTGGCAAAGGCGTCGCAGAAAGATAGCCTGCGGCGCAATTCAGACAAGTCACGGCATGAACGTTTATGACCAAAAAAATCGCAGTTGTCATCGTTGCTGCAGGCAGCGGTAGCAGATTTGGCGACCCGATACCAAAACAATATCATTTGCTTGGTGGAAAGCCATTGTTGCGGCACTGTATCGAGAGTTTTGCAAAGCTTGTGCCGCTTGAAATGATCCGGGTGATTTATAATCCGGACCATCGGGATCGCTATGATGACGCCATGAACGGTTTATCACTGCCGGAACCGATCACCGGAGGCCTGACAAGACAACAGTCCGTTCTGAACGGATTGCGATCGCTGGAAGATGAAAACCCGGACTATGTTCTCATACATGATGCGGCAAGACCCGGGATTTCCGACGACGTTATCTTGCGTGTCGTTAATGCGCTGTCAGAACATTCCGGTGCAATTCCGACCCTGCCCGTTCTGGATACCATAAAACAAACAGGTCATTCCGGCTTTATTGAAAAGACAATTCCGCGCGCACAACTTCATCGCGCCCAAACACCACAGGGCTTCCATTTTGCAACAATTCTTAAAGCGCACAAGCAATTTGAGGGATTGGAGTTCACCGACGATGCGGCCCTTCTCGAGCAGCTTGGCCTTGATGTAATCTGTGTCGAGGGTGATATTGCAAACGATAAAATTACGCGCCCTGACGATATGGATCTTGCGCATGGCCGGTTGTACACTGGTTCTAATTTAAAGAAAGAAAATAAGAAAATGATCCGCGAAGAGTTTCGGGTTGGCACAGGTTTTGATGTTCATCGCTTTGCGCCGGGCGATCATTGTATTTTGTGTGGGGTATCTGTGCCTCACACCGCACGTCTTGATGGTCATTCCGATGCAGATGTCGGATTGCACACCCTTACAGATGCATTGCTTGGAGCGATTGGTGCCGGTGATATCGGTCAGCATTTCCCACCATCCGACATGAAATGGAAAGGTGCGGCATCCGACCAGTTTGTTTATCATGCGGTCAAACTTATCCGCGAACGAGGTGGCCGCATCATCAACGCGGATATCACGCTGATTTGCGAACGCCCAAAGATCGGACCTCATACCAAGGTCATGCGGGAAAAGGTTTCGGAAATACTGGGGATTGATGTTGATCGGGTCAATGTCAAAGCGACCACGACAGAGCGTCTCGGTTTCACTGGTCGCGAGGAAGGTATAGCGGCTCAGGCAGTCGTAAGTATCGCCTTGCCAGTCGAATAGTCGAATACAAATGAAGTGAAAGGCCGGGACTTGTGTCACGGCCTTATATTTGTTCGTTAAGCTTGAGCTGATTACGCTGCGGGTGAGCCGCCCTCTTCTTCCGGCAACTGATGTTTCATCAATATCGGGACCTGTGCCATGCCGAATACCATCGTCAAAGGCATGATGCCCCAGACTTTGAAGGCGACCCAGGTATCGGTCGAGAAATTACGCCAGACGATTTCATTGATCACGGCGAGGACAATAAAGAATATGCTCCAACGCCAGGTCAGGATGCGCCAACCTTCGTCGGTCGCCTTGAACGCGCTTTCCAGAACCAGCTTCAAAAACAATTTTCCTGCCATCAAACCACCAAACAGAATTGCCGCAAAAAGCAAATTAACGATGGTCGGTTTGATTTTGATGAACAGATCGTTGTCCAGATAAAGGGTCAATCCGCCAAACACGATCACAAAAACCCCGCCAATCAACGGCATTACGGGAATCGTTCTGGCAACCAGGAACGAAGTGATCAGCGATACAACAGTAGCAGCCACAAAAACTGCGGTAGCAGTCATTAGATTGGTTGTTGCATTTACAGCGAAAAAGAGAATGAGCGGCCCCATTTCAAGGGCCAATTTTGCAAGCTGGTTCATTGGTCACTTCGTAATATGTAAAATTTCGGCCATCCTAGGGGCCAAGTGTTCCCTATGCAATCACTTCGGGGCTTTTGCTTTATTAACCTGATTTCGCAACCAATTCACATACGGGGCGTTTCCTCTGCCAAGGGGAATCTCAAGGATACAAGGAACCTCGTATGGATGGTGATCGGCGATCCAGCCGGCAAGGTCCTTCGCCACCGAAGACCTCGTTTTCAAAATGACGATCATTTCATTTTCTTCCTCAATGTCGTCGTCCCATTCATAGACCGCGACCATTTGCGGTAAAATGTTTGCACAGGCCGCAAATCGCTCTCGGACGGCACCACCTGCGATCACGCGTGCGACTTCCATATCTGGCACCGTCACGTAAAGAAACACCATATCGCTCTGCTCGAAGGGATCGTTCGTCATCATGATTGCTCCCCGGTTGATTATCCGTCACACTTAACTGCAATATATAGCTTGGTCATTACATTACGCCAACCGGGCACGACATCCTGTCCAAAGGCGCTATGACGGGGAAAAAGCAGGTGAAACCGACACAGGTACAACTCGATTGGTTGCGCCGCGGCCTAAGCCAGCCTGGCGGAAAGCTGCCGCTTTTTGATACCAACGGCAAACAGATTAGTGAAAAAACGGTCAAAAGCTGCATCGATCACGGATGGGCTGCACCATGGTTCGATAACCCGATAAAACCGGATTGGCTGATCTGCAAACTGACGGATGAAGGCCGTCGGGTTGCTACCTCCGTTACAGATAACAGGGCATAATAGATCAAATCATTGACCGACTTCGCGCACTTCCCAAACACAGCAATGCCCTGTTGATCACCCATCAGGTGAACATTACCGCATTGACCGGTGTTTATCCAAGCTCAGGCGAAATAATTCTGTTCCGATTTGGTGATAATGACGTCTTGGACATGCTTGCGCGATTTACGCTGTAGCCTCGACAGGACAACAGGGTTCAAATCAAATTTTGAGAGAGATTAAATTGGTCGGAGCGAGAGGATTCGAACCTCCGACCCCCTGCACCCCATGCAGGTGCGCTACCAGGCTGCGCCACGCTCCGACCGTAAATGCGCCGTTTGGCGCGGCTCGATAAATAGCCGCGCAAGCCCAAAGACGCAAATGGTTTTTACGTATTTTTTTCCGCCTGCCCCAAGGCCGACTTAAGGATGCCCTGCAGGTCTTCCAATTCACCCAAAAGGTTCGTCAGAGCAATTTTATCGGATGCGGTTACGTTGCCAGACACTGCGACAGGAGGTTGTATTTGATCCGAAGCGAGATCAGCGGTTTCCGTCAAAGAAGCAACTGCAATTTCGGAAGGCAACTTTCCTTTGTGCTGATCCAGCAGCTTTTGCACGCCCTTGATCGTATATCCCTGATCATGGAGCAAAGAACGGATATCTGCCAGTAACACCAAGTCTTCCGGGCGGTAGTAACGACGCCCGCCCGCACGTTTCATCGGCTTGATCTGGGGAAACTTGGATTCCCAAAAACGCAGGACATGCTGCTGCAGGCCCAGTTCTTTTGCTGCTTCGCTAATTGTACGAAACGCAGAGTCAGACTTTGCTGTGCGGCGGTTATCCGCCACAGCCCCCAAGTGATTTTTCATGAGTTCGGTTCTTAAGCGTTAATGCGTGCTTTCAGCACCTGCGACGGCCGGAACACAAGTACCTTGCGTGGCAGGATCGGTACTTCTTCGCCCGTTTTGGGGTTACGACCGATGCGCTGCCCTTTCTGACGGACAGAGAAACTGCCAAAGGAGGAAATCTTGACGACTTCGTCTTTGATCAGTGCAGAAGAAATTTCATCGAGTACCGTTTCCAGCAACTGGGCGGACTCGTTACGCGACAAACCGACTTCCTGATAAACGGCTTCGGCGAGATCCGCGCGGGTAATCGTAGCTTCCGACATAACTGTCCGCCTCCTTAAAACGGGACTTTATACACAAGGCTATATCTGGTAGCGAAATCAGTCAATATCAACAGGATACATTGCTTTAAGGCAGAATGTTGTGCTTTTTAAGCAAATGCTTTGTTTTTAAGGGATATTGCAGGGAAATTTCTGCTTTACCATCGCACGAGTGCTGCACCCCAGGTAAAGCCGCCGCCCATTGCTTCCAGAATAACAATGTCACCGCGCTGAATACGTCCATCATGAACCGCTTCTGCCAGTGCCAGGGGAATCGACGCTGCTGATGTGTTTGCGTGACGATCAACTGTGATCACCACTTTATCTTCGGAAATACCGAACTTTTTGGCGGTGCTATCCAGAATGCGACGGTTCGCCTGATGCGGGACCAGCCAGTCAATATCCGATGCTTCCAGCCCTGTATCAGCAAGAACTTCACGAATAACACCAGCAAGATTGGTCACAGCATGACGGAAGACTTCTTTGCCTTCCATCTGAAGATACCCCACGGTCTGCGTTGAAGACGGGCCGCCATTAACATAAAGAAGTTCGTATTTGCTGCCATCCGAATGCAGCCGACTTGCAAGAATACCCTGATCCTTGATCGTTCCCTGCCCTTCGACAGCCTGAAGAACAACTGCGCCAGCCCCATCACCGAACAAAACGCATGTACGGCGGTCTTCCCAATCAAGAATGCGAGAAAATGTCTCGGCCCCGATCACAAGAACAGTTTTTGCCTGACCGTTGCGAATATACATATCGGCGGTGGTCAGTGCATAGACAAAGCCCGAGCAGACCGCCTGAACATCAAACGCAAAACCGACAACACCAAGACGATGCTGAACCTTTGTGGCCGTGGCCGGGAAAGTATTATCGGGTGTTGCCGTCGCAACAATGATCATGTCGATATCGGCTGCAGTTACACCCGCATGCTCCATAGCGCGCGTGGCAGCCGCAACCGCCAGATCACTGGTAGTTTCACCCTCCGCAGCTACGTGGCGCTGGCGTATTCCAGTCCTGGCAACGATCCACTCATCAGACGTATCGACGCGCTTTGCCAGCTCATCATTGGTTACAACATTCGAAGGAAGATATGATCCGCAACCAATAATGCGAGAACGAACAGTCATGATTTAAGAACCGCCAGTTTTAGTGGGAATAGTTGGGACAGTATCAGTCGGCCTGGCCAGCTGCGAGGGCGATGGTTTCCTCATCGATAGGCGCTTTGGATATTGCTTCTTCGAAGGCAGCAAGTTCGCCCTTGATTGTTTCATTTAGCCGGTTGGCGATGAGGTCATGGCAAACGCCAATGGCATTCGAGAATCCCAGCGCATCGGTGCCACCGTGGCTCTTCACCGCAATCCCGTTCAGGCCAAGCAGCATCGCACCATTGTAACGGCGCGGATCCATCCGTTCACGGAAACGCTGCAATGAGCGACGAGCCAACAGATAGCCAACCTTCGCCCAGAATGAGCTTTTGAAAGTTTCGCGCAGAAAATGCACCAGCAAACGTGCAGTTCCTTCGGCGGTTTTAAGTGCAACGTTACCGGTGAAACCATCAGTAACGATCACATCCACCGTACCTTTGGCCAGATCATCACCTTCGACAAACCCTTCGAAACGGATCGGAAGATCGATTTCGCGAAGTATGGCCGCGGCTTTTTTGACAGACTCATTACCTTTGAGTTCTTCAATCCCGACATTGAGCAGACCGACAGACGGCTTTTCAATGCCAAACAGGATGCGTGCGAAAACCTCGCCCATCAGCGCGAACTGCACCAGGTTGTTTTCATCGCATTCGATGTTGGCACCAAGATCGAGCATGACGGTTTCGCCACGTTGGGTTGGCATATAGGTCGCGATGGCCGGGCGATCGATGCCACGAACCGTTTTAAGGACAAATTTTGCCATTGCCATCAGTGCGCCGGTATTGCCAGCAGATACGACACCCTGTGCATCGCCCTCTTTGACGGCATTGATGGCCAGCCGCATACTGGAATCCCGCCGCTGCCGCAAGGCAACTGACGGCTTGTCATCCATTGTCACCTCTTGCGAGGCGTGACGAACTTCAGTGACGGCCTCAAGACCCGGATATTTGGCGAGCAGCGGTTTGATCCGCGCTTCATCCCCAAACATCAAAAATTTAAGATGAGGCAACCGCTTCAGGGCAATTTCTGCACCCGCCACGACCATCTCGGGCGCGTGGTCTCCTCCCATCGCGTCAAGTGATATGCAGACCTGTTCAGGCAATGTATTCTCTTATGGTTGTTCTAAAACATCTGAACCGGAATCTACCGGCAGGCTTGCCAATCGGCGAAACTTGTCTTCGGCATGCCGGAACGCCCGTAATTACCGGAATTCTCAGCCAGATACAAGGTAAAGCCGATATGCAGCCCAAAGCCAGTCCCGTTCTGCTTTCGGTCCGTATTTTCGCTCAAAAGCGTGAAATGCCGGTAACGACCGGCATTTCAGCGATATCTTACATGACGAAACACGCAACCAGAATGGTAATTTAGTTTTTCTTCTCGAGCTGTTCCTTAAGGCCCGCAAGTTTGGCAAACGGGTTCGGACGCTCTTCTTCGTCATCCTCGGATTTGACCACGTCGGCGACTTTTGCACCATCCTTGCGGGGGTAAGGGCCCATAGCCACGGCAAGAAACTGCGAAACGACTTCGCCAACATCAATTTTGCCATCAACCAATGGCTCTGGCTGATCAAGAAGAGCCATAAGTTCCTCTTCGGAAAGATCATCCAGATCATCGGGATTCGACGGAAGATCATCTTCGGAAATATGCGGCGAAAACAGAACTTCCACCTCGTCTTCGACAATCTCGGGAACCGGTTCCAGGGTTGCGACACAACGCTGAATAATATCGGCATGCATTGGACCACGCAGGGTGACTTCGCCGTTGCCTGCCGTCGTGATTGTCAGGGTCGCCTTCAAACTGTTGATCGCAATCAGTTCGAAGCGTTCAGCAAGTGCAGCACACTCTTTTTCGTTCGCTTCAATCTCGATTTTGTTCTTTTTCCCGACCTGTTCGTCAGTGTTGACGATACGGGAAAACTCAGGTGCGATTTGCTCAGGCATTTGGGCCTCTTTCTATTCGGTTTGTGCAACAGCGATCTCCGGCACGGCCGGAAAATGAATGACGCCGTTGTGTAATTCTTCGGTTTTCTGACGATCAAGATTTGCAAGGGCATCATTGATATAGCCAACCATGGCCATCAATTGTGCGTCGCTTGCGTCATTATCTGCGTACAGATTGCGGTTAAGGGCGGCTGCAAGTTCTATGGCGCCAGTTTGCACGCCTTCCTCGTAGGCGACGATGCGACCGTGATAGGACTCCGACATTTTCCGGATGCGTTTAAGGATTCCGACGTCACCAATTCCCATCTCACGCATATTCTGATCGAGGTCGGAAAACATCACGTCAAATATTTCCTGTGCCAGTTCCCGGCTTTCATTGTCTTTTTTCAGACGTCGAAACAGAACGAACGCATGCACCAGAATCAGGTCAAACCGGCCTTCCATCGTGTCAGCAACGCCAAGACGTGTATAGAATACAGGGTTTCGCGCCTGCTCGACCATCCTGGTGTAAAGCGCAAAGGCTGCACTTTGTTTGCGGTCTTTTTTCTTCAACCAGCCGAACAACAGCAACACTCCTTCGTTGACATTCCAGCCATGGCACGCAGAATGCCGTAAATTTCCCGGGGCGATACTGCCCCACCATTGCCCGGCAATATCATGCGCCCAGCGCTGAAACTCAAGGCAATTCCTTATTGATTTCAACTAGCGGATCGCTCTGGTGAGTTCCATGCATAAAAGAACAACACGCATTTCCCTTCTGATGCTGGCCGGACTGGCAATGGCAGTCGTTTCTGCCTGCAGCCCGCGTATTGCGACGCGCGGCAATGCCCCCGAACCGGAAGCACTCGAACAGATCGTGATCGGGGAATCGACCAAGGGTGATGTCACCGACCTTTTGGGATCACCATCCAGCGTTGCGGCATTCGATGAAAATGTTTGGCTTTATATTTCGCGCAGGACAGAAACAATTGCCTTTCTCGAACCGGATGTTGTCGAACAGAAAGTCGTTCTGATCAGTTTTGATGCCGCAAACCGGGTTGATATTCTTAGCGAATATGACCTTGAAGACGGAAAGCCGGTCATTCCTACCGACCGGATCACGCCAACTGCAGGCAAGGAAATCACAATCCTGCAGCAGTTGTTTGGCAACCTTGGTCGCTTCAGCGAAACGAAATAAGTCCGCTTAGTATCCAAAATGGTCGAACCCGCCCTTTGCGAGTTCGGCCATTTTTTTATCCATACCAATCAGATCAACCTGCCCGCTTCGATTTGTGACTTCACCAACAATTGCAACATCATCACCCAGTCTTTTGATTTCATTGGGATCTGCACAAATCAGAAGTTCGTAATCATCACCGCCACAAAATACCGCATTCCAAAGTGCGGGATCATTCTGCACCGCATTTCGGGCGGCCTTTGAAAGTGGAATCCGTTCTTGATCAAAGGTCATACCGACATTGGATGCGGCGCAAATTTTTCGGCAGTCCCCCGCCAGTCCGTCTGAAATATCCATAGCGGCATACCGTCGGTTGGCAGCTACGCATTTTCGACCGATTTCCAAACGTGGCTGAGGCACCCAGTATCGCGATGTCAGAAACGCGGCATCTTCGTGATCAAGGCTGCTTAAATCGCCCTGCAGAACCTTCAAGCCAAGTGCGCCATCCCCCAAGGTACCCGTGACCGCAATCAGATCACCAGGTTTGGCCGCATTACGGCGGAGCGCCCTACCTATCGGTACCGCACCAAATGCTGTCAGGCTAAAGAATGTAGGACCAGGTGTGCCAACGGTATCGCCGCCCAGAAGTGGTGCGTTGAAGGCATCGCAATCTTGTCCCAAACCGTTCGCAAATTCCGCGATCCAATCTTCGGACAAATCCCGGTTATATCCTGCTGTCAATACGACGCCCAATGGGGATGCCCCCATTGCGGCAATATCAGACAGGTTAACACGCATTACCTTGCGCGCAATATCGGCCGGGTCGTCCTGGCTTCGGAAATGGACATCGGCAACAAGAGCATCAACCGTTATCACCAGTTCCTGCCCATCGGGCACGGACAAAACAGCCGCATCGTCCATAAGAGACAATGCGGCTTTTGACTTTTGCGCGATTGGCGCAAAATGACGCGCGATCAGATCAAACTCTCCTGACCGCCCTGCCATATTATTGCTGTCCGGTTTCACCTGCACGAAGCGTTTTGCCGATCCGGTCAAGAACAGCATTCACCAGCTTCGGCTCGGTTTCGTCAAAGAACGAATGGGCCGCATCCACGTATTCGGTGATGACGACACGCATCGGAACGTCTTCACGCATCATCAACTCGTAGGTTCCCGCCCTTAGGATACTGCGCAAAACGGTTTCAAGACGCTTGGTGGTCCAGCCTTTTTCCAAAGCTGAATCGATCAATCCGTCAATGTCGACGGTACGTGCGGTGACCCCCTGAACCAGATCGGCAAAAAAAACGCGATCCGGGTCAATAAGGTTGTCATTCGGCTCGTCAAGGTCGCGAACACCTTCGCCATCAAGGCGGAAGTCGGAGTATTCACGCACGACGTCACCGGCCGAAAGCTGTGAAAGCTCGGCCTGATAAAGCGCCTGAATGGCAGCAAAACGCGCGGCACTGCGTCGTTGGGCGGCTGAAGCCTTGGGTTTATCGGTCATTACTTGTGATGTATTCCAAAGTGGTTTTGAACTTCGATCATACGAAGAACGGCGCGGGCGGCCTCGCCCCCTTTATTCTTCTGATCGGCCTTGGCACGTGCAAGTGCCTGGGCTTCATTTTCAACAGTCAGGATGCCATTGCCGATCGCCAGACGATAATCAAGGCAAAGCTGCATCAAGGCACGGTTGGCTTCTTCGCAGATGTGATCGTAATGCGTGGTTTCACCGCGGATAACACACCCGAGAGCAAGATAGCCATCATACCGAGGGCCCGTTGCAAGGTCAGCCATCGACTGTACGGCATAGCGAATTGCTATCGGAACTTCGAAGGCACCGGAAACAGAAAGCCGGTCCCAAGTCGCACCACCAGCTTCCAGAGTCGACGCAGCCCCTTTGACCAGATCTTCGACGATGTGGGTGTAATAAGGCGCATCAACGATCAGGATGTGCGGACCGTTACTCATGTTTTATTCCTCCGAGACGACAAGCGGACGCTGATCAACCAGATTTAGACCGAACCCGTCAAGTCCTACGATGTGTCTTTTGGTGTTTGAAAGCAAAATCATGTCGTGAATACCCAAATCCAGCAAGATTTGCGCCCCCACACCATAATCGCGCAAATCAGAGTCGCCAGCGGTTTTCGCGATTTCCTGACGAAGTGCCTCGCCATCGCCACCGTGCCGTTCGATCAGTTTTGCAATCGATGATGAAAGCGTATTGGGTCGCGGTTCACGGATCAGAACGATCACACCGCGTCCCTCCTCACCGATCTGGCGCATTGCGGCCTGCAATTCACCACCGTGGCTTCCCTGCCGGTCGCCAAGTACATCTTCAAGAACATTCAGGGCATGGACGCGTGTAAGGACTGGTGCACCATCAGAAATATCGCCTTTAACAAGCGCGATATGTTCCGCATAGGTGATATTGTTTACATAAAGATTAAGCTCAAACTCGCCACCATGCAGCGAATTGATTTTGGTTGTCGCCTTGCGCTGAACGACCTTTTCGTGCTTCCGTCGATAGCGGATCAAATCG
Source organism: Thalassospira sp. A3_1 (assembly GCF_017744215.1). Lineage (NCBI taxonomy): Bacteria > Pseudomonadati > Pseudomonadota > Alphaproteobacteria > Rhodospirillales > Thalassospiraceae > Thalassospira > Thalassospira sp. A3_1. The sequence continues at coordinate 309,533 of NZ_JAGHQQ010000003.1, read as the reverse complement.
GCAATCTGCGCAATTTTCAAATTATGCTTTTGGGCAAATTCAACGAGTTCTGGCAAACGCGCCATTTCGCCGCTTTCGCTCATGATCTCGCAGATGACACCAGACGGATTGAGCCCCGCCAGCCGGGAAATATCAACCGATGCCTCGGTATGGCCGGCACGGACCAGAACCCCACCCGGACGCGCACGAAGCGGAAAGATGTGCCCTGGGGTTACGATATCATCCGCCGTTGATTTTGGATCGATCGCTACAGAAATTGTTCTGGCTCTGTCCGGGGCGGATATCCCTGTTGTGACGCCGGTTGCCGCCTCTATCGAAACGGTGAATGCCGTTTCATGTCGTGTACCGTTTCGCGCGCTCATCAAAGGCAGGCCAAGATGATCGCACCGTTCGGATTCAAGCGTCAGACAAATAAGCCCACGGCCATGAGTTGCCATGAAGTTCACGGCATCGGGTGTCGCCATTTGCGCGGGAATAACCAGATCTCCCTCGTTCTCGCGATCCTCGTCGTCGACAAGGATGAACATCCGGCCGTTACGGGCTTCTTCAATAACATCTTCAATCGGCGAAAGGTGGCGATGTGGCATGGCTATTCAATCCTTCCCCAGCATGCGCGCGACATAACGCGCCAGCATGTCTATCTCGAAATTGATCCGGTCACCCGGCTGCTTCGATCCCAGCGTCGTATGTGTCTGGGTATGGGGTATCAGATTGATACCAAAAGTGTTTTCGTCAACCTCATTGACCGTCAAAGAAACACCTTCAAGCGTTACAGAGCCCTTTGACGCAATATATTTCGCAAAAACCTCGGGAACCTCGAATGTCAGACGCAGGGAATCACCTTCCGAAAGGCGTTTCGTAAGGATTGCAACGCCGTCGACATGCCCCGAAACAATGTGGCCGCCCAACTCGTCCCCAACCCGGGTTGCCTGTTCCAGATTGACCCGTGATCCGACGCCAAGGTCGCCCATCGTCGTTTTGCTCAGACTTTCGGCAGATGCTTCGATGGCAAACCAGTCCGCCCCGGTTTCAATCACGGTCATACAGGCGCCATTGCAGGAAATTGATGCACCCAGAACGATTTTGGAAGTATCAAAACCTGTCGTGAACTCAAAACGTGTATCGCCGCGCTTTTCAATTTTGCGAACGGTACCTATATCCGTGATGATGCCTGTGAACATTCAATTAATCCGTTATTTTCTCATAGTTTGTCACGATATCCTTGCCTGCTGCGCGAATAGAAACGCGCTGGAACATCGATATATCTGACAGGCGATCAAAACCAAGATTCGCGATCATTGCCTTCCCATCCGCCCCTATAATGGATGGTGCGCTGAAGTGGACAATCCGATCAACGAGATTATCCTGCACCAGACTGGCCGCAAGAATGCCGCCACTTTCGACCAGCACACGGGTCAACCCCAGTTCGCCCAAACGTTTCATCACGTCATTTAGGTCGAAATGATCATTTTCGCATCTGGCAGAAAGTACTTTCACACCGGTTTCTGTAAATTTTTCAGAAACTTCGCGCAAAAGTGCATCCGTTGTCACGACCCAGGTAGGAACATTATGGGCACTTGTCACCATGTCAGCCGACAGTGGCACCTCGCCTTTGCGATCCAGAATGATGCGAAGAGGTGATTGTTCGTAGCGCCCGGCGATACGGCATGTCAGGGTCGGGTTATCCGTCAATACGGTATTCGCACCGACAAGGATCGCGTCATGATTGGCACGCAAAAGATGCCCCAGCTCGCGCGCCGCACTACCGGTTATCCATTTGCTTTCGCCTGATTTTGTAGCTGATCGACCATCCATGGTCGATGCAAGTTTTAGCGTCACCGTCGGACGCCCGGACAGAATGCGCGACAGAAAACCGGAATTAATACGACGCGCTTCGTCACCATAAAGTCCGACATCAACAATAATGCCCGCATCACGCAACATATCGTGGCCTCGCCCGGATACACGATTATCCGGGTCTTCAAGCGCACTGACAACGCGTTTAACACCGGCCTCAATCAGGCCTGCGGCACAGGGGGGCGATACGCCGAAATGGCTGCAGGGTTCAAGGGTGACATAGGCCGTCGCGTTGCGGGCCTTTTCTGCAGCCTCATCCAGAGCAACACGTTCCGCATGGGGCCTTCCACCCGGCTTGGTGAAGCCGCGCCCGACAATCGTTCCCTGGCGTGAAACCAGGACACACCCGACGGACGGGTTGGGCCAGACATTTCCCAGACCGCGTTTTGACAGGCTTAGAGCGACCCGCATGAAATGCCGGTCATCATCCGAAAACGCGGGAGTTGTCATTACTCTGCGTCCGCCCCTTCTTCCCCATCATGCATGTTTTCCACGAACTGTTCGAAGTCTCGGGCTTCACGGAAGTTTTTATACACCGAAGCATACCGGACATAAGCAACCTGATCGAGTGCGATCAACGCCCCCATCACCATTTCACCGATCGTGTCGGTTGAAATGTCGCTTTCACCACTGCTTTCGAGACGACGCTGAATACCGTTCAGCGCCTTTTCGACACGCTCGTCCTCAATCGGACGTTTGCGGCAGGCAAGAAAGATTGATCGCGCAAGCTTGTCACGATCAAACAATTCGCGTTGCCCGTCCTTTTTCACCACCATCAATTCACGGAGCTGAACACGTTCAAACGTCGTGAAACGCGATCCACAGGCTGGGCAAAACCGGCGCCGGCGAATGGCGTGATGTTCCTCGGTCGGACGGGAGTCCTTGACCTGGGTGTCTGTATGGCCACAGAACGGGCAACGCATTGTTTTTACTCGCTCCTGAAAGGATCAGGCATAGATCGGGAAGCGTTTGCAAAGGTCTTCGACCTTGGTGCGAACAGCATTCTCGACCTGGGCATTGCCATCAGGATTATCGACAAGGGCGTCAAGCACATCACCGATCAATTCACCGATCTGCTTGAATTCCTCAACACCAAAGCCGCGCGTGGTACCTGCTGGCGTACCCAAACGAACGCCCGAGGTAATGGTAGGCTTTTCGGTGTCAAACGGGATGCCGTTCTTGTTGCAGGTGATCCCTGCGCGCTCAAGTGCGACTTCCGCGTTATTGCCCTTAAGCCCCTTGGGACGCAGGTCGACCAGCATCAGGTGCGTATCGGTGCCGCCGGTTACGATATCGAAACCGCGCTTTACCAGAACTTCGGCCAAGGCCTTGGCATTGTCGACAACCTGCTGGGCGTATTCCTTGAATTCCGGACGCAATGCTTCGCCAAAAGCAACTGCCTTGGCCGCGATGACATGCATCAACGGGCCACCCTGCAGGCCGGGGAAGACCGCCGAATTGATCTTTTTGCCAATTTCAACATTGTTCGACAGGATCATGCCGCCGCGCGGACCGCGAAGGGTTTTATGCGTGGTGGTGGTGACAACGTCTGCATAAGGAAGCGGGCTCGGATGAACACCACCGGCAACCAGGCCAGCAAAATGCGCCATATCAACCATCAGCAGCGCACCAACCTTGTCCGCAATTTCGCGGAAACGCTTGAAATCAATCTGGCGCGGAATAGCCGAGCCACCAGCGATGATCAGGGTCGGTTTATGTTCGACTGCAAGGGCTTCAACCTGATCATAATCAAGGGTCAGGTCGTCTTCACGTACGCCATACTGAATGGCATTGAACCATTTCCCCGAAAGCGCAGGACGTGCGCCATGGGTCAGATGGCCACCTGCATCAAGTGACATGCCGAGAATGGTATCACCCGGTTTGCAAAGCGCCAGCATGACAGCACCGTTTGCCTGTGCGCCCGAATGCGGCTGAACGTTGACGAATTCGCAACCGAACAGTTCTTTGGCACGATTGATTGCAAGTTCTTCGGCAACGTCAACAAACTCGCAGCCACCATAGTAACGGCGTGAAGGGTAACCTTCGGCATATTTGTTGGTCAGAACCGTTCCCTGTGCCTCGATCACGGCCTTGGAGACAATATTCTCGGAGGCGATCATTTCGATCTGGTTCTGCTGACGATCCAGTTCGTCAGTTACTGATTTGAACAGGGCCGGATCTGCTTCTGACAAGCTGGTAGAGAAAAAGCCTTTAAACGACATTATGGGGCCTCTCGATACAATGTGGCGGGACCGAACGCAGCAAAGTTCGAAACCCGTACCGGGTTATTGCCAGGTGGCGAAAGAAATCAATCAGGAAGTGACGACAGTTTTTCGACACGACGTCCGTGTCGACCGCCTTCAAATTCAGTCGTTACGAATGCGTTGACGCAATCGAGTGCCGTCGCATCGCCAAGCAGGCGCGCGCCAAGGCACAGAACATTGGCGTTGTTGTGTTGACGGCACAGTTCGGCTGACAGTCGGTCATGCACCAAAGCGGCGCGGATTTGCGGATAACGGTTGGCAGCAATGCTCATGCCAATCCCGGAGCCGCAAACAAGGATGCCGCTCGCCGCATCGCCATTGATAATCGATTTTGCAACTGCCTGCGCATAATCCGGATAATCGACCGATGCCGATCCGTCAGTACCGAGATCAATCACTTCCCAGCCATTATCGGCAAGCGATTTGATGATTTGGGATTTGAGTTCAACACCACCGTGATCGGCAGCGATGGCAATGGTCTTGGCTGTCATATGCGAGCCCTTGGTGAATACGTCAAACAGTAATTTGGAGCGCCTTTTAGCACATAGCTTCGTAACTGCCAACGGACAGCGGCCTTTGTGCTTAAAGTTTTAGATGGACAACTTTTGAGTGTTAACCCGACAAGGTTACTACACTTAAGGAAAGATGTTCACACCAGTTACGTTAGAAACAGGTCAATTAAAGAAAAATAATGATATATATACCTTGATATATAGAGCCCTACACACTCCAGATCAAAATCGATGTAACAAAACATGCATCCTTCGTTCAAATCAAACCGAATTGTCTATTTTTTTGATCTCAGATGCGACTTCTTTGCCACCCATCCTAGTTTTATCCTGTTTATAAAATTTAAGTAGAATTGACATATTGAATAACAGTCTTGTTTGACTATATCTTCGAAATAATGCAAAAAGCATTGTCTATTCGTAATGACGAAGGAATTATTTCAAGATGACCGATGCTGAAAACAGCGTTCTGGACCGCGACGAACTGCTACAGATGACTGTTGATATCGTTTCTGCTTATGTCAGCAACAATGCAATTGCATCTGCACAGATTCCCGAATTGATTTCGACGATTTTCAATTCGCTTGACGATTTGCGTGAAGTCGAAACCGTTGAAGAAGAAGAGCCGTTGAAACCGGCTGTTCCAATCCGCAAATCGATTGGCGATGATTACATCATTTGCCTTGAAGACGGCAAAAAGCTCAAAATGCTCAAGCGCCATCTTCGGACAACCTATAACTTGACCCCGGAAGAATACCGGGCGAAATGGGGCCTGCCGTCAGATTATCCGATGGTTGCGCCGAACTATGCCAAACAGCGTTCGCAGTTTGCCAAGAAAATCGGTCTGGGTCGCAAGGCAAAGTAAACGCCTGCCCTTTTGATCTTAAAGAAAAAGCGTCTTCGGGATTATCTGAAGACGCTTTTCTTCTATCCGGCAAGCAACAAAAAAGCCCGGCATAATGCCGGGCTTTCTGCCGATCAGAATATCTGATTAGTTGGCGTAATCGTAACCACCGTCTTTCCATTCATAGAAGACGTAACCCGGTGCAGCAACATCGCCCTTGGCATCGAAGGAAATTGAACCAAGAACGGTGTCGAATGCATCGCCGCTGTGCAGAGCTTCGATAACAGCTTCAGAGTCGGTGGTACCGGCTTTTTCAACTGCCTGTGCCCAAGCCTGAACCGCACCATAGGTGTAAAGGGTGTAACCTTCCGGCTTGTAACCCTGACCTTCGAAGTATTTTACGAGTTCAGCGTTGCGCGGGTCTTTTTCAAGCGCCGGACCGGCGGTGAAAAGCGTGCCCGCACCGGCATCGCCAGTGATCGACCAATATTCGAGCGAGTTAAGAGCATCACCCGAAATCGCAACAGTCTCAAGACCCTGGCTGCGCATCTGACGAACGATCAGACCAAGTTCGGTGTGATAACCGCCGTAGTAAAGGACATCAACGCCTTCGGATTTCAGCTTGGTCACCAGAGCCGAGTAATCTTTCTCGCCCGGGGTGATGGCTTCGTACATGACTTCTTCAACGCCAGCAGCGTTCAGGTTTTTCTTGGTCTCGTCAGCAAGACCTTTGGAATAAGCCTGTTTGTCATGAACGATGGCGATTTTCTTGTCGCCATAGTTTTCAGCAAGGTATTTGCCTGCAACTTCGCCCTGCTGATCATCACGACCGCAAACACGGAAAACGTTGTCCATGTCACGTTCGGTCAGCTGCGGGTTGGTCGAAGCCGGGGAAATCTGCACGATGCCTTCTTCGAAGTAAACTTCAGAAGCCGGGATCGATGAGCCCGAGCAGAAGTGACCAGCGACAAGGGCAACACCCTTGCTGACGAGCTGGTTTGCAACAGCAACAGCCTGTTTCGGATCGCAAGCGTCATCGCCGATTTCGAGAACGACTTTTTCGCCGTTAACGCCACCGGCAGCATTGAGGTCTGCAACCGCTTTCTGGGCACCCTGAGTCATCTGTTCGCCAAAGGCGGCGTACGGGCCGGTCATCGGACCAACGGTCGCGATAACGATGTCTGCTTTTGCTGCACCCATCGAGAGGACAAGCGCGGAAGCAGTTGCCAGAAGGCCGAGCTTGGTTTTCGACATAAGAGAAGTCTCCCTGTTCCAAAGGTTGGTCCCGTCACCATGACAGAACCATCTTTTTCGGACCCTAAACCGGCTCGTTTTTTTGTCGATTACCGGTTTCGGCTCCCTGTACTTTAACACCCCAGAATTGGTGTGCAATAGTACTAAACACTGCATTGCCAATAATTTAGCAATGCGATGGTGACGGTTCGCCGTCACCATCGAAAAGTTCAGACGTCTGCTCCTTCGCGTGCACGGAAACCGAACGGTCCCATACGCTCGTAAAGCCACGGATACTGTGACAGCATCTTGTTGACCCGTGTAACACGGAAGGCAGCCGCCATGATCACAAACAGGATAACCGTATCGAAGATATACCCTGAAAACGAAAGCAACTCGCCTTCGAAGAGAGCAAAGGTCATGAAGCGGTCAGTTGCCCCCAGCAATAACGCGTAGGGGTAAAGCTGGTAAAACGGTCGCCACGTGTTGGCAATCGCCTGCCCTGTCATGAACGCGCAGAACCCCATCAGGATGACGGTCATTCCGATCGTGACACCAATGCTGGTACCTGTAATCGCTTCCATATCCGTCCTCCTAGTGACCACCCTCGAGATAAGCTGCCCGAACTTCCGGATTTGCCAGAAGTTCTGCACCAGTACCCGAGAGAGTGATGTTGCCGTTGACCATCACGTAACCGCGATGGGCAAGTTTGAGTGCGTGAAACGCATTCTGCTCGACCAGGAAAACCGTTACTTTCTTCTCGCGATTGATCTTCTTGATCGTCTCGAAAATCTGTTTCACGACAAGCGGCGCAATCCCGAGTGACGGTTCGTCCAGTAAAAGCAGACGAGGACGTCCCATAAGGGCACGGCCAATTGCCAGCATCTGCTGTTCGCCGCCGGACATCGTGCCAGCACGCTGGTTAATGCGTTCCTTCAGACGCGGGAACAGATCAAACACCATTTCCAGATCCTCTTCGAAATATTTCGGATCCTGGGTGCTTGCCCCCATCTGCAGGTTTTCATAAACAGACATGCGCGGGAAAATCCGGCGCCCTTCGGGTGACTGCTGAATGCCAAGACGGCAAATCTCATGCGTTGGCATGCGACTGATATCCTGACCTTCGAACAGAATACGCCCCTTGGACGCCTGCGGTGATCCGCAGCATGTCATAAGCAAGGTTGTCTTGCCGGCACCATTGGCACCGATCAATGTGACGATCTCGCCTTCGTTGACTTCCATATCAATGCCCTTGAGGGCTTCGATATTGCCATAGAAGGTGTGAACACCTTCAATCTTCAGCATGGACATATCGACCTGCTCCCTCGCTACGCATTCGGATCAAGATGAAGGTCGGCAGCGACTTCCGGCGGCAGTTCATCGTCTTCTTCCTCGCCGAGGTAAGCACGAATAACAGCCGGATCGTTTTTGACTTCGTCAGGATTGCCGTCAGCAATCTTTTTACCGTAATCAAGCACGATCACATGATCGGAAATCTTCATGACGACGCTCATGTCATGTTCGATCAGCAAAAGGCCGATCCCCTGATCGTCACGGATGCTTTGCAACAGAACGTTGAGCTCCGCGGACTCACGAGGGTTCAGACCCGCTGCCGGCTCGTCGAGACACAGCAAGGAAGGATTGACGCACATCGCACGCGCAATCTCGAGACGACGCTGGGAACCATAAGGCAGGTTACCGGCATTCCAGTCAGCCTGCTCGTACAGGCCAACCTTGTTAAGCCAGAACTTGGCTGTCTCAAGTGCTTCTTTCTCGGCACTGGTATAGCGACCGAGATTGAAAAGCCCCGCCAGCGAAAAGGCGGATGCCTCCATAAGCTGGTTATGCTGCGCGACAATCAGGTTTTCCAGAACGGTCATGCCCGTAAACAGACGAATATTCTGGAAAGTACGTGCAACGCCGTTGTTGCGCGGAATACGGAAACCTTCCATACGCTCCAACAAGCGCGGTCCGTCATTGGCGTAAAGCGTCAGACGTCCCTCGGTCGGAACATAGAACCCGGTAAGACAGTTGAAAACTGTGGTTTTCCCTGCTCCGTTCGGGCCGATAATTGCCGTAATCTCGCGCTTTCTTGCGGTGAACGAAAGATCATCAATGGCGACCAGACCGCCAAAGCGCATGGTGAGATGTTCGACTTCAAGCTGTACGTTGTCGGTCATTTGACTTCTCCGGCAACTTTTTCTTTCTTGCTCATATTCAGCAGAATGGTCGGGTCACGGAAAGACAGAAGACCGCGTGGACGCCACAACATGATGGCAACCATACCAGCCCCGAAAATCAGCATGCGATATTCGGCCAGTTCACGGAACATTTCCGGGAAACCAATCATCACAATCGCGGCAAGAACCACCCCGATCTGACTGCCCATACCACCCAGAACAACGATGGCAAGGATCACGGCAGATTCGAGGAAGGTAAAGCTTTCCGGGCTGATGAAGCCTTGACGGGTGGCAAAGAACGCACCGGCAAAACCGCCAAACATTGCGCCGATGGCAAATGCTGACAGCTTGGTGTTTGTCGGGTTGATACCCAGCGAACGGCAGGCGATTTCATCCTCACGCAACGCCTCCCATGCACGACCGATCGGCAGTTTGCGCAGTCGTACGGTGACAAACGCAGTCACCAGTGCCAGCACAAGGATCAGATAATACAGGAAAATCAGGCGATGCATCGTCGAATAGTCCAGACCGAACAATTCGTTGAAGCCCATCACCCCTTCCGGCAGGCGTCGATCAAACTCGGCGAACCCAAAGAAACTCGGCCGTTCGATCGAAGAAATGCCGTCTGGCCCCCCGGTGAGATCATACCAGTTGATCAGGACAACACGGATGATCTCGCCAAAGCCAAGGGTAACAATCGCAAGATAGTCCCCGCGCAGTCGCAGCACAGGGAAGCCCAGGATGATCCCGAAGCTTGCGGCGAAAATGCCGGCCAATGGCAGGCAAAGCCAGAAGCTGAGATCAAAATGCTGCGACAGAAGTGCGTAGGAATAGGCACCAACCGCATAGAACGCAACGTAGCCAAGGTCAAGCAGCCCCGCCAGACCAACCACGATGTTCAAGCCCCAACCCAGCATGATGTAGATCATGACAAGGGTTGCAAGATCGATCGCGGAACGGTTTTCACCAAACAGGAACGGGAAGATGATGAAGAATACAATCCCCAGCGCCCCGATCTTTTTGGTGTTGGTCCGGTAAGCCAACTGGATTTTGGCGGACAGCTTTGATCCGCTTTCTTCCTCTTCGGCAGTTGCCTTTTTCATGCTGAAATAGGCGATTGCAAAGACGATGGCGATAAACGCAATGGCCAGAACGATACTGGTTACACTGCTAAACGCCATATCAATGAAAACAGGAGAAGCCCAGCGGTCATCCATATCGCGGAAGCGGACAAACATTTCGAAGACTGCGACAGCTGCCACAGTAATCAGGACAGCCTGTCCGACACGCGAAATATTTTCGCGGCGAATGATCAACGCCAGTCGGCCAATGATGGTCGATATGATCGCGGTGATCACAAGATCCCAGCGAACGGCCAGTTCAAGTCCGGTTGGACGGTCAACTGTCTCAACACCCAGGATCATGACCGACATCAGCAGTGCAATGACAGCAAAGAACGCAAGTTCCTTAACAATCTCTGCACCGGAAATCCGTGAAGAAGTGATAAGAGCGGACATCAGACTTTCTCGACCTCCGGCTTACCAAGCAGACCCCACGGACGGAAAATCAGCACAAGAACCAGAATACCGAACGTTGCAACGTCCTTGTATTCGATTGTGAGATAGCCCGACCAGAACGCTTCGATCAAACCAATCAGCAAACCGCCAAGCATCGCGCCCGGAAGTGAGCCGATCCCGCCCAGAACGGCTGCAGTGAAGGCCTTAACACCGGCAAGGAAGCCGATATAGAAGTCGATCACGCCGTAATACAGGGTCACCATCATGCCAGCGACCGCTGCAAGGGCTGCACCCATGACGAAGGTCGTGGAGATCGTACGATCAACGTTGACACCAAGAAGGCCTGCCATCGTGCGATCCTGCTCACAGGCGCGCTGGGCGCGACCGAGCGAGGTTTTCGCAATCAGCGTCGAGAATACAACCATTAGCACGAAGGTCAGAACAATGATGACGATCTGCATATAGCTGAGCTGAACGTTGAAATTCGGGCTTTCCATCAGGGTGATGCCACCCTCGATCAGTGGCTGCATCGGCTTCACGCGGGCCCCCTGCGAAATCTGAACGAAGTTCTGCAGGAAGATCGACATGCCGATGGCCGAAATCAGCGCTGCAAGACGGAATGATCCGCGCAGCGGCCTGTATGCAATCCGTTCAACGCCCCACCCGTAGATAGAGGTGAGTACCATTGACACAAACAGCATCAAAAGAAGTGTAAGCGGAAGTATACCGCTAATCCCTGCTGCCTGACAGATCAGGAACGTGATCAGGGAATGAAACGCGCCCAGCATATAGATTTCGCCGTGCGCGAAGTTGATCATACCGATGATGCCGTAAACCATCGTATAGCCGATGGCGATCAAACCGTAGATGGCTCCCAGCGTCAGACCGTTGATCAATTGTTGTAAGAAATAAGCCCAATCCATTGCACAACCTTAGATTTGGCACAGACAAACGAGGTCTTCGACCGACTGGCTGAAGGTGCAAAACAAGATACAGCTGTATTGATTGGATGAGACCAAGTCTCCCCATTGCCCCCTAGCAAACCTCCGAAGCCTCCGTCTTTTTGTTATCGGGTTTTCCCCGGTTCTAGCTTTTGGACACGACCATTCTTATTGTGGTTCATTATCCAAAAGCGCGATTAGAGTGCAAACCTTAGACACATGAGGTCGAAGGCTGCAAGCGGCTTTGATAAATTGGTCAAAAACACCAAATCGTATTTCATTCTTAGAATAAAACACCAACGCCACCGAATGCATCGCTCTTTATATTGTATACTTTATCCCTTATTGAGGACGTATTCAAGTTTTTGTACTGCGACGCGCTTGAGTTGCTCCGGATTCCTCGAAACCGGACCGGCAACTGTCACCTCGATTCCCGTTTTTCCGTCAATTGCCGTACACCGCAGATAGTTTCCAACCTGTCTCAATTCGAAATAGATTTCACGCGGGGCATTGTTTCTTGTTGTCATTCGTCAATCCGGGAATTTCTGTATCGGTGCCTTGACCGCTAGCCAGCACAAATCTACCACTAATGCGGGCCACGGTATTCATAAAAAAACAGGCCCGGCAAATACCGGGCCTGCATACCATACCTCATAATGCCGTAACGTTACTTGTCGCCATCCAGCATTTTAACAATCGCCGAGAAATCCATCCCGCCATTCCCGCTATTTGAATAAAGCGCATACAGGCTTTCGGCCAACGCCCCCATTGGTGTTGTCGCACCAGACGATGCCGCAGCCTGCTGTGCAAGCTTCAGGTCTTTGAGCATCATGTCCACAGCAAATCCCGGCTGATAATCGCGATTTGCCGGCGACGTAGGAACCGGCCCCGGCACGGGGCAGTAACTCGTCAGGGACCAGCACTGACCGGATGCTTTTGACGAAATATCAAACAGCTTCTGCGCATCCAGTCCCAGACGCTTGGCAAGCATGAAGGCTTCGGATACCGCAATCATGCTAACGCCAAGCACCATGTTGTTACAAATCTTTGCCGCCTGCCCGGCCCCGCTGGTGCCTGCGTGAATGATATTGCTGCCCATTCCTTCAAGAACCGGCTTCGCGCGATCAAAATCACCATCATCGCCGCCGACCATGAATGTCAGAGTTCCGGCGGTCGCCCCTGCAACCCCACCAGAGATCGGCGCGTCAACGGCACCAAGACCTTTGGCCTTCGCCAGCTCGGCCGCTTTGCGCGCAGCATCAACTTCGATGGTGGAGCTATCAATCAAAAGAGTGCCCGCCTTGGCATTGGCAATCACGCCATCTGGCCCGTCATAAACCGATAGCACGTGTTTGCCAGCAGGAAGAACCGTGACAACGAATTCGACATCCTTTGCAGCGTCGGCAACCGTTGATGCCTTGGTTGCACCTTCTGTAACCGCCTTGCTTACCGCGGCTTCGGACAAATCAAAAACCTTCAGCGCGTGTCCGGCCTTGATCAGGTTGGCCGCCATCGGCCCACCCATATTTCCCAGACCGATGAAACCGATTTTCGCCATTTGGAGTCTCCTCTGATTTCTCGATGATCGAGATTCTATTTTGATTTCTATCAGTTACAGAACCAGTCAGAACTGCAACTTCAACTCTTTATCTTCAGGTAAAAGGTCAAAATATGCCGCCACATCGCGCGGATCGACCTGACCAATATCGGCGTGTTGCCATTTCGGACTGTGATCCTTGTCAACAATCACCGCACGAACCCCTTCGAACAGATCGGGCATACGAACGGTGCGCTGTGACAAACGGAATTCCATCGCCAGATCCTGCTCCAGCGTCATGTCGCGTCCCTGACGGATCTGTTCGAACGTCACGCAAACAGCAATTGGCGATTTGCTTCGCAGTATTTTGGCCGTTTCTTTGGCAAAATCAGTCGAAGACGCATCAAGTGCGGCAAAAATATCTGCCACCGTATCGGCACCAAACAGCTTGTCGATCTCGGTGCGTAGGGTATTCAGAAGCCCCTCTTCACCTTTTACATGATGATCATCCAGAACTTTCTTCACCGCAACAAACGGATCATTCCCGCCTTCTATGGCCGACAGATCCGACTTCAGCGCGGTAATATTTTCGCTATTTACATTATGGGTTGCCAAGTCGGCATAAAGGCAATCTGCGGCCTTTATCCGGGCCCCCGTCAAACCAAGATAGAGGCCGATCTGCCCCGGGCAGCGGGACAGAAAATATCCGCCCCCGACATCGGGGAAAAACCCGATCCCGGTTTCCGGCATTGCGAACAATGTGCGTTCCGTCACCACCCGGAAATGCCCATGCACCGAAACCCCGACGCCCCCGCCCATCGTAATGCCATTCATCAAGGCAATATAAGGCTTGGGATATGTGGCAATGTAATTATTCAGGTAGTATTCCCGCCGATAGAAAGCATCAAGCAGCGCATCGTCATCACGTTTTCGCGCGTCATAAAGTCCGCGAATGTCGCCACCGGCACAAAAGGCCTTTTCACCTGCCCCTTCGATCACGATTGCAACAACCGTCGCATCGTTTTCCCATTCACGAAGTTTGGCTGTGATCGCATCAACCATCGGCAGATCAAGCGCATTCAATGCCTTGGGCCGGTTTAACAGGATATGACCGATGGCCCCGTCTTTCGAGAAAACAACGGATGCCTCATTGCCATGCGATGGACTTGTCGCGTTTTCGCTGCTCATAAATCAATCCTTTAACGCGGCACGTGAGATGATCAGGCGCATGATTTCGTTGGTGCCTTCCAGAATCTGGTGAACCCGAAGATCGCGCAGAAGTCTCTCAATCGGATATTCGCGGATATAGCCATATCCACCGTGAAGCTGCAGCGCTTCATTACAGACCCTGAACCCGATATCCGTTCCGAAACGTTTCGCCATTGCGCAAAACTGTGTTGCATCCGGTGCCTTGTTGTCCAGTTTCCAGGCTGCTTTGTGCAACATCAACCGGGCCGCCTCAAGCTCGGTCACCATGTCAGCATATTTGAACTGCAATGCCTGAAACTGATCGAGTGTCTTGCCAAACTGCTTGCGGACCCTCATGTGATCGCGCGCATGATCCATCGCGGCACGTGCGCCGCCAATAGAACAGGCCGAGATATTAAGCCGTCCGCCATCAAGCCCCATCATGGCGAATTTGAAGCCCTCGCCTTCGTCGCCCAACCGGTTTTCGACCGGAACTTTGCAGTTGCTGAAAATGACGGCGGATGTCGGCTGGCTGTTCCAGCCCATTTTTTCTTCCAGCTTGCCAAATGACAGGCCTTCGGCATCCTTCGGGATGATAAAGGTCGAAATGCCCTTCGGACTGTCATCACCGGTTCGCGCCATGACGATATAAACATCACTGCGCGATCCGCCCGAAATAAATGCCTTTTCGCCATTCAGGATATAGTGATCTCCTTCGCGAACAGCACGGGTGCGAAGTGCCCCTGCATCCGATCCTGCCCCCGGCTCTGTCAGGCAATAACTGGCGAAATGTTCCATGGTGACAAGTGTCGGAAGATATTTCTGGCGCTGATCTTCATTCCCGAAACGGTCAATCATCCAGCACGCCATGTTGTGGATCGAGATATAGGCTGCCGTTGACGGACATGCGCTTGCCAGTTCTTCGAAAATCACCGCGGCATCCAGGCGGCCAAGGCCCGACCCCCCGACATCTTCGCGCGTATATATGGCGGCAAAGCCAAGTTCAGCCGCCTTGCGAAGGGTTTCTTCGGGGAAAATGTGTTTTGCATCCCACTCGCCCGCATAGGGTGCCATTTCGTTTTGCGCGAAATCGCGGGCTGCCTGTGCAAATGCCTGCTGGTCTTCAGACAGGTTGAATTCCATTGGATCGCCGCCTCTGAATGTTTTGGTATTTTCCCTTTACGTAAACGTGAATTCGGTTCTTTGTCAATTCATTCGGTATAACAGTACCGAATTATGTGAATGTATTCTGATCGGGCTTTCTTATTCCGTCATTTGCGGATTTTTCATCCATCTTCTTGTCGCCATGGTGTGAATATGCGTTACTTCCGCGAAATCAATACAACCTATAATCAGGGGAAACGACATGACAGGATCATCCAAACCGGAAACCATCGTTTTACATGCAGGATATCGTGCTGACCCGGCCACCGGCTCGGTTGCGGTACCGTTATATCAAACGACCAGCTACCAGTTCCGCGATACACAACACGCAGCCGATCTCTTTGCCCTCAAGGAGCTTGGCAATATTTACACCCGCCTGATGAACCCGACCAATGATGTGCTGGAACAGCGCATTACAGCCCTTGAGGGCGGTGCCGCGGCGGTTGCCGTCGGCTCCGGTCAGGCGGCATCAACTTTTTCCGTGCTTAACATCGCCCAGGCTGGCGACAATATCGTCAGTTCGACGGATTTGTATGGCGGTACATGGAACCTGTTTGCCAATACGTTCAAACAGATGGGAATCGAAGTACGCTTTGCCGATCCATCCGACCCGGAAAACTTCCGACGCCTGACAGATGACAAAACGCGCGCCTATTACGCCGAAACCCTGCCGAATCCCAAGCTCCATGTTTTCCCCATCCGCGAGGTGGCCGATATTGGTGACGAGCTGGGTGTTCCGTTGATTATGGACAATACTGCCGCGCCGGTGCTGTGCCGCCCTATCGATCATGGTGCAACTATTGTCATGTATTCGACCACCAAATTTGTCGCTGGCCACGGTACGTCTGTCGGCGGGATTGTCGTCGATTCAGGCAAGTTTGACTGGGAAAAACATGCAAAACGCTTCCCGTTGCTGAACGAACCGGACCCCAGCTATCACGGTGCGGTCTGGACGCAGGCCGTCAAACCGATTGGCCCGGTAGCCTATGCGATCAAGCTGCGTTGCACATTGCTGCGTGATGTTGGTGCGGCCGCCTCGCCATTCAACTCGTTCCAGACCATTCAGGGCATGGAAACATTGCCGCTGCGTATGGAACGCCATTGCGAAAACAGCGCCAAGGTCGCCGATTTCCTGTCCGCACATCCAAAGGTCACCAAGGTGATCTATCCCGGCAAACAGGATGGTGAAAGCCGCCGCCGTGCCGATACCTATCTTAAGGGCGGATATGGATCGCTGATGGGGTTTGAGCTTGCGGGCGGCAAGGAAGCTGGCGAGAAATTCATCAACAGCCTTGGCCTGTTTTATCATGTCGCCAATATCGGCGACACCAGATCGCTTGCCATTCATCCGGCGACAACCACGCACAGCCAGCTTTCCGAACAGGATCGTATTTCATCTGGCGTGACGGACGGTTATGTCCGCCTGTCGATTGGCATCGAACATATCGATGACATTCTTGCCGATCTGAAACAGGCACTCGATAAAGCCTGAGCCATCACATCGTTGAATTTGAAACCGGTCCTGTTTACACGGGGCCGGTTTTTTTATTGACCATTTTTCCGATCAAAGGTAAACGCGCATTATCGGCAAAACAGGCAAAACAGGCAAATCGATGTCGAGTGTCAATTCGCGCCAGCGTGAAATCGAAAAACTGCTTCACAGCCAGGGCACAGTTCATATTCATGACCTGTCTGCTCTTTTTCATGCATCATTGGACACCATTCGACGCGACCTGCGCCAGATGGAAGATGCCGGAAGTCTCAGACGTATTCACGGGGGCGCTACGTTACCAAGTACTGCCCGCGAAGGGTTTCATGACCGGGCACAGGATTTAAAGCCGGAACGCTCCGAAATCGCGCGCAAGGTCGCCCATGACCTTGTTCCGGATCATGGCGTGGTCTTTTTTGATAGTGGTACAACCATCTATGAAGTCGCTAGGAACCTGAAACCGACATTTTCCGGCACCGTGATCACGGTCAATCCCCTGATTGCCGTTGAACTGGCCAATCATCCGAATGCGAATATCATCATGATTGGCGGGATGGTTCTGAAACGTGATCTGGCGATCTGCGGACCGACGGCCATTGATGAAATACGCAACTATAATGCCGATCTTGTACTGCTGGGCACCTGCGCCCTTCACCCTGAACTGGGTTTGACCACCAGCACAGCCGAAGAACGCGCCACCAAGGCGGCCATGCTGGCACAATCTGCCGAAGCGATTGCTGTCACGACTGCAGACAAACTCGAAACCAGCTTGCCATTCAGGGTCTGTGACCTTGATGCGATTTCGCATCTGGTCACGGGCAGGAAGCTGTCGAGCGGATATCTGAACAACTATACCGAACGCGGGATCAATGTGATCCTCGCCTGACGGAGGCCGAGCCCCAAATGCCTATCTCCAACCAGATTGCCCACAACCGGATCCGTGCCATTTTCTTTTTGCATGGTGCCGCCTTTTCAAGCTGGGTCCCGCATATTCCGCTGGTGCAGGAACGCCTTGGCTTTGGTCATGATGACCTTGGCGCCATCTTGCTGGCTGCCGCGGTTGGTGTGCTTGCCGTCATGCCAGTTGCCGGTCGGCTTTCGGACAAATTTGGCAGCGAACGCGTCGCACGCTATTCCGGGGTGGCTTATTTCATTGCCGTGGGCATTCCCGTCTTCATGCCAAGCTTCATGTCGATTGCGATTGCCATGTTCGCACTTGGCTTTTTTGGCGCGTTCCTTGATATATCGATGAATGCCAATGGCCTGAATGTTGAGCGGGCCAAAAAACGCAGCGTCATGTCCGGCCTGCACGGTTTCTGGAGCCTTGGAGGCTTTGCCGGTGCCGGAACGACTGCGGCCTGGTTTGCCCTGCCCTTGCCGGTTGAATGGCACCTTCCCGTCATGCTGACCCTATTTCTGATTTTGCATCTGATCCTTCAGCGTCAATTGCTGCCTGATGCAGCCGTTCCCCATCCCGCCCCAACGCATGAAGGATCATCTGCCAAACAGCGCGCGATGTTTCTGACCCTGCTGCCATTTGGGGCCTGTGCCTTCATCGGCCAGTTTGGCGAAGGCGTGATTACCGACTGGGCGACGGTTCTGATGAATACGGAACTCAATTCCGGTCCGACGATGGCCGCCGTGGGTTTTGCCTGCTATTCGGCGACCATGGCCATCACGCGCCTTTCGGGGGACTGGCTGGTTACGAAATTTGGCCGCCCGCAAATCCTGCTGTCCAGTTCGGCATGTGCGTCTTTTGGCCTGTTTGTTCTGGCACTTGCGCCACATTACGTCGTTGCCTGGGTCGGGTGTGCCATCGCCGGGATTGGGTTGGCTGTCATCCTGCCGCTTCTGATTTCTGCGGCGGCGGAGGCAAGTGGCAGAAGCGGCGGTGCCGTCGTTTCAACCATTGCGGCAACCGGTTACACCGCCCTGATGGCCGGGCCACCGGTTATTGGGGCGATTGGTCAACAGCTTGGACTGGTTACGGCTTTTGTCCTGACAGCAAGTTTTCTGGCCTTGATCATACCGGTTTATATGCTGACCATGCGTAAACGCCTTTATCGCGCCAGCAATAGTTGATCCGCCGTCAATTCTGTCCCATAAATTGTCACCTCATTTCTGAATTCAGAATGCCGCCCCACTGACAAGAGAACAGATCATGGCCAAAACAGTCACCTATGGCACTTTCCCGCGCACCCGCCTTCGCCGTACCCGCATGAGCGACTGGTCGCGTCGCATGGTGGCGGAAACCCGATTGACCGCACATGATCTGATCCTGCCGGTATTTGTGATTGACGGCAAAAATGAACGGACACCGATCCCGTCGATGCCCGGTGTCGAACGACAAAGCGTTGACGTGCTTGTTGAAACGGCAAAACATGCCGAAAAGCTTGGCATCCCTGCCCTTGCGCTTTTCCCGTATATTGATGCCAGCCTCAAAACCAAGGACGCGCGCGAAGCATATAATCCCGACAACGTGGTTTGCCGCGCGACAAAGGCGATCAAAGACGCCTGCCCCAATCTTGGTGTCATCACCGACGTTGCCCTTGATCCGTTCAATGCGGATGGTCAGGACGGGATCGTGATTAACGGTGAAATCCTTAATGACGAAACGACCGAGGCCCTTGTGCGCCAGGCACTGGTTCAGGCACAGGCCGGATGCGATGTCGTCGCCCCGTCCGACATGATGGATGGCCGTATCGGTGCCATTCGTGATGTTCTGGAATCCGAAGGGCTTAAAAAGGTCCAGATCATGGCCTATGCGGCAAAGTACGCATCGTCCTTCTATGGCCCGTTCCGCGATGCAATCGGATCGGCTTCGGCCCTAGGCAGGGCGGACAAGAAAACATACCAGCTTGACCCCGCCAATAGCAGCGAAGCGATGCGCGAAGTGGCCTATGATCTGGAAGAAGGCGCAGACTCCGTCATCGTGAAACCGGGCCTGCCATATCTTGATGTTCTGTATCGGGTGCGTGAAGAATTTGGCGTCCCTGTTTTCGCCTATCAGGTATCGGGTGAATACGCCATGCTGCGTGCTGCGGCCCAGAATGGCTGGCTTGATTACCTTGGCTGCGCCATTGAAACGCTGTCCTGTTTCAAGCGTGCCGGCGCGTCAGGAATTCTGACATACAGTGCAATTGACGTTGCCGAGGCCATTTAACAAGGGAACTTTTTTCCGCTTTTCCGCAAAAAGTTCTTGATTTGTTCTTTTTGTTGTGTCATAAAGATAAAGTCAACAGGACAAATGGGTCCGGAGACAAAACCCGCAAAGCGTGATTCGCTTTTGCGGGTTTTTTGCGTTTCGGGCGGCAAAGACAGGAATGGGATGATGATGGAGCAGCGATCTGATCGTCTGAAAGGACGGTGGCGGTATCGCCACAGGGGCAGGAAAAGTCATTACGGCGGCGGTGCGTCCGGGCCGTGAGGCAGCAGGAAATTTACGAAAACTATGGTTTATCATGACGGGAGAGATGTGCCCTTGGGGCAAGGGTGTTTGTTCGGGGCAGCGAGAGCCGGGCTGAGGTCAGCCCATCCCGCCGCGCCCCAACCGGTCGGTGAAGTCTGGCAATGCCGAGGATCAGCAGGCCCGAATTGCGTCTGCACTGGATCGGCTGGCTGAATTGGTTGGCTTGACGATGGGGCCGATGGATCATTCGGAGATGCCGAAAGGCTGGTCATCAATGGCGGGATTTGTGTCTGCCCTGCGACAACGCCTTCGTCCTTGGGGCGAGGTGCGCTTGCAGTGTCCATCGAGAGCCCGCGGCGTTTGTTCGGGGCAGCAGGGACTGGGGCGTGGTCGGTCTGGTGCAATCCAGTTCTGTCCAGCCCAGCCCCGTCCGGCCTACCCGGTCGGTGGCGTTTGGCGATGCAGAGGGCAGCAGGGTTCACGGGCTGGATTGGATTGGTGGCGGGGCCGATGGTTCGTTCGGACGTACCGAAAGGTCGGTCATCGATGGCGGCTTGTGGGATTGACTGGATTGGTTTGTCGGTTGATCAAAATCGTCATTCCGGGCGAAGCGAAGGGCAGACCCGGAATCCATGCCCTGTTGAAAGAGGCTGGATTCCCGCCGTTGCGGGAATGACGATCAGGTCGGAAGTGCCCTGTCAGCGGGCCTTTTTTTACCGGGGCGTTTTATCCATTATCGGGCGCAGCAGGCTTCGCTTTTGGCGCCTGACACGTCAATGCCATGACCAATCGCGCGCGCACAGAAATGCGGACGCAGACCCGACTTTTCAAACAGGCTTTCGATATCGTCCTGGCCGTCAAGGAACCCACCCTGATGCACCAGAAGTGTCTTGATGCCTGCCGCCAGTCCACCCAGCACATCGGTATGGATCGTATCACCCACCATCAGAACACGGTCCCGACTGATATCCGGGTGACGACGCAGGACTTCATCAAACACGTGGCCATAGGGTTTGCCAACGCAATCCGGTATTACGTTGCAACGATCCGCTGCCTTATGGGCGAAATATCCGGACTCAACTGACAGAAATGCCCCCATCGGTGCGCAGATATCGGGATTGCCGACCAGAATGGGGCGCGGATTGGCCGCAAGGCTTTCTTCCAGATGATTCTGCTGGATATCGGACCAGTTTTCAGAATCAATAAGAACAAAACCGTCAACCGCATCATAAAGCGCGCGATCCGCACCAAGCGGTTCCACCCTGCCCGGCAGGATATCAAATGGCCAGTGAACCGGTGCCATGGCTCCCCAATGGGACAGATCCCTGTAGGTTTCCATCATCGGGGCGACGAATTGCTGGCTGCTGATCAGGTTTGTCGTGTTGAAATCAAACCCGCGCCCACGATGCCGTGCGAGGATTGCCTCGGCTGAACTCGATGCATCATTGGTGACAACGGCAAGTTTCTTTCCCGATTTCTGAAGGGTTGCCACGGTTTCGACCGCGCCGGGAATGGCTTGCGGCCCGCTATTGAGCACACCGAAAGCATCAAACACGATCAGATCAAATTGATCCGCGATTTCCAGAAGGTTCCCGACATACTGCGTTTTCGCGGGAACAGATGCCGGATCAACCTGCGGCAAACGCGGAGCATATTGCAGATAAGCTGCAATTGCCTGCTCAAAGCTGAGCTTCGGGCGGTTGATACTCATCTGTCCGTGTCTCCTGTCCGATAGAAAGCCATCCATGGATTGGTCTGAAAACGTCAATCCGGATATGTTCATATGAAAATCGCGATTGCTGTTGTAGCGGTTCCGCCCTCAATTGGAAAGCGATTGGTAATTTAATTAGCTATGCGCTGAAAACATAGCAATAAACAACGAAGCAAATCTGTATTATGACGTTATTTAAGCGTTTTCGTTGCAAAAACATGACTTTCTGCGCTTTCCAGTCGCCAGCCATGCAAAAAACGCATTGGATTTCACAATCAACCGGGCGTAGTTTGCATTCACGAAATAAAAACGATGTATCGACTGGTTGATGCGAAAAAATGCAGATGATCATTCGGTACATATTAAGCAGACCGACACGTCAAACCAGTTAACTATTCCTTGATGGAATATCTTCGGTGAGCACATGCCGGTTATCTGAATGACAGCGCCAATTTGAAATTGGCCGGTTTGAAATAGGTGATGAAATGATCGTAACCAAGATTTTTGCTTTCCTGCGCGCCCTTCGTGTTCAGTACCAGACCCAGACTGCGCTCCGTAAACTTGATGCACGTGAGCTGGCAGATATCGGCCTGAACCGTGACATGATTGACGATGTCGCACATCGCGTTGCTTTCGGTCGCTAAGCCAGACCGTAGCCGTCCAAAGAAAAGCCCCGGCATTGATTGCCGGGGCTTTTCCTGTTTTCGGGATAATGTGCTGACGGGGCAAGCTGTCTCTCGCCCCGTTGTAGCGCCCCGTTCTAGTTGGCAAATACCGCGCTATAATCCTCTCGCAGGATATTCTTCTGTACTTTTCCCATCGCATTACGCGGAAGTTCGGACGCGAAGAAAACGCGCTTGGGCACTTTGAAATTGGCAAGCTGTCCCTTGATCGCATTCACCACATCGTCTTCGGACAGTTTATCGCTGCCCCGCACAATGACGGCGACAACCGCTTCGCCGAAATCCGGATGCGCGACACCGATCACGGCACTTTCGACAACACCATCCATCTTGTCGATGACCGTTTCGATTTCTTTGGGGTAAACATTAAACCCGCCGGAAATCACAAGATCCTTGGCGCGACCAACGATATGGACATATCCCTTGGCATCGATTTTCGCGATGTCACCGGTAATGAAGAACCCGTCTTCGCGGAATTCCTCGGCCGTCTTTTCCGGCATTTGCCAGTATCCGGCAAAAACGTTCGGCCCGCGTGCTTCCAGAACGCCGATCTCGTCGGTTCCAAGCACGTTACCCTTTTCATCACAGACCCGGACTTCCACATCCGGCAGGGCCGGACCGACCGTATGCACGATCCGCTCGCCATTTAACGGGTTGGACGTTGCCATTCCCATTTCAGTCATGCCGTAACGTTCCAGCAGCGCCTTGCCGGTCCGCTCCCTGAAGGCGACAAATGTTTCGGGCAACAGGGGTGCCGATCCTGAAATGAACAGCCGCATACCCGATGTCACATCGGAATTGAAATCGTCACCAGATAACAGCCGGACATAAAATGTCGGCACGCCCATCATGACAGTACTTCGCGGAAGCAGCGCCATGACCTGATCGCGATCAAACTTCGGCAGGAAGAACATTTTCGATCCCGACAGCATCACGCAATGACACGCAATGAAAAGCCCATGCGTATGGAAAATCGGAAGCGCGTGCAGAAGAACGTCGTCCGGGCCAAAGCCCCAAAGCTTTTCCAGGGTCGCGGCATTTGACCACAAATTGGTCTGGGTCATCATTGCGCCCTTTGGCTTGCCCGTCGTGCCAGAGGTATAAAGAATGGCGGCAAGTTCATCATCAGCACAGGCAACCGGATCAAATTCGGCGGGAAAATCCGCTGCCTGACTGATCAGCGTCCCCTCGCCCGATGTGCCAAGTGTCAAAACCTTTTCAACGCGCTGTGCGTTGGCAATTGCCGTTACCTCATCTTCGCGATGCGGCTGGCAGACAAAAATGACCGGTGCTGCGTTCCCCATGAAATAGGCAAGTTCGCCAGCCTGATACGCGGTATTCAGCGGCAGATAGACCAGACCTGCGCGGATACAGCCCAGATAAAGGAACAGGGCTTCGGGGGACTTATCGACCTGAACCGCGACGCGATCACCTTTTTTGGCACCAAGTGCGGTCAAAAGCCCGGCAATACGTGCGGACGCCGCATCGGCATCACCGTAACTGTATGTTGTGCCCTCTGCCGTTTCGATCAGGACCTTGGACAGATCGGATGGAAATCGGCTTTGTATGCGCATGAAAAGGCTGTTGGTCACGGCGTATCTTCCCTGTTTTCGGATCTTGTGCCGGGCATTCATGCTGCCCGGTGTTATAACGGGCAGCATAGTGCACACAAGAATATCCGCAAACAAGTACTGTTTTACCGCTATGGTCGGTTTTGGTTAGCCAACCTGCGGAAATTCACCATCAATAAACGGGAATGTTTCGCCAACCGTTACCAGCAATTCCGGGTAAAAACCGTTGAAATGGGTGGCGAGTGCGTTGCTGTAAGCACCGATATGCCCAAATTCGATCCAGTCCCCTTCGCGGATGTCGGCAGGCAGGGTTACCGTTGCCGGAAGCACATCCATATTGTCGCAGGTCGGGCCATAGATCGTGAAATCGAGGGTGTCGGTTTCGTTGAAGTCGCCGCCAATTCGCATCGGTCGCACCGGGAAACGCAACTGCCCGGTAACAGCTTCGGAAAGGCTGCCATACACACCGTCATTGATGAATAGCTGGTCTTCCTTGCGCAGATGTACCTGCGTGATCAGCGACACGCCACTCGACACCAGTGCCCGGCCCGGTTCGCACATGAAGGTGGTATCGGGCAGGCCAAGCCAGCGGATGCAGTCCTTGATTTCCTCCATGAAGACCTCAAGCCCCGGTGCGCGCTGGTTCATATATTGGCCGGGGAACCCGCCGCCAACATCGATATAACGAACTTTGACCCCGGAAAAGTCGACAACCTGCCGGATCAGTTCAACAGCAATGCGATACCCGTTCGGCGTCGTGCATTGCGAACCGACATGGAAACAAAGCCCGGCACTATAGCCGTATCCATCGACCTTTTTCAAAAGTTCCGATGCCGTCATCGGACGCGCACCGAATTTTGCCGAAAGGTTATAGGCCGCCCCTGCCGGCGGGGTTGCCAGGCGAACATGAATGACCAGATCGGTCTCGCCGTCGGTTTCGGCGCGGACTTTTTCAAGTTCATCCTCGGTATCGATCACGTAATGCTTCACGCCGAAAACACGGTGCGCACTGCGAATGGCATCCCGGCTTTTGACAGGGTGCATGAAATAGACGTTCATTCCCGGAAACTGGCGACGGACAAGGGCAATTTCCTCGGGCGATGCGGTATCGAAATGGCGAACACCGCCTTCATGCAGGTAGCGCATGATTTCCGGATGCGGATTGCACTTGACCGCATAAAGGACATTGCCGGGAAACATATCGACAAACCGTTTGGCCGATTCACGCAGGATGTCGGGGCGCAGGCAATAAACCGGATAAGATGGCTTGAGTTCACGGACAACATCAAACGTCGTGTCAAAATGGCGCGGCATGGGTATCCCCTTGTCCTTACAGAATTGTAGCTGTGGTGCATTTCGAAACCGGCATGCGACCCGCTTTTAAATAACCCTATCAACCCTGCCCCTGACTGTCATGCCTAAGATGGTGAAATGACCTTGCCTTTCCGGTATCGGATCGATAAATTGGTAAAACAATACCGAATAACCACTTATTTCGCTGCACAGTCAGAAAACGGGCGCGCAGCTATATGACAGGGAGCCTGAAATGTCTATCGAACCCGTGCTTGATCCCCATAAACTGGTCAAGGAACTTGATCGTCGTCACCTGATCGACGGGGAACTTGTGCCTGCCAAAAATGGCAGAAATTTCGACGTCCTGAACCCGGCAACCGGCAAGGTCATTGCGCAGGCTGCCGAAGGTGATGCCGATGACGTCGATTTCGCGGTTTCGGTGGCAAAGAAGGCCCAGAAGGATTGGGCCAACCGCCCTGCCCGCGAACGCGGCAAATTGGTGGCCGAATGCGGACGTATCCTGACCCAGCATGTTGAAGAACTCGGCCGTCTGGTCGCCCTTGAATCAGGCAAGGCCTTGCGTACCGAGAGCCGCGTCGAGGCATCGGTTCTTGCTGACATGTTCACGTTCTTCGGCGGCCTTGCTTCGGAACTGAAGGGCGAAACCATACCGTTCAACCCGAACATGATGACCCTGACAACACGTGAACCGGTTGGCGTTGTCGGTGCGATCATTCCCTGGAACGTGCCGCTGCTCCTGATGGCGATCAAGGTTGCCCCGGCCTTGGTAGCGGGCAATACCGTTGTCGTTAAATCGGCTGAAGACACACCCTTTACCGTGCTTCGTGTCTGCCAGATCATGCAGCAGATTCTGCCAAAGGGCGTTTTGAATATCCTTTCCGGCTTTGGTCCCGGATGCGGCGGCCCGCTAGTTGCGCACAAGGATGTCAAAAAGGTTTCCTTCACCGGATCGGTCGAAACCGGTCGCACGGTCTACCGCGCGGCGGCCGAAAAACTGATCCCGGTTACACTGGAACTGGGCGGCAAATCCCCGATGATCGTGATGGGTGACGCCGATCTGGACAAGGCCATCGCAGGGGCCATTGGCGGCATGCGCTTTACCCGTCAGGGCCAGAGCTGCACGGCGTCGTCGCGCATTCTGGTTCATGAAAGCCTGCATGACGAGTTTGTCAGCCGCCTTCTGGCCAAGGTCAACACCCTTAAAATGGGTGATCCGCTGGACGAGGAAACCGATATCGGCACCATCATCAATCGCAAACAGCGCGACAAGGTGTGCGGTTATATCGAGATCGGCGAGGAAGAAGGTGCCACCAAAAATGAACTCAGCGCCCTTCCGACCGATCCGGCACTTGCCGATGGCATGTTCGTCCGTCCGGTCGTCTTTACCAATGTCAAACCCGATGCCCGGATTGCCCGCGAGGAAATCTTTGGCCCTGTTGCCTGCGTGTTCAGGTTCAAAACCTTTGACGAGGCGATCGAGCTTGCCAATGACAGCGACTTTGGCCTTGCCGCAACTGTCTGGACCAAGGACCTTAAAACCGCACTGACGGCAACCAAGCGGCTTGAAGCGGGCTTTGTTCAGGTCAACCAGAACCTTGTCGTGCAGCCAAACCTGTCATATGGCGGCGTCAAGCTTTCAGGTCTTGGCAAGGAAGCATCGCTTGAAAGCATGCTTGAACATTTCACGCACAAGAAAACCATCATCATGAACATGGAATAACCCTGCCTGCGTTCCCAAACCGGCCGGGTTGCAACATTTGCAACCCGGCTTTTTTGTTTGCAAACTTGACCTTGCGCGCCTAATCCGCAAAGCTGCGTCACGATTAACGATCCATAACCCGAAAGAACATGGCTATGTCTGCTTGCCTTGACATCCTCGCATCGCATCCCCGTCCGACGCTTCGTGCCGGTGCGATGGCCATGATTATCGGGATTTCCGCCCTGCGAATGTGATCCCTGTCATCCGCGGATGACAGGCTTGGTTAAACATCCGAATTTTGCCCACACATGATAAAATGCCAGCACATCACGTAAAGTGCGGCTGGCCGCAGGAGTATGGAAATGACCGTTTCCTATCACGACATCGTACGCGCATCCGGCTTGCTCGAAGGCATCGTCAGCAAAACGCCATTGGTGAAATCGCAAACACTTTCAAGAATTTGCGAGGCAGAAGTTCATCTGAAACTTGAAAACCTGCAATACACCGCTTCCTTCAAGGAACGCGGCGCCTATGTCAAACTTGCCAGCCTGACGCCTGAAGAACGCGCGAAAGGTGTGATTGCCGTATCGGCAGGCAACCATGCACAGGGGGTCGCCTATAACGCCAAACGCCTTGGCATCCCGGCAACCATTGTCATGCCGAAAAATACACCCTTTACCAAGGTGCATCACACCCGTTCACACGGGGCGGAAGTTGTCCTTAAAGGCAGTGTTTTTGCCGAAAGCCTTGAAGCCGCATCGAAAATTCAGGAAGAACGCGGCCTGACCTTTGTTCATCCGTTTGATGATCCGCATATCATTGCCGGTCAAGGCACTGTTGGACTTGAAATCCTCAATGATGGTGCGGACATCGACACCATTATCGTGCCAATCGGCGGCGGCGGCCTTGCGGCCGGTATTGTCACGGCCATCAAGGCCCGACGTCCTGATATCGAGGTGATCGGTGTCGAGACCAAGCTTTATCCTTCCATGTATGAAGGCATCAAAGGCCTGCCGCTTTCCGGGGGTGGTGTGACGATTGCCGAAGGCATTGCCGTCAAGCAGCCCGGCGGCCTTACCC
Organism: Thalassospira sp. A3_1; assembly: GCF_017744215.1. NCBI lineage: Bacteria > Pseudomonadati > Pseudomonadota > Alphaproteobacteria > Rhodospirillales > Thalassospiraceae > Thalassospira > Thalassospira sp. A3_1. Next base: position 281,343 of record NZ_JAGHQQ010000003.1, on the reverse strand, counting down.
TCGAAATCTGCAAGGAAAAGCTTGATGATGTGCTGCTGGTCGAGGAAAGCTCGATCGAGCGCGCCATTCAGATGCTGATCGAGATCGAGAAGACCGTTGTCGAAGGTGCCGGTGCGGCCCCTCTTGCGGCCCTGCTTGACCATCATGACCGTTTCAAGGGCAAGAAGGTCTGCATGATTGTCAGTGGCGGCAACATCGATACACGCCTTCTGGCGCAGGTTCTGATGCGCGGCATGGCGCGCGAAGGTCGCCTTGTCCGTGTGCGTATCGAAATCCCGGATGTGCCGGGCGCACTTGCAACCATCAGCGCGCTGATCGGTGACGCCGAAGCCAACATCATTGAAGTGTACCATCAGCGTCACTTCTATGATGTGCCGGCAAAGCAAACCGATGTCGACATGGTGCTCGAAGTCAGAGACACCACCCACGCGGAACAGGTCATCGAAAAACTGACGGGTGCCGGATTTGGCAGTCGCCTTCTGGGCAACACATCACTTGATTGAAAACATCGGGGCCAGCGACAGCGTCGTTGGCCCTTTGATCATTCCCCGAGGGAGTGGTAGCGGCCACCATAATAAAGAAGCGGATCGCCGGTATTCCCCATCGAAATATCCTGCACATGCCCGACAATTATGCTGTGATCCCCGCCATCGTGAATTGCATGTCGCTTGCAGGAAAATGTCGCAAGATTACCGATCAGCTTTGGCACACCATGACAATCATCTTCAAAAACAAGGTCTTCCCAGCGGTCCTGAACCGGTGATGAAAACAGATCAGACAGGTCGCGTTGATCCCGATTAAGGATATTGATGCAAAAACGGTCACATTCACCTGCAAACAATGAATGTGTGGCTGCGCGCTGATCTACCGAAAACAGGACCAGCGCCGGATCAAGTGACACCGACGCAAACGAATTGATCGTAATGCCTGCTTTTGCGCCATTGTTCGCCCGTGCCGTAACAACAGCAACACCGGTTGCAAATTGCCCCAGACAGTCCCGAAAATCGCGCGATGAAAATGACATATTGAAGAATGCTCTTGCTGATAAAACCTATTAGACATGACCTGCGTACAGGATCAGGGAAAATGGCGGGAAAAACTTGTGCTGTCAAACCCCACGCGACAGCGTTTTAAACGCTATATTAATAAGATTAAAAGTTAATATGGATCATATAGTTGCAGGTATCGTATCCCAAAATCAGCCAATGCGAATTTCGCCGAGCCGTTTCAGGATGAGTTACTTGTGAAAATTTATGGGGTAGCGGGGAATACATAATGTTTCTGATTATTGGTTACGTTATCGTAATCGGTGCCGTCCTGGGTGGTTATCTTCCGCATGGTGAGTTTGGCGTACTTGTTCAGCCGCTTGAGGTTCTGATCATTTTCGGCGCGGCTTTCGGTACGTTTCTGATTGCCAACCCGCTAAGCATCCTTAAAAAATCCATCGCTTATACGATCCGGGCACTAAAAGGGCCGAAGAAAAAAGCGGCTTATCTTGAATTGCTGATTTGCCTTTATGCCGTATTCCGGCTTGCCAAATCGAAGGGCGACCTTGCCCTTGAAAGCCATGTCGAGAATCCCGAAAGTTCAAGCCTGTTTGGCAACTTTCCGGGCGTCATGCATGACCACCATGCCGTGGAATTCCTGTGCGATTATTTGCGCCTGTTAACGCTGGGAACAACCAACGCCTACGAGCTGGAAGCCGTTATTGATCAGGAACTCGAAGTTCATCATGAAGAAGAGCACATGGTTCCTGATGCCATCCAGACGGTAGGTGATGCCCTTCCCGGTCTCGGGATTGTTGCAGCCGTTCTTGGTGTGATCGTGACCATGGGCTCGGTCACCGAGCCCCCGGAAGTTCTGGGTGGCCTGATCGGTGCGGCACTTGTCGGGACCTTCCTTGGTATTTTGGCATCATATGGTTTCGTTGGCCCGACATCTGCCATCATCAAAAAGACACTTGATCAGGATGCAAAATTCTACAGTTGCATGAAAGCTGCCCTGATTGGTCATATGCAGGGATATGCCCCGCAGGTTTCGGTCGAGTTTGCCCGAAAAACGCTTCCTCATGACATTCGTCCCAGCTTCAAAGAGCTGGACGATGCCTTGCAGAATGCGCCAACGGCCTAATAAGAAAAACAATCTTCAAGCGTTATTGATAACCGGGATCCGCGCAAAGAATGCCTGATATCGTCATAAAGAAAGTCAAAAAAGGCGGACACGGCGGCCATCATGGCGGCTCGTGGAAAGTTGCCTATGCCGATTTTGTGACGGCAATGATGGCGTTCTTTTTATTGCTTTGGCTGCTTAGCAGCGCAACCGAGGAACAGCTTCAGGGTATCTCGAACTACTTCACCCCGGAAACCATTTCACAAAGCGAGTCCGGTTCCGGCGGGATTCTTGGCGGACAAAGCCTTGCCGAACAGGGATCTTTGCGCTCTGAAATGGGCGCGCCAACAGTAAGCATGGATATCCCGCCGGTAAAAACCCCGGAAGAAATCGCCGAACAACGCCTTGCCGAACAGGAAGACAAGGAATTCAAGGAAGCCGAAGAACAATTGCGCAAGGCAATTGAAAGCTCGCCCGATTTGCAGGAACTGGCAAAAAATATCCGGATCGAAGAAACCGACGAAGGACTTCGCATCCAGATTTTGGACGAAGACGGTACTGCAATGTTCCCAAGCGGCAGTGCTGTCATGGCCGAACATACCAAGCTTTTGCTTTCAAAGGTTGTCGAAGCAATCAAAGGCATGCCGCAGGATATTTCGATCGAAGGCCACACGGATGCTGTGCCCTTCACGACAGTCACCGGCTACAGCAACTGGGAACTGTCTTCGGATCGTGCATTGGCGACCCGTCGAGAACTCGAAACACAGGGCCTTGCAACGGGGCGCTTTGCCAAGGTTGCGGGCCTTGCCGATACCGACCCGCTGATCCCGGAAACACCGGAAAACGAACGCAACCGCCGTATCAGCATTACACTTCTTCGCGGAACCGGTGAACGCCCGGCGCTTGACGATCAGACGCCTGCTTCGGGCACATCAGGCTCCCCGTCCCCGGAAACCGGATCGGATGCGGAAAGTCCGACACCTCCGTCCGGGAATGGTTCGCCGACAAATCGCCGTCCGAGCTTCTCGGTGCCGACAAACCGTTAAAACTTTCTGGCGAATTCGAACAATCACCGGGTTCGCCCTTTAAACCGTCATGATTTATACCTAATCTCATATTATCAGAAGACCCTCTTGAACCCGGGCAAACGCGATAAATGACCGTCAATCAAAGACGACTGACCCAACATTACTTCATGACGGCTCCGATGCCCTGCCCGTATCTGGCTGGCCGGTTCGAGCGCAAGCTGGTCACAGAATTACGGGGGCCGGAAGCGAACAACATTCATGATCTGCTTTCACGGTCGGGGTTCCGTCGCAGTCATTCCATCGCCTATTTACCGGCCTGCAGCGAATGTGATGCGTGCGTTCCGGTGCGCGTACGTTCGGCCGACTTTTGCAAGACAAAATCATTCCGCCGGATTGTCGCAAAAAATAGCGACCTGACCCGCACGATTTTGCCGCCAGCCGCAACACAGGAACAGTTTCAGCTTTTCAGCGAATATCAGGATGCCCGCCATGGCAATGGCGACATGGCAAGAATGGATGCCCGCGACTACCGGGCAATGATCGAAGACAGCACCGTTGATACGTCAATTTTCGAATACAGACGCCCCGACCGCAGCCTGATTGCCGTTGCCCTGGTTGACAATCTTTCTGATGGGTTATCGGCTGTTTACAGCTTTTTTGATCCGCGCGAACAGCGCCGCGGGCTTGGAACCTTTATCATCCTTGATCTCATAAACGAGTGCCAGATTCTTGAATTGCCACATGTTTATCTGGGATACTGGATCGGGGAATGCCGCAAAATGTCCTACAAGATGCGCTTTCAGCCTCTTGAAGGTTTTCGCGGCGGGAAATGGGTGAAAATCCCTTCGTCGAACGTTTCAGATGACTGACATCTGCCGGTAAAATACCCGACCCGAAACACTTAGACTAAAGTAGTGCCTACCTACTCGATCCCCGGTTGCCACATTCTCCAGACGCATATAAGCTTTGCCCAAAGTCGCATGACGGCTTTGAGTAAAATAAATCATGAGCTTGCATCTTTGGGAGGCTGTAATCTATGAAACGTCGCCAATTTCTCTCCGGCGCCGCAGTAGCCGGTGCGACCGCAGCGGTCGCGTCTACCTTTGCCAAACCGGCTATCGCACAGGAAGTCCGTGAATGGCGTATGGTCACCACCTGGCCAAAAAACTTCCCGGGTCTGGGGACCGGGGCTAACCTTCTGGCTGAATACATCAACAAGGCATCAAACGGCCGCATGAATGTGACCGTTTTTGGCGCGGGCGAGATTGTTCCCGCTTTTGAGGCCATTGATGCCGTTGGTAACGGCACTGTCGAAATGGGCCATGGCGCGCCCTACTACTGGAAAGGTAAAGTTGACGCCACCCAGTATATTGCAGCCATGCCGTTTGGACTGAACGCCCAGGAACAGAATGCCTGGTTCCAGTGGGGTGGCGGTCAGGAACTTGCTGATAAAGTCTATTCCGAACTGAACTGCAAATTCTTCCCGTCGGGGAATACCGGCACCCAGATGGGCGGCTGGTTCAACAAGGAAATGAATACGATTGATGACTATAAAGGTCTGAAAATGCGTATTCCGGGCCTTGGTGGCGAAGTTGTCAAAGCTGCTGGTGGTAACGTTGTGAACCTTCCGGGTGGCGAAATTCCCCCGGCACTTCAGTCCGGTGCGATTGACGCGACCGAATGGGTCGGCCCGTATAACGACCTGGCATTTGGTCTCTATAAATCAGCCAAGTTCTACTACTATCCGGGCTGGCATGAACCAGCAACCGTTCTTGACAACTTCATCAACCTGGACGCTTGGAACAGCCTTCCGGATGACCTGAAGGCAATTGTCGAGCAGGCCAACCGTGCCGTGAACCAGATGGTTCTGTCGGAATTCACCGCACGCAACAATCAGGCACTCCAGACCCTGCGCGACAAGCATAATGTCGATGTTCGCCCGTTCTCGGACGACATTCTGACAAACCTTGGCGCATTGTCGGGCACGGTTCTGCGTGACCTCGTTGCTTCAAACCCGCTGTCGCAGGAAGTCTTTGAAAGCCTGATCGCGTTCCGTACCCAATCGATTGGCTGGTCGAAATTCTCGGAATCGGCTTTCGCCCAGGCACGTATTCTGCCATTCAAATACTAGGTTTTCAGCGATTGAAAGCACAAAGGGGTCGGCAAATGCCGACCCTTTTTTTTATCCGTATAACGGAAAAAACAGCAAAGAAAAGGCACCCGTAATGGGCGCCTTTTACCTTGTGACTTAAACGGTTGCTACTTGAACAACACGTCCGGCAACCAGGTTGCCAGGGCCGGAAATGCGGCCACAAGGCCAAGTCCAAGAACCTGGATCAGAACGAACGGGACAATCCCGCGATAGATGTCCCAGGTCTTGATCGCAGCCGGAGCCACCCCACGCAGATAGAACAGGGCAAACCCGAATGGCGGTGTCAGGAAGCTGGTCTGCAGGTTGATGGCAATCATCACGCCAAGCCAGACCGGATCGATATCCATCTTGAGCAGGATCGGGCCAACGATTGGCACAACCACAAACACGATTTCAATGAAATCGAGGAAGAATCCCATGACAAACATCAGCAGCATGACAACCAGCATGGCGCTGAAAACACCACCCGGAAGGTTATGCAGCAGTTCTTCGACAAGGTGATCCCCGCCAAGGCCACGGAAGACCAGCGAGAATACCGAAGCACCCAGCAGGATTACGAACACCATCGCGCTGATCTGGACGGTCTGGCGCGTCACGTGGCGCAGAACATCCCATGACAGGCGTTTGTAGAAAGCCGCAAGAATGACGGCACCAACGCCACCAAAGGCCGCAGATTCCGTCGGGGTTGCAATACCGGTAAGGATCGAGCCAAGCACGGCGACAATCAGCAATCCCGGGGGTATCAGCGCACGAAGAACTTCGCCCCAAAGACCTTCCGGACGTTTGTCGGTGACCAGCGGAGGCGCCGATTTCGGATCAATAAACGCCTGAATGATGATCCAGCAGATATAAAGCCCGACCAGAAGCATGCCGGGAATGAATGCACCGGCAAACAGGTCGATAACCGAAACCGGTTCCGGCGCCCAATTGCCCAGCGAACGTTGTGCTTCTGCGTAAGCGCCCTGCAGGATATCACCGAGCAAAACCAGCACGATCGACGGCGGTATGATCTGCCCCAATGTACCGGATGCACAGATTACCCCGGTCGAAAGACGCGGACTGTATCCGGCCTTTTGCATCGCCGGAAGGCTGAGAAGCCCCATCGTTACAACGGTTGCACCGACAATCCCGGTTGACGCCGCCAGCAGCATCCCCACCAGCACGACCGAAATGCCAAGCCCCGCCCGCATGGTGCCAAACAGAAGCCCCATGGTCGTCAGCAGCTTTTCTGCAATTCGGGCACGTTCAAGCATGACGCCCATGAAAACGAAAAGCGGGATCGCAACATAAAGCTCGTTGGTCATCACACCGAAATAGCGCGACGGCAAAGAGCCCAGAAGCGGCATGTCAAACACGCCCATCGAGTTGCCGATCAGCGCAAAGACAAGCCCCGTCCCCGCCAGGGAAAATGCGACCGGAAAACCGAGAAGAAGAACGCCGCAGGCTACTGCGAACATTACAAGGCTAAGAATTTCCCCCGACATCAAACGCCCTCGTGCTCTTCTTCTTTGATTTCAAATTCTTTATGTCCGGCCAGCACGAGAATGCTGCGCGCAGCAAGGGATAATCCCTGCAAAGCAATCAGGACGCAGAAAACGAGAATAACCGATTTATAAAGGAACAGCCCTGGCAGGCCGCCGGTTTCGTGCGATCCTTCAAGGCGATGCCAGCTGGTCATCACATAGGGGTAACTATAGATATACACCATGATGATCACCGGCAGCAGCAGCAGCAGGGAACCGAAAAGGTCAACCCAGGCCTTATAGCGTGCCGAAGCCGGCCGATAGAACACATCAACCCGGACGTGGCCACCATGCAGCAATGTATAACCGGCTCCCACCATGAAGACGATGCCGTGCAGCCACATATAGCTTTCCTGCATCGAAACCCAGCCAATGGAAAACCCGTAACGCAGTGTCGCGACCAGAAATGTGATCACCACCATCGGGATTATCAGCCAGGCCACGCCACGTCCGATCCAGTCATTCAGACCGTCGATAAAACGGACGAAACTCCCTAGAAAATTCACGTTTTCACTCCCACGCCCTTTTGGAAATCACAGGGATTTTGCGGGCTCCCTGCCAATCAGGTTGCGAAGTTACATATTTACGCCCCAAAACGCTATATATTTTGCCTGTTTGAGCGCCATTCCGGAATATGGAATAAAAACAAGCCACTTTTTCTGAGAACATAGCCAAACATGTGCCCGAAAACGAGAAAGGGATAAGGCCATCCCTGCCCTTATCCCTTTATTCTCTCGGCTATCAGATCAAGCGAATGTGTTACTCGAACTTGTTTGATCGCGGGAAACCGGTCGGCGGCATACGACCGGCACCGGCACGCTTGCCAATCCATTCGTCAAGTTCGGTAACCGTACGTGTGCGGCCTTCACTGCCACCCATTGTCCAGCTCAGACCTTCTTCAAGATTGAACAGAATAAGGTCTGCCAAGCCACCCTGACGATATTTCTGCAGGATGACCCCGCGCCCGCGGGTCATTTCTGGCACCTCGGCCACCGGATAGATCAGAAGCTTGCGGTTTTCGCCCAATACAGCGACATGATCCTGATCGACCGGCAGGCAGATTTTAGCCTCTTCATCCTTGCCAAGGTTCAAAATCTGCTTGCCGTTCTTGGTCTGGGCAACCACGTCGGCCTCTGCCACCTGGAAACCACGACCGGCCGAGCTTGCAACAAGCAGGTTCCGGCCAGGCTTATGGATGACCATTGCGACAATGTCATGTTCCTGCGGCAGATCAATTGTCAGCCGGATCGGCTCACCATGGCCACGCCCGCCCGGAAGCTTGTCACATGACATCGTGTAACAACGGCCTTCGGTGCTCATGATCAGAAGCTTGTCAGTGGTGAAGGCTTTAAGGGCAAAGCGGCCCTCGTCACCATCCTTGAACTTCAGATCACTGGTATCGGCGGTATGCCCTTTAAGGGCTCTGATCCATCCCATTTTCGAACAGATCACCATGATCGGCTCACGTTCGATCAAGGCTTCAAGGGGGACTTCGATTTCTTCCGGCGCATCACCGATTTCGGTACGACGCTTGCCAAGGGCCGTCTTCTTGCCGAATTTCTCGCGCATTTCCTCGACTTCGTCGCGGATTTTTTCCCAACGCAGCGTTTCGCTGGCAAGAAGCGCTTCGAGGCCTTCTTTCTCTTCGGTCAGTTTGGCATGCTCGTTTTTGATTTCCATCTCTTCGAGCTTGCGCAACGACCGCAGACGCATATTAAGAATTGCATCCGCCTGAACTTCGGTGAGATTGAAGGTCGTCATCAAGGAAACCTTCGGCTCATCCTCGAACCGAATGATCCGGATCACCTCGTCCAGGTTCAGATAGGCAACAAGATAACCATCAAGAACTTCAAGGCGATGATTGATCTTGGCCAGTCGGTGGTTGGAACGACGGATAAGAACATCCTGCCGATGCGCCAGAAACGCACGCAGCACTTCGCGCAGGTTCATCACGCGCGGCGTATTGTCCCCGTCCAAAACGTTCATGTTCAGACCAAACCGGATTTCCAGTTCGGTATTCTTGAACAGCATCTCCATCAGATGTTCCGGCTCGACCGCACGGGTCCGCGGCTCAAACACCAGACGGATCAGGTCGGTCGACTCATCGCGCACATCAGCCAGAAGCGGAAGCTTTTTCAGGACCATAAGGTCTGCAATACGCTCGACCAGTTTGGCTTTCTGAACCTGATAGGGAATTTCCGTCACAACGACCTGGAACAGTCCGTGACTGAGTTTCTCGACTTCCCATTTGGCGCGCAGACGGAATGAACCGCGCCCGGTGGCATAGGCCTCAAGAATGTTTTCGCGCGGCTCGACCAGAACACCACCCGTCGGGAAATCCGGCCCCGGCACGCACCGCACCAGTTCCGCAATCGACGTATCGGGATTATCGATCAGCTTGATCAGACCTGCGCAAAGATCGCCAACATTGTGCGGCGGAATGTTGGTTGCCATACCAACCGCGATCCCGGCGGCACCATTGGCAAGCAGGTTCGGAAACGCTGCCGGCATGACAATCGGCTCGTGATCTTCGCCGTCATATGTCGGCCGGAAGTCAACCGCATCTTCATCAAGGCCGTTCATCAGCGCCGCGGCAACCGCGGTCATGCGGGCCTCGGTATAACGCATTGCCGCTGCGTTATCGCCGTCAATGTTGCCAAAGTTCCCCTGCCCGTCGACCAGCGGATAGCGAACGGCAAAATCCTGCGCCAAACGGACAAGCGCGTCATAGACCGACTGATCACCATGCGGGTGATATTTACCGATCACGTCACCGACAACACGGGCGCATTTCTTGAAACCCTGCGCCGGATCAAGCTTTAGCTGGCGCATGGCATAGAGCAGACGCCGATGCACGGGTTTCAGACCATCGCGCACATCGGGAAGAGAGCGCGACATGATCGTCGACATGGCATAAGCGAGATAACGTTCGCTCAACGCGTCCGCAAGGCGCGTTTCCCTGATTTGGCCGGCATTGGCCGGATCGGAAGTCTTGGTGCTCATGAACGATTTTTCTTGTTGTTTGGCAGGTTGCAATCAATTCGGCAATTCAGTCCGTTATCCGGCGCTCAATCACCATTTTGGCAACATACTACGGTGGGTATGGTTCTGGTCAACACAAGTCCGCATCAAAGTACGGTATTTATTTTTAATCCGTGTCTGCTGATCGCCAGATATGGCTTACCAATCTGTCGCGGGCTGCAACGGGCTTTACACCTTTTGCCTCGAAAATATCGCGATGAATGAAAAATCCGGTCAGTTTGATCCCCTGTCGGAATTGTTCATTCAACCCTTGTTCCCGGCTGCTTTGAGACGCCCGCCCACCGGCCAGAAACGCTGGTAATGGCAACAGACGGTCACGATAGGCCGTGCCTGCGGCCTCGGAAACGGCGCGGCCACTTTTGGGGGAAACAAAACACAGATCATCCGTGACATCGGTTGCCGCACAACGATCAAGGCTTAACCCATATCCAAGCTCGTCAAGCAAACCAACTTCCCACCGGATATAGGATGCCAGCCATTGCTCTGTCTTAAGGGCCGCAAGCAATGCGACCGTGCCGTGATATAATGCGGCATGTGCTTCGCGTTCAGGCAAAGTGACTTCAAGCATGGCACAGGCCGAACTCAACGCCATCAACGGCCCGGGAGAGAGCAGAAGATCGGCAACATGCGCGCCCGTCAATTCACAGCGAAACTGCCCCAGATGTTCAGCCAGTCTGGCCGACCATCCCACCCGGACCTCGTTCCCCGGCTCAAGCGTGCCGCGCATGGATTTGCTGGTCGCCCCGCGTACCATACCGGCATATCGGCCGTAGTCGCGCGTCAGAACCGAAAGACGTACCGAATTTTCGCCGAGCTTGCGTGTGGACAGGACGATTGCATCATCACGCCAATCCATCCTGCACCTCTAGAAAAAGCCGCGTGGCAGGATCAGACGGGTAACAAGAAAGAAAAGACCGGCAAGACTGGATGCAAGGCAGATCAACGCAACAACAAAAACAATACGTTTCAATGTGTTTCTGTTTTCAACTTCATCAATTGCATCATCAATCGGATCATTGTGGTGCCTGGTCATTACGACGGTCCATTTCCATTCAAACGCCAAAGCAATCCAAGAACGAATGTCGCAACAGCCGCCAGCAAAGCCAGAAGATTAACCGGGCGCGAAAGGAATGATTTCTCGCGCTCGATATGTTTGCCGTCGTGCCGATAACGGAATGGCCGGCGGGCAACACGCGCAACGATCATCGCGGCAACGGCGCCAACGACAATCAACACTATTCCCCAGATAGATCCGTTTTCCATATCCAAACCCGTTGGCTGGCTACAATCGCGTCTCGCTTGCCGGACATGCCTCAAGCGTTGGGATCAAGTCCCCACATTGCAAAGCGGTTGGGGTCATCGCCCCAGTTTTCCCGGACCTTGACGAACAGGAACAGATGAACGCGACGTTCAAAAATGGCTTCCAGCTCCTTGCGGGCATCACTGCCAAGTGCCTTGATGCGCTTGCCACCTTTGCCGAGGATGATGGCTTTCTGGCCCTCGCGTTCCACGAAAATCGTCTGCTCCAGCTTGACCGATCCGTCCTTGCGCTCTTCCCACAGCTCGGTTTCGACAGTTGCCGAATACGGCAATTCCTGCTGTAGCTGATAATAAAGCTTTTCGCGCGTGATCTCGGCCGCCAGCAAACGCAACGGCATATCCGAAACGTCGTCTTCCGGGAACATCCAGGGCCCATCAGGCATTTTCGCAGCCAGGAAATTCACCAGATCCTGTGTGCCGGAACCTTTCTTTGCCGAAATCATGAAGACATCGGTGAAAACTTCCTCGGCGAAGAATTCCTGCGACAGGCGCAGAAGCTTTTCCTTGTCGGCGACCTTATCGACCTTGTTCATCGCAAGAATGGCCTTGCGGTTCTGTGTCTTTAGCTGGTCGATGATCGCGCGGACTTCTTCGGTGATACCTGCCCCGGCATCAATGACAAGCACAACCAGATCGGCATCGTCCGCGCCGTTCCACGCGGCTTTGACCATCGCCCGGTCCAGACGGCGTTTCGGTGCAAAGATACCCGGCGTATCAATGAAAACAAGCTGTGCGTCCTCGGTCATGACGATTCCGCGCACGCGCGTCCGTGTCGTCTGCACCTTGGGGGACACAATCGATACCTTCGTACCGACAAGCTGGTTCAGAAGGGTTGATTTACCGGCGTTTGGCGCACCGACCAGTGCGACAAATCCGCACCGCTGCTGATAAGGTAATCTGTCTTCGTTCACAGGCGTGGGAACCTCATTCATGGTTCAGTGTATCCAACATCAATTGAGCGGCCAGTTGTTCCGCCTCGCGTTTCGATTTGCCCTCGGCCTTTACGCTTTCACCGTCTCCGGTGCTTAGTTCGATGGTAAAGACAGGTGCATGTGCTGGGCCCTGACGACCGACCATTTCATATTTCGGCAATGGTTTTCCGCGTCCCTGCAACAGTTCCTGCAAACGGGTTTTCGCATCCTGCGGCGGCTTGGGCGCTTCATCGAGAAGCGGCAGCCAAAGCCGTTCAATAAACACTCTCGCAGGCTCCAGCCCGCCGTCAAGATAGAGTGCGGCAATCACTGCTTCCATGCAATCAGATAAAATGGCGGGATTGGTGTCTGCACCAGCGGCACGTTCCCCTTTTGCCATTTGAATGTGATTGCCAAGGCCGATCTGCTGCGCCAGCCTGGCAAGCGTTTCACGACGGACAAGCGCAACAAAACGCTTGGCCATCGCGCCCTCGCGTTCGCGACCAAACCGCGTGTATAGCATTTCGGCAACAACAAGCCCAAGGACACGGTCGCCAAGAAATTCCAGCCGTTCATTGCCACCACTTAACGCATCCTTGCCTTTGGCGGCACTGCGATGCGTCAACGCAACCCGAAGCAGATCGGGTTGCGCAAATTCGTGATCAATTTCAGCAATCAATGGCGCAGTTTCGGCCATTAGTTAACTCCCTGGAACAACCGGTCAAACCGGATGCTGCCCAAGTCATAAATCGGCTGCGAACTGTCTTTGGAATAGAACAGGAATTCCGCACGTCCCACGAGGTTTTCGATCGGAACGAACCGGAACCGCGACGGGAAGGCCCGGCTGTCTGCCGAATTGTCGCGGTTGTCACCCATCATGAAGAAATGCCCTTCGGGGACGGTAAAGGGTTCGGTGTTATCACTCGGCCCCTGATCGCCAAAGATTTCAAGGATGCGGTGAACCTTACCGTTCGGAAGTGTTTCGATATATTGCGGAACGGCAATCGCCTGCCCGCTGCCATCGGTCAGGATGTAATCCTCGATCCGGTCACGTTCGACGGTTTTGCCGTTAATCAGCAAACGACCATTGGTGACCTGAACCGTATCACCCGGCAGACCGATAACACGTTTGATGTAATCCTGCGACGGATCGGCAGGCAGTTTGAAAACAACAACATCGCCGCGTTCCGGTTCGGACGACATGATACGCCCGGGAATCAGCGGCACGCTAAATGGCAGGCTGTGCTTTGAATATCCATAGGAAAATTTCGACACGAACAGATAGTCGCCAACCAGCAAGGTCGGGATCATCGAACCAGATGGAATATTAAACGGTTCGAAGGCGAATGTCCGAACCAGAAGCGCGATCACAATGGCCCAGAAAACGGTTTTCAAGGTGTCCAGAAGTCCACCCGTTTTCTTCTTTTGCACTAGCTTTTCCATTCAGTATCTAAACCAATCATTTTTTACCAATCAATCGGCCGAAATTACCACGACCGCATTCGCCAATGGGTATTCGTCTGTCAGCGTTACATAAACTGATGCAACTTTTCCTGTTGGCGTCAATTCTTCAAGTCTTTTCAGCGCGCCGTCAATCAACACCATGTCAGGCTTGCCACTGGGCTGATGCACAACCCCCATGGTGCTGTGATACACACCACGACGAAAACCTGTTCCCAATGCCTTGGAACATGCTTCCTTTGCCGCAAATGCCATCGCCAGTGATGATGCCGTCCTGTGCGGGCGGCGCACGGCACGTGCGATCTCGATATCGGTGAAAACGCGCTTCATGAAACGTTCGCCATGACGATCCAGCGCTGTTTCAATCCGCCGGATATCACACAGATCGGTGCCAATGCCAATAATCATTGTGCGTTGTCACTTTCCTGGCGTGCCAGATCCATCAATCGACGCATTTCTGCAATGCTGTGTTCAAGGCCGGTAAACACCGCCTCGCCAATCAGGAAATGGCCGATATTAAGCTCGACAATTTCCGGCATCGCCGCGACAGGTGAAACCGTATCAAAGCTAAGACCATGTCCGGCATGAACTTCAAGCCCGATACTGGCACCATAACGAACGGCATCCCGAATACGTTCCAGCTCGTGCGCCCGTGCCTCGCCCGTTTTATCGCAATAGGCACCGGTGTGGATTTCAACAACGGGCGCGCCAAGATGTTTGGCCGCATCAAGCTGCGCCTTTGATGCCTCGATAAACAGCGAAACACGAATCCCTGCGGCCCCAAGTTCCGAAACATATTTATGCAGGTGATTATGTCCGCCTGCAGCATCCAGACCGCCTTCGGTCGTGCGTTCTTCGCGTTTTTCCGGAACGATGCAGGCGGCATGCGGTTTTGCCGCAACAGCAATCGCCAGCATTTCATCCGTCGCGGCCATTTCGAAATTCAGCGGAAGATCAATTTCGGCGCGCAAGCGTTTGATATCATTATCTGAAATATGGCGACGATCTTCACGCAGATGGGCGGTAATACCATCAGCACCGGCTTTTGCGGCCAAGATTGCCGCCCTTACCGGGTCGGGATGCACACCGCCACGCGCATTGCGGATCGTGGCAACATGGTCGATATTCACACCCAGCCTTAATTTCGCGCTCATTGCTTTTCGTCCTGCTTTTTGGTGGCGTGGGCCGCAGCCGTTCCGATTTTCTTTTTCGCACTTTCAAGCATCGGGCCAAGCCCATGACGTTCGGATGTTTTCATCCGGCGCAGGATGCGGTTGTGACGATAGATGACGACGGCCCGGCGTACAGGGAAGTAAAACAGCATCCAGACGACAAGTGAAGTGGGAACGCAACCGACCATCATCGGCCAGATGATGTCGACGATACTTTCCCAAAGCCGCGCCAGGGCAGCCTGATCGGCCGTATCCCAGTGACCGAAAATCAGTCCCCCACCGATATAGTTCAGCCCCATGACCACAAAGTCCCAGAGCACCGCCATATTGAAATGGACAGTATCGGTCGCAAGGTTCGTTCCAAGAATCCAGTTGCCGCACGTATAAAGCCACAACCAGATGAACGGAAATGTCCAGGGATTGCCGACGATGGTTCCAAGTAAAGACGCAACCAGATTGCTTCGTGTCAGTATGCTGAACAGCGCCGACAGAACAAAGTGAAAGCCGATGAAAGGGGTAAAGGATACCGCGGCCCCGATGGCAAACCCCGAAGCGATGCTGTAGGGCGTTCCCGGCAGTCGTGCCACCCGATGGGCGAAATATCGCGACGATCTGCGCCAGCCTCCGCGCGGCCAGAGCACATTTCTTATGCGTTCAAAGGATGTCGGTTTGATACGGCGCCGGAACATGCAGGATCAATTCATAGGCCAAACGGGACAGGCGTAAAACAGGTGTGGCATATGCGTAAGTGTTAGGCGCCCGCTTGGCAAGGATTTTGCGCCCGATTTGCCCAAAAGGCGAACTCCTTCACAATCCTGTTTCATCCGCGTGCACGCTCAACGGTGTTGACCACAGGTGTCGCGCGCAATGCCGCGATGATGTTGGTCAGATGTTTGACGTCAACCACGTCAATATCGATCAGCATTTCAAAGAAATCCTGCGTGCGGTTGGTAAAGCGAAGGTTGGTGATGTTGCCGTGGTTCTTGGCAATCACGCTGGTAATTGAACTCAGCGCCCCCTGCTCATGCCCGACAGTCAGACCAAGGCGCCCGATGAAATGTTCCGGCTCGCCATCATTGTCCCAGCCAACGTCAAGCCAGCGTTCCGGCTGCTCGGTAAAGGTTTCAAGCGTATCGCAATCAATTGTATGGATCGTGACACCCTTGCCGGTCGTAACGATGCCGACAATCCGGTCCCCCGGAAGCGGATGGCAGCACCCGGCATAGTGAACAGCCATGCCCGGGATCAGCCCCTTAAGCGGAATGGCGTGGTCATGTTTGCGGTTGCGCGCACGTTCCAGCGGCACGACCTTGCGCGCGGTTTCGACATCTTTCGTGCCCGGGAAAACCGCATGAACAATCTCGCGGCCCGTATGGTGCCCTGCCCCGACTGACGCCAGAAGCGTATCGACACTTGGCAGTTTGAAGATCTTCAGGACACCATCGATTGCCTTGTCGGAATAATCGTAACCTTCCTGCCGGAAGGCCTTTTGCAGAATGGCCTTTCCCAGATCCTTGTACTGGTCTTCCTGCTGCTGGCGGATGAAACGGCGGATACGCGCGCGCGCCTTGCCGGTCGCTACAAACCGTTCCCATGTGGGATTCGGTGTCTGCGCCTTCGAGGTTACGATTTCGACCTGATCACCATTATTCAGGGTCGTGCGCAACGGTACCATCGCGCCGTTCACTTTTGCCCCGACACAGGTGTCGCCAATATGGGTATGGATCATATAGGCAAAGTCGACAGGCGTGGCACCAGCCGGCAATGCAATCACATCGCCTTTCGGGCTGAAACAGAACACCTGATCCTGGAACATCGCAAGCTTGGTATGTTCAAGGAATTCTTCGGGTTCTGAGGCATGTTCAAGGATATCAAGCAGATCGCGCAGCCAGCGATACTGAACGCCTTCCTTGTTTTCATCCCCGCTGCCCTGTTTATAGGCCCAGTGTGCAGCCACACCGTTTTCGTTGACCTCGTGCATCTGCCGGGTGCGTATCTGCACCTCGATGCGATGATTTTCCGGGCCAAGTACGGTGGTATGAATGGATCGGTAGCCGTTCGGCTTGGGGGTCGATATGTAATCCTTGAACCGGCCCGGCACGACCTTGTAGTTGGCATGCAGATAGCCAAGAACCTCGTAGCATTGCGGCATGTCCTCGACCAGAACACGGAACGCCATGATATCGGACAGTTCACCAAAGGTGATGTTCTTGCGCTGCATCTTCTGCCAGATCGAATAAGGACGCTTTTCACGCCCGTAAATATCGACCGACAGCCCCTGACGGCTGATGACTTCTTTCAGCTCGCTGACAATGCGGTTGACGACATTGTCGTCCTTCTCGCGCAGGAACTCCAGGCGGGCACGGATCGAATCACGTGCTTCCTGATTGATATGCTGGAAGGCAAGGTCTTCAAGTTCTTCCTTGATGTCATGCATACCGATGCGTTCGGCAAGCGGCGCATAAATCTCGAGCGTTTCGGCGGCAATCCGCACCCGCTTCTCCGGTTTCGGGATGTAATGCAGCGTGCGCATGTTATGCAAACGGTCGGCAAGCTTTACCAGCAGAACCCGGATGTCCTCGGACATTGCCAGCAACAGTTTGCGGAAATTCTCTGCCTGCTTTGAGTCGGCAGATTTAAGCTCGATCTGGGTCAGCTTGGTCACACCATCGACCAGCTTCATGATGTTGCTGCCAAACAGCTTGGTAATTTCCTGCGGTGTTGCGTCGGTGTCTTCGATGGTGTCGTGCAACAGTGCCGTGATGATCGTGTCGCAATCAAGTTTGTAGTTCGTCAGAATACCGGCGACTTCGATCGGATGGGAAAAATACGGGTCCCCATTGGCGCGCTTCTGTGAACCGTGTTTTTGGGTAGCATAGACATATGCCCGGTTCAGCGACGTTTCGCATGCATCCGGATCATAGGCCTTAACCCGTTCCACAAGTTCGTATTGGCGCATCATTCAGTGGCTTCTCCGTATTCGTCTGACGGGGCTAAATCCATACCCCTTCATAAGATAGTACGATTTGGATAAAAAAAAGCCACGGAAGATAATCACCGTGGCTTTTCTTTTGAAAGCTGTCTCAGAACAAGGTTACTTGACCTTATTCGTCTTCGTCAGCGGACGGGATGGTCACGCCAACCGAAGCATCTTCAATTGCCTCTGCCATCAGCTTCGGACCAAAATCGTCTTCGGCTTCTTCAGGCTCATCGGATTCCACATGCCGCTGCAAGCCGGAAACCATGCCATTGCGCAGATCGTCATAATCAACGGTCTGTTCTGCAATTTCGCGCAGGGCAACAACCGGGTTCTTGTCGTTGTCACGATCAATGGTCAGTTCGGCACCGGCCGAGATGTTGCGTGCACGCTGAGCTGCCAGCATCACGAGCTCGAAGCGGTTCGGAATCTTTTCAACGCAATCTTCGACGGTAACGCGCGCCATAAATGTCTCCAGAAATACTTTTGGGGTGTCCAGACCGGACTTTATAGCGTCGCATTTGGATTGTTGCAACAGCGAAGCCGTCCGGATGGGAAGGTTTTTAGCGGTTCTTTACGCATATCAGGATTGTTTGCGAATTTCCTGATCCGCCGGAAGTGCCCCGATCAAATCATCTATCGACTGACAAAGCTGCGGATGCTGCCAGTTCGGAACGATATCGCGAAGCGGCAGCAGAACGAACGCCCGTTGATGCATGCGTGGATGGGGCACCTGAATACCCCCCTGCTCGATCACCAGATCATCACCATAGGCAATCAGATCAAGATCGATGGCACGCGCCTCGTTTCTTTCGCGCCGAACGCGGCCAAACTCGGCCTCAACCTTGTGTAAACGCGCCAGAAGATCATGCGCGCTCAAACCGGTTTCAAGCCGGGCGACACCATTGACATACCAGGGCTGATCCGACACGGGAACCGGGGCGGTCTCGTAGAACGGGGATACATTTGCCACAGAAATGTCGCCATCCTCCGCCAATCGTTTAAGGGCCGCTTTCAATGTATCGGCAGGCGCCCCATATTCCTCGGTAGGAAGATTGGCGCCAAAGGCGATCAGGATCACCTTGTCATTACGGGCAGTATCGTTGTTCATGGTCGGCTTGCTCACGAAACGGGCTGTTGCACATCATTTGCGGGGATGCTGGCGCATAACTACGGAAGCGATCCCGTTGTGTCCACGATATTTTCGCCCTTTCTTTGTGTGCAGTTGCACGGTAAAAAAAGTCGGCGTTTCCCGAATTTCGGAAACGGCATTATTAAAAAGCTATGTTTGAGGAATTTTCAGATGATTTTTTACCCGCAGGAACGCATCGGGCTGTTCATTGACGGCTCGAACCTTTATGCCGCGGCCAGAGCACTTGGTTTCGACATAGATTACAAACGCTTGCTGGATCTTTTTGCACAAAAGGGTCAACTGATCCGTGCCTTCTACTACACCGCGCTGATCGAAGATCAGGAATACTCCCCCATCCGTCCGCTGGTCGACTGGCTTGACTATAATGGCTACACCATGGTCACCAAACCGACCAAGGAATTCACCGATGCCGCCGGTCGCCGGAAAATCAAGGGCAACATGGATATCGAGCTTGCGATCGATGTCATGGAAATGGCCCAGCATCTTGATCATGTTGTCATTTTCTCGGGCGATGGCGATTTCCGCCGTCTTGTCGACGCGGTTCAGCGCAAAGGTGTTCGCGTTACCGTTGTATCGACCGTCAAATCGAATCCCCCGATGGTTGCCGACGAACTGCGTCGTCAGGCCGACAACTTTATCGAGCTGACCGAACTGGAAGGCACAATCGCCCGCAAGGTTCAGCAACGTCGCGAAGATGACCATCCGGATTTTGACGATCACCCGCAACATCCCGATCTTGATGAAATTGATTTCGATTAATCTCCTCTTTTGTTGATCAAATGACCGGGCGCAGAGCAAATTGCGCCCGGCAAACTGTCGGACACGCCATGACCACCTACCTTCAACCCGACAGGGACTGCCAACTTTGCCCGCGCCTTGTTGATTTTCGTCGTGCCAATCAGGCAAAATTTCCCGATTTCTATAACGGTCCGGTCCGCCCGTTCGGGCCCATTGATGCCCGCCTGCTCGTCGTTGGACTTGCCCCGGGCTTAAAGGGGGCGAATGCAACCGGTCGCCCGTTTACCGGCGATTACGCCGGTGATCTTCTTTATGACACACTCAGGAAATTCGGTTTTGCCAAGGGCACCTATGCAAAACGTCCGGATGACGGACTTGAACTGATTGATTGCCGGATCACCAATGCCGTCAAATGCGTGCCGCCGGAAAACAAGCCGACAGGCCCCGAAGCCAATACCTGCCGTCCCTTCCTGATCAGCGAATTTGGCGCGATGAAAAACCTTTCGGCCATTCTGTGCCTTGGACAGGTTGCCCATCAGGCCATGTTGCGCACCTTTGGCCTGAAGCTTTCATCCCTGAAATTCGGTCATGGTGCATCCCATCAAATGGAAAATGGCATCACACTGTTTGATAGCTATCACTGTTCGCGCTACAACACCCAGACCTATCGCCTGACGCCGGAGATGTTTGAAAACGTCTTTGCCGATATCCGCGCACATCTGGACCGTTAAATTGCCTGATACAGCACCACTACCCGACCTGCTCGACCGACCCATGCAACGTCTGCCGATTGACGTTCTGCGCGAAGTATTCGGCTATGACAGTTTCCGTGGCCAGCAGGCCGAAATCATCGACCATGTGATTGCCGGCAACGATGCACTGGTTCTGATGCCAACGGGTGGTGGCAAATCCCTGTGTTATCAGATTCCCGCCCTGTGTCGGCCCGGAACCGCCGTTGTTGTGTCACCACTGATTGCGCTGATGAAGGATCAGGTCGACGCGCTAAGCCAGCTTGGCGTCAAGGCGGCCTTTATAAATTCAACACTTACGCCCGAAGCTGCACGCGAAATAGAAACCCGTGCGGTTGATGGCGATATTGATCTGCTTTACGTGGCACCTGAACGGTTTGCGACGGATCGTTTTCTCAACCTTCTTGACCGGATCAGCATATCACTGTTCGCGATTGACGAAGCCCATTGCGTTTCGCAGTGGGGGCATGATTTCCGGCCGGAATATCGCAGGCTTGATCTGCTGCCAACGCGTTTCCCGCATGTGCCGCGTGTTGCCCTGACCGCAACGGCAGATACCCCGACCCGCAAGGACATTGCCGAAAACCTGCATCTGACGAATGCGCAATGTTTTCTGACCGGTTTTGACCGACCCAATATCACCTACCGGATCGAAACAAAGGGCAATTCAAAACAGCGCCTTCTGTCGTTCCTGAACCGGGAACATCCCGAAGATGCCGGCATCGTCTATTGCCTGTCTCGCCGCAAGACAGAAGACGTTGCCCAATGGCTGACCGATAACGGGCGCCCCGCCTTGCCCTATCACGCCGGACTGACACAGGAAACAAGACAGCTTCATCAGGACAGGTTCCTGCGCGAAGACGGCCTGATCATTTGCGCAACAGTTGCCTTTGGCATGGGGATCGACAAGCCGAATGTCCGCTTTGTCGCCCATCTGAACCTGCCCAAAAGCATGGAAGCCTATTATCAGGAAACCGGCCGTGCGGGCCGAGATGGCCTTCCGGCCAATGCATGGATGAATTACGATCTGTCCGATATCGTTTCCATCCGCTCCATGCTGGCATCATCTGATGCACCTGACAGTCAGAAGCGCATTGAAAGCCGCAAGCTTGACGCCTTGGTCGGCCTTGCCGAAACCACAAAATGCCGTCGCCAGGTCATTTTGTCCTATTTCGGTGAGGAAGACGCAAAACCCTGCGGCAATTGCGATACCTGTCTTGAGCCGGTTGATACCTGGGACGCAACCGATGCATCCCGCAAGGCACTCTCAGCGGTCTATCGTACCGGACAGCGGTTCGGTCCGGCCCACATCATCGAAGTCCTGATGGGACGTAAAACCGAGAAAATACGTCAGAACAATCATGACGATCTTTCCGTCTATGGTATCGGCAAGGATGTTTCCCAGCCGCAATGGCGATCTGTTTTCCGCCAATTGCTTGCGATGGGCTATCTTCAGGTTGATGTCGAAGGCCATGGTGGTGTTTACCTGACCGAGGAATCCCGTCCTGTCCTGCGCGGCGAGAAAATCGTTGAAATGCGCAAGGATCCGGGCGAAAGCAAACGTGCCATGACCAAGCGGCTGCGTGATTTCGATACCGAGTTCGAGAGCGAGGAAGACCGCGATCTGTGGGAACGCCTGCGCAACCTGCGCCGCGAACTTGCCAGCAGCCAGAATGTCCCGCCCTATGTCATTTTCAGTGACAGAACGCTTTGGGAAATGGTGCGGTTCAAACCGCGCACATTGCAGGATATGGCATCGATCAATGGTGTCGGCGTCAAGAAACTGGACCAGTATGGTCTTGTTTTCCTTGATGTCATGGATGGACGGCGCTGATCCGGACCGGCATCAAGCCCCAGCCAGTGCTTCCTTGATTGCGCTCACAACCGCATCATCTTCCGGCTTGATCCGGGTGGCAAAACTGGCAACCAGATTGCCGTTCGGATCGACCAGATATTTGTGGAAGTTCCATTTCGGGGCCTGATCGCTGCCAAGTTCCGCCTCCGCCCATTTAAAGAACGGATGCGCATCGTCTCCACGAACCGACTGTTTGGTGGTCATCGGGAAATCGACATCAAAATTGACGGTGCAGAAATCCTTGATTTCACTGTCATCGGCATATTCCTGCCCGCCAAAATCACCCGATGGAACACCCAGAACAACCAATCCATCCGCCCGATAGTCCGACCATAGCGCCTGAAGCCCGGTATATTGCGGGGTGTAACCACACATCGACGCCGTATTGACGACCAGAACCGCCTTGCCGCGATAATCCGCAAGATTGATTTCGCCCCCGTCAATTGATGGGAATGAAAAATCGTGAGCATTCATCGCTTTATCGCTGGCCATGGCAGAGTTTCCAATCATCAGGCAAATGAAGCCGTACAAACCGGTCTTCAACAAAATCCGCATTTGGTTTCCTAAAGTTCCGGTTTTCCTAGCCATATCGCTCTTCCGTCCATGGATCGGCATTATTGTGATAGCCACGTACTTCCCAAAATCCAGGTTTGTCGGTTTTGGAAAATGTTATCTGCTTCACCCATTTGGCACTTTTCCAGAAATACAGCTTGGGGATGATCACGCGAACCGGGCCGCCATGTTCCTCGGTCAGTGGCGCATCTTCCCAATGATGGGCAAGTAAAACATCATCATCGAGAAACTGATCAATCCGCACATTGGTCGTATAACCGTCGTGGGCGGTGAAAAGTACATGACGGGCATCTGATGTCGGTTTTACCAGATCGGCAAGCGACAAGGCAGACACACCCTGCCAGTGATTGTCGTAACGCGACCAACTGGTAACACAATGAATATCGTTCTTGGCGATAAAGGGCGGCAGATCAAGTAACTGGCCGAAATCAAGCGTAACCGGGTTTTCAACCTCGCCGTCAATCGTTAGGCGAAAGTCATCCGTTCCGACATGCGGCGTGATGCCAAGATCAAGCACCGGCCAGTCTTTGACCTCGCGCTGGCCGGGTGGCAGGCGATTTTCATGGGCATGATCGGCCTGCCCCGTCAAAAGACGGCCGTTTTCCGCCCATTTCTGTTTCGCTTCGATCAGCTTTTCCTTGATCTTGCCACTGAAACCATCAGCCATTCATCATCCTCCCTGACCACATCATACGAAAAATGGCGCAGTCATGTTCACCATGTCTGCGCCATTTATGCATTCTATCGCCATTGGCAAGCAATACACATGCTTGCGAGGCAGGACTATTATCCGAAATCCCGCATGATCCGGGCCTTGTCACGCTGCCAGTCACGTTCCTTGACCGCTTCGCGCTTGTCAGCCTTTTTCTTGCCTTCTGCAATCGCCAGTTCAAGCTTGGCGATGCCGCGGTCATTGAAATAAAGCTTTACCGGAACAAGGGTGAACCCCTTTTTGTTCAGGGCGTCGCTCATTTTCGTGATTTCACGTTTATGCAAAAGCAGTTTGCGCGGTCGGCGTTCTTCATGGCCGAACGGCATCTTGCTTTGATATTCCGGGATATAGGCATTAATCAGCCAGATCTCGCCGTTCTTTTCTTCGGCATAGGATTCCTGAATGTTCCCCTTGCCGTCACGAAGCGATTTGACCTCGGTCCCGCGCAGGGCGACCCCGGCTTCAAAAGTTTCCGTCAGGAAAAAATCGAAACGGGCCCGCCTGTTTTGCGCGACGACCTTGTTATTGCTGTCTTCTTTTTTCGGTGCCATTACAACAACTTGTAGGCCGAAATTAATCCCTTAGGACAAAATTCCGGCATTGCGCAGCGCGGTTTCGACACGCTGCTTGGATTCTTCGGTAATCTCGACCATCGGCAAACGCATGTGGCTGCCGCAAAGGCCAAGAAGCTCGGCTGCGTATTTGACCGGCCCCGGGCTGGTTTCGCAGAACATCGCCTTGTGAACCGGCAGAAGTCGATAATTCAACTCCTGAACCTTGGCGATGTTCCCGGCCGCCCATGCGGTATGCAATTCCGCGCAAAGCTTCGGTGCGATGTTGGACGTGACCGAAATACAGCCATGACCACCCTGTGCCAGGAACGGAACGATGGTGCCATCTTCGCCCGATAGCTGGCAGAAATCCGCCCCTGCCGCCAAACGCGTCAATGCCGGACGTTCCAGATCGCTGGTCGCGTCTTTTACCCCGACGATACGCGGCAGCTTCGAAAGCTGCGCCATCGTATCAACAGACATGTCCACGACCGAGCGGCCCGGAATGTTGTAGATCACGATCGGAATGTCGGTCGCGTCATGGATCGCCTTGTAATGCGCATAAAGACCGCGCTGACCGGGCTTGTTATAATAAGGCGTCACCACAAGTGCCGCATCCGCCCCGGCATTCTGGGCATGGCGGGTCAGCGAAATCGCTTCGGCGGTCGAATTTGAACCGGTTCCGGCAATAACCGGGCCGCGGCCCTTGGCAACTTCAAGTGCCAGTTCAACAACGCGGTGGTGTTCCGCATGGCTCAAAGTCGGCGATTCACCTGTGGTTCCGACCGGCACAACACCGGTCGTGCCCTGTTTAAGCTGCCAATCCACAAACGACTGGAACGCTTTCTCATCGATTGCACCATCCTGTGTGAACGGTGTAATCAAAGCGGTAATCGAACCCTTAAACATCGATATCTCCAAATCTTATCGTGGATTGAAAGCGACGCGAAAATAGCGGCTGTTAAGGCATCCCGCAAGCGTCTGTATACATTAAAGCGCGCCTTGTTTGATCAAGGTTACTCTTTCCTCTCACGACCGATTGGCAATTGGCTGTTTCACTGCCATAATAAGGGTGTCTGGAGCGCATTACCTGCCGCAAGGCAAAAGGGGAAATTTAAATGGCGCATGCGTCTTTCCGTGGTGTTTCGATCTGCGCATTGGCACTCGGTGTAATCACTTTTCTGGCGCCGATTGGCGATAAGGCATATGCAGCAGGTCAGGATGAAAACATTCTGACAGAACTGCCGCCGTCACCGGCATTCTCATCTGTCAGCCGTGCGCGGCTTAATGTGTTTCTTGATGCGCTGGAAGACGGCCGCACAAAAACATTCGAAAAACTTCTTCCGAACTTTGATGACCCGCTGCTGCAAAAAGCCAGTGAATGGATGTGGCTGATCAGCCCGAATTCCGGTCGCAGCTTCGAAGAAATCACAAATTTCATTGATGCCAACCCGAAATGGCCCAGTCAGTCTCTTCTGCGTCAGCGCGCCGAAGAAGCCATGACAGATGCCGTACCCAACGATGTGGTGCTGGCATGGTTCAAGCGGTCTGCGCCGGTTACGGCAGATGGTGCCACCCGGCAGATAAAGGCCCTTCTCGCGTCTGGCGAAACCGACGCTGCGACCACTTTGATCCGCAACAGTTGGGTACACGAGAATTTCGGAACCGGTCAGGAAAAACGTTTTCTGGATCGTTACGGCAAATATATTGATCAGGAAACCCATCAGCAGCGTCTTGACCGTCTTCTATGGGAAGGCCGTCTTGGACCGGCGAGCCGCACTGAAAAATATGTCAGCAAGGATTATCTTTTGCTGGCCAAGGCACGTGCAGCCCTGCGGTCGCTCGACCCCGGTGTTGACGGCGCAATCAACCGTGTCCCAAAGAAATATCAGAACGATCCGGGCCTCATCTATGAACGCGTTCGCTGGCGCCGGATCAAGGACCGCGATCAGGAAGCACGTGATTTGCTGCTCTCGCAGGCCAATGACCTCGCCTATATATCGATCCGCCCGCAATACTGGTGGATCGAAAAGGCCATTCTGGCCCGTCGTGCGCTTCAGAAAGGCCACATTACCGATGCCTATCGTCTGGTTGCCAACCATGGCCAAAGCGATGCCGGTGATATTGCCGAAGCCGAATGGTTTGCCGGCTGGATCGCGCTGGAATTCCTGGGCGATGCGCGCATTGCCCTGACCCATTTCCAGAACCTGTATGACGTGGTGCAATACCCGATCAGCCAGGCGCGCGGTGCCTATTGGGCGGGTCGCGCCAATGATGCGATTGGTGACAAGGACAAGGCGCGCGAATGGTACAAACTTGCCGCCGACCATGCCCATACTTTCTATGGTCAGCTGGCAATTGACGCATTGGGCGTCAAACCAAGCTACTCTGTCGAACAACCGATCCCGACAGAACAGCAACGTGCCGATTTCGAATCACAGGAACTGACACAGGTAACCCGCAAGCTCGGCGAGATGGGGCTTGGCAATATCATTCGCCCGTTTGTCATGGCACTTGTCTATGCGCATGACGAACCCGAGTATCTTGCAATGGCAACCGATCTTGCGCGCGAATACGGGCGTGCCGACCTTGCGATTATCGCCGCCAAGCGCAGCATCCGCACTGGCAGCGGCTATCTTGACGCTGCCTACCCCGTTCATGAACAGGTGCCCCTTGGTCATAATCCCGACCCGGCACTGGTTCATGCAATCATGCGTCAGGAAAGCCTGTTTAACCCCGAAGCCGTATCGTCTGCCGGAGCACGGGGCCTGATGCAGTTGATGCCGGCAACCGCAGAACGCATGGCCAAGGATCTTAAACTGGATTACGAAACATCACGCCTGACAAGTGACCCGGGATTTAACATCTCGCTCGGGCGGGAATATCTGACACGCCTGCTGGACCGTTGGGATGGCGAGGAAATCCTGACCATCGCCAGCTATAATGCTGGTCCAAGCCGCGTTCGTCAGTGGATTGCCGAATATGGTGATCCGCGGGATGCAGATGTTGATCCCGTCGACTGGATTGAAATGATTCCCTATAGCGAAACACGCAATTACGTTCAGCGGGTTATGGAAGGCACCTATGTCTATCGCCGCCGCTTCGCACGTGATGAAATCGCCATGGGTCAACAGGAAGAAGCACCATCAGATTCCCAATGATCTTGTGGAGCCGGCCGCATAGAACGGCGTTAACTTGACGTTTGCGGTTTGGTAAAGATAACACCATATTTGATCGAACCCTGTCCGACAGATGAGGCCAGAGAAAATGTCAGAAAATGCACTTACGTCCTGCCGCGCATTCGTTTTCGATGCCTATGGTACCCTTTTCGACGTTGGATCGGCAGTGAACCGGTTCAAGGGAACGATTGGCGATGAAGCAGACCGGCTATCAAGCATCTGGCGCCAAAAGCAGCTTGAATATACGTGGTTGCGCAGTCTGATGGGTGACTTCACCGATTTCTGGAGCGTCACGGGCGACGCCCTTGATTACGCCATGGCGGCAATCGGTAAAAAAGACCCTGCCCTTCGGGCAAAGCTGATGGAAACCTATCTGTCGCTTGATACATTCCCCGAAGTCGTCGAAACACTGAAGACGCTTAAATCGCAGGGTCATAAACTGGCGATTCTGTCAAATGGAGCCAAACATATGCTGATATCGGCGGCCAAATCGTCCGGTATTCTGGCACTGTTTGATCAGATCATTTGTGTCGACGACCTTAAAACCTACAAACCGCACCCCGATGTTTATCAGCTTGCCGTCGATCAGCTGGAACTTTCCCCAGCTGAAATATCGTTCCAGTCATCGAACGGCTGGGATATTGCCGGTGCCGGGCATTTCGGCTTCCGGACGGCATGGATCAACCGCACACAGCAACCGATGGAACGCCTGTCGCATAGCGCAGACGTGGTTCTAAAAGGGTTGGACGAATTGTTGCCACTGGTCGCACAACCGGAGAAAGCATAAGCCCCCGGACATAATCAGGTCGGATAAAGAAAACCCGGAAAAGCGGCATATCGCTTTTCCGGGTTTTTCTTTTTGCTGGCATCGGTGAAAGATCACCAGCAGCGATGTTTATTGTTTGTGTTCTTTTTTCACGTTCGCCGCAACGATCTGGCCTGCCTGAATGACGGTAAGACCGCCCTCTTCAACGGCACCTTCAATACGACGGCAATGGCCTTCAATATGGGCGCCCGGCTCAATCGACAGGCTTTCATGAAGAATATCACCCAGCATACGGGCTGTTTCTGCCAATGAAACATCACGGGCGCGAACCTGGCCGGTGACGGAACCGCATATGCGGACTTTTTCGGCAACGATCTCGCCGCGCACTTCGCCATGCTGGCCGATAGTAAGATTGCGCGTGCGAATGTCGCCATTCACAAACCCGTCGACCTGAACGTCAGATTCAGAAATCAGGTCGCCAGTAACCCGAAGGTCGGAATTGATAATCGACAGGCCGCCTTTTTTCTCGGAAGCCGAATTATGGGAACTATTCGTTCCCTGCTGTGTCTTGCTCGTTTTTGAAAACATAATGTCCCGCCTCAATGAACTTGATGGGGTCTACCGGCTTGTCGTGAACCAGAACTTCATAGTGCACGTGGCTTCCGGTACTGCGGCCAGTACTTCCCATCAATGCGATTTTGCCCTTTAAATTCACTTCGTCGCCCTTCTTGACGAGGACCTTGTATAGATGTCCGAAACGGGTTCGAAGGCCGTCACCATGGTCAATTTCAACCATCTTCCCGTATTTTCCGCTCCATCCGGCGAACACCACCTTTCCGGGGGCCGTCGCGTGGATTGGTGTCTTCATGGGCCCGGCAAGATCAACACCGGAATGAAAAGCCCATTTGCCGTTGATCGGGTCCTTGCGCTTCCCAAAAGGACTGGAAAGGTAATAGGAATCCGCAGGCTCCCCCAACGGGGTTCTTTTAATTCGGTCATGCAGACTTACCAGCTGATCCATACGATCCCCGACGGCAAGTGCGGCATTTACAAACTGTTCGTCCTCGGGATGCTCGGGCTCGAACGCCACGAACGGTCCGCCAACACCACCGACAACTTCGGCACTTCCCGGCGCCTGCGGCTTCATCGGCGGTGTTATGACCTCGTCAACCGTAAGACCGGTCATCTCAAGAACAGATTCCAGTTCCAGAATGGTGCTGTCTGCGGTTTCCGCCACGCGCTGCATCGCCTGCTTCTGGATGGTGTGCAGATCGGCAATACGCTGACGTGCTTCACCAAGTTCCGATTGCAGTTTTTTCGAACGCTGCATGGCCTGATCACGTTCACGCATCACACGTGACATAACCGTTTCAACCGTTTCCAGTTCATCGCGCAGGGCAAGATTGCGGTTGGTAATACCGTCAATCTGGGTCTGCAGCGCGTTCATCTGGTTATCCATTGATGTCCGCAACGCGGAAATCCGGACCTTTTCCTTTTCACTGACAGCCAGCTTCGAGGTGTAATCCTGAACCCGCGCCTGCAGCATCAAATTCTTTTCAGCCATCGACAGAAGATTGCGATGGGTATCTTCCATTTGTGACGTGATCTCGCCAAAACGGCGCTGACTCTCCGTCACCCGAGCGATCAGTTGGTTGTAGGAAAGCTCACTGCGAAACAGCTGTTCTTCGCGCGCGGCAAGCCGCTGGTCAAGATACCAGGAATAACCCGATACCCCGACCGACCATGTGATCGCAATCACCCCGATTGATGCCAGCATTAGCTGAGCGTATTTACCGAGACGTAGCTGGGAAACGGAATCATTGGATCGGATAAGTATCTGCCGATCCGGAAACCATTTTTCCAACAGGCGACGCGCGCGTTCCAACGCCGACATATTCAGTGTCTAACCCCTATTTGCCCAAAATTGCCCGTTCGATATGAAATCGACGCACAACCAGTTTTTTTTCAGACCCCGGCTGAATATCTATTTTCTTTACGCTACCTGTTAGCGCGAAGACAGGCAAGCACGTTAACACATCCTTAAAGGCAAAAAATTCATCTGCTTTGCACATCAATATGTTACTCAATGGTCTTCCGATACAATCACCAGCGTTCAAAACATGCGTTTATCCCAATTCATGCTGACCTGTGCCGCGACATGGTTTTACAGCGGACGAACCACCAAGGCCCCCGGCACGATGGGATCACTCGCCGCGGTTCCCGTTGGCTGGGCCATTGCCGTCCTTTTGGGATATCCTGCCCTTTTGGCCGGGATTGTCATCGTCTTTGTCGCCGGGATTCCGATTGCGCATAAATACAGCGAAATGATCGGTGTTCACGATCCTGGCGAAATTGTTATCGACGAGGTTGCGGGGCAATGGCTTTGCATTCTTGTTGTACCCCTGGGTAACGGGTTTGCCGATCTTGCCTGGCTTGCCGCGGCTTTTGTCATGTTCAGGATTTTCGACATTCTGAAACCCTGGCCGATCCGCTGGATTGACCGCCGGATCAGTGGCGGTTTTGGTATCATGCTTGATGACATCCTTGCCGGTGTTTTTGGCATGATCATACTGATCGGCATTCGCTACTTCGCGGGAGTTTGACCCTCATGCAAATCGAACCGGACATACTTTCTGAGGCGGCAAAGCTGATTACCCTTTGCAGGGCAAAAGGCGAAATGATCGCAACCGCAGAATCCTGCACCGGTGGTTTGATTGCCGGTGGTTTAACCGCGGTTGATGGAAGTTCGTCGGTGGTTGATTGCGGCTTTGTGACCTATTCGAACGAAGCCAAGCACGGTCTGATTGGCGTTGCGCAGGAACTTCTGGACAAGCATGGCGCGGTATCGGAACCGGTCGCCATCGCAATGGCCGAAGGTGCTCTGGCCCGCGCACCATTGGCGACCATGGCGATTGCTGTTACCGGCATCGCCGGGCCGGGCGGTGGATCGGAAGAAAAACCGGTCGGACTTGTCCATCTTGCCTGTGCGGGGAACGATCGCCCTGCCCTGCATCGTCGCCGGATTTATGATGGTGACCGGCATGCGGTGCGCAAGGCAACGATCCTCGAAGCCTATGACATGCTTTTCGAAATGGCTGGCAAATCGAAACAGGTCCGTACCGGAAAGTCAATTCCCGACACGTGACCATGAAATTACGAACCGGACGGTGTCGAGCTGTTCGGCTCGCCATAAACCTGATGGGCGCGGGTTTCAAATGCACCGACCATCAGTTTGACGGCCTCGTTGAACACAACCCCGATCATCTTCTGCAACAGGGCAGAACGGAATTCGAAATCGACAAAGAAGTCGAGCCACGTGCCACCATCTTCTGCCGGTTCAAACACCCAGTGATTGTTAAGGTATTTGAACGGTCCCTGCAGATATTCGACGTCGACCCGATCCGGGCGCTGCAGGGTGACTTTTGATGTGTATTTCTCGCGAAACATTTTGAAACCGATCACCAGATCGGCATGCAAAACATCCCCGTTACGCTTGCGCACACGCGATGCCACACACCATGGCAGGAATTCCGAATAGGAATCGATATCCGCGACGAGGTCAAACAGCTGTTCCGGCGTATAGGGCAGTTTCCTGCGCTCCGCATGCGTCGGCACCCTGATCTCCTTTGTCGTCGCGTGTATCGTCTGAAATGTGGCGCACTTATTGTGCCGCAGCGTTTGCCTGCATTCTGGCTTTGGCTTCATCCGCCGCAGCAAGCTTTCTTTCGCGTGCCTTACGCAACTCTTCAAAGTCGCGGTCCGCGTGATAGCTGGAACGTGTCAACGGGGTTGCCGACACCATCAGGAACCCTTTGCCGCGTGCCATGGATGCATAATCCTTGAACTCGTCCGGGGTCACAAAGCGGTTGACCGGCTCGTGCTTCAGGGTTGGCTGCAAATACTGGCCAATCGTCAGGAAATCGACATCGGCAACGCGCAGATCATCCATGACCTGAGCCAGTTCATGGCGTTCCTCACCAAAACCAACCATCAGGCCGGATTTCGTAAAGATCGTCGGATCAATCTGTTTGACGCGATCGAGAATACGCAGCGACTGGTAATAACGCGCGCCCGGACGGATCGAGGTATAAAGCCTGGGAACGGTTTCAAGGTTATGGTTGAAAACGTCCGGCCGTGCACGGGCCACAATTTCAACCGCACCGGGTTTATCGCGGAAGTCCGGCGTCAGAATTTCAATGGTCGTTTCCGGCGATTTATGACGGATCGCTTCGATCACGCGGGCAAAATGCGCTGCCCCGCCATCGGCAAGATCGTCACGGTCAACCGAGGTGATCACGACATGCTTAAGCGCCATGTCGGCAACCGCCATCGCAAGGTTTTCCGGCTCGAACGGGTCAAGAGCACCGGGCATCCCGGTCTTGACGTTGCAGAACGAACAGGCACGCGTGCAGGTATCCCCCATGATCATGAAGGATGCATGTTTCTTCTGCCAGCATTCGCCGATATTCGGGCAGGCTGCTTCTTCGCAGACGGTATGCAGATTAAGGCCACGCGCAAGTTCGCGCGTTTCCTGATACCCTTTCGAGGTTGGCGCCTTGACGCGAATCCATTCCGGCTTGCGTCCGGATGGACGATCCGGGCGTTTCTGCTTTTCCGGGTGACGAAGTGCTTGGGCTTCGTTGCGCGCCGTCGACATAGAGTTACCTCCGAAGGATTGGACGGGCGGCAATGTGCCGCCACGTCACGCATTTGTCAAACCGACAATCGTCCAAAACGGTCATACCGGGCATGTTCACCCGGTACGACGCAATATTCTAGAAGTGGATCGCACGCCCATAGGCGTCAAGGACCGACTCATGCATCATTTCCGACAGGGTCGGATGCGGGAACACCGTATGCATCAGATCTTCTTCCGTCGTTTCAAGACCCATGGCCACGACAAAGCCCTGAATAAGCTCGGTCACTTCCGCACCAACCATGTGCGCGCCAAGCAATTCACCGGTCTTGGCATCAAAAACGGTTTTGACCAGACCTTCGGCCTCGCCCAGTGCAACCGCCTTGCCATTTCCGATGAACGGGAATTTACCGACCTTGACGTCGTAACCGGCTTCCTTGGCCTTGGCTTCGGTCAGGCCGACACTTGCCACCTGCGGATGGCAATAGGTGCAACCCGGGATCTTGCGCGGATCAAGCGGATGAACGCCTTTGACACCGGCAATCTTTTCAACGCAGATCACACCTTCATGTTCTGCCTTGTGTGCCAGCATCGGCGGGCCAGCAACGTCGCCAATGGCATAGATGCCCGGCTCTGCGGTTGCGGAATATTCATCCGTGCCGATCACATTGCGATCAACCTTCACCTTGGTGGTTTCAAGGCCAAGATTTTCGGTATTGCCGATCACACCAACCGCGGAAATCACCCGATCAACAGTCAGTTCCTGTTTCTTGCCGTCTTTGGTTTCAATCGTGACGACAACATTGTCCGCATTGCGTTTAAGGTTCGCGACCTTGGCCTCGGTCAGGATTTTCATCCCGTCCTTGGTCATCATCTTCTGCGCAAGGGCGGCGACTTCCTTGTCTTCGACCGGCATGATCTGCGACATGATCTCGACCACCGTCACATCCGCACCCATGGTGTGATAGAAGCTGGCAAATTCGATACCGATCGCGCCTGAACCGACAACCACAAGGCTTTTGGGCATCTTGTCGGGCGTCATCGCCTTTTTGTAGTCCCAGACCACCTTGCCATCGGCCTCAAGGCCCGGCAGGGACCGCGCCCGCGCACCGGTCGCAATGATATAATTCTTTGCGGTATAGGTACCGGCATCCTTGCCTTCGACATTGATCTTTTTCGGACCGTCGAATTTGGCTTCGCCGTTGATCACGGTGACCTTGTTCTTCTTCAGAAGATGGCCGACACCACCCGAAAGCTGCTTTGAAACACCACGCGAACGCTGAATGACCGCATCAATATCAAAAGACGGCTTCTCGCACGACAGACCGAATGACTTGGCATGCTGCATGTTGCGATAGACTTCTGCCGAACGCAGCAGGGCCTTGGTCGGGATGCACCCCCAGTTCAGACAGATACCGCCGAGATGTTCGCGTTCTACAACCGCGGTTTTCAGGCCGAGCTGTGCAGCACGAATGGCCGTGACATAGCCACCGGGACCCGCGCCAATAACGATTACGTCAAAATTGTTATCCGCCATCGTAAGATCTCCTTCGCCTGCCCGTTACCGGTTACAGGTCTTGAAATTCAAATGCTTGCGGGGACTGTTTAAAGTCCCCGCGCAATTTCCGAACCTCAGAGCAACATGCTCAGCGGATCTTCGATCAGCTTTTTGAATTCAGCCATGAATTCAGCACCGACCGCACCATCGACCACACGGTGGTCGACCGAAAGCGTGCAGCTCATGACGGTGGCGATTGCCAGTGCGCCGTCCTTGACGACCGCGCGCTGTTCACCGGCACCGACGGCCAGAATGCAGCCCTGCGGCGGGTTGATGATGGCGGAGAATTCTTTGATACCGAACATGCCAAGGTTGGAGACAGAGAATGTCCCGCCCTGGAATTCTTCCGGTTTCAGCTTGCCTTCGCGTGCCTTGCCAGCCAGTGCCTTCATCTCGGTCGAGATTTCGGCAAGCCCCTTGCCACCCGCATTGCGGATAACCGGGGTGATCAGGCCGCCATCGATGGCAACAGCAACCGAAATGTCCTGCTGCTTGCACTGCAGGATGGCTGCGTCGGTCCAGACCGCATTGGCCGCCGGTACGCGTTTCAGCGCAATGGATGCGGCACGAATGACGAAATCGTTGACCGATACCTTAACGCCCTCGCCGGCTTTCTCGTTAAGCTGCTTGCGGGTCGCGAGCAGATTGTCGAGTTCGCAATCGACCGTAAGGTAGAAATGCGGCACCTGCTGTTTGGACTGGGTCAGGCGACGGGCAATAACCTTGCGCATCGAGCTGTTCGGGATTTCTTCGTATTCCGGAAGGCCGGTCAGATCCGGGTTCCAGCCAGACGCCGCCGGTGCCTGCGGGGCTGCCGCCGGTTTATCGGCAGCGGGCGCCGAAGCAGCAGCTTTATCTGCCGGTTTGGACGACATCACAGCCTCGACATCGCGTTTGACAACGCGACCGCGCGGGCCGGAGCCCTCTACCTTGCCAAGATCAACGCCTTCGTTCGCCGCAATACGACGCGCAAGCGGGCTTGCCTTGACACGATCCCCACCGGAAACCGGTGCGGCAGGTGCCTGACCTTTGGCCGGGGCGGCATCAGATTTCGACTTTTCTTCCTGTTTCGGCGCTTCCGCGGCCGGTGCCGCACCGCCAGTAGAGGCCGCAGACGTATCCGCACCATCAAGCGCACTTGCATCTTCGCCTTCTTCAAGAAGAAGGGCGATGACCTCGTTCACGGCAACGCCCTCGCTGCCTTCGGAAACAAGGATTTTGCCGATTTTGCCTTCGTCGACGGCTTCAACTTCCATCGTGGCTTTATCGGTTTCGATTTCAGCAATGACGTCACCCGATTCAACGGTGTCGCCTTCCTTGACAAGCCATTTCGCCAAGGTGCCTTCGGTCATGGTCGGCGACAGCGCCGGCATCAATATTTTAACAGGCATGAACGCAATCTCCCGGTAACGGGGCGGCGCGGGTTTGCCGCGCCCTGCCCCTGTCCGTTTTACTTAGCGATAGCAAACGGCCTTGGCCGCATCGACGATGTGTTGCTCCTGCGGAAGTGCAAGTACTTCGAGGTTGGCAGCATATGGCATCGGAACATCTTCACCGGTAACGCGCGCAACCGGCGCATCCAGATAATCGAACGCATGTTCCATGATGACCGATGCGATCTCGGCACCGATACCGGCAAAGTGCCAGCCTTCTTCACAGGTGACGATACGATTGGTTTTCATGACCGAACGAACGATGGTGTTCACATCCAGCGGACGAATGGTTCGCAGGTTGATCACCTCGGCCGAAATGCCCTGTTCTGCCAGTTGCTCGGCCGCTTTCAGTGCCTTGCCGACCATGATCGAGAAGGCAACGATGGTCACATCGGTACCTTCGCGTTCGATCTTTGCCTGGCCAATCGGCAGAACGAAATCATCATCATCAGGCACTTCGAAGCTCTGCCCGTAAAGAATTTCGTTTTCAAGGAAGACAACCGGGTTCGGGTCGCGGATGGCGGCCTTAAGCAGACCCTTCGCATCGGCAGCCGACCACGGTGCGATCACTTTAAGACCCGGGCAATGTGCATACCAGGATGCATAGCACTGCGAGTGCTGCGCACCAACGCGTGCTGCCGCACCGTTCGGGCCACGGAAGACGATCGGGCAACCAAGCTGGCCGCCAGACATGTAAAGCGTCTTGGCCGCCGAGTTGATGATGTGGTCAATCGCCTGCATGGCGAAGTTGAAAGTCATGAATTCGACAACCGGCTTCAGACCCATGAAGGCCGCACCCGTTGCCATCCCCGTGAAACCGTATTCGGTGATCGGGGTATCGACGACGCGTCTGTCACCGAATTCGTCAAGCAGACCCTGGGTGACTTTATAAGCCCCCTGATACTGCGCGACTTCTTCGCCCATGACATAGACGTTTTCATCCGTGCGCATTTCTTCGGCCATCGCATCACGCAGGGCTTCACGAACGGTCTGCGTCTTGAACGAGGTATAAGTTTTCTCGTCCTGCGTCGCGTTCATAACGCTCATGGCGCGCGGGTCCTGTTCGGCCCGCTCAATAGCACCGCTGGCAGCAACCGGTGCCGCATTTGCGCTGCTGGCCGGTGCCTTTTCTTCTTCCTTGGCTTCGGCCGGTGCGGCTTCGGCTTTCGGCGCAGAAGATGCCGAAACATTATCAAGGGCAGAAGCATCCTCGTCTTCTTCGAGGATATAGGCGATGACAGCATTCACCGCGACGTTCTCGGTCCCTTCGGCGATCACGATCTTGCCAATGGTTCCCTCGTCAACGGCCTCGACTTCCATCGTGGCCTTGTCGGTTTCAATTTCTGCAATCACGTCACCGGACGCGACAGTATCGCCTTCCTTGACGGTCCATTTGGCAAGAGTGCCTTCTGTCATGGTCGGCGACAGGGCCGGCATCAAAACTTCAATCGGCATTGTTCCCTCTCTCCCGGGAAATATCGGTCAAAAGCGGTTCGCGGATTTCGCGATCACGCGTCGATCAGAATATCTGTGAACAGCTCGGAAACATCCGGTTCCGGGCTGTTTTGCGCGAACTCAGCCGCTTTGGCGACTTCCGCTTTCACGTCCTTATCGATGTCCTTAAGACCTGCCTCGTCGATGATATTGCCATCGATCAGCAGCTTTTTGACCATATCGATCGGATCGTGCTCTTTGCGCATTTTGTCGAGCTCGTCCTTGGTACGATATTTCGCCGGGTCAGACATGGAATGACCGCGATAGCGATATGTCTTGAGCTCAAGGATGTACGGACCCTTGCCTTCGCGGCAATGCGCCACGGCGCGTTCGCCGGCTTCCTTGACCGCAAGAACATCCATCCCGTCAACCTGTTCACCCGGAATGCCATAAGCCGCACCGCGCTGGTACAGATCGGGGCTCGCCGAGTGACGCTGTGCCGAGGTGCCCATGGCGTACTGATTGTTCTCGATGCAATAGACCACCGGAAGCTTCCAGAGTGCCGCCATGTTGAATGACTCATAGACCTGCCCCTGGTTGACGGCACCGTCACCAAGATAGGTCAGGCAAACGCGATCCTGGCCGCGATATTTGTAGTTAAAGGCAATACCGGTACCAAGCGGCACCTGACCACCAACGATGCCGTGGCCGCCATAGAAATTCTTTTCCTTGGAGAACATGTGCATCGAGCCGCCCTTGCCGCGGGAATAACCGCCTTCCCGGCCGGTCAGCTCTGCCATGACACCCGCCGGGTCCATGCCACATGCCAGCATGTGGCCGTGGTCACGATAACTGGTGATAACACCATCATCACCGGTTACAGCAGCCTGCATGCCGACAACGACAGCTTCCTGCCCGATATAAAGATGGCAGAAGCCACCGATAAGACCCATGCCATAAAGCTGACCGGCTTTTTCTTCAAAGCGACGGATCAGCAGCATTTCACGGTAATATTTGAGGAGATCGTCACTGCTCGCCTGATTGTCGGCGCGCGTCGTGCCGCGTTTGCGTTTTGGTGTGGTCGCCATGTTTCCTCCCGGTGGATGGCTATCGCTTAAGCATCATGTATGAGTGCTTAATTCGGTACTGGACCACCGAAATGACTACCTAAAACCACGTGCAGAGGCAAGCAATCTAACCACCATTAAACTGTTGTTTTGCAACGCACAATCACAAATAAACCTGATATTGGTTAATTCATGATTTTTGGCAGGTATACATAATTTCAGCATTTCCAGTGACTTGAGGAACCGGCTTCATCCCCGTTCATTCCAGCAGGTCACAAATGCTATGCTTTCCTGAAAAGAATATCACAGATCCGACACGTTTATTTCGCAACCGCCAGAAGACACAGGGGGTTGTATCTGTTTTATCTCAAGCTACCAAAAGACAATACTGAACCAAAAGGCAGTTGAAACAACGTCATAACGGGAACAGAAAATTTTGCCAGAAACAATTTCGACGCGAATACGGGCAATGACAAAGCCAAAAGCCGACGCCATGACATTTAGCGCCGACTGCTTTGTCTGCAAAAATGAAACCGGATTCTAAACCGCCTGCCCTGTTGCCGCTTACTGGCTGGCAGCGATGGTATCGTCCGCAGGATAACCATTGTGATGGAAGATAATCAGATCATCCGGATGCGCCGCATTCAGCATCGCACGTGCCCGCTCATCCAGAAGATCCGGATCAAGATGCTTGGGGCGCATCGCGATAACGCGCTGTTCCAGATGCTTTCGTTTTTCCGTGATTTCATCGCGTACTTTGGCAATCTCGGCAACGCGGTCCTGCATCGACCAGTAAGCCAGCAATCCACGGTTCCCTTCCACACTGTGGAAGATGAAATAAACCATGATGGTAAATGCAATAACCGGTGCAATTGCCTGACCAAGTCGGCGAATAACCGGTGATGTTGACGACATTTACCCCTGCCCCGTGCGTGCGAGAAAAGAATCAACAGGAAACCTACCATTCCGAACCCGGAATGGAAAAACTGCGTGCGTTATTTCCCTTTGATCACAAAGGCATAAATATCGCCGCAATAAAAATCCCCGCAAAATTACGCTTAAAGCTAATCACAACAGAGTAAAAATAAGCTTAAAACAGCGGCGCTATTATGCTGTCACTACGCTCAATTAGCTGATCCTGAACAACAAAAAGCCGCCCTGCCATTGCAGGACGGCTTTCAGTATCAACCCAGTTTTCAACCCTTATTTCAGGATGGAGCGGCCCGGATAATAGGCGCCGGTTCCCAGCATCTCTTCGATGCGGATCAGCTGGTTGTATTTCGCCAGACGATCAGAACGCGACAGCGAACCGGTTTTGATCTGGCCGCAATTGGTTGCAACCGCCAGATCGGCAATGGTTGAATCTTCGGTCTCGCCCGAACGGTGCGACATGACGGCAGTATAGCCGGCACGGTGCGCCATTTCGACGGCTTCAAGCGTTTCGGTCAGCGAACCGATCTGGTTAACCTTCACAAGGATGGAGTTGCCAACGCCCTTCTTGATGCCATCGGCAAGACGTTTCGGATTGGTCACGAACAGATCGTCGCCAACCAGCTGGACCTTGTTGCCGATTTCCGACGTCAAGGCTGCCCAGCCGTCCCAGTCATCTTCAGACATGCCGTCTTCGATCGAGAAAATCGGATACTTGCTGACCAGATCGGCCCAGTATTTGACCATGCCGTCGGCATCAAGGGTCTTGTTTTCGCCGGCCAGAACGTATTTGCCGCCTTTGTAGAATTCGGTCGATGCCGCATCAAGGGCAAGAACAACGTCTTCTTCCGGGCGATAACCGGCTGCTTCGATCGATTTCATGATGTAGCTGATGGCTTCTTCGCTCGACCCGATATTCGGGGCAAAACCACCTTCATCACCAACCGACGTGCTCAGACCATCGGCCGACAGGGCCTTTTTCAGGTTATGGAAGATTTCCGCACCCATGCGGATCGCATCCGAACCGGTTTCTGCCGAAACCGGCATCACCATGAATTCCTGAACGTCAATCGCGTTGTCGGCATGCTCGCCGCCATTGATGATGTTCATCATCGGCACCGGCAGGGTGCGGGCAAAAGCACCACCAACATAACGATAAAGCGGAAGGCCCGCTTCTTCTGCAGCCGCCTTTGCAACCGCCAGCGACACACCAAGAATAGCATTCGCGCCAAGGCGGCCCTTGTTCGGCGTCCCATCAAGATCGATCATGACACTGTCGACTTCGACCTGGTCTTCGGCGTCCATACCGGCCAGGGCTTCGAAAATCTCGCCATTGACGGCGGCAACCGCTTTGGTCACGCCCTTGCCAAGATAACGATCTTCCTTGTCACGCAGCTCGACGGCTTCATGCGCACCGGTGGATGCACCCGACGGAACGGCTGCACGACCAAAGGCGCCACTTTCCAGGGTTACATCAACTTCGACAGTCGGGTTGCCACGGCTATCGAGGATTTCGCGGCCGCGGATATCAATAATAGCGGTCATGACGGAAACATTCTCCTCACTGAGATTATCTGCACCCCTGCGGGGTACTTTGGTTACAGCATAAAAGAAATGCCGCCATCATCTCTGATGGCGGCATTTGCATATCAATCGTTAAACATGTCCAGACGAACCGGATTGGCTTTTGCCACTTTGTCCAGCTCCATCAAAACCGACAGAACTTCGGGAAGCTTGTTTAACGGAATCTGGTTCGGGCCATCGCTGATGGCCGCATCCGGGTTATCGTGGGTTTCGATAAACAGGGCTGCAACACCGACGGATACAGCCGCACGCGCCAATACCGGCGCAAATTCGCGCTGACCGCCCGACGTTGTCCCCTGCCCACCCGGTTGCTGAACAGAATGGGTCGCATCAAATACGACCGGATAGCCCTGACGGGCCATGGTGGGAAGTCCGCGGAAATCGGTTACCAGCGTGTTATAGCCAAAGCTGGTCCCACGATCACAAAGCATGATGTTTTCATTGCCGGTCGATGCTATGTTGTTGGCAACATTGGCCATGTCCCAGGGTGCCAGGAACTGGCCCTTTTTGACATTGACGGCACGTCCGGTTTTACCCGCTGCCTGCAAAAGATCGGCCTGACGGCACAGGAATGCCGGAATCTGAAGGATGTCGGCAACCTCGGC
The DNA here is from genome assembly GCF_017744215.1 of Thalassospira sp. A3_1. Classification (NCBI taxonomy): domain Bacteria; kingdom Pseudomonadati; phylum Pseudomonadota; class Alphaproteobacteria; order Rhodospirillales; family Thalassospiraceae; genus Thalassospira; species Thalassospira sp. A3_1. Next base: position 240,125 of record NZ_JAGHQQ010000003.1, on the reverse strand, counting down.
AACCGCGGCACACTGATCTGGCAGGTGAACGTCGGTAACAATCGGAAGGCCGGTCTTTTCCTTGACCTCGGCCAGAATGTCGAGCCCTTCGACCAGACCAACCCCACGCCTAGATGTGCTGCTGGTGCGGTTCGCCTTGTCAAACGAGCTTTTGTAAACAAGCCCGATCCCCATCCCTTCGGACAATTCCTTCAGGGCTGCGGACATTTCCAGTGCATGCTGACGGCTTTCGATCGCGCACGGCCCTGCCAGCAAGGCAAAAGGCTTGTCATTGGCGAATTCGATTTTGCCGACTTTGACAGTTTTGATTTCCGTCATTTTGCAGTCTTTCATTCAGGCTGTTTGATCAAACCAGACGGCTGCGCTCTTTGGCGGCCTTGATATAGGACACAAACAGCGGATGCGGATCAAGCGGACGCGAACGCAGTTCCGGGTGGAACTGAACCCCGATGAACCACGGGTGATTCGGGTATTCGACGATTTCCGGCAAACGACCATCCGGCGACAGGCCCGAGAATTTAAGACCTTTTTCCTCAAGCTGCCCCATGAAGTTTACGTTAACTTCATAACGATGACGATGGCGCTCAAGAACGGTCTCACTGCCATAGATGTCGCGTGCACGCGAACCGTCAACCAGTTTGCACTCGTAATTGCCAAGGCGCATGGTGCCGCCAAGATCATCCTCATCCGAACGACGCTCGACAGAACCGCCGTCTTTGGCCCATTCGGTCATCAGACCGACAAGCGGGGTTTTCGTCGGACCGAATTCCGATGACGATGCATCCTTGAGACCCGCAAGATTGCGTGCAGCCTCAAGAACCGCCATCTGCATGCCAAAGCAGATGCCGAAATACGGTACCTTGTTTTCCCGTGCATAGCGCGCAGCGGCAATCTTGCCTTCCGTGCCACGCTCGCCAAATCCGCCCGGCACCAGGATCGCATCCAGTTTGGACAGGATTTCGCTAACATCGCCTTCTTTTTCAAGCGCGTCAGACGCAATCCATTCCAGTTTGACACGGACCTTGTTGGCGATACCGCCATGGGTCAGTGCTTCGGTAAGCGACTTATAGGCATCGGGCAGCTGAATGTATTTGCCAACGATCCCGATGGTGACCTCACCTTCCGGGTTACGGATGATGTTGCAGATTTCTTCCCACGGACGCAGATCCGGGTCCTGTGCCTGCAGGCCGAAGTGATGAAGCACTTCGTTATCAAGACCATACTGGTGGTAGCTGATCGGCACCTGATAGATGTTGTCAACGTCATAGGCCGGAATAACGGCCGCTTCGCGGACGTTACAGAAACGCGCGATCTTGCGGCGCTCATTGACCGGGATTTCACGGTCACAACGGCACAACAGGATATCAGGCTGGATACCGACACTTTGCAGTTCCTTGACGGAATGCTGGGTCGGTTTGGTCTTAAGCTCGCCCGCCGATGAAATATACGGCACGAGCGTCAGATGCATGAACAGCGTGCGGCCATCGCCAAGCTCGTTGCCCATCTGGCGGATCGCCTCTAGGAAAGGCAGGCTTTCGATATCGCCAACCGTACCGCCGATCTCGACAAGGACAAAATCCTCGGTCGCATCGGACTGGACGAATTCCTTGATGGCATCCGTGATGTGCGGAATCACCTGAACGGTCCCGCCCAGATAATCCCCGCGACGTTCACGTGCGATCACGCTGGAATAGATGCGACCGGTGGTCACGTTGTCGGAACGACGCGATGAAACGCCGGTAAAACGTTCATAGTGACCAAGATCAAGGTCGGTCTCGGCCCCGTCCTCGGTCACATAGCATTCGCCATGCTGATACGGGCTCATGGTGCCCGGATCGACGTTGATATACGGATCAAGCTTGCGCAGGCGAACAGTGAAACCACGTGCCTGAAGCGAGGCACCCAAAGCAGCAGACGCCAGGCCCTTGCCCAGCGAGGAAACAACGCCACCGGTGATAAAGATATAACGGGTCATGTCTTTGCCTCATCTCAAAGCAAAACGCCGCAGTTCGATGCCGCTCAGTGCATCACGAACCGGGGAATACAACAATCAAAAATTGAGGCGGCAAGTTTGCCGCCTCTGGTCGTCGGTTAATTTTTTAGCGGGTCGGAGCCGCCGGTCCGGTATCCTCGGCGGGCTGTTGTTCAGCTGCCGGGGCCGGTGCCTGGTCCAATATGGATGTCGGCCGGGTATGAGTGTTGGACAACAATGCCAGGGCGAGGCTTGTGATCATGAATGCCCCGGCAAGAATCGCGGTGGTACGTGTAAGAAGGTTTGCTGCGCTGCGCGAGCTCATGACGCCGAAGTTACCGCCGCCGCCACCGCCGCTTCCGCCGATACCAAGCCCACCGCCCTCGCTGCGCTGTACGAGAATGACGGCAATCATGCCAAGCGCAAGAAGAAGGTGAATTACCAGAATGACAGTTTGCATGGTCTCGAAACTCTTGTCCTAACTTCCGATCCGAACATGATTATGGCCGGATCGGGCAAAAATTTGATGCGTATTTAACGTGTTTTATGACGGTTGGCTAGGCGCAACTTTCAATAATTTGCCAAAAATCGTCAACCTTGAGGCTCGCCCCGCCAACCAATGCACCATCAACATCAGGTACAGCCAGCAATTCAGCCGCATTGGACGGCTTTACCGACCCACCATACAGAATTCTGAACTTGTCGCCATCGTCAAATCGTGCCGTCAGCTCTGCACGAATTGCAGCATGAACTTCGGCAACTTCATCAACGCTTGCCGTGCGACCGGTGCCAATTGCCCAGACAGGCTCATAGGCAATCACGGTATTTTCCGGCGTCGCATCATCGGGAACCGAAACCGCAATCTGGCCATTGACCACCGCAAGTGTCGCTCCAAGGTCGCGCTCCTGCTCGGTTTCGCCGACACAGACAACCGCAATCAGGCCGGCATCATGGGCCGCCATTGTTTTCTGACGGATCACGGTCGAACTTTCGCCGTGATCCGCGCGACGTTCCGAATGCCCGACAAGAACATAACTTGCGCCGATATCGGCCAGCATAGGTGCGGCGATATCGCCGGTATGTGCGCCCGAAACGGCAACATGGCAATCCTGTCCGCCAACCCTGACCGCGCTGCCATTCGTCACACCGGCAACATCCGAAATCAGGGTTGCCGGCGGACAGACCAGAATATCACATGCCAGATCACCCTTGGCTTTCGCGCGATCAGACAGTCCCCGCGCAAGTGCAAGCCCGTCGGTACGCAGGCAGTTCATTTTCCAGTTTCCGGCGATCAGGGGACGGCGCTGTGACATATGTTTATCTACCTCTTGCTGCGACGGGTTGTGGATCGGTATGGCTTTACCATGTGGGAACCGATCCGACACGTATTGTTACAAACACGGCTCGACGCGGGTTTTAACACGCGACTTTGGCCCGGCCAAGCCCCGGAAAACACTGTCAACCGAACTTCGGGCATGGTCAATGCAATCGGATGTTGCCGCCCTTACCTCTCGCCATTAAGATGCGCGGCAATTGCGACGGGATTTTATAATATCCTGGCACACAAAAGAAACGCTGCCGATGCAATGTCACCTGCATTGTCATTGGCACCAAACCACGAATTGTTAGGCTTATCATATGCTTGCTGGCATTCGCTCTTTTTCGAAATCAATCTTCGCCAAGATCATTCTTGGTGTGATCGCAATCAGCTTCGTCGGATGGGGCCTGAATGCGTCGATGCTCAACCTTGGTACCTCACGCCAGGTTGCTGAAATCGGCAGCCAAAACATCAGTCCCGCCGAACTGGATCGCGCCTTCCAGCGCAGCATCCAGAATATGCGCAGCGTTTTCGGTCCCAATTTCGACCGTCAGCAAGCCATCCAGATGGGCCTTTTGAACAATACGGTTCAAAATCTGGTCTCCCAGAAAATCCTGCGTGAAAACGCCAAGGAAATGGGAATTGGCATCAGCAACGAAAAAGTCCGCGATACGATTTTTGCGTCTCCCGGCTTCCAGAACGAAACCACCGGCCAGTTTGACCGCGAACGTTTCCTTCAGGCGCTGTATTCCAGCGGATATACCGAACCGGAATTCATCGAAGGCGTGCGTGGTGACATGATGGGCCAGCAGGTTGTCGGAAGCCTTGCCGGTGCCGTCAATGCACCAGACATCATGGCGCAGCAGATTGCCGCCTATCGCAACGAACAGCGCAGCGGCAGCTTCTTTGCCCTGAATGCATCGCAGTTCGACAATATCGAAACGCCCGACGACGCAGCCCTTCGTAAATATCACGAAGAAAATGCTCCGCAATTCACCGCTCCCGAACGCCGCAATGTGACTCTGGTCACCCTTTCGGCGGCCGATCTCGCGGCGAACATGGATGTCACCGACGACGAAATCAACGAGGCATACAACCATCGCCTGCCGGAATTCCAGACACCGGAAAAACGCGTGGTCGAACAGATCCTGTTTGCTCCAAATGAAAAGGAAAGCGCACAGGAGGCCTACAAGGCCCTTCAGAACGGTGCCGATTTCATGACGGTCGCCACCGAGGATGCCGGCATGGACCCGTCGATTGTGAAGCTTGGCGAATTCACCGCCGACAATATCCTGCCCGATCTGCGCGATGCGACCTTTGGTCTTGAAGAAGGCGCGTTTTCCGAACCGGTCGAAACCGCCCTTGGCTGGCACATCATTCGCGTAACCGCCATTACGCCGGAACGGACCGAAACCCTTGATCAGGTTCGCGACGATGTCGAAGAAGGCGTCAAGCAATTCAAGGCAGAAGACGCAATCTATGACCTTGCTGCCAGACTGGACGATGAACTGGGGGCTGGTACCCCGCTTGAAGAAGCCGCAAACGCGGTTGGCGCAAAGACCTATAAGCTGAACGATGTTGTTCGTGGCGAAGGCCTTGATGCCGACATCGCCGACAGCGCTGAAATCAACGCCATGATTTTCGAACTCGACAAGGGCGAGGACAGCTTCCTTGAAGAAACCTCGACCGGCGTTCGTTACGTCGCGCGCGTTGACGAAGTAACCCCTGCCGCGCTGCGTCCGTTCGAAGAAGTTCGTGACGACGTTGTCACCGCATGGAAAACCGATGAACGCAATCGCCTGATGCTTGAAAAAGCTGATCAGCTTGCCGCATCGATCAATGACCAGAATGCCGATATCGCATCACTCGCAACCAGCGAGAATGCCGAAATCACAGAAAGCGGTCTGACCAAACGTACCGGCCAGGGCCTTGAAGACGGTGTCAGCCCGGCTGTTGCAGCTGCCCTCTTCACCCTTGACGAAGGCAAGGCAAAGGCAATTCAGTCCGGTGAAAATGTTCTGGTTCTGAAACTTGACGAGATCAAGGCCGCCACCATTGCCGAAGGCGATGCAGACCCGGTGGTGACCGAACTGAAACAGGCCCTGAACGAAGACATTCTTGCGCAGTATCTCGATTATCTGCAGGACGAGATTTCGGTCAGCGTCAATAACAGCGTGATCAATGGTCTTTATCCGCAAACCGCGGCAAACTGATCCCGATCCGGAATGGGGCGGCCTTTCATCGGGCCGCCCTTTTTCGTTAAACTCCGCCCTATCCGACATCGCCCACCCAAATCGACCCAAATTGGACAGACCATGGAAATCAAACCGGATTTCAACAGTTTCAAGCAGAACTACAATAATGGCATTTCACAGGTTCTTTGGACCTCACTTACGGCGGATCTTGATACACCGGTCTCGGCGTTTCTCAAGATCGCCGAAGGCATGCCCAATACCTATCTGCTTGAATCTGTCGAAGGTGGTGCCGTTCGTGGACGCTATTCATTCCTTGGCCTGCGCCCCGACCTGATCTGGCGGTGCTTTGGCCAGAAGGCCGAACTGAACCGTCGCGCCCTTGCCGATGCCGACGCGTTCGAAGCCGAACCCGATGCTCCGCTTGAAAGCCTGAAAAAGCTGATCGCCGAAAGCCACATCGCCCTGCCCGACAACCTGCCCCCCATGAGTGCCGGTCTTGTCGGCTATATGGGCTATGACACGGTCCGTCTGATGGAAAAGCTGCCCGACAGCAATCCGGATGAACTGGGCGTCCCCGACGGCATCTTTATCCGCCCGACGGTGACGGCAAGCTTCGATACCATCGCTGATACCGTCACCGTGGTAACACCGGTCCGCCCCGAAAACGGGATTGATGCCGATGCGGCCTATGATCTTGCCTGCGCGCGCCTGAACGATGTCGTACAGCAGTTCCAGCGCAACCTGTTTCTGGATCGCCGGTCCAAATCGGTTCCCGCTACCCTGCCCGATCCAAAGGTCAGCGTCGACGAAGCCGGTTTCCATAAAATGGTCGATCAGGCCAAGGAATATATCCGTGCGGGCGATATCTTTCAGGTCGTCCTGTCACAGCGTTACACGCTGCCCTATCATCTGCCGCCTTTCGCGTTTTACCGTGCCCTTCGCCGGATCAATCCGTCGCCCTTCATGTTCTATCTGGATATCGGCGGGTTTCAGGTTGTCGGTGCCAGCCCGGAAATCCTTGTGCGTCTGCGCGACGGCGAAGTCACCATTCGCCCGATTGCTGGAACGCGTCGGCGCGGTCACACGCCCGAAGACGACAAGGTCATGGCCCAGGACCTGCTTGATGATCCCAAGGAACGTTCGGAACATCTGATGCTGCTTGACCTCGGGCGTAACGATGTTGGTCGTGTGTCGAAGCCCGGTACCGTGCGCGTCACCGACCGCGAAACCATCGAATATTATTCCCATGTCATGCATATCGTCTCCAACGTCGTCGGTCAGATCGACGAAAAATATGACGCGATGGACGCGCTCAAGGCCGGTTTCCCTGCCGGGACGGTTTCGGGCGCACCCAAAGTCCGCGCCATGGAAATCATTGATGAACTGGAATCGGTCCGGCGCGGCATTTATGCCGGCTGTATCGGCTATATCTCGGCCGATGGATCGATGGATACCTGCATCGCGCTTCGTACTGCCGTTATCAAGGACGAACAGATCCACATTCAGGCAGGCGCCGGGATCGTCGTCGACAGCAAACCGGAACTTGAACACAAGGAATGCCAGAACAAGGCAGGCGCGCTCATGGCCGCCGCCCGCGAAGCCCATCGCTTCGCCTGATGTCGCGCATGCCCGACCCAACAAAAAAGGCCCGCATTATTGCGGGCCTTTTCGATGATCAGGCAGGCGGTGATCAACCTGTCGCACTCGGGCTTGTTCGCCGCAGGATGTCAGTCACCGGCACCAGAACAAATCCCTTCGCCTGAATGGCGGGAATCCATTTGTGCAGGGCTTCCAGCGTCAGGTCGCGCGGATGGCCAATCGCAATCGCAAATCCCTGATTGGCAGCAACCTTTTCGATCCGTGCCAGCATTTCAGCGATCTTTGTGGCATCATCGGCGTCGTCAATGAACACGTCCCGTTCAAGCGCCGGAACATCATACTGGCGCGCCATCGAAAATCCGACCGACTTCGCACTGGTTTTGGAATCCAGGAACAAAAGCCCGCGTGCTTTCATCACCTCCATCACCACCTGCATGCGTTCCGGGTCGGATGTGAACTTGCTGCCCATATGGTTGTTCACCCCGACATAACCGTCAAACTGGTCAAGCATCCATGTCATCTCGTGAAGGATCTTTTCCCGGTCATAGCTGGCCAGCAAGGCATGTGGCCCCGGATCAACAGACGCAGAAGACGGCTCCATCGGCATATGAAGCATGACTTCATGACCACGTGCCCGCGCATCCCGCACCTGACGCTGAAGGTCACGCGCATACGGCAAATAGGAAATCGTCACCGGCCCCGGCAATTCGGTGGTGCGTGCAGTACGCGGCTGATCAAGACCCGCATCATCGATTACAATCGCAATAACCGGGGCGGTTCCCGTTTCAGGGCTAAGGGCTGCAAATTTCTGCCATGGCGGCGGCCCGTCATTATATTCAGAGCCCCCGATGCTACCTGTATTCGGCGGCACGACAGGATCAGGTGATCGCGTTTCCGGTGTCTTTTCCGGTTCGGTCACCGGTGCGGGGTTTTCGCCCGGTGTCCGTTCACCGACCATATATCCGGTCCGGTCGCGATTACCGTTGCTTTCGCTGAAATCATAATTGCGGCTTTCCGGCACAGGGGCCGGTTCGGGCGTATATTCGGGTTCGGCTTTCGTCACGCGTTCACCAAGATCACGCGACGCGCGATCAAGCTCAAGCATGCTGCCTGCGGCAATAAACGCAGAAATGGTCCCCGCAACAATTGCACCGCCCAGCATCAGACGGCCGATGCCGCCCGATTTCTTCTTCGGTGCAGCCTTGCCACGGCCTCTTTTTCGCGGTGCCGCTTTTTTCTTTTTGGCGGGTTGTGCCCGGCGTGCCACGCTCTGGTCTCCAGTCTCGTTTGCTGGGTCGTGTTACCCATATGGTGATTATATACCGATTATGTCGGCTTGTGTTCGGAAGCTTTTATACCCGATCCGGTTAGCACCCTGTTAAAGCCACAACCAAAGGCCCCAACAAAGGCTGGAAAAATGGTTTTTGCAATCGCTTGACGTAGCGGTAATGCCGTTTATTCTCTGCGCGATCTGATATTTACAGCCCGGCGCCACGATGTATCTCCTCATCGATAATTACGACAGCTTCACATTCAATTTGTGGCACTATCTGCGCGAACTCGGCCCCGAGGTCGAAGTACGCCGCAATGACGAAATTTCCGTCGATGATGCGCTGGCTTTAAAGCCCGAAGGCATCGTGATCTCGCCCGGTCCATGTGATCCGGATCGTGCGGGTATCTGTCTTGACCTGATCACGGCATCGGCAGGCAAGGTCAAACTGCTTGGCGTTTGTCTTGGTCATCAGGCCATCGGTCAGGCCTTCGGCGGCAATGTCGTTCGTGCGCCGGAATGCATGCATGGCAAGACCGATGCAATGGCACACGAAGGCAAAAGCGTTTTCAACGGCCTGCCAAGTCCGTTTGAAGCCACACGTTACCATTCATTGGTTGTGGATCGCGATACGTTGCCTGATTGCCTTGAAATCACGGCGGAAAACAGGGATGGTCTGATCATGGGGCTGCGTCACAAACAGCATCAGATCCACGGGGTCCAGTTCCACCCCGAAAGCATCGCATCCGAACACGGCCATGCCCTTTTGAAGAATTTTATAGACTTCCCCGGCGCATGAAACCGCACCGGACCGCTAACCGAGGAAACCCGTATGTCGACTGAATATGACCTGAAGCCGATCCTGGCCAAAGTCGCAAATGGCGAAAAACTGAACGAGGAACAGGCCGAACAGGCCTTCGACGTTCTGATGTCCGGTCAGGCAACGCCGTCTCAGATGGGGGCTTTCCTTATGGCACTGCGGCTGCGCGGCGAAACGGTCGATGAAATCACCGGGGCGGCGCGCGTTATGCGATCCAAGGCGACCGGCATTGTCGCCCCGCCCAATGCGGTTGATACCTGCGGCACCGGTGGCGATGGCAGCGGCACCTTCAATATCTCCACGGGGGCGGCAATCGTTGCGGCGGCCTGCGGTGCCATCGTTGCCAAGCACGGCAACCGCGCGGCATCATCAAAATCCGGATCGGCCGATGTCCTGCTGGCGCTTGGCGTCAATCTTGATGCCGATATGGCGCTTCTCGAAAAGGCGCTAAAGGAAATCAATCTGTGCTTCATGATGGCAACGCGCCATCACTCGGCGGTGCGTCACGTGATGCCGACCCGCGTTGAAATGGGCACGCGCACGATCTTTAACCTGCTCGGTCCGCTGGCCAACCCGGCCAAAACCAAACGTCAGGTCATGGGCGTTTTCGCCCGTGAATGGGTCGAACCGATTGCCAATGTGCTGAATCGTCTGGGTTCGGAACATGCGTGGGTTGTCTATGGTCATAGTGGCCTTGACGAAATTTCGACGACCGGCCCGACTTTTGTCGCCGAAGTCAAAAACGGCAAGGTCACGACCTTCGAAATCAATCCCGAAGATTACGGTCTTGAAATCGTCACCCTTGATGCGCTTAAAGGGGGCGATGCTCAAACCAATGCGCAGGCTATTCTTGATCTTCTTGCCGGTAAAAAAAGTGCCTATCGCGATATCGTTCTGCTGAATGCCGCAGCCGCACTTGTGGTTACCGACATCGCAACCGATCTTGCCGATGGCATCGCAAAGGCACGGGTTGCCATCGATTCCGGCAAGGCCGCAGAAACCCTGCAGGCGCTTGTCAGCATTTCCAATCAGGGGACCGCAGCGTGAGCGACGTACTTGAACGCATCTGTAACGACAAACGTGATCATATCGCTGCCTGCAAGGCGCGCAAATCGCTTGCCGACCTCGAAGCAGCCGCCAAATCGCAATCCGCCCCGCGCGGCTTCATTAAGGCGCTTGAAACATCGGTTGCGGACGGTCGTTACGGCCTGATTGCCGAAATTAAAAAGGCCTCCCCGTCCAAAGGCCTGATCCGACCGGATTTCAATCCGCCCGTTCTGGCACAGGCCTATAAGGCTGGCGGCGCAAGCTGCCTGTCGGTTCTGACCGACATCCCCTACTTCCAGGGCGATGACAGCTATCTGATCGCGGCGCGTAGCGCGGTTGATCTGCCGGTCCTGCGCAAGGATTTCATGCTTGATCCCTATCAGGTGACCGAAGCCCGGGCGTTGGGTGCCGATTGCATCCTTCTGATCATGGCAGCCCTTGAAGATGCCCAGGCGGCCGAGCTTGAAGACGCCGCACATAGCCTTGGCATGGATGTCCTGATCGAGGTGCACAACGCACCGGAACTCGAACGTGCCCTGAAACTGAAATCAAAGCTGCTTGGCGTTAACAACCGCAACCTGAAAACGCTGGAAGTCTCCCTGACCACGACCGAAGAACTCGCTGGCATGGTTGATGACAGCCGGATTCTGGTCGCCGAAAGCGGCCTGTTCACACGTGATGACCTCGACCGCATGGCAAAGGTCGGCGCGCAATGCTTCCTGATCGGCGAAAGCTTGATGCGTCAGGACGACGTCACCGCCGCCACCCGTAATATCCTTGGCCTCGCGGCTTAGAAACGGTAACCGGTCCGGCTGATTGATCTTTCACTTGGCCGGGCCATTTATCGGATCAATATGCGTAAACACCCAATAACGATGGTTTATTGCCAACATGCCTTGCCCCTTTGGGTGCACGCGTGCGCCCAGCATGTCGTTGCCTTCAAGGTCGTCAAATCGCGAAAAGACAAAACAGAAAGTCGACGTCAGGCATAACTTATCTCGGTCCTGATAGTCACCTGCACTAAACGGCTCCCAATAAGCCTCACCTGACCACGACTTAGCCCCCCATCCACGGATCAGTACTTTGTTTTCAGAGGTTAGTTCCGCCCGGAATTGCCACCCGCTAAACGGATTTACAAACGTGAAGGCTTTATCAACGAGCGCAGCCTCGACTTCCTCGCGACCAAGTTTCGCATAGCCTGGTGGCAGGTATGTTGGATCCTGGGCTTCCTTCTCAAGGTAATTTATACCAATCTCACGGATACGTGCGACGTCATCTTCCTCAAGAATCCTCTCGGGCGTATGCTGAATTCCACAGGCCTGAAGCAGGACAAAAGTTCCCCCAAAAAGCAATTTCATGTATTTGTTCATCGGCCTGACCATCTTATGAATATAAAATATTTAAGTGTATTTTCGGACTAACATACAACTTTAAGATCAACAAGGTAGCATCATGGCAGACAAACTTTCGCATATCGACGCCGCTGGTAATGCCGTCATGGTCGATATTTCGGCCAAGACCGATACCGCGCGCATCGCCATCGCAAAGGGCCGTGTCCTGATGTCGGCGGAAACGGCCCGGCTGATTGCCGAACGCGGCCATAAAAAGGGCGACGTTCTTGGCATCGCCCAGCTTGCCGGGATCATGGGGGCCAAGAAAACCCCCGACCTGATACCGCTATGCCATCCCCTACCCCTGACCTCGGTCGAAGTCACCTTGGAACTGGCAACCGATACCGATGCGGTCGATATCGTTGCAACCTGCAAGACCACAGGCAAAACCGGCGTCGAAATGGAAGCCCTGGCCGCCGTTTCCATTACTGCACTGACCGTATTTGACATGTGCAAGGCCGTCGACAAGACCATGCGGATTACCGATATCCGCGTCGTCCATAAGGAAGGCGGAAAATCGGGTCTTTTCACCGCCGACTGACCCCCGAAAGTACCGGAATATCGTTTCTTGACCGAAAGAATGCCCTTAAACAGCGATTTTTTGGCTTGTGGTGCTTGACGAACGGCAAGAACCAAAGTAGAACATTCATGTATTCGGTTTGTTCTTATTACTGGTTCGGGAAAAATCATGCTGACGCGCAAGCAATACGAATTGCTGGTCTATATCGATAATTACCTTCGCGATCATGGCATCTCGCCCTCCTTTGACGAGATGAAAGAAGCCCTGAACCTGAAATCCAAATCCGGCATTCATCGCCTGATTACCGGGCTTGAGGAACGCGGCTTTATCCGCCGCCTCGCTCATCGGGCCCGTGCACTTGAAGTCCTGCGTCTTCCCGATAATAACGATGATGACGCGGCTGAAACACCCGCCAATGTGACATCCATCGCAACCGCGCGAAAGGCCGCCCACCGGCCGGCAACCGTGCCATCAGCCTTCTCGGACTCTGGTGAATCCGTCTCCCTGCCGCTGTTTGGCCGGATCGCGGCCGGTACCCCGATCGAAGCCCTTCGCGATCAGACCACAATGGTGCAGGTTCCTGCCGCCCTTTTGGGGACCGGCGATCACTATGCGCTTGAGGTTTCCGGTGATTCGATGATTGACGCCGGCATTCTTGATGGCGATACGGTTCTGATCCAGCGGTGTGAGCAGGCCAATGACGGCACCATTGTTGTCGCATTGGTTGACGACGCTGAAGCCACCCTGAAACGTCTAAAACGCGGTCGCGGCGAAGTTCTGCTGGAACCGGCCAATGCGCGTTATGAAACGCGTGCGCTGTCGCCGGAACGTGTCCGTATTCAGGGACGCCTGATAGGTCTGCTGCGCCAATACTGATCAGCAGAAAAATACCGAGATACCTAAAACGCCGTCGGCCTTGCCTGGCGGCGTTTTTATTTGACCACTCTGCCCCCGATAATAATCCACGGCCAGGTGCCGGACGTTTCCCGTACGGTTTCAATCACCGAGGCAGCCCCCGGTCGCAGGGAAACCGATACACCGCCCTTCCACCACAGCATGTCATCATCAATGACCGTCACATCATGCGCGCAGATATCACGCGGCATATCGCGTTTCAGGCTGATGATCATATCGGCATGGCGGCACGCATAGAACGGATTGGCAAAATCATTGGCAACAATCACCCGCTGTCCCCCGACACTCGCAGAACAAACCGTGGCATCGCATTTCTCGATAATCTGATCGGCATCATGATCAGCAATGCCAAACCGCGCCATCCAGACCGATTGCTGAAAATCCGATATGCCTTCGGGCAGGATAAGCCTGTTTTGCTCCCGGTCCCGGATGGCCCAGCTTTCCTGATCCCCGGAAACCAGAATATCCGCCGGGCGATACAGGATTTGCGCCATCATCGCCAAGCATAGCGGAATGACAGCCAACCGGGCAATCGCGTTCCCCCGCCAGACCAGCCACCAGGCAATCGCCATCATGATACCGATGGCAAATATGGCACTGAACTGCTCGACATGCCAAAGCCCCCACGCCTGATCGGCAGCAAGAGAGGCCGTTTCAATCAGCAGGGTCAAACCGGGTTTCATCAACCACAAGGGCAATGCCCCGGCCCCGAACGGCATCAGAACAAGCGTCGCCACAATCAAAGGCATCACCCAAAACGCCATAACCGGAATGGCAATCAGGTTAGACACGATCCCGATCATCGAAATCCGCCCGAAATGAAACCCGATGATCGGGGCGGTCACTGCGGTTACCAGCAACCCGGTCACCACCAACCCGGCAAAAAACAGCCAAAGCCGGAAGGCCCATGACCGGTCGCCGGACGCCTCAAACCATCGCCTGCCCGGCCCATCGTAAAATGCCACCAGCACCGATACCGCGGCAAAGGAAAGCTGAAAGCTTGGCCCCAGCACCGCATCGGGTCGCAATATCAAAACAACAAGCGCCGCAATCGCCACCAGTCGAAGCGATATCGCCCGCCGGTCCAGCAACAACGCCGCCCAGACAATCGTCAGGGTGATAAAGGCCCGCTGTGTCGGCACACTGGCCCCTGACAGGCCAAGATAAATCACGGCGGACACCATCGCCCCGATGGCCGCCCATTTCTTGATTGGAAACCGTAAAGCAATGGCGGGAATTGCCGCCAGGCCAAACCGCAGGAAAAAGAACACCGTCCCGCTTAAAAGCCCCATATGCAGACCGGAAATCGCCAACAGATGTGCAAGCCCCGATTTGCGCAGATCATCCGCCGTCTCTTCGCCGACATCACCGCGTTCGCCAACGATCAGCGCCTTGGCAATTCCGGATTCAGGCCACCCAAGAACGCGATCGATTTCCTCCATGATCGCAAGACGCAAATATTCGATCCGTTCCGATAACGGTTGCAGAAAACCCGCATCCGCCGCCGTCACCACACGGTATTGATGGCCAAAAACAAAACCGGTTGCCCCGATCCCGTCCAGATACAAACCGCGTGAAAAATCCGGATCCCCCGGCACGGACGCCGCACGCAACGGAAACAAACGCGCCTTGGCAGCAATCCGGTCCCCGACTGCAAGCCCGTCCCCACCCGGCAGGCTCAATCGCACCTTCCAGTCAAATGCCCTGTCCTCAAGCCCCGCGATCCGGATCGGCGCCACGGTCATGCGCATCCGCCCGCCGCGCGGCTCCAGAAGCGTGATGTCGCCCTCGATCTCTGTCATGTAAAGCGTCTTGGTCAGAAGCCCGGATGGTGCCATTTCAAGATGGATGGACGCGATCAGCAGCCCGCTGCAAAAGCCGGTCATTAGCCAAATGCCGAAGAATGGCAAAATCCAGCGCCGCGAAATCCACAATCCCGACAGCAAAAGAATCACTGCAAGCCCGGTTTGCTCGACTGTCAAACGCGCTGGAAGTGAAAAATACGTCCCGCATCCCAACCCGAAGAATATAACCGCACACAGGATCCAGGAATTTCTGCGCGCGGCCAACAACAATCCAGTTTGCGAAATTAATCCCGCAACATATTGATTTTTATTAATTCCATTGCGACTTATTCGACGAATGTACAATAGCCTGCCCGGCACACAGTTTCTATCTATCATCGGCTGTGGTGCAACACCGCCGCATATGTGTTATAGCGTGCACGCCAAAAGTCATTACGACAAGCAACAACATCCAGCCAACGGATAGAGTGAATGACGGTTGTTACCCGTTTTGCCCCGTCTCCGACCGGGTTTCTGCATATCGGCGGCGCACGCACCGCCCTTTATAACTGGCTTTACGCCAAACACACCGGCGGCAAATTCCTGCTGCGTATCGAAGACACTGACCGGGAACGTTCAACCCCCGAAGCCGTCGAAGCCATTTTTGACGGGCTGAACTGGCTTGGCCTGACCGCAGACGAAGAACCGACCTTCCAGTTCGCCCGTCGCGACCGCCATGCCGAAGTCGCCCATGAACTGATCAAGGCCGGCAAAGCCTATTATTGCTATTGCTCGCAGGAAGAACTTCAGGAAATGCGCGAAAAGGCGCGCGCCGAAGGCCGCCCGATGAAATATGACGGTACCTGGCGCGACCGCGATGCCTCCGAAGCCCCGGCTGGCGTCAAGCCCGTCGTGCGCCTCAAGGCACCGCAGGAAGGCGATGCCGTAATTTCCGATCAGGTGCAGGGTGATGTTCGCGTTGCCAATGATCAGCTTGACGATTACGTCATTCTGCGTGGCGATGGCACACCGACCTATATGCTGTCGGTCGTGGTGGATGACCACGACATGGGTATTACCCATGTGATCCGCGGTGATGACCACCTGACCAACGCATTCCGCCAGAAAGCACTTTATGACGCCATGGGTTGGGATGTCCCGACATTCGCCCATATTCCGTTGATCCACGGGCCGGATGGCGCCAAGCTGTCCAAACGTCATGGTGCGCTCGGTGTTGACGCCTATCGCGATGAAATGGGCTTCCTGCCCGAAGCCGTAAACAACTACCTGCTGCGTCTTGGCTGGGGTCACGGTGACGAGGAAATCATTTCCCAGGATCAGGCCATCGAATGGTTTGACATCAAAGATGTTGGCAAGGGTGCGGCCCGTTTCGACTTCGCCAAGCTTACCAACCTGAATGGCGTTTATCTGCGTCAGGCAGATGATACCCGCCTTGCAAACGACATTGCACCGCTGATCGCAAAACAGATTGGCGTCGATGCAATTGACGCAGCGCAAAAAGAAATCTTGATCAAAGGCATGTCAGGGCTTAAAGAAAGAGCCAAGACACTCATCGAGCTCGCCGACTCTTCGGCCTTCTATGTTACAGACGGCGTCACGTCGTTTAACGAGAAAGCTCAGTCCCTGATTGATAGCGCCCCCGAAGGCCTGTTTGCCGAACTGGCAAAGGAACTCGACGCGCTTGAAAACTGGACCGAAGAGAACGTTGACGCAAGCGTTCGCAACATTGCCGAAAAACTCGATCAGAAGCTCGGCAAAGTCGCGCAGCCCTTGCGGGCCGTGCTCACCGGTTCCAACTCATCGCCTGGCATCTTCGAAGTAATGATTGTGCTTGGCAAATCCCAAACGCTGAAACGCATCCGCAAATTCGATGCTAAATAACGGCGTAGAATAAAAAACTTAAACACTGAATTTGCGCTTTGTGCGCCGCAGCACTATGCTGCACACAACTTGAAAACCGTGTTCGTTCAAACAGGGAAGGAAAAATAGTCATGGCTCAGAATTCCAAGACTTCCCACACCGTGACACTGACCGACAATGCCACCGGCAAGTCGATCGAATTGCCGGTGATCGAGGGTAGCGTTGGTCCGTCTGTAATCGACATTCGGAAACTCTACGCCGATACCGGATATTTCACCTATGACCCGGGTTTCACCTCGACCGGCTCCTGCCAGTCCGAGCTGACCTATATTGACGGCGACGTCGGCATTCTGCGTCACCGCGGCTATGCCATTGACGAACTTGCCGAACAATCCGATTTCCTCGAAGTTTGCTATTTGCTGATTTACGGCGATCTGCCGAACGCAAAAGACAAGGCGCAATTTGAAAATGACATCACCATGCACACCATGGTGCATGAACAGATGCGCAACTTCTATAACGGTTTCCGCCGCGACGCCCACCCGATGGCCATCATGTGCGGTGTGGTTGGCGCGATGTCTGCTTTCTATCATGACAGCACCGACATCAACGATCCGAACCAGCGTCTAATCTCGGCCTATCGCCTGATCGCGAAAATGCCGACCATCGCTGCGATGGCCTACAAATACTCGATCGGTCAGCCGTTCCGTTACCCGAACAACAAACTCGGCTATGCAGAAAACTTCCTGCAGATGATGTTCGGCAACCCGTGCGAAGAATATGAAGTCAATCCGGTCCTTGCACGCGCAATGGATCGTATCCTGATCCTTCATGCCGACCACGAACAGAACGCATCGACCTCGACCGTTCGTCTGGCCGGTTCTTCGGGTGCAAATCCGTTTGCATGTATCGCTGCCGGTATTGCCTCCCTCTGGGGTCCGGCACATGGCGGTGCGAACGAAGCCGTTCTTAAAATGCTGAACGAAATCGGCGATGTGAAAAACATTCCGGAATTCGTCAACAAGGCAAAAGACAAGAACGATCCGTTCCGTCTGATGGGCTTTGGTCACCGCGTTTACAAAAACTACGATCCGCGCGCCAAGGTCATGCAGGAAACCTGCCACGAAGTTCTCAAAGAACTCAACGTACAGGATCCGCTGCTTGACGTTGCACAGGAACTCGAACGCATCGCACGTGAAGACGAGTACTTCATCGAGAAGAAACTCTATCCGAACGTCGATTTCTATTCGGGCATCATCTTCAAGGCGATGGGGATTCCGGTCAGCATGTTCACCGTGCTGTTCGCCGTTGCCCGTACCGTCGGCTGGATTGCCCAGTGGAAAGAAATGATCGAAGATCCGTCGCAGAAAATCGGCCGTCCGCGCCAGCTGTTCACCGGTGTTTCCGAACGTCCGTTCGTTCCGGTCAACAAGCGCTAATCTGCGCCAATACCGACATAGAAAAGGCCCGGAATTTTCCGGGCCTTTTTGCTTTTTGATCAACCGGTTACAGCATTACCAGGAACCGGTATTTTCCATGCTGGCCCAAGGCTCCGCCGGAGCAAGGCTTTCGCCCTTTTGCAGGAATTCAATCGAAATCCCGTCCGGCGAACGGACAAACGCCATATGACCATCGCGCGGCGGGCGGTTGATGGTGACACCGGCATCCATCAGCTTCTGGCAAAGCGCATAAATGTCATCGACCTCATAGGCAAGATGGCCGAAATTGCGCCCGCCGGAATAGCTTTCCGGGTCCCAGTTATAGGTCAGTTCAAGTTCCGGGGCCTTGTTGGCCTTCGCACTGGCTTCGTCGGCAGGCGGCGCAAGATAAATCAGGGTGAAACGCCCCTTCTCGCTTTCAATGCGCCGGGTTTCCTTCATGCCAAGCAGATCGCAATAGAAACGCATGGATGCATCAACATCCTCGACACGCACCATGGTGTGCAAATAACGCATTGGAAATGGCTCCGTCATTCATTGGGTCAATGAAGCCAAACTATGCGTTATTGCCCGCTAATGCCAGCCTTGGCCGATGAATTTTTCTCTATGATTTCAATGATGACATCCGCGGCCTTCTCGCTTGGTGGCCGATCACCAAAGCCAAGCATGGTTGTGGCCGCATCAAACCCGTCCAGTTGCGTGGTCCGGCCTGCACCCTCTGCCATCAGCGATTTCAGAACCGGGATAATTCGGTCCGGCGTGCAATCCTGTTGCAGGAATTCTGGCACAAGCTTCCTTCCCAGTACCAAATTGACGATGGTCACTGTATCAATCCGCAACAGTCGCCGCGCAATCCATGCCGTAATCGGACTTAACTTATAGCCGATCACATGCGGCACACCGGTGATCGCCAGTTCAAGCGACACCGTCCCTGATGCCGCCAGCGCCGCATGGGACGCGGCAAACGCATCGCGCCTGTCCTGATCCCCGGTAACAACAATCGGTTGCAACGGCCAGTCAGAAACGGCATCACCTACGATCTGCGCGACCTTGCTCACCGTTGGCACAACGATACGGGTATCGGGAAAATCCCCGGCCAGCCGTTCGCATACTTCACGGAAAACCGGCAATAGGCGGGTGACTTCCGAATTGCGACTGCCCGGAAGAACCGTCAGTATCTTGCAGTCTGGCGCGATGCTGTGCTGATCCCGGAACCGCGCGGCATCGCTGCCATGGCGTTCCTCGACCGCGGAATGGCCGATAAAGGTGGTCGGGAGCCCGACCCGCTCGAAATAGGGTGGCTCGAACGGCAGCAACGCCAACAGGTGATCAAGGAAACCCGCAATTTTCTTCGCCCGTCCCGGTCGCCATGCCCAGACCGATGGCGCCACATAGTGCACCATCGAAATGCCCTTTCCTTTCAGCTTCTTGCCAACGCGAAAACTGAAATCCGGGGCATCGATAGTGATGACCACATCAGGCTGCTGCTCAATGGCATATTCCGCCGTCTGGCGGATACGTTTCAGCAAATGCGGGATATGCGGCAGGACCTCGGCAAGGCCCATGACCGACATCTCGTCCATCGGAAACAGGCTATCCAGCCCCTCGCCCGTCATGCGCGGTCCGCCTACACCAATGAAACGGGTTTCGGGAAGGCGCGCCCTGATCGCGGCCATCAACCGGCCACCAAGCTGATCCCCGGATGCCTCGCCCGCAACCAGCATGATTTTCGGGCTCTGTAGGATTTCCGACCTAGTCATTCTGTGCCGGTTCCTGCACTGAAAGCCCGATAATGAATAATCCAAGTTCGTCGGCACGTTTCACGGTTTTTTTGCGGTCAATAATCATCGTACCACCGGCGAGCAACGCAATGCCGCGTAATCCGGCATTGTGTGCGTTTTCCACGGTCGAAACACCAATCGCTGGCAGATCAAGGCGCCTGTCCTGCTGCGGTTTTGCCGACTTCACCAGAACACCGCCGACACCCTCGCGACGGTAATCGGCAGACCGGCGGATCATCTCATCCGTGCCTTCGATGGCTTCAAGTGCCAGAACAAGCCCTTGCTGCACCACACAGCCCTGCCCGACATCAGCCGCCCCCAGAATCCGGGCGACATTCAAGCCGTGCTGCGCATCCGAAACGGCCTGATCATCGGGCTTTACCTTGCCAAGAATGCCGTCCTCGACGGCCAGATCACCCAAAATCTCGTGCGCGCCGACCAGACGGAACCCGTCCCGTTCAAGTTCCCCGGCAACCAGACGCAGCAACCCGTCATCGCCAAGCGACTTCATGCCGACTTTCATCAGCAATTTCGCGGCCCGCCAATCGGGCCGGATCGATGCAAATGACGGGCGCGCCACCTTTCCGGCAAGCACGACATCACGGCATTCTTCGGATTTCAGACGATCTAGGATTTTGGCCGCTGCCCCGATGCGAAGCGACGTATGGGGATAGTCGTCAAGTGCAGGATCATCGGCATGGGCATCAAGCTTCACGATAAAAACATCCCGCCCGGCTGCTGTCGCGGCAGCAGCCAAACGGGCGGGAAGCGCACCACCACCGGCAATGATACCAAGCTTTGCTGCGGGGTTATCCTGCGGAGCTGTCATATTTCGGCGTACATACGGATCGCATGCTTTCCGCTTTCAGGAAGCTGATGATTTCCATGACCGGGCCGACATTCTCGAAATCCTTGGCGACTTCTTCGACCCGCTCGGCAAGCGTGCCTTCCTGTGCGAACAAAAGACGATACGCCTTGCGAAGTGCATGGATGGTTTCGCGATCAAACCCGCGGCGCTTCAACCCGACAAGGTTAAGCCCCGAAAGATAGGCACGGTTGCCGATCACGGAACCATAAGGAATTATGTCGCTTTCAACCCCGGTCATGCCGCCAATCATGGCATGTCTGCCAATACGGACAAACTGGTGCACTGCCGAAAGGCCGCCGACAATCGCAAAATCCTCGACCACAACATGGCCAGCAAGCGTCCCATTATTGACCAGAATGCAATGATTGCCGATATGGCAATCATGGCCGACATGCGCGCCCGCCATAAACAGGCAGTCATCGCCGATCGTCGTTTCCATCCCGCCGCCTTCGGTGCCGGGATTAAGGGTCGCCCCTTCGCGGATCTTGTTGCGTTTGCCGATGATCAAACGCGACGGTTCGTTTTTGAATTTCAAATCCTGCGGCGCATGACCAACCGACGCAAACGGAAAGACCATACTGTCTTCGCCGATTGACGTAATTCCGGCGATCACGACATGGCTGTGCAGCTTGACGCGATCACCCAGAACCGCCTGCGGACCGACAACACAGTATGGCCCGATTTCTACATCCTGGCCAATCTGGGCGCCGTCTTCGACAATGGCGGTTGGATGCACTTTTGACATTATCAGTTGCCCCGGATCATCGCGGCGATGGTAGCCTCTGCAACGACCTGATCGTTGACGCGAACTTCACTTTCGAATTTCCAGACCGGACCACGGCTCTGTTTTTTCTTCACATGAATATGCATGACGTCACCCGGTACGACCGGCTTGCGGAACCGTGCATTGTCGATGCTCATGAAATAAACCAGTTTGCCTTCGGCATCCTCGCCAAGGGTCTGGACAACAAGGATGGCCGCCGTCTGTGCCATGCTTTCGATGATCAAAACACCGGGCATGATCGGCTGTTCCGGGAAATGGCCGGTAAATTGCGGCTCGTTCATCGTTACATTCTTGATGCCAACGGCTGAATCGTCGACGGCAATATCAACAACCTTGTCAATAAGCAGGAATGGATAACGATGCGGAATCATTTCCAGAATGCGCTGAATATCAACACTTACCAGTTCGGTCATAGGTATTGCCCTTATTTCTTTTTCCGTATTAACCGTGACAGGGCCACGGTCTGTTTATGATATTCCATTACCGGCACAGCGGGGCTTCCGCCAACGGTCTCGCCCGCACCGATATTTTTCATGACACCAGACTGCGCTGCAATCTTTGCGCCGTCACCAATCTCAAGATGGCCTGTAATCCCGGCCTGACCCGCAGCAACAACAAAGTTGCCAAGCTTGGTCGATCCCGAAATCCCGACCTGGGACACGATGACACATCCCATGCCAAGTTCGACGTTATGGCCGATCTGGACAAGGTTGTCGATACGGCAACCATTGCCAATCACCGTGTCGGGCCCGGCCCCCCGGTCGATTGTCGAATTGGCCCCGATCTCGACATCATTGCCAATCACGACACGGCCAAGCTGCGGCACTTTAAGATGCCCCTGCGGCCCCATGGCAAAGCCGAAACCGTCCTGTCCAATGCGAACACCAGGATAAATCAGACACAGATTGCCGATCAGACAATGGCTGATCGTCGCCCCGGCACCGATCTTGCTTCCGGCCCCAATCACGACACCTTCACCGATCACCGCATTGCTGGCGATGATACAGCCATCACCGATCTCGCAATTTTCGCCGATCACAGCACCGGCGTCGATCTGGACACCTTTTCCAATCCTAGCGGTATCGGCAACAACGGCATGCGGTGAAACAACGCCATTCGCCTCGTCAAACGGATAATAGGCCGTTGCGGCCTTGGCATATGCCCGGTACGGATCGCTCGTCGTAAACAGCACCATATCAGCCGGCGCACGATCAACAAATTCCGGCCGGACAAAACACCCGCCTGCTGAACTGCTGACAAAGGCATCAAGATATTTGCGATTGTCGAAAAAGCTCAGGATCGACGCATCGGCATTCTGAAGCGGCGATACATCGTCAAAACGGCGCGACGGATCGGGTGCATTCACCAGTTCCGCACCGGTCAGATCGGCAATTTCCTGAACGCTGAAAGGTCCCTTGCGTTTAAAAAACCGGGCATCCGCCATCAGGACGCTTCCTTGAACTCGACGCTAAGGGTCGGCATTGCCTTGTTCACGCGGTCAAACACCTCCTTGGAAGCATCCATGGCATTGGCATGCAAAATGACCTGGCTTTTATGCAAAACCAGTGTTGCCTTGCGCTGCTCGGCAACATCGGCAATCACTTCGATCAGCGTTTTCTGGAACTTCACCCGCGATGAATTAAGCGCCTCGTCAAGGATGCGGTTGCGTCCCTGGGCAAACTTCTGGAAATCAGCCACTTTCTGCTGAAATTCTTTCTGTTTCTGCTGAATGACATCAGCAGACAGAAGGGTTCTCTGTTGGGCGATTTCCTGTTCTTCCTTGCGCAGGGCCTGCTGACGCTTTTCGATTTCCTGCTGATAAGCTTCCTGACGCGTTTTGATCTGCTTGGTCATGTCCTGCATGGCAGATGCTTCGCGCATAATGCCTTCAAAATCGACGATCATCACAACAGCAGTCGTGTCCTCCGCCCCGGTATTTTCCTGGGCCGAGGCGACAGTCATGGCACCGACCGCAAATGTCATGGCAATTGCGGCAATGGCAGTCTGGATAGATTTCATCATTTTCATCAGAATCTGGTCCCGAAGTTCAATCGGAACACTTCCTCTTTGTCGTAATCTTCTTTGAGAACAGCCTGCGAAAGGTCAACACCAATCGGGCCAAACGGCGATTCCCAGCCTACCCCAATACCAACAGATGCCCTAAGCGACCCCTCATCATAAATCTCGCCGGGCCTTGCCCCATCAACCCCTTCAGAAGAACCGAAATCACTGAACACACGACCAGTCAGGGCAAATTCGGATGGCAATCCTAACGGGAAGTCCATCTGCACCGTACCAGTATAGAAGAATTTGCCACCGACCGCATCGGTTGTTGCAATATCGCGCGGGCCCACACCGGCAGATTCAAAACCGCGAAGGTTCGAACCACCAGTAAAGAAGCGCTGCGAAATGCGCGTGTCATCGCCAATACCAAAGATATAACCGGTAGATCCCTTGGTCGACAGCACCCATTCTTTTTCACGATCCAGCGGATAGTAATACCCGCCATTCACACGCGTACGAAGATAGGTTTCCGATCCACCAAGACCGGCGAAATCGTTGGAAAGCTGCATGAAGTAGCCTTCCTTCGGTGAAATTGTGCTATCACGCTGATCGTATGTCAGTGTCTGGCCAATCGTTGACTCGGAAAATTCAGGATCTTCTTCTCGCAGCAGACGCGATGCATCGCTATCAATGTCCGAATATTCGTTAACTTCGAACCCGTAACGCACCGACTGGGACAATGCTTCAGAATAACGGAAACCGGAACGCAGACCGATACCGGTTTGCTTCTCGTCATACGAACTTTCGTCCTGGTTGTCTTCTTCACGGCGATAGATGTCGAAACCGGCACTCACATCGCGATCAAGGAAGTAAGGCTCGGTAAAGGACAGATCGATCTGCTGGCTTGAGGAGCCAAGAGTAAAGCCAAGACGCAAGTCCTGCCCTTTACCCAGCAGGTTGCGTTCACGTATACCGGCCTGACCAAACGCCCCGTCATCCGTACCGTAACCGGCACCGATGGAAAACTCGCCGGTCGACTTTTCTTCAACATCGACCTCAAGAACCGTCTGATCCGGTGCACTGCCCGGAAGCGTTTTCACATCAACCGTCTTGAAGAAGTTCAGGTTTTCAACACGCTGGCGAGAACGTTTCAGTTTCGAACTGCTGAATGCGTCGCCTTCGACAAGGCGGAATTCGCGACGGACAACCTCATCAAGGGTACGGACGTTGCCGACCACATCGATGCGCTCGACATAAACCTTCGGCCCTTCGGCAATCGTAAAGGTGATGTTGATGACACCGGTCTCGCGATCGCGTTCGACATTCGGGCGAATATCGATAAACGCATAACCCTGGTCACCGATGCTGGTGGTCAGCGCATCAATGGCGTCATCGACAAGGTCGGCATTATACCAGTCGCCTTTTTCAATCTCGATCAGCGGCATCAATGTCGCCGGATCGATCTTGTCGATCTGCGATACAACATTGATATCGCCAAACCGGTAACGCTGGCCTTCACTGACGGTATAGGTGATGAAGAAGTCCGAACGATCCGGGGTCAGTTCGGCAACCGACGACAGAACCTGGAAATCGGCATAACCGGCTGAAAGATAGAAACGGCGCAGCAATTCACGGTCAAACGTGACGCGATCCGGATCGTAATTGTCATCCGCCGTCAGGATTTTCCACCAGGCACTCTCGGTTGTCCGGACAACTTCGGACAATTCACCATCATCAAACGCCTTGTTGCCGACAAAGTTGATCTTGCGAACACCGGTCGCTTCGCCCTCGTCAATTTCAAAGACAAGATCGACACGGTTCTGTTCAAGCTGGATGACTTTGGGCTCGACCGTCGCGGCAAACCGGCCGGAACGGCGATACAGATCAAGAATACGCTGAACATCAGCCTGCACCTTGGTGCGGGTGTAAACAACGCGCGGACGCAGCTGAAGCTCCGCCCCAAGCGCATCATCCTTCAGGCGCTCGTTACCTTCAAAGGCAATCCGGTTGATGATCGGGTTTTCAACGACATTGACCTTCAGCACCCCCTGCTCGAAACCGATGGAAACATCGGCAAAAAGTCCGGTCGAAAACAACGACTTCAGCGATTCGTTGATTCTTTGCGGATCATAGGGATCGCCTTCTTTTACCGACAGATACGCGTTAACCGTCGCGGCTTCGATACGGTTGTTGCCGTCCACCCGGATTTCGCGGATAACGCTGCTTCCCTGGGCATAGGCCACCATCGGAATTATGGTTGGCGCGGTTCCACCAAGCAAGACTGCCGCCAAAGCAGCCGCTTTCACATTACGCAGCAAATTCAACCCCCTGATGCCGTATATCATCAGCCTGCCAGGCCTTTGAAGAAATTCCAGACGCCCAATTGCGTCAGGTCGTTCCAAGTTGCAAAGATGATTAAGCTGAATACCAAACCTGCCCCGAGACGGAAACCATATTCTTGTGCTTTTGCGCCCAAGGGCTTACCGCGAACCGCCTCGATGGCATAAAACACCAGATGACCACCATCAAGAACCGGAACAGGCATCAGGTTAATCAACCCAAGGCTGATCGAAAGATACGCCATAAAGAACAGAAGCGGGCCAATGCCACCCTCGGCAACCTCGCCCGACATCTGTGCGATCCGGATCGGGCCGCCAAGCTCGGAACTGTCACGTTCGCCCGAAATCATTTCACCCAATGCCGACATCGTCTGCGCGATCAGGTTCCATGTCGATGAAAACGCCTTGCCGGTCGCGTCGATAATCCCCTCGCGCTGGGTCTCAAAGGCACCGGCGGTCACACCAAGTCGGCCGAAACTCTCAACATCATCACCTTCGCCCGATGTCACGGCCTCGGGTGTTACCTGAACCTCGATTTCCTGCCCGTCACGCAGAACCGAAAGCGAAACCGGCGTACCGGCATTGGCCCGGATCACATCCGAAAGTTCGCTGAACCAGTCAATAGGCTGCCCGTTGATCGCGCTGATCCGGTCCTGGGATTGCAATTCCGCAATCGCCGCCGGGCTGCCGTCAACAACCTCGCCCACCACCGGCAGGGCGCGCTGCTGACCGACTGCGGCAAAAAGAACGGTAAAAACAATGATGGCGAACAGAAAATTGGCCAGCGGACCGGCAAAAACTATCGCCGCACGCGCTGCCAGTCCCTTGTGATGAAACGCATGTTTGCGTTCTTCGTCGTCAAGGTCGTCACGCTGCCCGGCACTTGCCGGGTTCATGTCGCCAAACATTTTGACATACCCGCCAAGCGGCAGCAGGCTGACTTTCCAGCGCGTACCCTTTTTATCGTACCAGCCAAAAAGCTCTGGCCCGAATCCGATTGAAAACGCTTCAACCTTCACGCCATTCCGGATCGCGACCCAGTAATGCCCGTATTCATGGACAAACACCAAAACCGAAAGAACAAATAGAAAGGCAAGAAGGGTTTCCATAGAAGACGTTCCTTTTTCGGGGCGAACCCCGCATTTTTGGCACTCAAAGACCGGTTTTGATCATGACCAGCGTTTCACGACGAATCATATCATCAAGATCAAACATCTGGTCGAGATCGCGTAACGGCGATGCGGCAATCCTGTTCATCATGCGCTCGACCGTTTCGGCAATTTGCAGGAAGGTAAGCTTTCCGCCCAGAAATGCACCAACGGCAATCTCGTTTGCAGCATTCAGAACAGTCGGCACCGTGCCCCCCGCCCGCAACGCTTCACGCGCCAGACGCAGGGCTGGAAACCGTTTCAGATCCGGCGAGGTAAAGTTCAACTGCCCGATCGTGGCAAAATCAAGACGCGCTACATCAACCCGTATTCTTTCGGGCCATGAAAGCGCATAGGCAATCGGGGTTCGCATATCGGGCGAGCCAAGCTGGGCAAGCACAGATCCGTCAGAATATTCCACCATGCTGTGCACGACGGATTGCGGATGCACCACCACCTCGATGCGTTCTTCAGGCACGGGGAACAGACGGCATGCCTCGATCAGTTCAAGGCCCTTGTTCATCATGGTTGCCGAATCAATCGAAATCTTCGCCCCCATGTCCCAGTTGGGGTGGGCCAGCGCCTGCTTGGGCGAAACCGATTTCATTTCCTCAAGCGACCATTCCCGGAACGGCCCCCCTGATGCTGTCAGAAGAATACGGTCAACCTTGTCGACCGACTTTTGCTCCAGCACCTGGAAAATAGCACTGTGTTCGGAATCGACAGGGATCAGAGTCGCATTGTATTTCGCGACTTCCGCCATCATCAGATCACCGGCACAAACCAGCGTTTCCTTGTTGGCAAGTCCAACCCTTGCCCCGCGGCGAATGGCCGCCAGCGTCGCCCTGAGCCCCGCCGCACCGATAATCGCGGCAATAACGATATCGGACGGGCGCGATGCGGCCTCAACCAACGCGTCATCACCGGCCGCCACCAGAATATTGGTGCCCGACAACGCCGATTTCAGATCTTCATAAAGGCTTTCATCGGCAATAACCGCCATGGCTGCCCCAAGTTCGATGGCGGCCTTTGCCAGCGCCGGCACATTTCGATGGGCGGTAATGGCGTCCACGGCATATTTGTCTGCATGTGCTTTCAGGATATCTACCGTGCTGCTGCCAACCGATCCGGTCACGCCAAGCACGCAGACTGATTTCTTAATTGTCATCAAACACCAGCTTCGCGGATTTCTGCCTCCAGGGTCCAGGCCCTAGCGCAACGACAATCCAATGAAATACACAATAACAAACGCGACAGGAAAAACCGACAACATCCCGTCGGCACGGTCAAGCAACCCGCCATGCCCCGGAATAAGGTGGCTGCTGTCCTTGACCTTGAAATGACGTTTAAGCGCTGATTCTCCAAGGTCGCCTACCTGCGCAACAATCGCCAGAACCGCACTTGCCAGAACAATGGACACCGGGATTTGATTGCTGCTGAAATAGGTGATCAGCCCCCCGATCACCATCGCACACAGCATGCCACCAATCAGGCCAGCCCAGGTTTTCTTGGGGCTGAAACGCGGGGCCAGTTTCGGACCACCAATCGCCTTGCCAAAGGCATAGGCCCCAGTATCCGTCGCCCACACCAGAAAGAACAGCCACATGATCAGCAACAGGCCATCACCATGCATGCTGCGCAGCCACTGTGCCGCCAGTGCCGCACACGATATATAAACGATGCCAAACGCCGCCAGAAACCGGTCTTTGCCCGGGCGCAGTGCCGCTGTTGCCGCACTGACGAATATCGACAGCAGAACAAACGGATATTCCCCGGTTGTCAGCAAAAGCATGGCAACCGCAAGCGCCACACCCGCAACAATCGAAATCGAATTGACATGACCGGGAACGCACATCCGCGTCCATTCCCACATCATGCCAATCGAAAACAGCAATACGAGAAACTCGAAATACGGGGAACCGAACCACACTGCCGCAACGGCGATCGGGGTCATGACCAATGCGGAAATAACCCGTGGCTTCAATCCTGAATTTGTATCTTCCTGGCGTCGGGCTTCAGATGACTGCACCAAAACGCCGCTCCCGTCCGGCAAAGTTTTCTATCGCTTTTTCAAGATGTTCACGTCCGAAATCGGGCCAAAGAACCTGATCGAACACGAACTCCGTATAGGCCGACTGCCAAAGCAGGAAATTGCTGATGCGCTGTTCGCCGCTGGTCCGGATCAGCAGATCCGGATCGGGCATTCCAACCGTCGTCAGATGCGCCTCGACCATGTTTTCGTCGATGGCATCAGGCCGGATTTCCCCGGCCGCAACCTTCTGCGCAATCAGCCGTACCGCATCGGTGATTTCCGCCCGTGCACCATAACTCAGCGCAATGGTCAGGTTCAAACGGGTATTGCCCTGCGTGCGTTCCTCGGCATTGGCCAGAAGAACACGAATATCGTCATCAAAACGTGTGCGGTCCCCGATGATCCGGATACGGACACCGTTTTTGTGCAGGGTTGCCAGTTCGCGTTTGATGAACAGCCGCAACAAGCCCATCAGGTCGCTGACTTCACTTTCCGGACGCTTCCAGTTTTCGGTCGAAAATCCGTAAAGGGTCAGATACTCGATACCGATTTCTGCCGCGGCTTCAACCGTGCGACGCACGGCGTCTACCCCCGAACGATGTCCCATCGTACGGGGCTTGCCACGCAGCTTCGCCCAGCGCCCGTTGCCATCCATGATGATGGCAACATGACGCGGCACAACCTGCAAATCTGAAGGGTTGGGTTGAGATGCCAGCACCGTCATGATTAGACTTGCATGATTTCCTGTTCTTTATGGGCGAGCGCTTCGTCGATCTCGCCAATGACCTTGTCGGTCAGCTTCTGGATCTCTTTTTCCTCGTTATGGAGGTCATCTTTCGAGATCACGCTGTCCTTTTCCCATTTCTTGATCTGGTCGATGCCGTCACGACGGACGTTACGAACAGAAATACGGGCCTGCTCGGCATATTTGCCGGCAACCTTGGACAGTTCCGCACGGCGTTCCTCGTTCAATGCCGGGATCGGCACGCGAACAAGCGTACCATCAGCCGCCGGGTTCAGGCCAAGACCTGAATCACGGATCGCTTTTTCGACCGATTTAACCATCGATTTGTCCCAGACCTGAACCGAAAGCATACGCGATTCCGGAACACTGACGGACGCAACCTGGTTAAGCGGGGTCGGTACGCCGTAGGCTTCAACCATGACCGGTTCAAGAAGGTTTGCACTGGCCCGCCCGGTCCGAAGCCCGGTGAATTCCTTGTGCAAAACTTCGACAGCCCCTTCCATACGGCGGGCAAGGTCTTTTTTCAGGCCAGCAACGTCAGACACCTTCAGTCTCCATTCGAAATAATCGTAAACGTACCATTTGCACAAACCACGTCGGCAAATGCGCCCGGATTATGCAAAGAAAATACAATAACCGGAATATCATTTTCGCGTGCCAATGAAATAGCCGATGCATCCATAACACGCAAATCTTTGGCAAGAACTTCCATATAGGTCAGCGAATCATAGCGTTCCGCCGTCGGGTCAACTTTCGGATCGGCGGTGTAAACCCCGTCAACCTGCGTCCCCTTAAGCAACGCGTCGCAGCCCATTTCAACCGCGCGAAGTGCCGCTGCCGTATCGGTTGTAAAGAACGGGTTGCCCGTACCGGCGGCAAAAATCACCACCCGGCCCTTTTCCATATGGCGTACCGCGCGACGGCGGATATAGGGCTCACAAACCGATGACATCGGAATGGCGGACTGCACGCGGGTCTGGACCCCGTGGCGCTCAAGCGCGTTCTGAACCGCAAGGGCATTCATGATGGTGGCCAGCATGCCCATATAATCAGCCGTGGCACGCTCCATGCCCTGGGATGCGCCCTTGACCCCGCGGAAGATGTTCCCCCCGCCAATCACCATGCAAACCTCGGCACCCATGTCATGAACGGCTTTGATTTCGCTTGCGATCCGGTCAACCGTCTCGGGATCAATCCCGTATTGCTGTTTTCCCAGAAGCCCCTCGCCCGAAAGTTTCAGAAGGACGCGACGAAATTTCAGTTGGCCGTTTTCTGCCATGTTGGATTGCCTCTTACTGCCGATATTTCAAACTGTCCCGAAACCCGGTTCAGCAAAATTCAGATATAAAAAGACCGGCGAGTAACAGGGCGATTATGCGCTGCCGACCTCGCCGGTCTGGGATCATACACGAAATGACACACGACGCACCATTTCGATCAGATGTTTATTTCTTCAGCTGCTCAGCAACTTCTGCAGCAAAGTCTTTTTCTTCTTTCTCGATGCCTTCACCGAGTTCGAAGCGGACAAATCCTTTAAGGGTGATCGGTTTGCCAGCGTCTTTTGCGGCATTTGCGATCACGTCTTTGACTTTGCTTTCGCCGTCAATCACGAAGGTCTGCTCGACCAGAACGACCTGCTCGTAATATTTACGGATACGGCCATCAATCATCTTTTCGATGATTTCAGCCGGACGGCCCGATTCTTTAGCCTGTTCGGTCAGAACGGCTTTCTCGCGCTCGACCAGTTCCGGATCCAGATCGTCAACCGTGGCCGAAGCCGGGTTGGTTGCTGCAATGTGCATTGCGATCTGTTTGCCAAGGCCTTCAAGAACGCTCGCATCAGCTTCGGATTCGAGTGCAACCAGAACGCCGATCTTGCCGAGGTTCGGCGCAATCGCGGAATGGATGTAGGACGCAACAGCACCCTTCTCGACCGAGATACCAGCCGAACGACGCAGGTTCATGTTTTCGCCGATGGTGGCGATCATGTGGGTAACCTGTTCTTCGACGTTACGCGAAGTACCCGGGAACGGGGTTGCTTTCAGCGCATCGATATCGCCATTGGCCGAAACGGCCTGGTTTGCGATTTCTGCGACGAATTTCTGGAAGTCTTCGTTACGCGAAACGAAGTCGGTTTCGGAGTTGAGTTCGACAACGGCACCGGAAGTACCGTTAACAGCAACACCCACCAGACCTTCGGCGGCAACACGACCGGCTTTCTTGGCAGCAGCAGCAAGACCTTTGGTACGAAGCCAGTCAACGGCAGCTTCAAGGTTACCTTCGGTTTCGGACAGCGCCTTTTTGCAATCCATCATGCCAGCGCCGGTGGTTTCGCGAAGCTCTTTAACCAGAGCAGCGGTAATAGCCATTTTTAAAGCCCCTATTACGCGATCAGTGAACACCTAAAGAAACGGCGGCATGCTAGCCGCCGTTTCATCAGGTACAAAATGAAACTTATGCGGAAGCTGCTTCCTGAGCGGCTTCTTCAACAGCAGCGGCTTCAGCCGGAACTTCTTCGGATTCACCGAGATCCGCGCCAGAAGCAGTCATTTCCTGCTGGATACCGTCCAGAACCGCGCCAACGAACAGGTCGCAATAAAGCTGGATCGCACGGATCGCATCGTCGTTGCCCGGGATCGGGTAAGCAACGTTTGCCGGATCCGAGTTGGAGTCCAGAATTGCAACAACCGGAATGTTCAGGTTCTTGGCTTCGTGAACAGCAAGTGCTTCCTTGTTGGTGTCGACCACGACGATGATGTCGGGAAGACCACCCATGTCCTTGATACCGCCAAGCGCGCGCTCAAGCTTGTCGCGCGAACGGGTCAGGTTCAGGATTTCTTTTTTGGTCAGACCTTCTGCACCGGCAGACAGGATCTCGTCCTGTTCTTTCAGGCGTTTGATCGAGTTGGAAACGGTGTTCCAGTTGGTCAGCATACCGCCGAGCCAACGATGGTTCACATAGTACTGACCGCAACGCTTTGCAGCTTCCGCGATGACCGGGGATGCCTGACGCTTGGTACCGACGAACAGAACGCGACCACCACCTGCGGTGACGTCACGAACGGCCTGCATCGCACGATGCAGCATCGGAACGGTTTCCTGAAGATTCAGGATGTGAATGTCATTGCGTGCACCAAAGATGAACTGCTTCATCTTCGGGTTCCAGCGGCGGGTGTGGTGACCAAAGTGGACGCCAGCTTCCATCAGCTGACGCATGGTAAAGGTTGGCAAAGCCATGATAAATTCCTACCTTTTTCCGGTTAATACCTCCGCGGAAGGGAATTTCACGCCAGCTTGCGTGAAACACCGGATGGACGAATTTCTGCATAAAGCATTATTCGCCACGCTCCCGCGTGCGATGTTCGGGGCGGGTTTTAGCCCCCTCCTGCAAAGAATGCAAGCCTTAAAGTACGCTCAAACCGCCGGAAAGTGAACCCGAAGCCCGATCACAATTTCCGCCTGCCCGCACCAATCAGATTTCCTCGGCCAGTTCGACACCCGGAATGGCCCCGACCGCCCCGATAAGGGACGGCCCGACCTTATAGGTATCTTCAAGCTCGACCTCGGCAATACGGCCATCGGCACACACCGTCGAAAGACTGACCAGACCGCGCCCTTTCCCCGATTTTTCAAGCAGTTCGCGGATTTCCGCCACCGGATCAGGCCGGTTCAGTCGAATGCGGATACCCTCGGCAGCCCCTGAAACCGCATGTTCAAGGTCTTCGACCTTCTGCCCCTGGATGCGAAGCTGCCCCTCGCGCATTTCGGCTGCCACCACCAGCAATACCGGTCGTCCGGCATTGATGATTTCCTTGTAAGCCGCCCATGCCTCGGCCCAGAACGCGACCTCGAAACTGCCGGTGGGATCGGAAAACATCACAAACGCGAATTTCGATCCGTTTTTCTTGGAAATCATTTCACGCGCATTGATCAGCGTCCCGGCAAGCTTGATCGATCCCTTGTTCTGGGCCCGCATGCGGGCCGGAAGTTCCTTGATCGGCGCAATGCCGATCCGCTGTAGACTTTTGCCAAAGGTATCCAGCGGATGGGCCGAAAGATAAAAACCGATGGCCGAAAATTCCTCGGTCAGTTTTTCCATCGGCACCCAGTCGCGTTCATCGGGCAACCGGATGGCATCCTTGCCAAAGCCGGTATCCTCGCCAAACATCGAAATCTGGTCATTGTTGCGCGCCTGCATTTCGCGCTGGGAAACCGCCATCACGCGGTCGACATGCTCGAACATCACCTTGCGGTTCGTCGTCAGGCAATCAAGTGCCCCTGCCCGCACAAGGTTTTCAAGCAACCGCTTGTTTACCGCCCGGCTATCGATGCGCGATGCGAAATCGGTCAGGTCCTTGAACGGACCATTGGCCTCGCGCTCCGCAACAAGGCTTTCCATCGCGGCATCACCAACGTTACGCACCGCTGCCAGTGCATAACGGATTTTGCGAACCCCATCATAATTTTCGACCGAAAACGCCACTTGCGAATTATTGATGCAGGGCGGCAGGATTTCGATGCCAAGCCGTTCGGCTTCCTGTTTGAAAATCGCCAGCTTTTCGGTGTTGTGCATATCAAGCGTCATCAACGCGGCCATGAACTCGACCGGATAATTCGCCTTAAGATACGCCGTCTGATACGCCACCAGCGCATAGGCCGCCGCGTGCGATTTGTTAAAGCCATAGGATGCGAACTTGGCAACCTGATCAAAGATGTCGGATGCCTGCCCGCGCGGCACCCCGTTCTTTTCCGCCCCGTCAACAAACAGCGACCGCTGCTTTTCCATTTCCTCGGCGATCTTTTTACCCATCGCACGCCGCAACAGGTCCGCACCGCCAAGCGAATAGCCCGACATCGTCTGGGCAAGCTGCATGACCTGTTCCTGATAGATCATGATGCCATAGGTTTCTTCGAGGATCGGCTGCAACATCGGGTGCATGTAATCAGGTTCTTCCTGACCATGCTTACGCGCGATGTAGTGCGGGATATTGTCCATCGGGCCCGGACGATACAGCGCCACCACAGCGATAATATCTTCGATCGTATCGGGCTTCAGGCCGCGCAGAACGTCCTGCATGCCCTGCGATTCAAGCTGGAACACACCGACCGTCTCGGCCGCCGAAAGCAGCTTGAACGCCACCCGATCATCAAGGGGAATGGCACTGATATCAAAGTCTTGTGGGACGTCTTTGCGAAGCCGCATCAGATTGACAGCCTCGATAATCACCGTCAGGGTTTTCAAACCGAGGAAGTCGAACTTCACCAGACCGGCATTTTCAACATATTTCATGTTGAACTGGGTCACTGGCATATCGGATCGCGGATCACGATAAAGCGGCACAAGCTCATCAAGGTCACGGTCGCCGATCACCACCCCTGCGGCGTGTGTCGACGAGTTGCGATAAAGCCCCTCGATCTGCATTGCGATGGACAGCAGCCGGTCAATATCCGGGTCTTCGCGCGCAATCCGGCGCAGATCCGGCTCCATGTCGATGGCTTCCTTAAGCGGGATCGGCTTGGCCGGGTCCCCCGGAATCATCTTGCAGATTTTGTCGACATAGCCATACGGGATGCTCAGAACACGGCCAACGTCACGCACCGCAGCCTTGGCCTGTAATTTACCGAATGTGATGATCTGCGCCACACGGTCATGGCCGTATTTCTGCTGCACATATTCAATCACCTCGCCGCGCCGGTCCTGACAGAAATCGACATCGAAGTCAGGCATGGATACGCGTTCCGGGTTCAGGAAGCGTTCAAACAGCAACGAAAAATGCAGCGGATCAAGATCGGTAATCAGCAGGGCATAGGCAACAAGCGACCCCGCACCCGAACCACGGCCCGGTCCAACCGGGATTTCATGATCCTTGGCCCACTGGATAAAGTCCGCAACGATCAGGAAGTAACCCGGGAATCCCATCTGATTGATGATGCCAAGCTCGTATTCAAGGCGCTCCCAATAGGGTTTGGCGATTTCTTCCTTCTGCGCATCCGTCATATCTTCGGTAAAGACATATTTCGCAAGGCGGCCCTTAAGGCCCTCCTCGGACATATGACGCAGTTCGTCGACCTCGGTACGGCCTTCGCCGCAATCAAACGGCGGCAGGATCGGATCAATTTTCTCGACATGCCATGAACACCGCTTGGCAATCGTCAACGTGTTGTCACAGGCCTCGGGAATGTCGGCAAAAAGCTCGCGCATCTCGGCGGCAGTCTTGAACCGGTGCTCCGGTGTCAGGCGCCAACGGTCTTCCTGCCCGACAACCGCACCCTGCCCGATGCAGATAAACACATCGTGGGCTTCATACATTTCCGCCTTGGGGAAAAAGCAGTCATTGGTCGCGACCAGCGGGATATTGTGATCATAGGCCAGCTTGATCAGACCCGGCTCAACCTTTTCCTCGACCGGCTCGCCGTGGCGCTGCAGTTCGATATAAAGCCGGTTGCCAAATATCCCCGAAAGCTTGTTCAGGCATTCGGTAGCCGCCTCAAGCTGCCCCTCGGCAATCAACCGTGCCAGCGGCCCGGTCGGCCCGCCAGTCAGGCAGATGATGTCGGAACTGTATTGTTCGATATGATCATAAAGCGCCTTGGGCTCGCTGCCTGCTTCGCTGGTCATGTGTGCCCGCGAAACGATTTTCAGAAGGTTGAAATACCCCCGCTCATTCTTTGCGATCAGAACCAGCTTGTCCGGGTTGGGTTCACGCGAAATCCTGCCAACAACCGGCTGGTCGCCAAACCGTTCAACACCGATCTGTACGCCAAGGATCGGCTGCACGCCCGCCCCGCTCATCACACCGGAAAAATCAAGCGCGCCGAACATATTATCGCTATCGGTCATCGCAACCGCGGGCTGACCATCCGCCTCGCACATCTTTGCCAGTTCCTTCGTCGTGATGGCACCTTCGGCAAGCGAGTAGTTGGTGTGAACACGAAGATGGACGAAACCGTTTTCCATTTCAGAAAACCCCGGAACAAGAATGGCAAAGGCAGGAAAACCGCCACCCCGAATCACTCCGGGGCGCGGTGCTCTGCTAACTTAAAGAACTTCGACGAATTACGAAAGGGTATCGGGATCAAGTTCGACCAGATGCCCGTCACGCAGGGTCACAACCCGGTCCATCTGGCGCGCCAGTTCCGGGTTATGGGTCGCAATCAGCGACGCCAGACCGGTTTCACGCACCAGCGTCATCAACATCCCGAACACGGTTTCGGCAGTATGCGGGTCAAGGTTGCCGGTCGGCTCGTCGGCAAACAGCACATCGGGCACATTGGCAAGCGCACGCGCAATTGCCACCCGCTGCTGTTCCCCGCCCGAAAGCCGCGCCGGGCGATGTTCGGCCCGTTTTTCAAGTCCAAGACAGCGCAGCAGTTCAAGCCCGCGTTCAGTCGCATCCGGCCGTTTCAGGCCATTGATCATCTGCGGAATCACGACGTTTTCAATCGCTGAAAATTCCGGCAGCAGATGATGATACTGATAAACGAACCCGATATGCTTGCGGCGCATTTCGGTGCGCGCCAGATCGGAAAGGTCCGTGCTGCGTTTCCCACCAATCGAAACCATGCCACGATCAGGCTTTTCAAGCAGGCCGGCAATCTGAAGCAGGGTCGATTTACCCGCCCCCGACGGCCCGACAAGGGCGACGATCTCTCCCTGATGGATTTCAAGATCAACGGATTTCAGGATTTCAAGCTGATCGGGGCCCTGATTGAAGACGCGATCAATCTTTTCAAGCCGCAAGACGACTTTCTGTGCACGTTCCTGCGCGGTTTTCTTGACCATATCACTCATAACGCAGCGCCTCCACCGGATCGAGGCGCGATGCACGCCATGCCGGATAAACCGTCGCCAGGAACGACAGGGTCAGGGACATCACACAGACCAGAACCACTTCGCTGACATCCATGTCAGCCGGAAGCTGCGACAGGAAATAGATTTCCGCATTAAACAGGTCCGCCCCGGTCAGGCTCTGGATGAACTGGCGGATATTTTCGATATTCAGGCAGAACAGAACGCCAAGGATCAGGCCGCTTAACGTACCGACAACCCCGATGGATGCCCCGGCCAGGAAGAAGATGCGCATCACCGATGACCGGGTCGCCCCCATCGTGCGCAGGATCGCGATATCGCGCCCCTTGTCCTTCACCAGCATCACCATGCCCGAAATGATATTGAATGCCGCCACCAGAATAATCAGCGTCAGGATCAGGAACATTACATTACGTTCAACCTGTAACGCATTGAAGAAGCTGGAATTTGATTGCTGCCAATTCACCAGCCGCAGATGTTCCCCCGACAGGTTCGACAGCAGATCATTCATGCTGGACGACAGACGCGACGGGTCTTCAAGCATCACTTCAAAATGGCTGATCTTTTCCGGCAGGCGGAAATAAATCTGGGCGGCATCCAGCGGCATGAAGATAAAGCCGCTGTCATATTCATACATGCCGATATCAAACAGCCCGACAACCTTATAGGCCCGCACACGCGGTACGGAACCGAACGCCGTCACATTGCCCTTGGGCGAGATCAGATTGACATTGTCACCCACCCCGACACCAAGCTTCATGGCAAGGCGTGCGCCCATGATCACGGTATCCTCGCCCTTGAAATCGTCCAGCGATCCAAAAACGATATTGTCCGCAATCGTCGGACGTTTGGCAAGGTCAGACGCCCGCACACCGCGCACGATGGCACCGGATGCGCGGCCATTGTTCGATGCCATCACCTGCCCCTCGACCACCGGGGTCACAAGCGTGACATTGCCGGTTTCCGCGATCTTCTTTTCAATCGCATCATAATTGGGCAGACCATCCGGACTTTGCGCATAAACCGATATATGCCCGTTCAGTCCCAGAATACGTCCGAGCAATTCGGCCCGGAACCCGTTCATGACCGACATGACGATAATCAGGGTCGCAACGCCCAGCATGATGCCAAGCAGCGAAAAGATGGCGATGACGGAAACAAAGCCTTCTTGCCGACGGGGACGCAGGTAGCGGAAAGCCACCAGACGTTCGAACGGACTGAACATGCGCAAATGATCCTCGTGGAAGCGTATCGGAAAGAATTCCGGAAATCAGGACGGGGCAGCCAAGGCTGCCCCGTTTGCAAAATCGTTATCAGGCGCCGATCTGGTTAAGTGCGGCTTCAAGCGTGACTTCTGTCCGCTCGCCGGATTTGCGGTTTTTAAGCTCGACCACACCGGCTTTAAGGCCTTTCGGGCCAATCACGATCTGCCAAGGCAGACCGATCAGGTCCATATCGGCAAATTTGCCACCCGCGCGGATGTCGCGGTCATCATAAAGCACTTCGATCCCGGCGTTATGCAGCTTGGCATAAACGTCTTCGCAGGCCGCGTCACATTCATCATCACCAGTGCGCAGGTTGATCAGGCCAACCTTGTAGGGCGCAACCGATTCCGGCCAGATGATGCCGTTCTCGTCGTGCGATGCCTCGATCAATGCGCCGACAAGGCGCGAAACGCCAATGCCGTATGATCCCATCTGGACCGGCACTTCCTTGCCGTCCGGGCCAAGGATGGTGGCCCCCATCGGTTCGGAATATTTCGCACCGAAATGGAAGATATGGCCGACTTCGATCCCGCGCGTCGCGATCATGTCGTCACCGGAAATCGGGCTATTGGCCGGATCATGCTTGTCTTCGGTCGCAGCGTAATCTTCAAGCGTCGTCTGGACCCAGTTTTCAAGCCCGGTGCGATCATTCAGATCAACACCCTTGCCCGTCAGATCCTTGTCCAGCCACTTCTTGTCGCAGAACACTTCGCTTTCGCCGGTTTCGGCCAGAATGATGAATTCATGGCTAAGATCGCCGCCAATCGGGCCAGTATCGGCCACCATCGGGATCGCCTTCACGCCAAGGCGCGTAAAGGTCCGGCAATAGGCCAGAAACATCTTGTTATAGGCGTGCCGCGAACTTTCGTAATCGACATCGAACGAATACGCATCCTTCATCAGGAATTCGCGACCACGCATCACGCCAAAGCGCGGGCGGATCTCGTCGCGGAATTTCCACTGAATGTGATACAGCATCTGCGGAAGCTGCTTATAGGACCGGACATCCTTGCGGAAGATATCGGTGATCACTTCCTCGTTGGTCGGACCAAACAGCATTTTGCGGTCATGACGGTCGGTGATGCGCAGCATTTCAAGGCCGTAATCCTCGTACCGTCCGCTTTCCTGCCAAAGTTCGGCCGGCTGGATGGTCGGCATCAGCAATTCGTTGCAGCCAATCGCGTCCTGCTCTTCGCGCACGATCTGCTCGATCTTTTTAAGCACGCGATAGCCAAGCGGCAGCCAGGAATAAATCCCCGCCGAAAGCTGGCGCACCATACCGGCACGCAGCATCAGTCGATGGGAAGCGATCTGTGCTTCTGCCGGCGTTTCCTTGAGAGTCGGCAGAAAGAACTGGGAAAGACGCATCAATGCCTCGTGATGATCAAAGCTGAAAATATCAGGTATACAAAAGACCTTGCCCGGAAAATGCGACAGCACAGCCCGAAACGCAAGCCGGAACTTGCTTTATATCGGCAAGACGTGATCTAGCGCCCAATCGTGGCAGGTTTGCGAAAACACACAGGCTTTTTCAGGTACAACCTTACCGGAAGCCCGCCGCCCGGCACGCAGCCGCCAGTTCATCCTGCCCCGCCTCGTTGCCAAGCGGCGTGTCATTGAAATAAACCCGCCCGTTGCGATAGGTAATCTTGCCGATATTGGACTCGCCACTGATCCCGTCCGGCACGGAAATCCCCGCATATTCAAAGAAATCAATCGTCACCGGAAATTCGATTTCCTTGGGCAGCGAATTCAGTATCTGGCTGCCGCCATCCAGATCGGCCGGGGCGACCTTGCGGCCATAAACATCGACACCGGGCTTATAGGCCACATCGTCATCCGGCACATGGCTGACCAGTTCCCGGCAGGCCGACCGCGTGACCGTGATGGTTGGCTTCGCCTTCTCGGCACT
This sequence comes from Thalassospira sp. A3_1, assembly GCF_017744215.1. Classification (NCBI taxonomy): domain Bacteria; kingdom Pseudomonadati; phylum Pseudomonadota; class Alphaproteobacteria; order Rhodospirillales; family Thalassospiraceae; genus Thalassospira; species Thalassospira sp. A3_1. Next base: position 199,286 of record NZ_JAGHQQ010000003.1, on the reverse strand, counting down.
CGCAGCACCTGCTGCGTCCGGTACGGCATTTTCACCTGCCGCTGGTCCCGGCAAGGGGGAGTCGCTTTGCGCCAGAACGCCACCCGCACCGGTCATGATCACGCCAGCAACAAACATCGAAACCATGAAATTCACAGGATAAATCCCGATTTTCATAGAGCGGGTCGTTACAAAATTCTTCATATCGCCGGTCCATCCTATTTATGTGCGGTGCAGCATCGAATCATCTGTGAATATTGGTCAAAACATCTTGCACAAAAGTGAAATATGTGGCTTTTTGATCCTCCGCTAACGGCGCAAGATCGTTGCGGAAGACGTATCGCAGCCGCTCATAAAATTGCGGGAGGCTTTGTTGCCAATGAGCATACAAGAAGCAGGCGCGACGTCGAAATAAAACCTGTGCCAAGTGCCCAGGTCTTAGGAGGAAGCAAAAAAAGATTACGGGAAAACAGCTATAAAAATAGCATCTTGGCAAGATCCTTGTGATCTTGCTTTTTTTTGTCCGCATCCCGGCCCGCCTTCCCTTTCCCGTGATTTTTGTGCAGCCCTGCAAACAAAAACCCCGCAGCAAATGTGCGGGGTTTGTTTTTACCGGCCTGCGCCAAAACTCATTGCGGCGGACGAACTTCGATCATGCCACTGGTGATCACGAAATACGCCACCACCCACAAAATTGCCGAAATCAGGCTGGTCGCCAAAACCTTCTTCCACATATGCGGCTTTTGCGGTGCGCCGCTATCGTGGCCGGGCTGGACATTTTCCTCGCGCTTCACGCCGACCGGCAACACCATGAACAGCACCAGCCACCAGATCACGATGTAAACAAGGATCGCGGAAAACCAGTTCATGCTGCACTCTTTTCGTGGTTGCGGGAATAAGGGCCGATACGGCGGGAAAGAAACTTAAACCTGTTCAAGCTCAACAAGCGTCCCGTTGAAATCCTTGGGATGCAGGAACAGAACCGGCTTACCATGCGCACCGGTTTTGGGCTCCCCGGTGCCCAGCACGCGCGCACCATTTTTCAAAAGCTGATCGCGCGCCGCCAGAATATCCTCGACCTCATAGCAGACATGATGAATGCCGCCCGATGTGTTTTTATCAAGGAACCCCTGAATGGGCGATCCCTCGCCCAGCGGGTAAAGCAATTCGATCTTGGTGTTGGGCAGTTCGACAAAAACCACAGTCACCCCATGATCAGGCTCGTCCTGCGGTTCGGAAACCTTCGCGCCCAGGACATCACGATAAAGCCGGATACCTTCCTCAAGGTCCGGCACCGCAATCGCCACATGGTTCAGCCGTCCAATCATGTTCTACTCCTGCAATGTGATCTGCCCGATCACCGCCAATCTAGGACGCGCATCACGACAAAGACAACTGCCCTTTTGGTCGTATGCCACGCCCCAGACTGCCTAGTTCTTCTCGTTGACGCGAACCAGATGCACCTCGATCAATGGCCGCTTGCCCAGCCGCTGTCGCACCGGGCGGCGCAATGCCTGCCGGATCGCAAGGATCACCGCCGCATCGTCAAGCACCTCGTCATCGTCAAGCTGATCGACCCGGTTGCCAATCTCGGCGGCAAAATGATCAAGGCGGACATCATCGCCGTCCTCGTCAAACAGGCTGGGTGCCGTGATCATCGGTTCACCGACCATCTCGCCAAACTGGTTCAGCACCACGGTCACAAACATCACACCGTTCCAGACGATGCGATTGCGGTTGCGGATGGTATCGGAATCCCGTTTCAGCAACCGCCCGCCATCAAGGCAAAGCACGCCGCTTTCGGCAACACCAATCACATGCGCACTGCCCGGCGACAGGCGAATGACCGTCCCGTCATGCGGGATCACCTGTTCAGGGATCTGGCATTCCGCGCCAAGCGCTGCCTGTTCGCACAGATGGCGGGTTTCTCCGTGTACCGGCACAAGGATTTTCGGACGTGTAAGCTGATACATCCGCGCCAGATCCTGCCTGCCCGGATGGCCCGATACATGGATCGGTTCATCGCGCGCGGTAATCACGCGGATGCCGCGCCGGATCAGAAGGTTCTGGATATAACCGATGGATTTTTCATTGCCCGGAATTTCGCGTGCGGAAAACACAACCGTATCGCCAGGATCAAGCTGCACGGTCGGATGATCCCCCTTGGCAATGCGCGACATCGCCGCACGCGGTTCGCCCTGCGACCCGGTACAGATCAGCAAGACCTGATCCTTGGGGACCTCCATCGCGTCTTCATCGGTCAAAAGGTTCGGATACGACGTCAGATAGCCAACCGCGCGTGCGGCCTCGGTCACACGGTTCAATGACCGTCCGGCAAGCCCGACACAGCGGTTGTTTTCATGTGCTGCTTCAACAATTGACTGCAACCGCGCGACATTGGTGGCAAAACACGCAACCGCAATCCGGCCCTGTGGCGTTTCGGCAAAAAGTTTTGACAGGTTCTTGGCAACCTCGCCTTCCGATCCGGTCTGGCCTTCGGAAAAGACATTGGTTGAATCACAAATCAGCGCCATGACCCCTTCATCGCCAAGCGCCTCAAGCTTCTTGACGTCGGATGCCTCGCCAATCTGGGGATCGGGGTCAAATTTCCAGTCGCCGGTATGCACCACAAGGCCCTTGGGGGTGCGGATCGCAAGCGCGTTGGGTTCCAGGATCGAATGGGTCATGGTGACGAATTCGATGTCAAACGGCCCTTTTTTGAACCGCCCGCCAAGCTCGATCACATGGATCGGCACCTGATCGGCAAAATCGGTTTCCGCCAGTTTGGCTTTCAGGAATTCGGCGGCAAACGGGGTGGCATAGATCGGGCATTTCAGCCGCGGCCAAAGATACGGCACCGCGCCAAGGTGATCCTCATGCGCATGCGTCAGAACAAGGCCAAGAAGTTTGTCTTTGCGTTCCTCGATAAAGGACGGATCGGGCATGACAACATCGACACCGGGCAATCCTTCCTCGCCAAAGGAAACGCCCATATCGACCATCAGCCACTGATCGTCATATCCGTACAAATTGAGGTTCATGCCAATTTCGCCAGATCCCCCCAGCGGCACAAACAGCAATTCGTCTTTCGGCAAATACAAATCCACGGATGATCACCCTTGTCTTTCAGCGGTGAGAAATACGATCACGGGGCGTACCCGCGTCACTTCACAGTCAATGTCGGTTAACAGTCTAGTTCGATTTTGCGCTGTTGCGGCGATAAATCATCAAAAGCCCCAGCATCGTCAGATCGCCATGCAGATGTTCGATCTCGTCAACCGCCTTGGTAAACAGCGGTGCCAGCCCGCCTGTCGCGACAACCTTCATATGATCGATGCCCTGCTGCTTGCGAATGCGCGCCAGAAGTCCCTCAATCATCGCGACATAGCCCCAGTAAACCCCGGACTGCATCGCCTCTACCGTATTCTTGCCAATCACGTTGCGCGGTGCCTCGATCGCCACCATCGGCAACTGGGCCGCCGCCATATGCAGCGCCTTGATCGAAAGGTTCACCCCCGGTGCAATCACACCGCCAAGGTAATTGCCTTCTTCATCAATCACGTCAAACGTGGTTGCCGTCCCGAAATCAAGCACCACAAGCGGCCCGCCAAAAAGCTTGTGGGCTGCAACCGCATTGACCAGCCGGTCGGCACCAACTTCGCTCGGGCGGTCCATGATGATCTTCATATCCAGATCAACCGCCGGATCGCCGACCACCATCGGCTCGACATTGAAATAACGCCGGCACAGGGTTTTAAGGCTGAATTCGGCCGCCGGAACCACGGTCGCGATGATCGCGCCCGTAATCGCGTCTTTTGGCACATCCGACAGGGTAAACAGATGATGCAGCCATACGCCAAGTTCATCCGCCGTGCGCTCAACCGTCGTTGAACAGCGCCACTGCCCCTTGATCGTATCGCCGTCAAACACCGCGAAAACGATGTTGGTATTCCCGGCATCAATCGCCAGCAACATGATGTTTCGTCTCCCCGTTATCGTCCTGTGTTTATTTATGCTTTAAAGAACACTTCGCCAGCCCCGACGCGATGCTCGGTTCCGCCTGCTTCTCTTAGAACAAGCGATCCATCATCATCAAGCCCGACAAACGTGCCCTCAAGCGTTCTTTCGGTCAGGCGCGCAATCACCGGCTCGCCGATACCGTATGCGCGTGTCAGCCACGCCTCGCGCACCGGGGCAAACCCCTGCGCTTCCCAAACCGGCAGCCAGCTTGCCACCCGCGCGACATAGGCCGAAAGAAGTTCCCCCACCGATACCGGCGCGCCAAGGGCTGAAAGCGACGTCGCCGGACGTTCGGCATCATCGGGATAAAATGCAACATTCACCCCGGCCCCGATCACCAGATAATCGGTTTCCGAACCGTTGTTCGATGCACTTTCCAGCAGAATACCCGAAATCTTGCGGCCATTGACCATCAGGTCATTGGGCCATTTGCAATCCGGTCTGACCCGGTTGCCACTGACCAGCTCAATCGCCTCGGCCATTGCGACCGCAATCAGGAATGTCAGTTTGGCCGCTTCAAAAAGCGGACAATCAGGACGCAGCAAAAGGGAAGAATAAAGATTGCCAACCGGGGATGACCATGCGCGGCCGCGCCGTCCCCTGCCCGATGTCTGTTGGCGGGCCCAAATAAGGGCGCCACTATGGGCGCCCTTATCAGCAAGGCGTTTCGCCTCTTCATTGGTGCTGTCGATCACTTCCAGTTCATGAAGGTAAAAACCTTCCGGAAGCCGGATCGTCGGCTTGGTCATCCTTACTGCCCGAGCAAGGCCGTCGCGGCAACGCCGGCACTATCCATCAACGGGTTCGGGAAGAAAACGAAAGCCAGAAGAATGACCGTCGCAACCGCCATGATCACATTCATCTCGGTGCCGTTCTTGTCGAACGCTTCGACCGGCTCGTCGAAATACATCACCTTGATGATCCGCAGATAGTAATAGGCACTGACGACCGAGGTCACCAGACCGATCACCGCCAGTGTCACAAGACCGGCGTCAACCGCTGCCTTGAACACGTAAAACTTGCCAAAGAACCCTGCAAGCGGCGGAATACCAGCCATCGAGAACATCAGGATCGCGGTAACGGCAGCCATCAGCGGCTTGGTCTTGGCCAGACCGGCAAGATCGGTGATTTCCTCGACCATGCGGTCATTGCGACGCATCGAAAGGATCACGGCAAAGGTGCCAAGGTTCATGACAAGGTAAATACCCAGATAAACCAGAATACCCGCAACACCTTCGGACGTCCCGGCCGCAAGACCGACAAGTGCGAAACCGACGTGACCGATGGATGAATAGGCCATCAGACGTTTGATATTGTCCTGACGGAGCGCCGCGAACGACCCCCATGCCATCGACAGGATCGACACCAGAACGATGATCTGCTGCCAGTCTTCGACAACCCCCGCAAACGGGCCAACCGCAACGCGAACGAACAGTGCCAGACCGGCAATCTTCGGCGCGACGGCAAAGAACGCCGTCACCGGGGTCGGTGCGCCCTCATAGACGTCCGGGGTCCACATATGGAACGGAACCGCGGAAACCTTGAAGCACAGACCGGCAAACATGAAGGCCAGACCAACCAGTGTCCCGACCGAAAGGCCGCCAGCACTGATCACATCGCCAAGAACGGCAAAGTTGGTCGAACCGGTAAAGCCATAAACCATCGACATGCCATACAGCAGCATACCCGACGCAATCGACCCCAGAACGAAGTATTTCAGGCCCGATTCCGTGGCGCGAACGGTGTCGCGGCGGATCGCCGCAATCACGTAAAGTGCGAGCGACTGAAGCTCAAGGCCAAGATACAGCGACAGCATGTCGGTCGCCGATACCATCGCCATCATGCCAAGTGTGGCAAGCAGGATCAGGATCGGGAATTCGAACCGCGACATGTTTTCGCGTTCGGCGTAATTCATCGCCATCACGATACCAATCGACGAACCGATCAGGATCATCACCTTGGTGAATTTGGCAAAGGCATCTGCCGTGAACTGGCCATAGAACGCCACCCCGCCGTCACCCAGAACCACCAGCACAAGGGCGATGATCTGGGCTGCAACCGCAAGCCATGAAACGGTGCGGAAAGCCTTGTCCTTACCGGCAAACACGCCAAGCATCAGAAGGGCAAGGGCCGAAACGGCCATAAAGATTTCGGGCAATGCCGCCCCGAGGTTGAGCATAGAAACTCCCATGTTCATTCCCCTCAATTCGCCGCTAGCTGCGCAGCCTGAGCTGCGGCAGCCTGCGCCGTTTCGACCTGGTTGACGAGGTTTTCAACCGAAACATGCATGATGTCGAGGAAGGAGACCGGATAGACCCCCATCCACAGAACGATGATCACCAGCGGTGCGAAGATCAGCCATTCACGCGGGCTCATATCAAGGATCGATTTAAGATTTTCCTTGGTAAGGGCCCCGAACACGATGCGGCGATAAAGATACAGCGCATAAGCCGCACCAAGGATCAGACCGGTCGCGGCAAAGAATGCCACCCAGGTATTGGCTTCGAACGCGCCCAGCAATGCCAGGATTTCGCCAACGAAACCACCCGTCCCCGGAAGACCGACAGACGCCATCGTAAAGAACATGAAGATAACGGCATAACCCGGCATACGGTGCACAAGGCCACCATAGGCATCGATCTCGCGGGTATGCATGCGGTCATAAACCACACCAACACACAGGAACAATGCACCGGAAACCACACCGTGGCTCAGCATCTGGAAGATCGAACCTTCGATGCCATGCTGGTTAAAGGTGAAGGCACCGATGGTGACGATACCCATATGGGCAACCGACGAATAGGCAATCAGCTTTTTCATGTCCTGCTGTGCAAGCGCGACCAGCGACGTATAGATGATCGCCACAATCGACAGCGTGAACACCAGCGGGGCAAAGGTTTCAGACGCCAGCGGCATCATCGGCAACGAGAACCGAAGGAAACCGTACCCCCCCATTTTCAGAAGAACACCCGCCAGGATCACCGAACCGGCAGTCGGTGCCTCAACGTGGGCATCGGGCAACCAGGTGTGAACCGGCCACATCGGTACCTTGACGGCAAAGGATGCAAAGAACGCCAGCCACAGCCAAAGCTGCATGTTATAGCTGAAACCATGCGCCATCAGTGTCGGGATGTCGGTCGTGCCTGCATCGAAATACATCGCAAGCAGCGCGACCAGCATCAGAACGGACCCCAGCAGCGTGTAAAGAAACAGCTTGAAGGCTGCATAAACACGACGCTGACCGCCCCAGACACCGATGATGATGAACATCGGGATCAGAACGCCTTCGAAGAACAGATAGAACAGCAGACCGTCAAGCGCGCTGAACATACCGACCATCATCGTTTCCAGGATCAGGAACGCGATCATGTATTCCTTCACGCGTTTCTGGATTGCTTCCCATGCCGACAGAATGCAGATCGGCGTCAGGAAGGTCGCCAGAAGCACGAACAGCATCGAAATGCCATCCACGCCCATGTGATAGGAAATATTCAGGCCCGGCATCCAGTCGGCTTTTTCAACGAACTGGAAATCGGCCGTGGTGCTATCGAAATTCACCCACAGCATCAACGATGCGGCAAAGGTAAAGCCCGACGTCCAAAGGGCAACCCAACGGGAGTTGCGGGCGACATTCGCCTCTTCCCCGCGGATCAGCAGCACAAACAGTGCGCCGATCAGCGGCAAAAAGGTGACGATCGAAAGAATTGGATAATCGCTCATCGCCCGTTAACCCATCTTCCAAATTGTGTAAGACACCAAGGCGGCAATACCGATCAGCATCGCAAACGCATAGTGATAGACGAAACCGCTCTGAAGGGCGCTGACACGACGTGCAATGTTACGGCATGCTGCGGCGACACCATCCGGACCGACACCGTCGATCAGCGCACCATCGCCCGATTTCCAGAAGCCATAGCCAAGATAGAAGGCTGGCTTGACGAAAATCTTGTCGTAAAGCTCGTCGAAGTACCATTTGTTCAGTGCGAAGCGGTACAGACCGTTGAAGGTATTGGCCAACTGACGCGGCAGCGACGGCACCAGCTTGTACATCACAAGGGCGATGACAAAGCCCGATACCATGGCAACAAACGGTGCCAGCTTGACCCAGCCCGGAACATGGTGTGCATGTTCAAGGGCCTGATGACCTTCGGCCATGAAGATCGCGCCATTCCAGAACGCCAGCATTTCTTCATAGTCACCACCACCGAACCAGTCCTTGGCGAACCAGCCGGCAAAGATCGCGCCGATGGTCAGGAACAGAAGCGGCAGCGTCATGACAGCCGGGCTTTCATGGACATGGGCCATGGTCCGCTCGTCCGCACGCGGGGTGCCAAAGAAGGTCATGAAGATCAGGCGCCAGCTATAGAACGACGTCATCAGTGCCGCCAGGATACCGGCCCAGAAGGCATAGGTCCCGACTGCGGTATGTGCCGCAAACGCGCTTTCGATGACAAGGTCCTTGGAATAGAAGCCCGCAAGCCCCGGGAAACCGGTAATCGCAAGCGTACCAACCATCATCACCGCAAAGGTCAGCGGAACCATCTTGTAGATGCCGCCCATCTTGCGCATGTCCTGCTCGTCCGACATCGCATGGATCACCGAACCGGCACCAAGGAACAGAAGCGCCTTGAAGAAACCATGCGTCATCAGGTGGAACACGCCCGCCGAATAGGCCGACACGCCGCAGGCAAAGAACATATAGCCAAGCTGCGAACAGGTCGAATAGGCGATCACGCGCTTGATGTCGTTCTGAACGCAACCAATCGTCGCGGCAAAGAACGCGGTCGATGCGCCGACAACCGTGACGATGGCAAGGGTGGTTTCGGCATATTCAAAGATCGGCGACAGGCGCGCGACCATGAACACACCGGCCGTCACCATGGTTGCCGCGTGGATAAGTGCGGAAACCGGCGTCGGGCCCTCCATCGCATCAGGCAACCACGTATGCAGGCCAAGCTGTGCCGATTTGCCCATCGCACCGATGAACAGCAGGAAACAGGTGATCTCAAGCGCCGAAAACTCATGACCAAGGAACAGAAGGGTCGTTCCGGCAACTTCTTCGGCATTGCCAAAGATCACGTCGAACTGAACGCTGTCGAACAGGACGTAAACCGCAAAGATACCAAGCGCAAAACCAAAGTCACCAACACGGTTGACGATGAACGCCTTGATCGCAGCCGCCGATGCCGACGGCTTGGAATACCAGAAACCGATCAGAAGATAGGACGCAAGCCCCACCCCTTCCCAGCCAAAGAACAGCTGGATCAGGTTGTCTGCGGTCACCAGCATCAGCATGGCAAAGGTAAACAGCGACAGATACGCCATGAAACGCGGCTTGTCGGGATCGTGCGACATGTAACCGATGGAATAGATATGAACCATCGACGACACACCGGTCACAACGATCAGCATGACACAGGTCAGCGTATCAAAACGAAGCGCCCATTCGGCTGTGAAGTTCCCCGAAGAAATCCAGGTAAACAGCTGAACCGTGATCGGGTTGCCGCCAAGGGCAACATCGACAAAGGCGAAAATCGAAATGATGAAGGCCGTCACCACACCGCCAACCGTAATCAGCTGGGAGATGCGGTCAGACGTCGAAACACCGTGATGATGATGGCCGTGGCTGTCATGACCGTGACCGGCATCGGACGTGGACGACATGGCGCCGGCCAGCGTGATGATGCCTGCGATCGTGGCAGCGATCAGGGGCAGGAATACAATCAGAGGATACATATCTGCCTTACCCCTTCATCATGTTGATGTCTTCAACCGCAATCGTGCCGCGGTTACGGAAATAGACCACCAGGATCGCAAGACCGATCGCTGCCTCGGCGGCGGCAACGGTCAGGACGAAGATGGTGAAGACCTGTCCGACGAGATCGCCAAGGAACGACGAGAACGCGACAAGGTTGATATTGACTGCCAGCAGCATCAGCTCGATCGACATCATGATGATGATGACGTTCTTGCGGTTCATGAAGATGCCAAAGATCCCGAGTGTGAAAAGGATCGCCGCGACGGTCAAATAATGTGCAAGACCGATTTCCATCAGATCCCCCTACCGACCGGAACTTTTTTGACTTCAAGCGTGTCAGCGCGATCGCGTTTGACCTGCTCGGAGATTTTCTGACGGCGGACACCTTCACGGGTACGCAGCGTCAGGACAATTGCGCCAATCATCGCAACAAGCAGCACCAGACCGGCAGCCTGGAAGATGTATGCGTAATCGGTGTAGATCAGTTGGCCAAGCGCCTCGACATTGGTCAGTCCGGCGGGCGTCGGATGCGCCAGAACCGCAACCTTGTCATCAGACAGTGCCCAGCCCGCGCCGACAAAGGCCAGTTCCACAAACAGCACCAGCGCGATCAGAACCCCGATCGGCAGATAGTTGAGGAAACCCTGACGCATCTCGACAAAGTTGATGTCGAGCATCATGACGACGAACAGGAACAGAACCGCGACCGCGCCGACATAGACGACGACGAGCAGCATGGCGAGAAACTCAGCACCCAGCAGGACGAAAAGCCCGGCTGCGTTAAAAAATGTCAAAATCAGCAGCAGTACCGAATGCACCGGGTTGCGAACGGTCACAACCGCAGTCGCGGACAGAACCGCGACAGTAGCAAACAGGTAAAAAGCCAAAGCCTGTACGACCATAAGGTACCCCCTTGGCGAGCCGCCCCGCCCCAATGGCAGACAGCGGCCCATGAACTCTCTCTTTAACGATCAGACGCGACACTTACCGATAAGGTGCGTCTGCCTCCAATCGTGCAGCAAGCTCGGCTTCCCAACGCTCGCCATTTTCAAGAAGCTTGTCCTTGTCATAGAGAAGCTCCTCGCGGTTTTCGGTTGCGAACTCGAAGTTCGGACCTTCGACGATGGCATCCACCGGGCAGGCTTCCTCGCAGAAACCACAATAGATGCATTTCGTCATATCGATATCGTAGCGCGTCGTACGACGCGAACCGTCGGTGCGCGGCTCAACCTCGATGGTGATGGCCTGCGCGGGACAGATCGCCTCGCAAAGTTTGCACGCGATGCAACGCTCTTCCCCGTTGGGATAGCGACGCAGCGCATGTTCGCCACGGAAACGCGGGCTCAGCGGACCCTTTTCATACGGATAGTTCAGCGTCACCTTCGGCTTGAACATGTATTTCAGGGTGAGCGCCATGCCGGAAACGAGTTCCACCAGCAGGAAGCTCCGGGCCGTCCGATCAATAAATGACATCGTTTACCTCTCTCTTTCCGATGCGCGGCGATCAGGCCGGGACCTTGTCAAAAGCAACCAGGAACGTGGCGACCAGCATGACCCAGGCAAATGACAGCGGCAGGAAGACTTTCCAACCCAGACGCATAAGCTGGTCATAGCGGTAACGCGGGAATGTCGCACGCACCCAGAGGAATATGAACAGAACGAAGCAGATCTTCAGGATGAACCAGATCGGCCCCGGGATGAAATCAAGAACCGGCAGCGGCGCGGTCCAGCCCCCCAGGAACAGAACGGCGCAAAGACCGCTCATCAGGATCATGTTCGCGTATTCACCCAGGAAGAACAGCGCAAAGGTCATTGCCGAATAATCGACGTTATAACCCGACACCAGCTCGGCTTCCGCTTCCGGAAGGTCAAACGGCGCGCGGTTCGTTTCGGCCAGGATCGACACGATGAAGACCACAAACATCGGCAGGTGATAGATGAAGTTCCATTCCCAGATACCGCCGCCCTGGCCGCGAACGATGTCGCTCAGGTTCAGGGACCCGGTGGTCAGCAGAACGGAAATGATGATCAGGCCAATCGAAATCTCATACGAAACCATCTGAGCGCCGGAACGCAGCGCACCAAGGAAGGCGTATTTGGAGTTCGATGCCCAACCGGCCATCACGATGCCGTAAACACCCAGCGATGAAATCGCGAACAGGTACAGAATGCCGACATTCAGATCCGCCAGTACCATGCCCTCGTCGAACGGAATAACCGCCCAGGCAATGATCGCCAGAATGAAAGTCAGCATCGGGGCGATGATAAACACGCCCTTGTTGGCACTGGTCGGAACGATTGTTTCTTTCAGAAACAGTTTCAGACCATCGGCCAGCGGCTGCAGAAGACCAAACGGCCCCACAACGTTCGGGCCCTTGCGCAACTGCATCGCACCGATGACCTTGCGCTCGGCATAGGTCAGATAGGCGACAGCAACCAGCAGCGGGACAACAATCGCCAAAATCTTGGCGACGATCCAGACCAGCGGTTCAATATATCCGTCCCAAAGAAGTTCCATCGGTCAAACCGTATCTTTTGCGTTTCGTCCCTGAATTGGGACACCCCCTTGCGGGACGGGCGACGATGTCATCGCCGCCCCCCAAACTCAGGCAACCTTCTCGGCAGCCGCATCCTTGACAAAGGCCTCTGTACATTTGGCCATCGTCACCGATGCACGGCTGATCGGGTCGGTCATATAGAAATTGCGAACCGGCGAGGTAAAGCTGTCTGGCTTCATATCGCCTTTCTTGCCGAAATCGGCCCACTCTGCCTTGGTAACAGCATTCAGCGAGGTGAAAGTCGGGCTGAGTTCAACCATGCGCGAACGCACGGCTTCAATGCTGTCATACGGAAGCGCCTGGCCAAGTGCACCCGAAAGCGCACGAACAATCGCCCAGTCTTCCTTGGCGTCGCCAACCGGGAAAACAGCGCGCCAGCCCTGCTGGGCGCGGCCTTCGGTATTGACGTAGGTACCATTCTTTTCGGTATAGGCAGCACCCGGAAGGATCACGTCTGCTGCCTGTGCACCGGCATCGCCCATCGCCCCCTGATAGACCACAAAGGCCTTCTCAAGTTTCGACATGTCGATTTCATCGGCACCCAGAAGGTAAACAACCTCGACATCGCCTTTTGCCGCGGCATCAAGGATGTCGTTAGTCGCAAGACCGCCCTCGCCCGGAACAAAGCCCAGATCAAGGCCACCAACGCGCGATGCGGCGGTGTGCAGGACGTTAAAACCGTTCCATTCGCCCGAAACCATGCCGTATTTGTCGGCAATCGCCCGGACGGTCGCCAGAACCGCATCGCTGTCGTCACGGTTAAGCGCGCCCATGCCAACGATGATCATCGGCTTTTCGGCAGCTTTCAGAACCTTGGCGAAATCGTTCTTGCCATCGAGAACCGCGGAAAGCGTTTCCGCACCGGCACCAAGATAGTCGTGCTTATAGGTCGGGTCCCAGCTTTCGCCGATGATGCCAACCTTGAAGTCACCGGCCGTCGCACGCCAGCGCTTGCGCAGGCGGGAATTGATGATCGGTGCTTCTGCGCGGACATTCGCCCCAACGATCAGGCAGGCATCGGCTTCGTCGATCCCGGCAATCGTGGTGTTAAAGATATAAGAGGCACGCGGGCCGCCGATTTTCGAACCGTCCTGACGGCAATCAAGGTTCGGCGACCCAAGGGTCCCCATCAGATCCTTAAGGGCCGTCATCGATTCACAATCGACCGTATCACCGGCAATCGCTGCAATCTTCTTGCCATCAAGCCCGGAAACCTTTGCCTTGATCGCGGCAAAGGCCTCTTCCCAGCTTGCTGCTTTCAGCTTGCCATCGACACGCACATACGGACGATCCAGACGCTGGCGTTTCAGGCCGTCAATCGCATAACGGGTTTTGTCCGAAATCCATTCCTCGTTCACGTCGTCATTGGTACGCGGCAGAACGCGCATGACTTCGGCACTGCGGGAATCGATACGGATGTTTGATCCAACCGCATCCATAACGTCGATGCTGTCTGTCTTTTTCAATTCCCACGGACGCGCGGTAAACGCATAGGGCTTGGACGTCAGCGCACCAACCGGGCAAAGATCGACCAGGTTCCCCGAAAGTTCGGAATTGATCGATGCTTCGATATACGGTCCGACCTCGGTATCCTCGCCACGGTAAACAGCACCCATGGTGCCGACACCTGCGACTTCCTCGGAAAAACGGACGCAACGGGTGCAGTGAATGCAACGGGTCATGATCGTTTTGACGATCGGGCCCAGTTCCTTGTCCTTCACCGCACGCTTTTTCTCGGCATAGCGCGACGCATCAAAACCATAGGCCATTGCCTGGTCCTGAAGGTCACATTCACCGCCCTGGTCACAGATCGGGCAATCCAGCGGATGGTTGATCAGCAGGAATTCCATCACGCCATTGCGTGCTTTCTTGACCAGATCGGAATCCGTCTTGATCACCATTCCATCTGCCGCAGGCATGGCGCAGGACGCGACCGGCTTCGGTGCACGTTCCATCTCGACCAGACACATACGGCAGTTGCCGGCGATTGACAGGCGTTCGTGATAGCAGAAACGCGGAATCTCCTTCCCGGCCTCTTCACAGGCCTGAAGGACTGTCGCCCCGGCTTCTACTTCAACTTCAATACCGTCAACTGTCAGTTTCGGCATGTCTCAATCCCTCTCAACAGGCCCCTCTCAGGCCGCGATCCGTGCGCGATATTCCTTGATCCGCCGTTCCATTTCGGGACGGAAGTGACGGATCAGACCCTGGATTGGCCATGCGGCTGCATCGCCAAGCGCACAAATGGTGTGGCCTTCGACCTGTTTGGTCACATCCCACAGCAGGTCAATTTCATCAAGCGTGGCCTGTCCCCGGACCATGCGCGCCATGATGCGCGCCATCCAGCCCGTGCCTTCACGGCACGGTGTGCACTGGCCACAGCTTTCATGCTGGTAGAATTCCGACAGACGCGCGATGGCGTAAACGATGTCGGTGGACTTATCCATCACGATCACCGCCGCCGTACCAAGACCCGATCCCACTTCACGCAGGGCATCGAAATCCATCAGCACATTGTCGCAAATGTCTTTGGTCATCAGCGGAACGGACGAACCGCCCGGAATAACCGCCAGAAGATTGTCCCAGCCGCCACGAACACCGCCGCAATGCTTGTCGATCAGCTCGCGCAGCGGGATGCTCATGGCTTCCTCGACCGTGCAGGGCTTCTCGACATGGCCGGAAATCGCAAACAGCTTGGTACCGTGGTTGTTTTCACGACCAAAACCGGTGAACCATGCACCGCCACGGCGCAGGATTTCCGGCACCACAGCAATCGATTCGACGTTGTTCACCGTGGTCGGGCAGCCATACAGACCGGCATTGGCCGGGAATGGCGGCTTCAGACGCGGCTGGCCTTTCTTGCCCTCAAGGCTTTCGATCAGCGCGGTTTCCTCGCCACAGATATACGCCCCTGCACCAAGATGCAGATAAAGGTCGTAATCCCAGCCCGAACCGCAGGCATTCTTGCCAAGCAGACCGGCTTCATAGGCTTCGTCAATCGCACGCTGAAGGTTTGATGCCTCGTGATAGAACTCGCCGCGGATATAGATATATCCGGCATGGGCATTCATCGCGAAGCTGGCCAGAAGGCAGCCTTCAATCAGGGTATGCGGATCATTGCGCATGATCTCGCGGTCTTTACAGGTGCCCGGCTCGCCCTCGTCGGCATTCACCACAAGATAGCTCGGACGACCATCGGATTCCTTGGGCATGAACGACCATTTCAGGCCGGTCGGGAAGCCAGCGCCCCCACGACCACGCAGACCGGATGCCTTCATCTCGTTGATGATCCAGTCGCGCCCTTTTTCAATCAGGGCCTTGGTGCCGTCCCAGTTGCCACGCGCCTGTGCCGCTTTAAGACCGAAGTCCTGAAAACCGTACAGGTTGGTAAATATACGATCCTTATCCTGCAGCATCTCAGGCCTCCCCTTCGCTTGCATCAGCAGACTGATCGGCAGCGCCACAGCCACAGAATGCCTTCAGAACCTTGGGACCATCGATCGGCTCGCAGCCGCGACGACCGATCTGCGGACCGGCTTTCGGCTTTTCACCCTTTTTCAGGGCATCAAGGATCGACTTGGTGCTATCGGCAGTCAGGTCTTCGTAATAATCGTCGTTAATCTGCATCATCGGTGCATTAACGCACGCGCCAAGGCATTCAACCTCGATCAGGGTAAACTGACCGTCTTCGGTGGTTTCACCGATTCCGATGCCCAGTTCCTTCTTGCAGGTATCAACGACATCCGCCGAACCGCGCAACCAGCAAGGCGTCGTGGTGCAGACCTGGATGAAGTTCTTGCCGACCGGGGCAAGGTTATACATCGTATAGAAGGTCGCCACCTCGTAGACACGAATGGCCGGCATATCGAGCATGTCGGCAATGTAATCCATTGCGACAGTCGGAACCCAGTTACCTTCGGTCTGACGCTGTGCCAGATCAAGCAGCGGCATGACCGCGCTCTGCTGGCGGCCTTCCGGATACTTGGCGATAATCTTGTTTGCCCGCTCCATGTTTTCCGGGGAAAACGCAAAGCTGACAGGCTGAAGCTCTCTCGGAGCTGGTCTTCTCAAATGGCTCATCGGTCAATCTCACCGAACACGATATCAAGCGACCCGATATTGGCAACGACATCGGCCAGCATGTGGCCCTTGGACATGAAGTCGATGCCCTGAAGGTGCGGGAACCCGGGTGCGCGAATTTTGCAGCGATACGGACGGTTCGAGCCATCCGAAATGAGATACACGCCAAACTCGCCCTTCGGTGCCTCGACCGCGGCATAGCATTCGCCAGCCGGAACGTGGAACCCTTCGGTAAAGAGTTTGAAGTGATGGATCAGGGCTTCCATCGAGCGTTTCATTTCTGAACGCGACGGCGGCGCCACCTTGTTATTTTCAACGATAACAGCACCATCCGGCATTTCCTTGATGGCCTGCTTCATGATCTTGAGCGACTGGTTCATTTCTTCGAAACGCACCAGGAAGCGATCATAGCAGTCGCCGGTCTTGCCGATCGGAATGTCG
Organism: Thalassospira sp. A3_1; assembly: GCF_017744215.1. NCBI lineage: Bacteria > Pseudomonadati > Pseudomonadota > Alphaproteobacteria > Rhodospirillales > Thalassospiraceae > Thalassospira > Thalassospira sp. A3_1. The sequence continues at coordinate 182,450 of NZ_JAGHQQ010000003.1, read as the reverse complement.
AAATCGAAATCTTCGTACGAGTCATAGGGCTGCGATTTACGCAGATCCCACGCCATGCCCGATGCGCGGATGTTCGGCCCGGTAAAGCCCCAATCAAGGGCCTCCTCGGGCGAAACAATCCCGATATCAACAGTACGCTGTTTGAAGATACGGTTGCCGGTCAGGATGCGGTCGAAATCGTTGACGAATTTCGGGAACTGATCACACCAGGCATCAATATCGGCCAGCAACCCGGCCGGAAGATCGGCTGCAACGCCGCCCGGACGGAAATAGTTGGCATGAAGACGTGCACCGCAGGCGCGCTCATAGAATTCCATGAGCTTTTCACGTTCCTCGAAGCCCCACAGCAGCGGGGTCATCGCACCAACGTCAAGCGCAAAGGCCGTCAGGTTCAGAAGATGGTTCAGGATACGACCCATTTCCGCATAAAGAACGCGGATATACTGGGCGCGTTTCGGCACCTCGACACCCATCAGCTTCTCAATCGCCAGGCAATAGGCATGTTCCTGGTTCATCGGCGCGACATAGTCGAGACGGTCGAAATACGGGGTCGCCTGAATATAGGTCTTATATTCGATCAGCTTTTCCGTACCGCGGTGCAGAAGGCCGATATGCGGATCGGCGCGTTCGATAACCTCGCCATCCATTTCAAGAACCAGACGCAGAACGCCGTGCGCCGCAGGGTGCTGCGGGCCGAAGTTCATGGTCATGTTTTTGATTTTTTGTTCCGACATCAGGCCTTGCCCTCCGCCTTTTCATCGCCGGGAAGAACATGCTGGATGCCTTCCCACGGGCTTTCGAAATCGAAGTTACGGAAATCCTGAACCAGTTTCACCGGCTCGTAGACAACGCGCTTCTGCTCGTCGTCATAGCGAACCTCGACATAACCGGTCAGCGGGAAATCCTTGCGAAGCGGATGACCCTCAAAGCCATAATCCGTCAGGATACGGCGCGGGTCCGGGTGATTGTCAAAGAAGATGCCGAACAGATCCCATGTCTCGCGCTCGAACCAGTTGGCGGCGCTGTAAACGGGAACGGCACTGGGCACCGGGGTATCTTCGTCGGTACGGACCTTCACACGCACACGCAGGTTATGCTTGAGCGACAGCAGGTGATACACGACGTCGAAACGCTCGGCGCGTTCGGGATAATCAACCCCGCAAATGTCGACAAGCTGCTTGAACAGGCAGCCCGCATCATCGCGAAGGAATGTCAGAACTTTAAGAATAGCATCGCGTTTGACCACGATGGACAGCTCGCCATAACGGTACTGGGTTTCCAGAACCTTGTCGGCAAACTGGGACACCACTAGATCTTTAAGATCTTTCAGCGCGGCGCTGTTATCGCTGAGCACTTCGCTCATGCAAGCCCCCTATTAAGGATCAGCGTGTCAGGACACCGGTACGGCGGATTTTCTTTTGCAACTGCATCACGCCGTAAATCAGCGCTTCGGCTGTCGGCGGGCACCCGGGAACATATACGTCCACCGGAACAACGCGATCACAACCGCGCACCACCGAATAGGAATAGTGATAATATCCGCCACCATTCGCACATGATCCCATCGAGATCACCCAGCGCGGTTCGGCCATCTGGTCGTAAACCTTGCGCAGTGCCGGAGCCATCTTGTTGGTAAGCGTGCCGGCAACGATCATCACGTCGGACTGACGCGGGCTCGGACGGAACACAAGACCGTAACGGTCAAGGTCGTAACGCGACGCGGCGGCATGCATCATTTCCACGGCACAGCAGGCCAGACCGAATGTCATCGGCCACAGCGAACCGGTGCTTGCCCAGCTTGCCAGCTTGTCGAGATTGGCAAGGACAAAGCCCTTGTCATTCATCTCGTCGAACACGCCTTTAAGCAGGGTATCCTGATCCTGACCGGGTGCCAGGGGGGCGCCTGTATTGGTGCTCACTCCCATTCCAATGCTCCCTTCTTCCATTCATAGACAAATCCGACCGTCAGCACAGCCAGGAAGATCACCATAGAAAAGAAACCGAAGGTGCCGATGTCGCCAAGGGTCACAGCCCACGGGAACAGGAACGCAACTTCGAGATCGAAAATGATGAACAAGATGGCGACCAGATAGAACCGGACATCAAACTTGATGCGCGCGTCTTCAAACGGCGCAAACCCGCATTCATATGCGGACAGTTTTTCAACATCAGGAGCCTGCTTGGCCAGAACCAGCGACGCGATGACGATAACCGCCGAGAGACCGACGGCGATCCCGATGAAAATCAGGATCGGAAGATATTCCGAAAGAAGCTCTTGCATCTCTCTGACCTCTCAAGAACAGGCCTCTTTTGACCCGACCAGGTCCCCACCTGGCCTATACCGGCGCACCATAACGTATGCACCGCACAAGTTCCAGCCCCGTAAGCGGTTTTAACACCACCTAAGGCCGGAAACTTCCTAATCTTTTTGCCATTCTCTGCTCTCCGATATCGGGTCGCGTAACGTCATGATCAAGTCCGTTTCTTGCGAAGCAACATGCGCTGCACGTGAAAAGGCGATCGCGGAAAGGACGAAACGTCCGAACAAAGACAACAGATGCGTGATCATGGCGGGAGCGACGGGACTTGAACCCGCGGCCTCCGGCGTGACAGGCCGGCGCTCTAACCAACTGAGCTACGCCCCCAAATGACCAGCTATTGGCGCGCCTTTGTTAGACCAGCACCTATGCCAAGTCAAGCTGATACCAGCGTTTTCAACCATCTCGTCAATTGCGCCGGAGATCATCACCCTGTGAAACACATCACAGGCCCCGGCTTTTGGACAAATAACGCTTTTCCAATCACTTCCACGGACGGTTTCGTCAGTTACCTTTGCATCCTGCGCTTAGCTTTTATAGAATTGTTGATAAATAGATTATATTCTTTGCCGCTAGAAACAGGCATGTTCGCCCGGGTGAACAAACCCGGCGAATGAACGCAGTGACGGAGAAGACCACCAGTGGGGCGCGTAAAAGAAGAATACAGGTCGCTTGCAGGCCCGGAAAAAGCCGCGATTCTGATGCTGGCACTTGGTGAAGAACACGCCACCAAAATGTTCAGCATGATGGATGACGAGGAAATCAAAGAGATTTCCCAGACCATGTCGGGCCTTGGCACCATCAGCTCCAATATCGTCGAACGTCTGTTTGTGGAATTTGCAGACCAGCTTTCGTCGACCGGCTCGCTGGTCGGTTCGTTCGATACGACCGAACGCCTGCTGTCCAAGGTCCTCCCCGAAGATCGTGTCAACGGCATCATGGAAGAGATTCGCGGCCCCGCCGGCCGCACCATGTGGGACAAGCTGAACAACGTGAACGAGGCGGTTCTCGCCAACTACCTCAAAAACGAATACCCGCAGACCGTTGGCGTGGTGCTCTCGAAACTGAAATCATCCCACTCGGCCGCTGTATTGTCGCTATTGCCGGAAAACTTCTCGATGGAGGTCATCATGCGTATGCTGCGCATGGAGGCCGTGCAGAAAGAGGTCCTCGACAATATCGAGAAGACACTCCGCACCGAATTCATGTCGAACCTTGCGCGCGGCTCGCGCGGCGACAACCACGAACTGATGGCCGATATCTTCAACAGTCTGGATCGCCAGAGCCAGGACCGCTTCCTCACCGCACTCGAGGAACGCAACCGCGACTCTGCGGAAAAGATCAAGGCCCTCATGTTCACCTTCGAAGACCTTGCCCGTCTCGACAACAACGGCGTTCAGACCCTGCTGCGTCAGGTCGAAAAGGACAAACTCGCACTGGCCCTCAAAGGCTCGACCGATGCGATGCGCGATCTGTTCTTCAAGAACATGTCCGAACGTGCCGGCAAGATGATGCGCGAAGACATGGACGCACTGGGCCCTGTCCGCCTGTCGGATGTCGAGGAATCCCAGATGATGATCGTCCAGCTCGCCAAGGAACTCGCCGCCCAAGGCCAGATCGTCATCTCCGAAGGCGGCGGCGAAGACGAAATGGTCTACTGACCCCGCATCCGCTTCCGATCCCCAACGAAAACGGGACGGCACATCGCCGTCCCTTTCTTTTTGCGCACACAGCCCCCCCAGCCCCCCAGTCCGGCAACGCCCTTTAGCCACCTCAGACTGACTGCCCCTTCCCGCGATGCCCCAAACACCCCGCAGCCCCAAACACCTGTCGGAGGTCGGAAACCCCGAATGATGACCGCCCTGCCCGCCAAGGAGCCTGCCGCATAGGTCCAGATCATCCTCTAAGTGGATGGTCGGCAGCCTACTACCCTTGTTGCCCCCAGCAGCTTGTCGCGCCAGTTTCCGTCGCCCCGTTCGTTCATTGATTTCCGGGGAATTCCGAATGATGACTGTCGATCCATGCCACAAAGCGTCTGCCCCCTTTCCGAGGATGGATCAAGGACCAGTGGCCCGCAGATCCAATGCTGCCCCAAGCACCTCCCGATGCCCTCGACATCCAGTCCGACCGTCAACCCACCATGCCCCAAACCGGAATGGCAGCTTGTCGCCCCACTCTTTTTGCGAGACGGACAAACCACTTCCGTAATGACTTTTGGTCGTCTCGGGTTCGCGGTCCTCGTTTGATGGCTCGCGGTCTCGCCATCCGGTCTGGGTCCCGGCCAATCGCGCCACAAATCGGGACGGCGGATTATCGCCCCCTTTTTTGTGCGATTGACGCACCTCTCCCGTAATGACTTTTGGCCGTTTCAGGCGGATCGCCCCTGTTATGGATGCCTGACAAGACGGCTGGCACCGCGCCGTGAATTAATCGTCCTCCGCTCACATGACAGTCCGGATACCCCGCCGCATGAAACCTTCATGCCACCGGGGTCGTTATGCGGGATCTGACAGGCATTCCCGCCTGCCCCGCTCGTGTGGCGCCTCAACCTGCGCCCGCACGGCCTCACGGCCCCTCATCATCGAAATCATCGACATTCACAATCATGGCCCTCTTTCCTTTGCCAACAACACATGCGCCATCCGTTCCGTTTGCATGGCAAACATCCTGTGACGGCATTGCTCCGGGGCTTTGCGAAACGCAAAAAGGGCCGGAAATCCAAAGATCCCGGCCCCTTTTGCCCGCGATGCGGGCGCAATTATCAAGTTGACGAGATATCCTTACCACCAAACAAAGAACAAATCAAGAACAAAATTGAATGCCATCGACAAAGACAGAATTCAAAGCCCCTGTAGTGTGCATATGCGTTCATCAAAATTATCCAGGATAACAGCACCATCGGGAAATGTAGCCTGCCGCATCCTGATCAATGAAAATTCCCGATCTTTTAAGCCAGATCAGCCTGCCAGCTTTCCCGGCCCGGCTCCCTATCCGATGATCACATTCGGCACCGGATCGGTGATCGATTTGATTTCCCAGCGCAGCCTGTTCTGACCGGCGGTTTTGACAAATTCGGCGGCGTTATGGCTGCGGATGCCTGCCGTGGTGCGCAACTCGATCTTGCCGGTCATCTGATAGCCAAGTGCGGTCAGGCGTTCTTCATACTGGTCGGGCACGAAGCCGCCGCGTATTTCAACGGTGTTCGATTCCGCGCGGAAAAACATTTCAAGGATTCGCGAATTGCGCCGGACAAACACAAAGCTTTTGTCGCGCATGATGTTGCTGCGTCGCTCATAAACAATGTTGAATATGCCCTTGCCCTGATAGGTCAGTTGCTTGACACCGGAATCGCGTTTCAGATCGGCAAGCACCTTGTCGACGCGCACTTTTTCTTCATCGGCATCAATTTCTTCGTTCAGAAGGGCCTCGGTAATGGTCGGCTGCACCAGCAACCCGCGATAGCTGAACCGGTAATCGCCATTCTGCTCGACATTAAGATCAATGGTGAAGTCGTCGGGCAGATAACAGCCAACCAGCATCAGGGGCGCTATAATCGCCACCAGAGCCCCCCGCGCGATCAATTGACCCCGATGGACAGCAACTCTTCGCAACGACGCCACTAGCGCGGAAAACGGGATTTCGAAGATTATGGTCATCGCGGCGTCATCCTGACTGGTGTTGCTTGATCAAGCTTGCCTGTCGGGCGCTATGGCGTCAACCGTTGCATGGCGTTTCGATTCTGATCGACGATTCGCGGTGCACTGCGATAATGCGCTGATTCGCAAAAAGAAAATGGCATGGCCCGGAAATGCAAAAAGCCGGCGCGAGGCCGACTTTTGCAAGAATGGTGGGTGATGAGAGATTCGAACTCCCGACCCTCTCGGTGTAAACGAGATGCTCTAACCAGCTGAGCTAATCACCCGTATTTTGATGCCCCGTTTTGCGGAAGCGGGCGGAACATAACATGCTTTTTTGAAAAAGCAATGCCGGTGACGCTCGTCACCGGCATTTTTTTTCAGAACTTCGTCAAACTTAGTTGACGGCGTCCTTAAGACCTTTGCCAGCCTTGAATTTCGGCTGTTTCGATGCCGGAATGTCGATTTCTTCACCGGTGCGCGGGTTGCGACCTTTTGAAGCAGCGCGAGCAGCGACAGCGAAGGTACCGAAACCGACGAGACGAACTTCGTCACCGCCTTTGAGAGATTCGGTAATGGAATCGAAAACAGCGTCAACGGCTTTAGCAGCGTCCGCTTTGGACAGATCGGCTTTAGCAGCTACACTTCCAACGAGATCGTTTTTATTCACTTCCTGGCCCCCTTATTGGACGTTCGGAGTTATGAGGAAATTTGGTTTGCCCCAAACCTGTTGCATGGGCAGTGTAAGCAGGTCGCCAAGTTCCCGTCAATGCGAGAGACGCAGTTTTCTGCGGTTTCGAACGTTTTTTTGATTTTTTTCGTCTTTACAGCCCTGACGCTGTGGATCAATGCCGATTCTTGGCCAAAGTTATCCACAGAAAAGGGGGGATGGCGCTGCCATCCCCCCGGTTTTCGAACGTTTTTTCCGCTTATCAGTGAGTGGTAACACCACCGACTTCCGATTCTTCGCCGTCCTTGGATTTGACAGCGACGTCATCCACCTCTTCTTCCCACTCGATGGGAACCAGCGGATTGACCAGCGCGTGGCTGAGAACCTCGTCAACATGGGAAACCGGAATGATTTCCATGCCGCGTTTGACGTTGTCCGGAATGTCTTCCAGATCCTTTTCATTTTCCTGCGGGATCAGGACGGTTTTGACACCGCCGCGCAATGCCGCAAGAAGCTTTTCTTTCAAACCACCAATCGCAAGCACACGGCCGCGAAGCGTGATTTCGCCTGTCATCGCGACATCCTTGCGAACTGGATTGCCAGTCAGAACCGAAACCACCGACGTCACCATGCCGACACCGGCCGACGGACCGTCTTTTGGCGTCGCCCCTTCCGGAACGTGAACGTGAATGTCACGTTTCTGGAACAGGGTCGGCTTGATGCCGAACTGGGTGGCGCGCGAACGCACAAACGACGTGGCCGCCTGGATCGATTCTGTCATGACTTCACCGAGTTTACCGGTGGTTTTCATGTTGCCCTTGCCCGGTACGGTAACCGATTCAATCTGCAACAGATCGCCGCCGAATTCGGTATAAGCCAAACCGGTAACAACACCGACCTGATCTTCACCTTCGGTTTCGCCATAACGGAACTTGCGAATGCCGGCATATTTGCCAAGCGTCCGCGGGGTCACGCGAACCGTTTTCAGGTTCTCAAGCATGATGCGCTTGGTTGCCTTTCGCGCAAGCTTCGCCAGCTCACGCTCAAGGCTACGCACACCGGCTTCACGGGTGTAGTAACGGATCAGATCGCGAAGCGCGTCGTCCGAAATGCTCCACTCGCCCTTACGCAGGCCGCTCTCCTTGACCTGTTTCGGGATCAGGTGGCGCTTGGCGATTTCAACCTTTTCATCCTCGGTGTAGCCCGAAATCCGGATGATCTCCATACGATCGAGCAACGGCTGCTGCATGCGCAGGCTGTTGGCGGTCGTAACGAACATCACATCCGAAAGATCGTAATCGACTTCTAGATAGTGGTCGTTAAAGGTCGAATTCTGTTCCGGATCAAGAACTTCAAGCAATGCCGAAGCCGGATCGCCGCGGAAATCCGAACCCATTTTCTCAATCTCGTCGAGAAGGAAAAGCGGGTTGGAATATTTCGCCTTTTTCATGCCCTGGATGATTTTACCCGGCATGGAACCGATATAGGTCCGGCGATGACCGCGAATTTCGGACTCGTCACGCACCCCGCCAAGCGACATGCGCACGAATGTGCGACCGGTCGCATTGGCCATCGATTTCCCAAGCGAGGTTTTTCCAACACCCGGAGGACCGACAAGGCACAGAATCGGGCCTTTGACTTTTTTGATACGCGCCTGAACCGCAAGATATTCAAGGATGCGTTCCTTGACCTGCTCAAGACCGTAATGCTCCTTGTCGAGCACCTTCTTGGCCTTTTTCAGATCAAGCGAAACACGCGAACGCTTGTTCCACGGAATCGATACCATCCAGTCAAGATAGTTGCGCACCACGGTGGCCTCGGCGGACATCGGGCTCATATTGCGCAGCTTCTTAAGCTCGGCCTGGGCCTTTTCCTTGGCTTCCTTCGGCATCTTGGCCTTGTTCAGCTTCTCTTCGATTTCAGAAGCTTCATCCTTGCCGTCTTCGCCCTCGCCCAGTTCTTTCTGAATGGCTTTAAGCTGCTCGTTCAGATAGTACTCGCGCTGGGTTTTCTCCATCTGGCGCTTGACGCGGTTGCGGATCTTTTTCTCGACCTGCAGGACGCCGATTTCCGATTCCATGAAACCGAAAATGCGTTCCAGACGGTCCCCGACAAGGGTCGTTTCCAGAAGTTCCTGTTTCTCGGAAATCTTGAGCGACAGATGCGACGCCACCGTATCGGCAAGCTTCGCGGGCTCTTCGATCTGATTAACCGATACCAGAACTTCCGGCGGTATCTTCTTGTTAAGCTTGATATACTGTTCGAACTGGGTCACGACGGAACGCGCAAGCGCTTCAAGCTCGCTGTCATCCTCGTCCGCTTCCTCGCGAACAGCGGCATAAGCCTGGAAAAATTCGGGATTGTCGACGAAACCAGAAATCTCCGCACGCTTGCCACCTTCGACAAGCACCTTGACCGTCCCGTCCGGCAGCTTCAGAAGCTGCAAGACAGTCGCGACAGTCCCGATTTCATACAGATCGTCGACAGACGGGTCATCAAGACCCGCATCTTTTTGAGTAACAAGCAGAATCTGCTTGTCTTCGCGCATCACATCTTCAAGTGCGCGCACTGATTTTTCGCGTCCGACAAACAGCGGAACAATCATATGCGGAAACACTACGATGTCGCGCAACGGCAGTACCGGGTAAATTTCGCCACGCGCCAATTCAACCATTATGTTCTATTCCCTATTCTGAGCCAAAACGTTGCTGGGGTCCTGCCATAGGCCCCGCCAGTAACGCGAACATTCAAAAGATAATCTGAAATTCCCGCACCGCAATAGGATGCCGGTGCGGGATCAGAAGTCAGGCACTGTGCTCGACACCTTCACGTCGTTCGGCATGGATCAGCAACGGTTTTGCCTTTCCTTCGACGACGTCACGGTTGATCACGATTTCCTCGACGCTTTCAAGGGTCGGCAGATCGAACATGGTATCAAGCAGGATGCCCTCCATGATCGAACGCAGTCCACGCGCACCGGTTTTACGCTCGATCGCTTTTTTGGCGATCGCCACCAGCGCATCAGGCTGGAAGGTCAGTTTCACGTCTTCCATATCGAACAGACGCTGATACTGCTTGATAAGCGCATTTTTCGGCTCGGTCAGAATCTTGACCAGCGCATCCTCGTCGAGGTCTTCAAGCGTTGCCAGAACCGGCAGACGACCGATGAATTCCGGAATAAGACCGAATTTCAGAAGGTCTTCGGGTTCGACTTCACGCAGGACTTCGCCGGTACGACGGTCTTCGGGGCTACGGACATCCGCGCCGAAACCGATCGCACTGCCCTTGCCACGCTGCGAAATCACCTTGTCCAGGCCAGCGAAGGCACCGCCAACGATGAACAGGATGTTGGTAGTGTCGACCTGCAGGAATTCCTGCTGCGGGTGTTTACGACCGCCCTGCGGCGGAACCGATGCAACCGTCCCTTCCATAATCTTCAGAAGGGCCTGCTGCACACCTTCGCCCGACACGTCACGCGTGATCGACGGGTTGTCGGACTTGCGCGAAATCTTGTCGACTTCGTCGATATAGACGATGCCGCGCTGCGCACGTTCGACATTGTAATCAGCCGCCTGAAGCAGCTTAAGGATGATGTTTTCGACATCCTCGCCGACATAACCTGCCTCGGTAAGGGTCGTGGCGTCTGCCATGGTGAACGGCACATCAAGGATGCGCGCAAGCGTCTGCGCCAGAAGCGTCTTACCACAGCCGGTCGGACCAACCAGCATGATGTTCGACTTGGCAAGTTCGATATCCTCGTTCTTGCTGGCGTGATGCAGGCGTTTGTAGTGGTTGTGAACCGCGACAGAGAGAACTTTCTTCGCATGGCCCTGACCGATCACATAATCGTCAAGAACCTTGCAAATCTCTTGCGGAGAAGGCACCCCGTCAGCCGATTTGACGAGATGGGTTTTGTGCTCTTCGCGGATGATGTCCATGCAAAGCTCTACGCATTCATCACAGATGAACACGGTTGGACCGGCGATGAGCTTGCGAACCTCGTGCTGGCTCTTTCCACAGAAAGAACAATACAGAGTGTTCTTGGAGTCCCCGCTATTCGATTTGCTCATACAAACCCCAATTACGTTTGACGTTATCTTTTATCGCCATGTTAGCCGGTAAACGATACCGATCTCAACGTTTAATCTGCGCTTATCGGCCATATGGCCACATGTTTGATATGGGACCGCACCCAAGGATGCGAAACCCCTGTCCATTATCACCTGAACGTTATGGAATTTCGCATGTTCCAAACAATGTCACAGAACCTACTTATACCTCCTGTCTATGACCAGAGGATGAATGTGCGCAAGCCATAAAAAAAACGCCCCGGCAAAACACCGGGGCGTTTTCATCGGATCGTTATGGAACGATCAATCTTTTTTCGCATCAGAATCCGGTTTCGGACGCGACGTAACCACCTCGTCAATCAGGCCGAATTCCTTGGCCTGATCCGGGGTCAGGAAGTTATCACGCTCCATCGCGTCTTCAATCGTCTTGAGATCACGGCCGGTATGCTCGACATAGATCTCGTTAAGACGCTGACGCAACGCCAGAATTTCGCGGGCATGGATTTCGATATCCGATGCCTGCCCCTGGAACCCGCCGGACGGCTGGTGAATCATGACGCGCGCGTTCGGCAGGCAGTAACGCTTGCCCTTTGCACCGGCCATCAGCAACAGCGACCCCATGGAAGCCGCCTGCCCCATGCACACCGTGGAAACATCGCAACGGATGTATTGCATGGTGTCATAGATCGCCAGACCCGACGTCACAACCCCGCCCGGGGAGTTGATGTAAAGCGAGATATCCTTGTCCGGGTTTTCCGATTCGAGATGCAGCAACTGCGCGCAGATCAGTGACGACATGCCGTCATGTACCTGGCCGTTGATGAAGACGATCCGCTCCTTGAGAAGACGGGAAAAGATGTCATAGGCCCGTTCACCACGGCTGGTCTGTTCAACCACCATCGGCACGAGCGAGTTCATCTGTGCTTCAATCATCGACTGCAATCTCCTTGCTGCATCCTAAACCGATATGTCGGACGGATTACTTCTCTTCCGATTTATCGGCCTTTTTCTTGGCGGCCGGCTTCTTGGCAGCAGCTTTCTTGGCCGGAGCCTCTTTGTCTGCAGCTTTTTTAGCCGGTGCCTTCTTGGCAGCCGATTTCTTCTTCGGAGCTTCGTCTTCCTCTTCCGGTTTCAGAAGGTCTTCGACCGAAACGGTCTTGTCTTCTACCTTGGCGAGTTCGACGATGAAATCCACGACCTTGTCTTCATATACAGGGCCCTGAAGCGCCTGCAAGGCCTGCGGGTTATTTTTATAGAATTCAATAACCTGCTGTTCCTGGCCCGGATATTTCTGGGCTTCGGCAACGAGGACCTTGTTTACGTCTTCCTGGGTAACCTGGATTTCGTTTTTACGGCCAACTTCTGCCAGCAGAAGACCAAGAAGAACGCGGCGTTCTGCGATCTCGCGGAACTCGGCGGTCAGTTCTTCTTCGGACTTGCCTTTGGTTTCGTCATCTTCCTGACCGGCTTCACGCGCCTGTTTGATCTGGCCGATGATGCCTTCCAGCTCGTTCTCGACCAGGCTGGTCGGCAGTTCGAAGCTGTGGTTTTCAGCAAGTGCGTCAAGCAACTGGCGTTTCAGTTTCTGACGGGCAACCGATTCGTACTCGCGACCGTAATCCTTGCGAATTGCGTCTTTAAGTGCGTCAAAGCTTTCCTGGCCGAGTTTCTTGGCGAGTTCATCATCAAGAGCAGCCGGTTTCTTTTCCTTGATTTCCTTGACGGTTACGTCGAACTCGGCATCTTTGCCTGCAAGTTCAGCCGCACCGTAGGCTTCCGGGAATTTCACCTTGACGACAACTTCGTCACCAGCATTAACACCGGTCAGCTGGTCTTCGAAACCTTCGATGAACGAGCCCGAACCAAGTTCGAGTTCGTAATCTTCGGCTTTACCGCCTTCGAAAGCTTCGCCACCGATTTTGCCAAGGAAGTCGATGACGACAACGTCACCGGCTTTCGACTTGCGCTTGCGTGCGAGCGGCTCGGTGGTGCCCTGCGCTGCTGCAATACGGTCAAGCGTTTCGTTGACTTTCGCATCGTCAAGTTCAACGACTTCGCGGGTCAGCTTCAGCTTTTTGAAGTCCATCGGTTCGATGGCCGGGATGACTTCGACAGCAATGGCGAACTCAAGATCCTTGCCTTCGTCAAACGAGGTCACTTCGATTTTCGGCTGAACGGCCGGGCGCAGGTCATTATCGTTAAGAACCTTGCCGGTGTTTTCATTTACAGCGGCTTCGAGAACTTCACCCATGACGGCCTGGCCATAGCGCTGGCGCAGCAGTTTCGCCGGTACTTTGCCCGGACGGAAGCCCGGAAGGCGAACCTGGTCTTTGATCTCGTCGAGTTTGGCGACGACTTTTTCTTCGATCTGAGCGGCGGGCACAACGACTTTGAACTCGCGCGCCAGGCCTTCGTTTTTGGTTTCAGTAACCTGCATAGATAACTCTTTTGCTTGGTTCGAATAATGTCCGTTACGCGACGCAGTCCGGACGTCAGAAAGTCAATATGACTAAACGAATATGCATCCTGGTCTTAATTTATGGTCAGCTTATGGTACGGGCGAAGGGACTCGAACCCCCACGGATTGCTCCACTGGAACCTAAATCCAGCGCGTCTACCAGTTCCGCCACGCCCGCACACAAGCATACCAAACACACCGGAAGTACCGGTGTGGGTGCGCCTTAATACAAACTTCGATCACCTCATGCAAGCATCGCCTTTTAGCCAGATGCATTCAGGCCTGTATTTAATGTCCGACAGGCAGGATTTCTGCGTTTCACAACGCTTTTTGAAGGTACAAAAAACTATCGCGCAAGGCGCTTTACAGCCCCCGATGCGGCTATTCTACCCTGCCCGACATAGCTTTCATGGTTCTTTTCGATATCGGCAAGATCGTAAAGATAGTTGACCATCATGCCAAAAGACTGCTGCCAACCAGCTTCGTTTCCATTGCCAAGCCAGTTCAACCTCTCCACGCGCGCGCCGTTGGTCAGATGAAAATGCGCAACAGGATCAAAGGCCGTCCCGCTATCAGGACGCCGGGCATTCAGAAGATACCAGCAACACAACTGCTCCAGTGCCTCGCGCGTTTCCGGGCTTACCTGCTCAGGCCGCTCCGCAGATGGTTGCGGTTCAAACAGATCTTCGCAGTCGGTAATTACCGCTTCGATATGGACAGGAAGTCCCCTATTCGACTTGGCTGTTACACTGGGCCCCGCAATTGCGGGCAAACCGGTCACTTCGCCACGATGGCGTGCGTCGACCTGTTTTTGCACCCAGGACCGGAATCCCGGAATCGGAGACAGGGTACTGAACTGTTTAAGGTTCGGCAGGTCACGCTGCAATTCTGCAACCACCCGCTTGATCAGGAAATCGCCAAAACTGATACCGGCCAGACCGGCCTGCGCGTTCGAGATCGAATAAAATATTGCCGTATCGGCATGCCGGGGATCGGCCGCATCTTCGTCCCGGTTGATCAGATCGTCGACACTGCCTGCAATCCCGTTGACCAATGCAACCTCGACAAAAATCAGCGGTTCATCTGGCATACCGGGATGGAAAAACGCAAAGCAACGACGATCCGATGCCAGACGCCCCTTCAGGTCATCCCAGCTTTTGATCGCGTGAACCGCTTCATAAGCAATCAGTTTTTCAAGCAGTGCGGCGGGCGAATTCCAGGTGATTCGCGACAGCTCAAGGAATCCGATGTCAAACCATCCCGCCAGCAATGTTTTCAGATCGCGCTCCAAAATGCCAAGCCCTGGCGCCTCGCGGCGCCATCGCAAAAGATCCGCGCGAAGATCGACCAGAAATTTAACACCTTGGGGTAATGAATTGAATTCTTTCAGCAATGACCGGAATGGCGGTACCAATGCTGTACGCAATTCTGCTTCCAGCAAGGCACGCTCGGCAACATCGTCCGCCGCCGTCCAATCGGAAACAACATCGGCAACCCGATCCCGATCGACATCAAATTCGGTGATCAGAAGGTGCAGGAATTCCTTTTTTCCGGCTTCATCAAGGCGCAAAAAGTCATGCCCCAAAGTCGCCGCCCGCGCACGTGCCGAAACCGCGCCACCGCGCCGTGCCAGACAGGCCTCTATCTGGTTGCGCCATCTTTCCTTGCGGTTCTCGTTTTCGTCAAAGCCAAGCCCGCGTGCGACCGTGCTGTCGCGCAATTCGCGCCATGCAGAACGCAGGTTATCAAGCGTTCGATCCAGAAAGGTCTGCGACATCCCATTCTCCAAAACCTGTTGTGTCGGCTCCCTGCAGAACCACCGCGCATTTGCAACAGCCTTGGCGTTTCACATTATTTTGTTTCCAGCCCGTTTCGGGCGATATCCACTGCCATTGATATTGTGATCGCGGCGACATTCCGCCAGCAGTCGATCCAATCCCATCTTAATGACAGGAACACAGACCATTTGTGTTCGATCTGTTAAATCATTTAGGCAATGCGTGCCAAAGTTCGCCCAGCAAAACCGGCAGATGTTCCGGGATATCTTCGGCAATCAGCCCCGGGCCAAGATCGACCCCGGCGCGGGCATGAAGCCACGCCCCCATGCAGGCGGCATCGAACATTTCCATGCCCTGTGCCATCAGTCCGCCAATAATCCCCGCAAGCACATCACCCGATCCGGCCGTTGCCAGCCACGGCGCATCAATCGCATTGATTGCTGCCCGGCCATCGGGTGCGGCAATTACCGTATCCGCCCCTTTGATCAGGACAGTTGCCCCGCTTCGCTTGGCTGCGGCACGCGCACGACTTAGCTTATCGCCTTCGATATCAGGAAACAGACGAGCAAATTCACCTTCGTGCGGCGTCAGGACCGTGGGCCCCTGAATGGCGAAAAACAACGTACTTGGTTGTTCGGCAAAGCTTGTCAGCGCATCGGCGTCCAGAACCGTGCACCGACAATAATGCAGCAGCGGAATGATACGACTGCATGTTTCATCGCCGACACCAAATCCCGGCCCGATGATCAGCGCATTGTGGCGGCAATCCTTTAAAAGGTCGTCCAGACTGGCAATCGGGGCCGTCATGATGCCCGGGCTGTCAGCCGCATAGACCGGAAGCGCCGAAGGATCAGCAACAACCGTAAGCAACCCTGCCCCGGCGCGCCGCGCCGCACGTGCTACCAGTCGCCCTGCCCCGGTCATGGATGCCCCCCCCACCACCAGCAGATGACCACGATGATATTTGTGCCCGTCAACACCTGGCCAATGTATTCCCGCCCGCCAGATACCGGGCTCGTTCCGCATCAAAGACGGGCGTATATCGCGGATGGTCTGATCGGTTATACCGATATCACGCACAATTACCTGCCCGCACAAAACGCGACCGGGCAATAAATAATGCCCCGGTTTTGGACGACAGAATGTCACGGTCACATCCGCCTTGATCGATACACCGCGCACTTCACCGCAGTTACCATCAACACCACTTGGCACATCAACGGCGATAACCGGCACGCCACAGGCATTTACGGCACAAACCAGTTCGGCAAGTTCACCTTCGATTGATCGGGCGAGCCCGGCGCCAAACAGGCAATCAACAATCAGGTCAGCCCCGACCAGCAATGCGGGCGAAAGCCTCTCGACCGCACCGTCCCAACGCCCGGCATTCAATGCGGCATCGCCGGTAAGCTTTTCAGCTTCACACAGTAATCCTAACCGCACCGACCAACCGGCATGACGCAGCAGACGGGCAACAACAAATCCGTCGCCACCGTTATTGCCCGGACCACATAGCACCGTTACGGAACGCGGCGTCCAGCGCGATACGATTTCTGCAACAACGGCCGCACCGGCATTTTCCATCAGAACATCGCCAGCCGTTCCGGCGTCGATGGTTTTGCGGTCGGCTTCATACATCTGTTCGGTGGTCAGGATTTCGAACATTTTCACCTGTCACATTCGGTACTTTGGGGTAGTTGCCCGATCATCCGAAAATCGAACAGACACCGGTAGCTATTTGTTTTCCTGATCAGTATATTGCAAACGCAATCGCGAGTCAGAGACTAACGCGTACTTAACGATCTGCAACGAGGCTTTTCCGGCATGCATGTTGTCGTGATGGGCGCTGGAGTCATCGGGACGACGGCGGCCTGGTATCTTTTGGAAAACGGCCATCAGGTTACGGTCATTGATCGACAGCACGCCGCCGGACAGGAAACAAGCTTTGCCAATGGCGGGCAGATTTCCGCCTGCCACGCTACCCCCTGGGCAAATGAACATACTCCTGCACAAATTCTGAAATGGCTTGGCCGCGAAGAAGCGCCGCTTCTGTTCCGGATGCGTTGGGACCCGCAATTGTTTTCATGGGGCCTGCGTTTCCTGCGCAATTGCACTGACAAACGGGCCCGCGAGAACCTTGAAAAGGCATTGCGCGTCGCGACATACAGCCGCGCCTGCCTGAAAGACCTGCGCAGTACTCTTGGCCTTGAATATGATCACCTTGAACAGGGTATCCTTCACGTTTGCCGCAACGAGAACGAGCTGGCAACGGTTGAAAAGGCAACACGCCAGATGCAGGAATTCGGCCTGAACCGCCATATGGTCAGTGCCGAGGAATGCCTTGAAATCGAACCGGCATTGCGCGACAGCAATGCCAAAATCATCGGTGGCAGTTTTACGCCCGACGATGAAAGCGGCGATGCACGCAAATTTACCGAACTTCTGGCGGACCGGTGCCGTCAACGGGGTGCAGTATTCAAACTCGACACCATTATCACCGGACTGAAACAGGAACAGGGCCGCATTACCGCCGTCGTCACGGATCAGGGCGATATTTCCGGTGATCGCTATCTTATATGTCTTGGCAGTTACAGTCCGCTTCTTTTAAAGCCCCTTGGCATCCATTTGCCGGTTTACCCATGCAAGGGATATTCGATCAGCATTGATACCACGGGATATAACGGCGCCCCGCAGGTGGCCCTGATCGACGACAGTGTAAAGATGGTCTATTCGCGGCTTGGAAACCGGCTTCGGGCTGCGGGGACAGCGGAACTGGACGGCTACAACCTCAGAATGTCGGAACGACGCCAAAAGATGATTGCCGATAAGGCTTTCGAATTGTTTCCAAATTCCGGGGATCGGTCGACAATCGAGTTCTGGTCGGGACTTCGTCCCGTAACCCCGGATTCTGCCCCTGTTATTAGTGATACCAAATATGATAATCTGTATCTTAATACGGGGCACGGGACATTGGGGTGGACCATGAGTTGTGGTTCTGGAAAGGCGGTTGCCGATCTGATCGACGGTCGCACACCTGACATCTCGCTTCTCGGACTGGGCATCGACCGTTTTTAAACGATTGATTACTGGATAACGATGGGACCAGGGGCCGACATGACCACAGACTCCCCGATTGACGCTGAAACCGCGCCATTGGCAGATCAGGTTGTTTTGAATGCACTGCCCTATGCCGCAGTAATTTGCGAACGTAGTGGCAAGGTTCTGCAATGCAACGACGCCATGGCAAATCTGATCGGCGTTGCCCGCGACCGCATGATCGGGCGCAAGGCGGGCTTCCTGTCTGCCGGACTTCTCAATGACATCGACGACGTGTTCGCATCAGGCCGTACGTGGCGCGGGGATATCGTGCTGGTCAATGCCAGCAACGAAAGCCATATGTGCGATCTCTCCATTGCTCCGTTGGAATATTTCCGTGAAAGCGAAACCTGCACAGCGGTCCTGATGACGCTTCTGGAAAATGACCGGCAACAACAGGCAGAACGCACCTTGATGGAACAGAATCGCGACCGGTCAGATGCCAATGCGTCGAAATCGGACTTCATAGCGAATATGGGGCATGAATTGCGCACCCCGCTTAACGCTATCATCGGGAACTCCGAACTGATCGCGCAGGGTGTTCTGGGCGAGCTTTCCGAAAGCTATCGCGATTGCGGACGAGACGTTCACGAGGCCGGAACCCACCTTCTGGAACTCGTGAACAATGTTCTTGATGTTTCCAAACTGTCAAACGGTTCGATGGCGCTGCAACTGGCCGAGGATGACATCGGTTCCGTGACGCAGGAAGCAGCAAAGCTTGTTCGCGACGATATCAAGAAACGGCATCATAAACTGACCCTGAATTTGCCAGAAAAACCGCTGGTGATGCCATGCGACCGGCTGAAACTGAAACAAATCCTGATCAATATCCTGAGTAATGCGGCCAAGTTCACCCCCGACAAGGGCCAGATTTCGCTGACATTGACGGTACTGGATGACGAAATCTGCTTTGCGGTGCAGGACAATGGTGTCGGTATGAGCCCGAATGACATTCCCCGCGCACTGGCCCGTTTTTCGCAATTGCATCCTTCGGGGGTCAAGGAAAGTGCCGGTACGGGTCTTGGCCTGCCGCTGGCTAAACTTCTGGTCGAATTGCATGGCGGTCGGCTGAGCATCGAAAGCGACCTTGGCAAGGGCACGACGGTGCGGATCACCCTGCCCCGCGTTTGAATTTACCGGTAGAAATCAGAAGGGCTCGGCTGTTATCGCCGGGCCTTTTGTTTTGTTGGCATTACTGCGTGGCCGACTGGTTGATCTGATCATGACGCAACCGGATTTCTTCAGGCCAGCGGCTTTTGATATAAGACAGCGACGCAATGATTTCCTCGTCGGTCAAAACATTTTCGAACCCCGGCATTGCCGATTGATAGCCATCGCCGATCATCTTTGCCGGACCATACTTGGTCAATGCAAACAGCAAGTCATCCGGATGATGCCACGTATGACCGGTTTCGTCATGGGGTGGTGCCGGCAACAACCCGTCATCGCGCCGTTCACGCCAGTTTGCCTCGCCTTTGAAATCGCGTCCGTGGCAGGACGCACAATTGACGTCGTAGATTTTCTTGCCCATTGCCACCAATTGCAAATCATCAGGCAGCAAACGTACCTGTTTAGCATCTTCTGTCTGGCTGTTGCCATAAACGACCAAACCAATCACGAAGATTGCAGATAGAGCTCCGCCGATGGCGAAAATCGACTTCTTTTTCACCGAACTTCTTCCTTCTTTCATGCTGAACAGGCTATCCAGCCAGATCATTGATGATGGGGCAATGTGGCCGGTGATCGCCTTGGCATGCGTCAACCAGATGCGCCAATGTCTTTTGCAGGCTTTGCAGTTCCGCGATCTTGCGTTCAATCTCGATCAGATGCGTTTTGGCAATCTGTTTCACATCCGCCGAGGCCCGATTCCGATCCTCGTAAAGCGAGAGTAAAACCCGACAATCCTCGACCGAAAAACCTAGGCCACGGGCGCGCTGCAGAAAACGCAGTTTGTGCAGGTCCTCGTCGCTGTAATCGCGATATCCGTTTTCCAGACGGCCCGGTTTTATCAGGCCTATATCCTCGTAATAACGGATGGTTTTTGCCGGAAGACCGCTATCGCGTGATGCATCGGAAATGTTCATGATTATTCTCCGCGTACTTTCCATCGGCGCAGCAACAACGAGTTGCTGACAACCGAGACCGAGCTTAGCGCCATCGCAGCCCCTGCAATCGCCGGGCTAAGGATACCGAACGCCGCCAAAGGAACGCCGATTACGTTATAGGCAAAAGCCCAGAACAGGTTTTGTGCGATCTTGCGCCGGGTCGAGATCGATACATCAATCGCACCGGCGACCAGTACCGGATCGGATCGCATCAGGGTGATACCCGCCGTTTCCATGGCAACATCTGTCCCACCACCCATGGCAATGCCGACATCGGCCGCTGCCAATGCAGGTGCATCATTGATGCCGTCACCAACCATCGCGACATGGCGACCGTTTTTGCGAAGTTTTTCGACCTCGCGCGCCTTGTCCTGCGGGCGAATGCGACCGCGCCCTTGTTCCAGTCCAAGCTGACCCGCGACATAGGCAGCGACATCTTCGCTATCGCCAGACAGCATAATGCTGGTGATCCCGCGCGCTTTCAGATGGGAAATCGCCTGCTTTGCAGAGGCACGGATACGGTCTTCGAGTGTGATGAACCCGGCAAAACGGCCATCAATCGCCGCCAGAATAACAGTCTGGCCCCGACCTTCGTGATCGGTAATTTGCCGGGCAAGTCCGCCCTCCGGCAAAGCAATATCAAGATCGGCAAGCATTGCCTCGCTCCCGATCACGACTTTGTGGCCCTCGACCATTGCCTGAACACCGGCACCCGTTTTGCTGCTAAAGTCGGTGATATCGGGAACTTTGACGCCCTGTTTCCGTGCCGTATCGACAACGGCACGTGCCAGCGGATGTTCACTCGCGGCCTGAACAGATGCGACCATACGCAGCAGTTCGGTTTTATCTGTTCCTTCTGCGGGAATGATATCGCGTACCGTCGGTGTACCTTCGGTCAGGGTGCCGGTTTTATCAAAAATAACGGTATCGACGTTATGCGCCTGTTCCAATGCATCAAAGTTGCGGATCAGAATACCGCTTTTGGCAGCTGCCCCCGTCCCGGCCACCAGTGCGGTTGGCGTTGCAAGCCCCAATGCGCAGGGGCACGCAATGACCAGAACCGAAACCGCGGCAACAATCGATGCCTCAATACCTGCACCGAAAAACAGCCACCCGCCAAAGGTAACCAGGGCAATCACAATAACCACCGGCACAAAAATCCCGGAAACCTTGTCGACCAGTTTCTGAACCGGTGCCTTTCCGGTTTGCGCCTGTTCAACCAGCCGAATGATCCGCGACAGAGTTGTATCTTCGCCGATTGCCGTCACTTCAATATCCAACCGTCCGGTGCCATTGACCGCACCACCGACAACCGTATCGCCGGGCACACGCGCCACGGGGCGCGTTTCACCCGTGATAAGGCTTTCATCCAGCTCACTTTCACCGGCTGAAACCTTGCCATCGACGGGGACCCGTTCGCCAGGCAACACCCGGACGATATCCCCGATAACAAGCTCGGCGATATCGATTTCAATTTCACCCTTGGCATGATCAAGTTTGCGGGCCCGACGAGGACGCAATGCCATCAGTTCTCGAATGGCGGCCGACGCACCACGTTTGGCGCGCTCTTCCATAATCTTGCCCGCAAGGATCAGGGTGATGATCGCAGCCGATGCTTCGAAATAAAGATGCGTCTGCCCGCCATGACCGGCCACCAGCATGTTATACAGGCTAAGGAAATAGGCAGCCGATGTACCAAGGGCGACCAGCACGTCCATATTGGCGCTGCCATTGCGCAACGCCATCCATGCACCGCGATAGAACCGCCACCCGATCAGGAACTGCACGGGCGTCGCAAGGGCCAGTTCGACCCACGGGTTCAAATGAAAATCGACACCCAGATACATCCAGATCATCTGGGCAACCAGTGGCGCTGTCAGGACGATTGATGCGCCCAACCACAGAAGCGATTTATCGAAACCGGTTTTATCCGAATCCTGCTGCCCGTCAATTGGGTTGGACTTGTTGCGTGAAACCGCGTGATAGCCAGCCTTTTCAACCGCGGCAATGACATCCTCATCACCCACCTGCCCGGGTAAGGCACGGATATCGGCACGTTCCAGCGCGAAATTGACGCTGGCTTCGGTAACGCCGGGCAATTTGCCCAATGCCTTTTCCACACGAAGCGCGCAGTTGGCACAGGTCATGCCATCAATATCAAAGGACCGGCTTTCATCCGCCACGGAATATCCTGCGGAACGAATGGTGTCGGCCAGTTTCCCCACAGATGTCTGATCACGATCAAAGGCGATATGTGCAGAATTCAGCGCAAGGTTCACCTCGGACGACACACCGGGCAACTTACCAAGTGCCTTCTCAATCCGCCCGGCACAGGATGCGCAGTTCATACCACCGATCCGCAGGGTAACTTCGTCTTTCAATCCCTCACGTAGGGCTTTCACCGCACCGGGCGCACCGTTGCCATCGTTTTCGGAAATATCGGCTTCTGATCGCCTGTCCATTCTGGTCACCATTCCATGGTCAATAACTTGATATGGGCGACCATAGAGATTCCAGCAACTGGAAGGTCAAGCGGAAACTGGCGAATTGATTTTGCATTATCAATTCATCACCAAACATCGGATAAAAAAGAAAAACCCCGGACAATGCCGGGGTTCTTTTGATGGCAAGTATCGACCTTAGGCGTGCGGGTTTGGCTCGCCCACAGCGCGGAACTGGATATAGTTCGGCAGGCCCATCATATCGATCAGGCGGATTTGCTGTTCCAGCCAATATGCGTGATCCTCTTCGCTGTCATCAAGCAGCGTGGTCAGCATATTGCGCGTCTGGTAATCCTCTTCCTTCTCGGCAAGTTTGATCGCCTTTTTCAGAAGATCGATCACATGATATTCGTGCTCAAGATCATTTTTCATCATCTCGGGCACGGTTTTGCCGATCTTGATCGGGCTGCGCGACGCGGTATCGGGCACGCCTTCAAGGAATAGGATACGCTCGATCAGGCGTTTTGCATGTTCGAGTTCCTCATCCTTTTCATGGTGCATCCGGGTATAAAGCGCATGCAAGCCCCAATCGAGATACATCTCGGCGTGGGTGTTGTACTGGTCTGCAGCAGACAATTCAGCCGTAAGCTGTTTGTTCAGCGCGTCGATAACCTTCTTGTTACCCTTCATGGCGTTAAGCTCCTGCTGTATTAGTCGCCGTCGCCAGAACGGCTTTGAATGTAATTCTGCATACCGACATTTTCGATCTGCCACTGCTCTGTTTCCAGCCAGTCGACATGTTCTTCCTGATCTTCAAGGAATTTGACCAGCAGATCGCGGGTTACGAAATCTTCGGCTTTTTCGCAGGCGGTGATCGCCTCGCGCAGAAGCGGAAGGCTTGCCAGTTCGAACTTCATATCGCAGGAAACGATTTCCTCGACATTCTCGCCGATCATAAGCTTGTTCAAATTCTGGAGGTTGGGCAGTCCTTCAAGGAACAGAATGCGCTCGATGGTGTCATCGGCACGTTTCATTTCCTTGATCGAAAGCTTGTATTCGTACTCGCCCATTTCTTCCACGCCCCAGTCGCGAAGCATACGGGCATGCAGGAAATACTGGTTAATCGCCGTCAACTGATTGGTCAGCACGCGATTAAGATAACCGATGATCTTGGGATCACCCTTCATGGTGGCACTCCTGATGATTGGGCTGTTCAAATAGTGGGATCGACCATCCCCCTTTTCAAGGGAAAACCACGCCTTTGATTACCATTATCAATAATTTAGCCGATTTTTACGCTAATTCTCAATTCACGGCATACAAGTAAAAATCATTCGCGTGTTTAGTCCTGCGAATGAAAATCGGTTAGCGCTTTGCCGTCTGATTTTGATCTTTTTTCCGATCTTCGGGGCGAAATCCTTCGTACGAGTCGTGATCCAGCTTCATGCCGTCGGAGCCACCTTGGAAATGCTTGCCTGTAAAACCATTCGCTTTGTTCTTGGCGACCAGCTTTCCACCACTCTTTCAAGCCTGCGGGATGCCAATCCGGCGCAGGATGTGATTGTGATGGCAGAACCTCGTGATGAGGCGACCTATGTTCCGCATCATCGGCAAAAGATCGTTTTCATTCTGTCTGCCATGCGCCATTTCGCCCAAGATTTGCGCGAAAAGGGTTTCGAGGTTTGTTATGCAGCTTTACCGATGCCCTGAAACTGGCGTTGAAACATCACCCGGTGAAACAGGTGATCATTACGGAGCCAGGTGAATGGCGAATATTTGGCGAGGTCGCAAAATGGACCCGTACATTTGATATCACGCTTGATGTTCGTGCTGATGATCGTTTCTTTGCCCCGCTTTCGGCATTTGTCGAATTTGCCGAGAACCGCAAGGAACTCCGTATGGAGTATTTCTATCGGCAACTGCGACGTACGACCGGCATATTGATGGAACAGGACGGAAAACCGGCCGGCGATCAGTGGAATTTTGATCACGATAATCGCAAACGTCTTCCCGACGATAAAAGACCACCAAGCCCCCTCACTTTCAAACCAGACGCGATCACACAGACATTACTGGAGCACGTTGCACAAGATTTCCCGAACGCCTGTGGGAAGCATGAACGTTTCGGCTGGGCGGTCACCCGACAGGATGCACTAAAAGCCCTAGATCACTTTATCGAACATCGATTGCCGCTATTTGGTGACTATCAGGATGCGATGACGGTAAAAAGCAGCACTGTTTATCACGCTCTTCTAAGCGGCTATATCAATGTGGGCCTTTTGCTTCCCGATGAAGTATGCCGTGCCGCCGAAGATGCCTATCGCAACGGTAAAGTGCCGATCAACGCCACCGAAGGCTTTATTCGTCAGATACTCGGCTGGCGTGAATATGTGCGTGGGCTTTACTGGCACATGGGGCGGGACTATGGAAAAAGCAGCTATTTCGATGCTAGGCGCCCTCTGCCCGCCTTTTTCTGGAATGCTGACATTGCGATGAACTGCCTGCATCACGCCATCGCCGAAACACTTGATAATGCCTATGCTCATCACATTCAGCGACTGATGGTGATTGGCAACTTTGCGCTTTTATCCGGACTTGATCCGAAGGAAGTCTGTGAATGGTATCTGGCCGTTTATATCGACGCATTTGAATGGGTCGAACTTCCCAACACCTATGGCATGGCACTTTATGCTGACGGCGGGAAAATGGCGTCCAAGCCCTACGCCGCCAGTGGGAAATACATCAACCGGATGTCCGATTACTGTTCGGATTGCCAGTACAACCCCAATAAGAACACAGGCCCCGATGCATGTCCCTTTAACGCGCTTTACTGGCACTTTCTGGATCGTAACGCCGAAAAACTTGGCAATAATCCGCGCCTTGGTATGCCTTATCGCAACTGGTCACGCATGAATGGGAACAGTAAAACAGCATTGATACAACAGGCCGAAAGTTTCCTGAAACAGATGGATTGCGGAAAAACCCCAAAGCCATCACGTCAGGGGAGCCTGTGGTAAACCAGCTTGCCGACAAAACAGCGGCCAGATCAAAAGCCAGACAAACAAAAAGCCGGACGAATTGTCCGGCTTCTGCTTACACAGTTGCCTACAAACTGGCGCTGTCGAAATTCAGTCTGGCTTAAGCGATCGCGTCACGAGCAGCTTTGCGCGCTACGTCTTTGATCTGCCAGTGGGAAATCCCGACATCATCCAGATCACGTTTGTCGAGATTGTAGAGTTCGTTCGCGACAGAGCGTGCATAGGCCCAACGGCGAACAGCAACGAGAATACTGGACAGGAACATGTTGAACCTCCTTGGGTTAAGAACAAGAACGCTTGCCTGCGGGTCTTCCGCTTTTGGTTGGCGCGTTCATCACTTCACTTTCTGCAATGCAATATGCTCCCAAGTGACATATGTCTCAACCGCCAAAGATTGCATATCATCTATTCCAAAATGTCACAATTGAATGGGTTCAATTGTGACACTATAGCCCCGATCAAAAGAAAAATTGAAATAAATCATATATTTCAGCGTGCATCGGGCATACGGCGACGCAACATAGTCAATCATGTTCGTACCGCTCATTCCGCCGTTACCGCGACAACAGCACATTTACCACCGGCAAGTTGGTCACGCACGCCCATCGCCAATTCAAAGAACTGCTCCCGCACGGCACCGGCATAAGGGTTCGCATTTTCAATCGCCCAGAAAACGCCGGGCGCATCGTAGCGCACCATTTCGGTCGCCTTTACGAGCAAATCAAAGCTTGCCGTTGTCATGCGCGCGGGCAATGGATCCATCCGGACCAGAACCTTGGCAATCAGGTGTGTCACCCCCTGCACGATAGCGGCCTCGCGGTCATGCTCATCGGGTGTAACTACAAACACCTTAAGCCGAAGAACGTGACGCAGGAACGCCGCAATTCGGCGGAATCTGCGCCCCCTAACAGGACATATCGCGATCTTGAGCCCGGCAATACCGTCCCGGGCACTTTGCGGACCGAACAGGGGATGGGTTCCGATAATATCCACATGATCGGGAAGCCCTTCAAGCATTGCCCGCACCGGTTCCATTTTCACGGACCCTACATCCAGAACAATCGCCCCCGCACGCAAATGCGATGAAATCTGTGCGATCACCGCCCTCATTTCTGTAACCGGGACAGCCAAAATGACGATATCGCACTTCGCCACGTTTATAATGTCAGCCGCCCGAATGTTTCCGGGCGTTGCTACCGACGCACATGCCGAGACCGCATCAGGATTAACATCATGCACCAAAATCGGAAAATGATCCGCCAGATGAAGCGCCGTCAAACGCCCAAAGGCGCCGAACCCCAAAATCCCTATCGTCGGATGAGCTGGAAATAAAAAAGGCATCGTCTGTCTCCAAAGAGCCGCGATGCCGGTGCCTGCCTTTTAAAATCAACCGCCGACGACGCAGCGGTTGAACATAGAAAAACGCTCCCGCCTTATGTGGCAGGGCCGTAATAGAAATCAGCAAACAGGCAAATAACGTTTTTCATGATTGCGATTAATAGTGCCAAACCATTTGATGTCAAGGCATCTTGATGGCAGCAATTCAAGCGGCATCCATTTGATGCCAGGCTCTTCCTGCCCCGTATATGACGGCCAGCCTAAAGGTCCCGTATTAATTTAAACCTGCCCGTTTTCATCTATGACTGTTACAAATTCGAGCACATTTGATCGAATTGTGCATCACTGGAATAACTGTCTTGCGGCGAAATACGCTAATCATCTTTGCTGCTGTGCAATATAATCCAAAGATATAATGCTATTTTTGTAACAGTTTGTTTCAGTTCGCATTCTGGAAACGCCCTGTTACAGTTTTGTGAGTGCAAAGGGTCCCCCTTGGCAGCATGTTGTCGCTGCAATTGGTTTAAAGCCAGGGAGGAAACCTTAAATGAATCTGCGCAAAACCATTCTCGCCACCGGTGTGGCGTTCTCTGCTCTCGCGACTGCAAGCTTTGCACATGCCGAACCGACTGCCGAAGTCCTTCATTGGTGGACTTCAGGCGGTGAGGCCAAAGCCGTCGCTGCCCTTAAAGAAGATTTCGAAGCACATGGTGGCAAATGGGTTGATAGCCCGGTTGCCGGTGGCGGCGGTGACGCAGCCATGACCGTGCTGCGTTCGCGCGTTCTGTCCGGCGATGCCCCGGCTGCCGTTCAGCTTAAAGGCCCGGCGATCCAGGATTGGGCCGAACAGGGTGCACTCGCTGATCTCAATGACGTTGCCGAAGCTGAAGGCTGGGACAAGGTGATCCCGCCGGCAATTCAGAGCGTCATGAAGTATGAAGGCGACTATGTTGCCGTTCCGGTAAACATTCACCGTGTTGACTGGATCTGGGCAAACCCGGAATTGCTGGCCAAAGTTGGCGCCACCGAAGCACCGAAAACCTGGGACGAATTCAACGCCCTTGCTGACAAGCTGAAAGCTGCTGGCATCACGCCAGTCGCCCATGGTGGCCAGCCATGGCAGGACGCAACCGTCTTTGAAACCGTCGTTCTTGGTCTTGGCGGTCCGGAATTCTACCAGCAGGCTCTGGTTGATCTCGACGAGGACGCGCTGAAATCCGACACGATGAAAGCCGTGTTCGACCAGATGCGCAAAATCCGCGGTTATGTCGATGCCGACTTCCCGGGCCGTGACTGGAACCTTGCAACTGCAATGGTCATGAATGGCGATGCCGCCATGCAGATCATGGGTGACTGGGCAAAAGGCGAATTCCTTGCAGCGGGTAAAGTCCCGGGCAAAGACTTCATCTGCTCGGCAACCCCGTCTGAACACGGTTACCTGTTCAACGTTGACAGCTTCGCGATGTTCAATGTTTCCGGCGATGACAAGGTCGAAGGTCAGAAACTGCTTGCAGAACTGATCGTTGGTGAAAAATTCCAGGAAACCTTCAACCTTCTCAAGGGTTCGATTCCGGCACGTCTTGGCGTAGCACTCGACAAATTCGACGATTGCGCAAAGAAATCCGAAGCTGACCTTCTGGCAGCACAGGATGCTGGTGGCTTCCTGCCGTCCATGGCACACGGTATGGCGCTTCGCGGTCACCTTTCGGGTGCGATCGTTGACGTCGTGACCGCCCACTTCAACTCCGATATGTCGTCCGACGAAGCCGTCGAGCGTCTTGTCGAAGCAGTTGAACTGGCCAAAGACTAATCTCATCTGACCTGTGCAGTCACATTGACTGACAACGCGCCGGCCCCGGAAATTTCCGGGGCCGGATTCCCGCTACTTTAATTGTTTGAGGCAAAGGGTATGGGGGCTTCTTCAAGCACCGAAAGCAACCTGACGGCCAGCATCCAACGCCATCTTTCGAAGATCGTTGTTGCACCGTCCTTTGCTGCGTCCCTGTTTTTTGTCTACGGGTTCATCCTGTGGACAGGCTATATGGCGTTTTCGAAATCGCGCATGCTTCCGGTCTGGGATTGGGCTGGTCTGCGGCAATACGAACGCCTCTGGCAAATGGAACGCTGGCATGTTGCCATCGAGAATCTGCTGATTTTCGGCGGTCTCTTTATCGTTATCTGCCTGTTTCTTGGCTGCCTGCTTGCAGTCCTTCTGGATCAGCGCATTCGCGCCGAAGGCGTACTTCGCACGATTTTCCTTTATCCGATGGCCCTGTCATTTATCGTGACCGGCACCGTCTGGAAATGGCTTCTCAATCCGGGCCTTGGTCTGGAAAGCATGATGCATGACCTTGGCTGGACCAGCTTCAAATTCGACTGGCTGGTCAATTCGGACATGGCGATCTATACCGTCGTGATCGCAGCCGTCTGGCAGGCATCGGGCTTTGTTATGGCAATGTTCCTTGCGGCATTGCGCGGCGTCGATCAGGACATAATTCGCGCAGCCTATATGGATGGTGCCAGCCTGCCCCGCATCTATTTCGGCATTATCATTCCGTCGATCCGCCCCGTTTTCCTGAGTGCCATTGTCGTTCTGGCCCATCTGGCCGTTAAAAGCTTCGACCTTGTCATTGCACTTACCGGCGGCGGCCCCGGCTATTCATCCGATCTTCCGGCCACCTTCATGTACACGATGGCCTTCCAGCGCAACCAGCTGGGCGTGGGTGCCGCAAGTGCCATGATGATGCTGGCGACCGTAATGGCAATCATTGTGCCATATCTTTATTCCGAACTGCGCGGAGGCAAGAAAAATGGCTGATATTCAGCATTACAGCCACGACGCAGGCTGGAAACATACCATACTGCGCGGCTTGCTTTATCTCGTTCTGATCCTGTTCGCCGCCTACTATCTGTTCCCGCTTTTCGTGATGATTTCGACCTCGTTGAAATCGCTTAGCGAAATCCGGGAAGGCTCGCTCATTTCGCTGCCGCGTGTCGTGACCTTCGATGCATGGACCTATGCGTGGAACGAGGCCTGTGTGGGCGTTGAATGTTCGGGGATCAAAATTTACTTCTGGAACTCTGTCAAAATGGCGGTTCCTGCGGTCCTGATCTCGACCTTCCTTGGTGCGATCAACGGCTATGCGCTGACCAAATGGCGCTTCAAAGGTGCGAATATCGTCTTTGCCCTGCTGCTGTTTGGCTGCTTCATTCCGTTCCAGGTCGTTCTGCTGCCGATG
The DNA here is from genome assembly GCF_017744215.1 of Thalassospira sp. A3_1. Lineage (NCBI taxonomy): Bacteria > Pseudomonadati > Pseudomonadota > Alphaproteobacteria > Rhodospirillales > Thalassospiraceae > Thalassospira > Thalassospira sp. A3_1. The sequence goes on along the minus strand of NZ_JAGHQQ010000003.1, from coordinate 152,264 downwards.
TCACAGGTTCTGGGATCGCTTGGTCTTGCAAGTTCGACCACGGGCCTTGTTCTCGTGCATGTCGTATACGGTCTGTGCTTCACCACACTGTTCTTCCGGAACTATTATGTTTCGATCCCGGATGAACTGGTGAAAGCCGCAACCATCGATGGCGCAGGATTCTTCACCATTTTCTGGCGTATCATTCTGCCGATCTCGACCCCGATCATCGTGGTGTCGGTTATCTGGCAGTTCACCCAAATCTGGAATGACTTCCTTTTCGGTGCGTCCTTCGCCTCGGGCGACAATGCACCGATGACTGTCGCACTCAACAATATCGTCAACACCACGACCGGCGTGAAACAGTACAATGTCGATATGGCCACAGCCCTGCTGACCGGCCTGCCGACCCTGCTTGTTTATGTTCTGGCCGGAAAATACTTCGTCCGCGGCCTGACCGCCGGTTCGGTGAAGGGATAAGCAAATGGCATCACTCACCCTTGATAAAGTTCGCAAGGCCTTCGGTCCTGTCGAGGTTCTCAAAGAAATCAATATTGCTATTGAAGACGGCGAGTTCCTGGTTCTGGTCGGCCCGTCGGGTTGCGGCAAATCCACCCTTCTGAACCTGATTGCAGGTCTTGAAGGTTCCAGCGACGGGGAAATCCGCATCGGTGATCGCGTGATCAACGACGTGCATCCCAAGGACCGCAACATCGCGATGGTGTTCCAGTCCTACGCGCTTTACCCAAATATGACCGTTCGCAAGAACATCACCTTCGGTCTTGAGATCCGTGGTGTTTCGGCGGCAGAACGTGACAAGGCCGTTGCCGATGTTGCCAAACTGCTGCAGATCGAAGCCCTGCTGGACCGCAAGCCATCCCAGCTTTCGGGTGGTCAGCGCCAGCGCGTTGCAATGGGCCGTGCGCTGGTTCGTGATCCGGACATCTTCCTGTTCGACGAACCGCTCTCGAACCTTGATGCCAAGCTGCGCGTCGATATGCGTACCGAGATCAAAAAACTGCATCAGCGTCTGGGTGCCACCATCGTTTACGTGACCCACGACCAGATCGAAGCCATGACCCTTGCCTCGCGCATTGCGGTCATGAAAGATGGCATCCTGCAGCAGTTCGATACGCCGCAGAATATCTACGAACGCCCGAACAACATTTTTGTTGCCGGCTTCATCGGTTCGCCTTCGATGAACTTCATCAATGCAACCCTGATCAATGACAATGGCAATCTGGCCGTATCGATCAAACGCGATAACGACCCGATCATTCTGCCGCTGAAAGATGCACCGGAGAGCTATCAGAGCTATGTCGGCAAAGATGTCGTTTTTGGCATCCGTCCGGAAGGCCTTACGCACAAGCGTACCGGCTCCGACCAACCGGGCAGCCAATATGTCAATTTCGACTGTAAGGTCGAAGTCATTGAGCCGACCGGTGCCGACACCATGACGGTTGTCGAAATCGGCGGAAAGGAAATCGTTGCGCGCGTCCGGCCAGACCGGGCACCGCAACCGGGCGAGATCATGACATTCTCGGCCGACATGTCTCAGATCAGTCTGTTTGATCCGGTAACGGAACTTCGGATCTGATCTGATCGGCGGGTGGTTCTGGGGGCCACCCGCCGTTCTTCTCTTTGGGGTATCGTATCACCTTGATCTCCCTGATACCAAAAAGGCCCGGATGTTTCCGGGCCTTTTTGGTATCAGGTTTTGGCAACGCGCCGTGGCAATGCAATCGTGACCTCAAGCCCGCGTCTGGGCAAATTGCGTAGCCGTACCGTACCGTCATGGGCATCTATAACCGTTTTCACAATCGACAGGCCAAGGCCGCTGCCGCCGGTGGTACGCGCGCGCGAGCCCTCGACACGGAAGAATGGCAAAAAAACATTTTCCTGATGTTCCTCGGCAATGCCCGGCCCTTCGTCCCGAACGGAAATCAGCACCGTATCGGCTGTTGCATCAAGACTGACATAGGCGCGATAACCATATTTCAGGGCATTTTCGATCAGATTGGTGAAGGCACGTTTCAAGGTTCCCGGCCGACAGGTCAGACGAATGCTGCGCTTGTCGCCAAATGAATGCGCTTCATCCCCGCCCCCAAAAACCGTATGCACCGAACTGAACCGAAGCGGCTGAGGCCCCTCAAAACTGACAGGTCGACCAAGATCAGCGTAATCGTCGCAAATCGCTTCGAGAACCGATGTGAAATCAACCGTCCGCTCTTCTTCCTTGTGAATCCAGTCACCAAGGAAATCGAGCGCATCATTCAAAAGCCCGTCCATTTCATCAAGGTCACGCAATACGGTTTCGCGCAGTTCATCATTATCGATAAATTCCGCACGCAGCCGCAGGCGCGTACTAGGCGTGCGCAAATCGTGTGAAATCGCGGCCAGCATGCGGGTTCTATCCCCCAGCATGCGTGAAATCCGTTCGCGTAATCCGTTATAGGCCGCGGCCATTGATCTTGCCTCGGTCGGGCCGCGTTCCTCGACCGGGGGGCCTTCGACTTCGTCGCCCTGACGAATGATCGCCTCGGTCAGATTTTTGAAAGGCCCGGCCAGAAGGTCGGCCAAGGCAGCGAATACCGCCAACACCGCGATAACCCCGACCAGAAAAATCAGAAAAACCATGGATGGCGATGCATAATCCGACCACAGCACCGAATGGCTAAGCAGCATCCGCATACCTGATGGCAACATGATCTCGATACGGGCTTCTAACCCCTGACGTGCTATTTCGCGCGATAGACCGGCAAAAAACAGGCTGGGATTTTCAGCCGCTTCAATCAGGTCACGCTGTTCGGAACCAAGGCGACCACGACGAAAATGGACCTTTACCGATGTTGGCCAGCCTGTATCGGCCAGACGCGCAGGCATTGCGATATGCTGTGCCGGGCGCGAAAACAGAAGAATTGTACCGATGTCGTCAGGTGGTAGAACACGGACAGAAAGCCCGTCACGCGCTGCTATATCAACGATATTTCCCTGTAATTCCGGGCTTTCGGCGATCAGGATCAGTTCGCGAATGGTAAAGCCCAGCGTATAGGCACGGCTGATCCGTTCGCTTCGTTCGATAATGTATTTCGATGCGATTGAACTGATCCCGGCAATGATGACACCACCGACCATCATGATCATAAAGATGCGTCCGCCCAGCGTGCGGGGCTTGAACCGCCGCATATATTCGGAAAACGCACCAATCTGATCTGTCATGGATCGAATTCCTAGACGGTCCTCGTATCGGCGCAGAACTGATAGCCGATCCCGCGCACTGTTTTGATCAGTTTGGGATTTTTGGCATCTTTTTCAATTTTCCGGCGCAGGCGGCTGATCTGGATATCGATACTGCGATCAAAGGGGATCGAGCTTTGACCGCGTACGATATCGACAAGCTGTTCGCGCGAAAGCGCACGCTTGTTATGCTTTACCAGTGCCAGTAAAAGCGAAAATTCCCCGGTCGACAAATGCACCGCAACATCATCCAGATCACGCAATTCGCGTGATCCAATGTCGAGCGTCCAGTCGGCAAACAGGATTTTCTGGGTCTTGGTTTCTTCGTGATGGACCTGTGTCACGGTGCCGGTTTCAAAACGGCGGAACACGGCACGAATACGTGCCAGCAATTCGCGCGGATTGAACGGCTTGGTCAGATAATCATCAGCACCCAGTTCCAGACCAAGAATACGGTCCGTATCCTCGCCCACCGCGGTCAGCATGACAATCGGTACCTTGGAATTGCGGCGCACATCCCGGCACAGCGCAAAACCATCCTCGCCGGGTAACATGATATCAAGGATCACCAGATCAATATTCCAGTCGCGAAGCGCACGATGCATCTCCGCCCCGTCGGAAACGGTGGTGATACGAAACCCGTGCTGGAGCAGGAATTTTTTCAGGAGCTTCTGGATTTCCTGATCGTCATCGACAACCAGAATATGGGGTTCACGTCGCGTACTCAGTCTCCGCCTCCCTTCGGTCGACAGGTCCGTAACCGGACCGTGGCGCGGAGTTTAGTTCATATCGTTGCAGTATTGAACCATTTTACCAAACGGACGGGATAAATGAAAAAGCCGGGGAGAGAATCCCCGGCTTTTGATCTACAAATCCTTTGCACGCAGAGACTTATACAACCTATTTCAGGTCATAAACTTTCGTGCTGCCCGATACTTCACTTGCTACGATCAGCATGGCGTTGCCCGTCGGGCTATCTTTTGGATCAACAAACAGCATGCCTTCCGGTGCAAGTTCACCCGCGGTACCTGCTTCCGGATTACCGGAAAAACGGCGATCTGAATGATAGGTCACGAATTGCGGATTGGTCGGATTTGTCAGGTCATAGACCATAAACCCGCCCTGGCGTTCCAGACCGATGAAAGCATAAGGCGTACCATTGACGTAACCGGTTGCCAGACCTTCGGGTTCCGGTCCCTTATCATCAGAACGATCATCACGGCTGTAGTTCTCGGTGTCAGATGCATTGAACACATTGCCGTAATTCGCGGCCATGTACTGTTCAAACTTGTCACCACTGTCAAAGACCATATTACCATCGGCATCAAGGACAGAGAACGAACGCGCGCCATAGCTATAGATCACGTCGAAATCACCATCACCATCAGTATCCCCCTGCGCCGTAGTCGTTTTCAGACGTCCAAGGTTTTCGTCCTTCTGCAAGGAGCTAGCATTCGGGAATGCGACCGGATCAAGGGTCAGTTTGCCAACGCGGGTTTCTTCGCTGTAACCGTCGTAATCGCGAGAATCCCCTTCATTTGCCGTCAGGACCCAGGTTTTGCCGCCGATTTCGATCGTATCAATCGTATCTGGCATATACATGCCCATGACCGGCCAAGTGCGAATGTTGATTTCGCCGTCCTTGTCGCTGGCATCAAACGCGTTGACCGAATGATCCTTGAAGCCAAGTCCGGCAACCCGGATAACATTTGCGGTCTCAATGTCGATGATCGCCACCGCGTTGTTTTCCTGAAGCGAAACATAGGCCGTTTTGCTATCTTTCGAGACGGCGATATATTCCGGTTCGATATCCTGTGCCACGCTCGAAGTGCCCGGGTTTGACGTGCGCATGCCATATGGCAGGTCCGTCCCGTTCAGGAATGCGAAGGAAATATTCCGCACATCGGCATCCGACAGATCGGCAAGATTTCCGGACACCGGAATAATCGAAATGCTGCCTTCGGGATCATTGTCGAATGCGTCGTTCGGCTCCCCTTCGTTCGCAACCAAAACGTATTTTCCATCCGGGGTAAACTTGATCATGTCTGGCAACGCGCCGACAGTTACCGCAGCAATGAAATCACCATTGGTGTCGAAGAAGACGGCCTTGCCCGGTGCCTGTTTGTCGTCATTCTCGACCGCGGCGGCAACGATGTTGCCATGGATGGCAACGCTGTTTGCTGCCTTACCCCAGGTTGCAAGTTTGATCGAGCCAAGTTTGGCAAGTTTGTCCGGGTTCGACATATCAAGAATATCGATTGCCTTTTCACCGCCATTCACGACGAAAATGCGCTTGCTTGCCGGATCATAAGCCGGGATTTCAGCCGCACCTTCGTCAAAAAGACCGGTGCGATATTCACCCATCGGCACAATCGAAAGCGGTTTGGCCGCCGGCGAGGCCGTATCGACCGTCATGGCCATGTTGCTCGAATGAGACGCCGTACCACAAGCCCCGAGAAGCACAGACATCGCTACAGTCGCCATTAAAGAATAACGCATAAATTCCCCCTGATGTTCGGTTTAATCGTGGCAGATAACCTGCTGATAACGCGTAACAGTTTGATGACGACAAGGTGACAGTTTCATAAATATCGGGCACTGCAAGATGCTCCAAACGCCATCGGCCAGCGTAAGACATCAAAGGTTGAAAATTTTAAGGCAGAAACAGCAAAATGGCCGCAATCAAGATCGCCATTATCGGTGCAGGAATGGCCGGTTTAAAGGCAGCAGCCACGCTTCACCAGGTCGGCGCTAATGTAACGGTCTTTGAAAAAAGCCGCGGCACGGGCGGACGTCTGGCGACACGGCGCACCGAATTTGGCAATTTCAATCACGGCGCCCAATATGTCACTGCCCTTCATCCTGATTTCAGGGCATTCCTTCATCAGGCAGAAAACCGGAAAGCGGCCCATAACTGGAACCCGAACCTGCATCGCGGAGCTTTGGCGCACCTGGATATGCCGTCGCAATCAATCACAGACGGCAATGCCGCCAAAGATATCTGGTATCAGGGCGCACCGCAGATGAACAAACTGATCACCCCGCTTCTGGCACCGTTTGAAATCTGCAAGCAACACCGCATTACCCGTATCGAAACCGCCGGACCGCGCAATTTTGTCCTGCATGACGATTTGGATGGTGAATTCGGCCCGTTTGACGGTGTGATCGTTACCGCGCCAGCGCCGCAATCGGCAGAATTGCTGCAACCGCTTGCCGCACGATTTGATCCGATTGCCGATGTTGAAATGGCCCCATGCTGGGCTGTGATGATCGCTTTTGCCAAACCGTTGCCAACGGCATTTGACGCGATGATCCATCCTGATCCGGCGATAAGCTGGGCGGCGCGCAGTGGCGATCACCGTCATCTGATCCACAAGCCATCCCCCGACCTTTGGGTTTTGCATGCCAGTCCTAAATGGTCCCGCGACAACCTTGAAGAGGACAAGGAACGCATCGCGTCCCGATTGCTCGATAAACTGCGCGCGGCAAGTGGTGCCAGACTTCCCGATGTGATTTCAATAGACGCCCATCGCTGGCGATATGCCCGGACTATAACGCCACTTGGTCGAAGCCATTTGGCCGGAATAAACGGACGCATAATTGCCGCGGGTGACTGGTGCCTGGGGGCAAGGGTAGAAGCGGCATGGCGCAGCGGAAAATGCGCCGCACACGCCATGATCGAAGCTCTAATCGGGTGATCGGATGGCCCGAAATGCCAACGGTAAACGACCTGAAAAGGCGAACCTGCCGAACAAGGTTTGCATGACCTGTAACCGGCCCTTCGCATGGCGACGTAAATGGCGCGATTGTTGGGATGATGTCAAATATTGTTCTGCCCGCTGCCGGGATCATCGCGTACATAACAAGGGCGGCATCAGACAGACTGACACCACCCTTCGGATCGACTTAACCGCGAAGTGCGTGTAACTGATTGATCAGCCCCGCCGTTGAAGCATCACGCGCATCGGCTGTTTCATTCCCCTGCACCATCGGCAGCAATTCCTTGGCAAGCTGCTTGCCAAGTTCAACCCCCCACTGGTCATAGGAATTGACGTTCCAGATGATGCCCTGAACAAAGATTTTATGTTCATACATTGCGACCAGACGCCCCAGCGTAAAGGGATCAAGCTGCTTATAGAGGATCATGGTGCTGGGCTTGTTCCCGGCAAAGACCTTTTGCGGGGCCAGAACATCAATCTCGGCCGGGGACAGATTGCCACCGGCAAGTTCATCGCGGACTTCCGCCTCTGTCTTGCCGCGCATCAGGGCTTCGGCCTGCGCAAAGCAGTTTGCGACCAGTTTGTCATGGTGGTTCGATAACGGGTGCAAGGCATTCGCCGCAACGATGAAATCAACCGGGATCAGTTCTGTACCCTGATGGATCAACTGATAAAAGGCGTGCTGGCCATTGGTGCCGGGTTCGCCCCAGATGATCGGACCGGTTTCATAATAGATCGGCTTGCCATCGCGGGTAACGGATTTGCCGTTACTTTCCATATCGGCCTGCTGCAAATAAGCCGGCAGGCGCGAAAGATGCTGGTCATAAGGCAGGATCGCCTGACTGGAAGCCCCCAGAACATTGCGATACCAGACCCCGATCAACGCCAGCGTTACCGGAATATTCCGGTCAAGCGGAGCTGAACGGAAATGGTTATCCATCACCTGTGCGCCACGCAGCAATTCTTCGAATTTCCCGTACCCGACCGCAAGAATGATCGGCAATCCGATAGCCGACCAAAGGCTGTATCGCCCACCGACCCAGTCCCAGAAACCAAACGCGTTGTCAGTATCAATGCCGAATTCTGCAACCTTGTCCAAGGCAGTTGACACCGCGACAAAATGCTTGGCAACTGCACCTTCATCTTTCAGCAAACCAACCAGCCAGTCACGGGCCGAATAGGCATTTGTCAGGGTTTCGTCGGTGGTGAAGGTTTTGGATGCAATGATGAAAAGCGTCGTTTCCGCATCAAGGTTTTTCAGTGTATCAACGATATGCGCACCATCGACGTTGGAAACGAAATGGCAGCGAATACCGTCGATATGATACGGACGAAGTGCCTCGTTCACCATGACCGGCCCAAGATCGGAACCGCCAATCCCGATATTGACGACATCGGTGATCGCCTTGCCGGTATGGCCTTTCCAGTCGCCGGTATGCACGCGCGCGGCAAAGCGTTTCATACGTACAAGGACTTCCTTGATGTCGGGCATAACGTCCTTGCCGTCAACCATCACCGGATTGCCATCCAGATTGCGAAGGGCTGTATGAAGAACAGCGCGATTTTCGGTGACATTGATCCGGTCACCGGCAAACATCCGTTCTCGCCAGCTTTCGACATTGGCTGTTTCCGCCAATTCGCACAGCGCAGCCATCACATCATCGGTGATCAGGTTTTTCGAATAATCGATAAACAGATCATCCTGTGTAACGTGGAAACGGTCGAACCGTGCCGGATCATCGGCAAAGGCTTTGCGCAAATTCAGGTTCTTGGAAACTTCTGCGCCCAGTCGATCAAGCTTTTCCCAGCAGGTCGTCAGATTTTCTGTGGACATTCCACCCTCGGCTTCAAACAGATAGCAAACAATATCGGCGTCATGTCAAAACACTAACACGCCGATACGACCATTTGTGGGACAGTTTGTGGGACATTTTGATGGCAATCCGGCGGGAACAGGATTGCCATCGCATGAATATTATCCGGCCAATCAGTTCGCGGAAAGGAATTCCGAAACCTGTGCCTCGGTCGGAAGGGCTGCAATCGCACCGCGTTTGGTTGCGGTAAGGGCCCCAACCGCATTGGCAAAGCGACAGGCGGCTTCGACCTTTGCCGCAGATTTCAGCAATTCCGGATCTTTGAGCAAACGTGACAGGAAGCCTGCGGTAAACCCGTCCCCTGCCCCGGTCGCGTCAACCGCCGTGACCTTGAACGGCTTGGCTGAACCTTCGAAATCAGGGGTAAAGAACCGGCTGCCTTTCGGGCCCGACGTCACGATCATCAATTTCCAGTGATCGCACCATAATTCACGCACGCCATCCTCAAGATCGTCCTTGCCGGTGATAAAGGCGACTTCGTCGTCGGAAATTTTCACAACATCCGCCTTGGTGATCGCAAGACGCAGCATATCACGCGCGGCATCCGCACTGGGCCAAAGCGGCAGGCGAAGGTTGGGGTCACATGAAATGATCGCACCGTTTTTGCGCGCAATGTCAATCGCCGCAAGCGTCGCCGCACGCGGATCGTCATCGATCATGCAAAGCGTGCCATAGTGAAACAACGCGCATCCTTTAAGCATATCCTCATCCAGATCCGACGGGGACAGCAGCATGTCGGCAGACGGACTGCGATAGAAGGAAAATTCACGTTCGCCATCAGCCCGCAGCGAAACAAAGGCAAGCCCTGTCAGGGCTTCCTTGGTCAGGACGATGCCCGATGTATCGACATTGTCAGCTTTGAGCGTATCGACCAGAAAATGGCCGAAGGCATCATCGCCAAGCTTGCCGATAAAACCCGTTTCAATGCCAAGCCGCTGCAATCCCACAGCCACATTGCCCGGCGCACCACCTGCGGCCTTGGCAAATGCCGGTGCATCGGCAAGGCCGGTACCGGTTACGGTCGGAACAAAATCGATCAGCAATTCCCCAAGGCAAACTGCTTTTGCGCTCATAGCGTTTCTCCGTTTATGTCACCCGGCAACGGGATTGCGGGCATTATCATTTGCTGTGGGACGCGACGTTTTTAAATCGATTCAATTCGACAGGCAAAGGAAAAGCCACTTTGATCACAAAGTGGCTGATTTCCGGGCGTAACACTGCAACTTCAGGCCGCTTTTCCAAGTGCCACTTCACGCGCTCGACCAAGCGATGTCATCCATTCATCGAAATGATCGTCATGTTCAAGCTGATAGCGATAATGCCGGTTAAGGGCGGATACCAGCCTGCCATCCCGCCCAAGCAGATCATCGGCAAAGGCGATCATGCGCGAATTTGGCCATGCAATCGGACGAATGGCACGAAGAGCGGCAAACAGTTCGTCTTCGGCCACGTCGGGCTGGGTCTGCGCCATCAGGGTAAGCATAGCGGCTGTTGAGCGCGACACGCCCATATGGCAATGCACCAGCAAGTGACCGTCCTTACGGGCATCTACCGTGTTTTTAAGCCCCTCGCCAAAGGCAAGAACCTCTTCAACATGGGCTGATGTCGGCGCCATCTGGCCCGGGAGTTCCTCGATAATATCGTGGAAGCGCAGAATGGTACGTTCATGCGGCGCATATGCCGCAAAGGCGTCCGGGTCCGGACGTTCCGGATCAAGAACGGAAAGCACATGCGAAACCGATCGGGTCTGATGGGTTGGCAGTTCATCAATGCCACAAATCGTCAAAAGCGAAATTGAAACCGGTTTCATATCTTTCCTCCAATACACTGATTAAGCGCAATAACATCACAGCAGCCCCAAAAAGCAAAGGGCCGGTATTGTTAAAATAACCGGCCCTTTTTGAATTCTTTCTGCGCGCGCAATTATGGCTTTCGGTTTACAGCATGGATGTTCAGCATTTCCCACGCAATCGTCGCACCGGCAAGCGATGTAATATCTGAAACGTCATAAGGCGGGGAAACTTCGACCACATCCGACCCTATCAGGTTGATACCGCCCGCAAGACCGCGCAGGATCGAAACCGCCTGATGGCTGGTCAAGCCGCCCAAAACCGGTGTGCCGGTGCCAGGGGCATAGCACGGATCAAGCCCGTCGATATCAAAGGTGATATAGGCGTGATTGTCGCCGACCACATCCTTGATTTTGGCAACGATCTGATCAATCGACATCGCCTGCACATCCGGCCCGTAAAGGATGTTGTATCCGTGGGTCGATTCATTATGCGTGCGGATGCCGACCTGGATCGATTTGGATGGATCAACAATACCGTTCTTTGCCGCATGCCAGAACATGGTGCCGTGATCGATACGATCACCGTCATCTTCCCATGTATCGGAATGGGCATCGAACTGGATCAGCGAAATTCCCTTGCCGTATTTCTCGGCATGGGCTTTCAGGATCGGATAGCTGATGAAATGATCACCACCGATCGTCAGCATTTTAGCACCCGAACTGACGATATCGCGTGCATGATCCTCGATCATTTCCGGGATCTTATGCGGATAACCGGGATCAATCACCATATCGCCGTAATCAATCACGGCCAGTTCGCCAAAGATATCGCGCCCGGACGGGAAATGCGGTGCCCATGCAAGATTTACCGACGCACGGCGCACCCCCTGCGGGCCAAGGCGCGTACCGGGGCGGCTTGACGTTGCAAGATCATAGGGGATGCCCGTAACCGCAACATCAATGCCCGTAAGATCACGGGTATATTTGCGGCGCATGAATGACAGCGCACCGGAATACATCGGCTCACTGGTATTCTGATGCACGGATTTCGCAGTAAAAGCGTTGTCGCCGCCTTTGGTATCAATAACCCCGGTACTGCTCATAATTCGTCCCCTTGTCCTTTCCGAACCTCAGGCGTCGCCTAGTGCAATCCAGGTCGACTTGATTTCACAATATTTGTCCATCGCATGCAGCGAACGGTCACGACCGGTGCCCGATTGCTTGTAACCGCCAAACGGCATGGTGATGGATCCACCGTCCCAGCAATTGACCCAGACAAGACCCGCACGCAGCTTTTTAGCCGCCAGATGGGCCTTGTTGATATCGCGCGTCCAAACTGCCGCAGCAAGTCCATATGGCGTATCATTCGCCGTCTGAACAGCCTCTTTCCAATCCTTGACCGAAATCACCGACAAAACCGGGCCAAAGATTTCTTCCTTGGCGATTGTCATGTCGTTTTTGACCGCGTCAAAAACGGTCGGCTCGACATAATATCCACCGGACTCGGTACGTGCGCGTTTGCCACCTGTGCAAAGTTTTGCACCCTCTGCCGCCCCCTTCTCGATATAGCCCAGAACGCGGTTCATCTGATTTTCATCGACAATCGCGCCCATCTGACTGTTTGGGTCCAGGGGGTCACCCGGCTGCATTTTGCGGCCTGCTGCTACCACTTTCTCGATGAACTCATCCTTGATGCTTTCTTCGACAATCAGGCGCGAACCGGCTGTGCAAACTTCGCCCTGGTTATAGAAAATGCCGCCTGCTGCGGCTTCTGCTGCCGCGTCCATATCGGGGCAATCGGCCAGAACGATATTGGGGCTTTTGCCACCGCATTCCAGCCAGACGCGTTTCATGTTCGACTGACCGGAATATTGCAGGAACAGTTTCCCGACCTCGCCCGAACCGGTAAAAGTCACGCAATCGACATCCGGATGCAGGCCAAGTGCCTTGCCCGCCGTCGGGCCAAAGCCCGGCAGAACGTTCAGAACACCAGCCGGAATGCCCGCCTCGACCGCCAGCTCCCCAACACGGATCGCGGTCAGTGGCGACTGTTCGGCAGGTTTAAGAATGATCGAATTGCCCATCGCCAATGCCGGGCCAAGCTTCCAGACCGCCATCATCAACGGGAAGTTCCATGGCACCACCGCGGCAACCACGCCCAGCGGTTCACGCGTGATCATGCCAATTGCGCGTGCCTCGCCCGGTGAAATTTCGTCATAAATCTTATCAATCGCCTCGGCGTACCAGCGGATGCATTTATAGGACAATGGGATGTCATCACCCGCCGCAAGGCTGATCGGTTTGCCCATATCAAGACTTTCAAGCAGCGCCAGTTCGGCAGCATGCTTTTCCATCAGATCGGCAAACTTCATCATCACGGCCTTGCGCTTGCCCGGCGATGCTTCCGACCAGCTACCTTTTTCAAAGACCGCACGCGCGGACTGCACCGCGCGATTGACGTCTTCAACATCGCATTCGGCCACCTTGGTCAAAACCCTGCCGTCGCGCGGGCTGATGCAATCAAACGTTTTGCCCGATGCCGCATCGACATAAGCCCCATTGATAAAGGCCTTGTTACGGATCGTCAGGCTGGCTGCCTGTGCGCTCAGCTGTTCGAAATTCAACTGGTTTGTCATCGGATATCCTCCTGACGGGTCGCGCGTTCTGTTTGTTCCGCGCGATATTCAAACATGACGATTGTGCAATCAGTATGACGGCGGTGTTGCGGCACTGACGACTTCGCATTCCGTGTCACCAGCATTTCGGAACCGGTGCGGGATTTCGGCATTGAAATAATATGCATCCCCGGGTCCCAGAACACGAACACGTTCGCCCACTGTAACTTCAAGCTTGCCACGGACAACAACACCGGCTTCCTCGCCCTTCTGGACGATCAGATTGTCGCCGGTGTCACCGCCGGGCGGATAAATTTCATGAAGGACGCGCAAATTGCGGTCCTTGCGGGTCGCGCCGACAAGACGCATCGACATGGTGCCATCGGAAAGTTCGACAAGATCTTCCTTGCGAAAGAAAATCTCCTCGCCGTTTTCCAGATCAATCGTAAAGAAGTTGATCAGGCTCATGGGGATACCCGCCAGAACCTTGGCCAAACTGTCAACCGACGGGCTGACCCGGTTCTGTTCAATCGTCGAGATCGTGCTGTTGGTGACACCGGCGCGACGCGCCAGTTCACGCTGGGACAACCCGTACATGGTACGCACAGCTTTCAGGCGATCCCCAACCTTTTGTGACATCCGGTCTCTTCCCTGTCGGTCGCTCTTGTCGGCGACCATTTTGCAAAAGTGGCGTTATACCGCGTCAAGATACCAACGGTATTCAAGCGGCGTGACCTCGGAAAAGAATTCGTCATATTCGGAACGTCGGCAGATATCGAAAACCTCGACAAACCGCTCGCCCAGATACTCCTTGACGATGTCACCTTCGACAAAACGGTCGAGTGCCGAAATCATGCTGCGCGGCACGATCCGCCCGCCATGCTGCTCATAGCCGTTGCCGACAATCGGATCACCCGGATCAAGCTTGTTCTTCATGCCGTAATGCATGCCTGCCAAAACACAGGCCAAAACCAGATACGGGTTGGCATCCGCGCCCGACACACGATGTTCGATGCGGGCCGCTTCCGGGCCGCCTGCCGGAATGCGAAGTGCCACGGTACGGTTATTGAGCCCCCAGTTCGGAGACATCGGCGCATAGGCCTTGTTCTGGAACCGGCGATAGGAATTCGGGTTGGGCGCAAAAATCGCCATGCTTTCAAACATTGACGCCTGCAAACCGCCAATCGCGTGCAACAGCAGGTCGGAAACATCCTCGTCCCCCTTGGGCGAAAGGACGTTCTTGCCTTCCTTGTCACGCAACGACACATGGACGTGCAATCCGTTGCCCGCCTGATCGGAATACGGCTTGGCCATGAATGTTGCGGTCACGCCGTGATCCCAGGCAATGCCTTTGACAACGCGCTTAAGCTGCATGGCGTGATCAGCCGCCTGCATCGGGTCATTCACATGCCCCAGATTGATCTCGAACTGGCCGGGGCCTGCTTCGGCAACAATTGTATCGGCCGGAATGCCCTGCCGGTTCAGCTCGGCAACCGCGTCATGAAGGACTTTTTCGAAATCCTCGATCTGCTGAAGGCCATAGACCTGAACACCGTCCGATGCGATCCCGCCGCCAAGCGGTGCAGGCGGCAACGGCGCAGCGGTTTGTTCATTCTGATCGGCAAGATAGAATTCAAGTTCCAGCGCCACGGTTGGATAGAAACCATCCGCTGCCAGACGGTCAACAACCGCCTGCAGAACGTTGCGCGGATCGGCAAAGAATTTTGTACCGTCCAGATTATACAGGCTCATCATGACCTGGGCCAACGGCAGTTCACCATACGGAACCGCATGCAGGGTTCCCGGGATTGGCTTGGCAATATTGTCCTGATCACCACTGGACCAAAGCAGGCCGGTACCTTCGGGGTTGTCGCCGGTGATATCCACCAAGCACACGGAACCCGGCATATTGATGCCTTCATGGAAGCTTTTGAGAAACTTCTGCTTGCTGATTCGCTTGCCCCGGAACACCCCATTCACGTCAGGAATAAGTAATTCGACAAGTTCGATATCCGGATTTGCTTCAAAGAATCGTTGAGCTTCCGCCCTACTGTCTTCGACGAACGACTTGTTCATCGTCTAATACTCCCAGAAAAGCCTATTTATTTCACTTTTTCATCGTGCCCCGCCCAATGATTGCGGTCAAGCCCCTCGTTCGATATATCGTGCAAATAATGCAGTGCAAAATAAATCCCTGACGCGGTTGCCATGGATATTAAGAATGGTTTGAAACAACCAGCCCATATCAAATTTGGCTCCAGGACGACAAATTTGTTTCATAAAATTTCCCCTTGCAAAGGTGTTCAAAAAAACGAACACTTATCCGAGATGTTCAACATATCGCACAAAACAGGCAAGTATCGCTGTCAGGAGACGTTATGAATAATTTCGACAAAACCGCCTATTGGCAGGATATCGATCAGCAGCACCATATTCATCCGTTTACCGATACAGCGGATCTAAACAGCCGCGGCACACGCGTGATTACACGCGCCAAAGGCGTTTTCATCGAAGATTCGCACGGCAAACAATATCTGGATGGCATGGCAGGCCTTTGGTGCGTCAATGTCGGCTATGGCCGCAAGGAACTTGCCGACGCCGCCTATAATCAGATGCTTGAACTGCCCTACTACAACAACTTCTTCCAGTGCGCGAACACGCCTGCGATCGAGCTTTCAAAGGTTCTCGCCGAAATCACGCCGGACGGGTTAAACCATGTCTTTTATGCCAATTCCGGCTCGGAAGCGAACGACACGGTCGTTCGCATGGTCCGCCAGTACTGGAAGCTTAAAGGTCAGCCGGAACGCACCTTTATCATCAGCCGCAAAAACGCCTATCACGGCTCGACCATTGCCGGGGCGTCGCTTGGCGGCATGGCGGGCATGCATTCTCAGGGCGGGCCGCTTTTGCCCGATGTCGCCCATATCGATCAGCCATACTGGTACGGTGAAGGCGGCGATCATACCCCCGAAGAATTCGGGTTGATTGCGGCGAGCAAGCTTGAAGAAAAAATCGAACAACTCGGTGCTGATCGCGTCGGTGCCTTCATTGGTGAACCCATCCAGGGGGCCGGTGGCGTGATCATTCCGCCGTCAACCTACTGGCCGGAAATTCAACGCATCTGCAAAAAATACGATATCCTCTTGATTGCTGACGAGGTCATTTGCGGCTTTGGCCGCACTGGTAACTGGTTTGGGTCGGACACGTTCGATATCAAGCCGGACCTGATGCCGATGGCAAAGGGCATGTCGTCAGGTTACCTTCCGATTTCGGCTGTCATGGTGGGCGAACGAGTTGCTGATGTCCTGATCAATGAGTGCGGCGAGTTCACCCACGGATTTACCTATTCCGGACACCCGGCAGCAGCAGCCGTGGCATTGGAAAACATCCGCATCATTCGTGATGAAAAACTGGTTGAACGCGTTCGCGATGATATCGGTCCGTATTTTGCCGAAAAGCTCAAAACCCTAGCCGATCATCCGCTGGTCGGTGCGGTTGAAACCGTCGGCCTGATTGCCGGTATTCCGCTGGTAGAAAACAAGGCAACGCGCAAACCGTTCGATAAACCGGGCACGGTCGGCACCATCTGCCGTGATGCCTGTGTGGAAAATGGCGTTATCATGCGGGCCTGCGGTGATCGCATGGTGGCATCGCCTCCGCTTTGCATCACGCACGGCGAAGTTGATGAACTGGTCAAACGAGCCCGTGCGGCCTTTGATGCGACAGCCAAAAAAA
Source organism: Thalassospira sp. A3_1 (assembly GCF_017744215.1). NCBI lineage: Bacteria > Pseudomonadati > Pseudomonadota > Alphaproteobacteria > Rhodospirillales > Thalassospiraceae > Thalassospira > Thalassospira sp. A3_1. The sequence continues at coordinate 135,313 of NZ_JAGHQQ010000003.1, read as the reverse complement.
TCGGAAAAATGTAAGTTCTGATTTAACTCAAGACATTACACAAACACCCGGCGCGATATATCATCCGCCGGGTGTTTATCATTTCCCCCCAGAACACCGCTTAGACGCGCCACCTCTAAATGAGTCCGCCATGCTTAAACGCCTTTATCAACCTGCGGCCTATCAAACCAATAGCATGCCCCAAAGCTTCTGGGCTGCCAGTGCCGGCCCCCTGCCCGACTGCGATCACCTCCCCGAGGATGGCACGATCACGGCCGATGTCGCGATCATCGGTGGCGGCTATACCGGGCTGTCGGCTGCGTTGGAACTGGCCGAAAATGGTGTTGATGTTGCCGTGTTTGATGCCGGGCGTTCTGGTTGGGGCGCATCGGGGCGCAATGGCGGGTTTTGCTGCATGGGCGGAAGCGGCAAAAGCTATGCCCAGCTTGCCAAACAGTTTGGTGATGAACAAACCCGCCATTTTGCCAAGCTTCAACGTACTGCAGTCGACCTTGTCGCATCACGGCTTGAAGAGTGGGATGTTGATGCGGATCGTCATTCGGACGGCGAAGTCATACTCGCACACAAGGCCAACCGCGTGAAAGAATTGCGCGAAGAGGCCGCCGAAAATGCCCATTTTACCGGTATCGAAACCGAATTCCTGACGAAGGATCAGCTTCGTGAACGCGGCCTTCATGCACGGGAAACCCATGCCGGATTGCATGTCAAACAGGGCTTTGGACTACATCCATTAAAATATCTTGCCGGGTTGCACCGCATGTGCGCGACCAAAGGTGTTCGGATATTCGAACAGGCGACCATTGAAGACCTTCAAGACACAGGAGACGGTTACATCCTGACCTGCAAAAATGTGCGAATTTCGGCGAACAAGGTCGTCGTCGCCACCAACGGCTACAGTGCCGAAAACCTGCCCGACTGGATCGGCGGGCGATTGATGCCGGTGTTTTCCGGTATCCTTGTCACTCGTCCGATGTCCGATAATGAACTGGCCGCCCAAGGCTGGACCAGCGACCTGATGGCATTTGATAGCCGCATTCTGCTGCACTATTTCCGCAAACTTCCCGACAATCGCTTCATGTTTGGTGGTCGTGGCGGCATCACGGCAACCCCGACGGCCTTTGATGCCGCAAAACGGCACCTATTGTCGCATTTCCACCGGATGTTCCCGGCATGGCAGGATGTTGAAATCACCCATCACTGGAACGGGCTTGCCTGTCTGTCGCAGTCGTTCCGCCCCTATGTGGGACGGGTTCCGGGGCATCGGGATGTCTGGACGGGGCTTGCATGGCATGGCAATGGCGTCGCACTTGGAAGTCTGGCCGGGAAAATGCTGGGTCAGCAAATGCTTGGTATCAAGGGCCCGGATGACATCGGCGCGATCATGGGTACACCGCCCGATCGTTTCCCGCTGGCGCGGTTCCGCCGGATTGGCCGCAGCCTCGCCTATCGATATTATGGTTTGCGTGACGAGTTTGCGTAATCGGGCAAACTGACCTATGTCATGTCGCGGCCCCGGCCTTTGCGCTATTGCCCGGATCAATCCTTATCGAGCACGAGACGACCATGTCAGATCAACCGACCCTTGCCGAAATCAAAGAACGCCGCGAAATCGCGACCCGTAAAATCCGCGAGGAAACCGGCATCGATCACAACATGATCAAAAATATCGTGCATGGCTTTTACGCAAAGGTGCGCGATGACGCGATGCTGGGTCCGGTATTTGCGGAGAAAATTACGGATTGGGATCACCATCTGGAACGGATGTGCATGTTCTGGGCATCTGTGGCACTTGCCAGTGGTGCCTATGACGGCCGCCCAATGCAAAAGCACCTGACGCTCAGGATCGACCGGAACCATTTTGATCGCTGGCTGGAATTGTTTGCCGAAACACTTTCAGAATACTGTGAAACAGCCGCCGCGCGCCATTTCATGGAACGCGCCCTTCGGATTGCATCAAGTTTCGAAATCGGGATAGCCGCGCATAACGGCATCATTCTGGGTAAAGGCGAACGTTACGATCCGGTTTCGGCATGGTCCCCGAAATAGGCCAGAATTCATAGCAATCAGCACATTGCAAAACTTTTTGTCAGCTTTCTTAAGACCGACATGTTGACAACATTGTCCTGCTCCGAACAAAATATTGTTGCGTGTTATTATTAGACGGGGGCAATCTTCACGCGCACTGAACTGGCAAATCAAAGGGCTTATATTGGCAGCCCTGCAAGATTGCTATGTGCCAGACCGATTGCAAAGTACGACGGACGAGAGCGGAGAAAGACGATATGTGGCTTTGGATTGGCATCGGAGCAGTCATCATTCTAGCCCTGACCACCTATACGATTTATGGCCACAAGCGTCACCTGAGCCCGACAAAGGGCAAGAAAATAGACTTTTCGCAACGCCCCAACAGCGCCCTTGTCATCATTGATCTGCAAGAAGATTTTACGCTGGCCACGGGCAAAAATGCCTATGACCCGGCCCTGGTCGAAAAAACGATTTCCGCGATCAACGAACTTGTTCAAATTGCCAACGAAACCGGCCAGCCGGTGATCTCGGTTCGTCAGATATTCAAGGGCTGGTACATCAATCTTCTGGTAAAGCTGTTGAACAAGGGGCGCGGCAGCCCGAAATCAGCTGGCCTTGATCTTGATTCCCGCCTGAACGGTGATATCGACCACGATATCACCAAGGCGCGTGCCGATGCCTTTACCGCACCGGAACTCGAACGCGTTCTGGAACGCCAGAAAGTCGGCAGACTTCAAATCGTCGGTCTGGATGGCAATTACTGCGTCAAAGCAACGATGCAGGCAGCCATTAATCGCGGATATGACGTATCATTTACCGACGCAGGTATTTTGACTGTCAATCCAGCCATCTGGCAGAAGACCAAGGCCCGCCTTGCCGCCAGTGGCGTGACGAGCGGCAGCGCACAAGCATCAGCCGAAGCATCCTGAAAACTTTACAGCCTGTCGCGGATTGAATACCAGGTCATGGCAAGCACCAGGAATGGATAGCGCAATGCCTTCCCGCCCGGGAAGCTTGGAATGCTGATATTCGACATCACATCAAACCGTTCCATCGTGCCCGATACCGCATCGGCCATGATCTGCCCGGCCAGTGTCGCCATCGCAACCCCGTGCCCTGAATACCCGGTCGCGGTGAATACCCGGTCCTCGACCTTGCGGAAGAACGGCATACGGTTCATCGTAATCGCAAGCGTCCCGCCCCAGCCATAATCGATTTTAACGTCTTTAAGCTGCGGATAAACTTCCAGCATATGGGGCGCGACAAAGGATTTGATATCCTTGGGGAAGTGATAGCTATATGTCTCCCCGCCGCCAAACAGCATGCGTTTATCGGCCGACAGACGATAATAATTGATCACGAATTTTGAATCCGCAACGGCAACATCATCGCGGATCAATTCCCGCGCCAGATCATCGCCCAATGGCTCGGTCGCGATAACGAAGTTGTTGATCGGCATCACCCGTCTGGCAACCCGGTCTTCGAGCCCGTCAAGATACCCGTTGCAGCCCAGCACCATCATGTCGGCTGTCACACGGTGCCCGCCCGCTGTTGTGACAACGACCTTTTCACCATTGTCATAGCTGGTGACAGTCGCGTTCTCGTAGATATTTGCCCCGGCAGCACGTGCCGCATCCGCAAGTCCAAGCGCGAAGTTCAGCGGATGAAGGTGCCCTGCCTCCATATCAAGCGACCCGCCATGATAAAATTCCGACCCCAGCATGTTGCGGATTTCATCCCGGTCAACGGCACGAATGGCTTCATAACCGTATTCGGTTCGGAGCTTTTCGGCATATTCGTGCGTGCCTGCAACAAATCGTTCGCGATGATCAGCATGCAGAATGCCCGGTTTCCAGTCACATTTGATGTCATGCTTGGTGATCAGGCTTTTGACAATGTCCTTGGATTGTTCGGCAATGTCCCAAAGCTTTCTGGCGTCTTCGCGGCCGACCATTTTTTCAAGGTCGTCCTGCTCGCGGCGCTGCCCCGAACCGACCTGCCCGCCATTGCGTCCTGATGCGCCCCAACCAACCCGGTGCGCTTCAAGTAACACAACACTGTATCCGCGTTCTGCCAGATGAAGTGCCGATGACAAACCGGTAAACCCGCCGCCCACAACAACGACATCACAAGCCTTATCCCCGTCCAATTCGGCAAAGGGTGCGATCTTGTTCGCCGTCGCCGCGTAGTAGGATGGCGGATATGCGCCAGATTTGTCATTTGCGGTCAGGAAGTTCGGGGTAAACACACGGCGCCTCGGAATTTTTGTCTTGTGATTTATTATCCCCTAATGGTGCCGGAATTGGCCGGACCATCAAGGGAAAACTGGCTAAAATCGGCCTTTGCGCATGCTTTTCACCGATTATGCAAAAACAGGCAACATGCAGAACAAAGGATTGCGCAAAAACCGGTTTATATGGGTCATTCAGCGCGCCTGCGTTACCGCCTCAACCATCCTAAGGGCGGTTTTGGTGGCTGCACATCCACCACGTGCCGTGCAACGTAAATCCGGATGCATCATCGCCCCGATTTTAACCGTCTGATCAACCAGTTCGTCATATCCCAACACGGCATCAAACCCGGCCAGAACCGCCATTGCCGATGAAAAGGCGTGCGACACCCCGGCGACATTACGCGCATGGCACGGAATTTCAACATCCCCGCCCACCGGGTCACACACAAGGCCCAGCGTATTCATCAAACACATGCTTGCCGCGTCAAAACATTGCACAGGTGTTCCGCCAAATGCCTGCGCGACGCCAGCCGCTGCCATCGCCGCCGATGCGCCCGTTTCCACCGAACAGCCGCCGCATTCTGCGGCAAAGGTTCCGCGCGCCGCAAACACGGCCCCCACCAGCGCCATCACCTGCAACGCATCGGTCGCCCCTTCCAGATCAATGCCATGTCGGATCAACCCATACAGCGTCCCCGGAACCACACCTGCACTGCCCGCGGTTGGTGCGGCACAAACCAGTCCACGATTGGAATCCCGTTCCATCGCCGAAAGCGCGCCTGCAATCGCATCCTGCAAAACCGCCCCGCCAAGCCCGGCGGGCAGATTGGCATCGCGAACCTTGCGTGCGCGAAGGGTTAAAAACCGCATCACATTGTCTTCGGGCTTGGCATCGAACCCTTCGGCCACCACGCGCAACATCAGTTCACACCGTTCGCGGAAAAGTTCGCGCGTTGCATCACGTGACAGTCCAAGACGCCTGGATTCCAGAACAAGTCCCGCCTCGGCAAGCGATCCGCCCTGCTGTTCGGCCACGGAAATCACCGCATCGCTGGTCGAAAACAGATCGTCAGTCGCACACACCGGATATTGCGAGGCCGCAGCGAAACGAACGTCTTTGATACCGTCTTGATCACGCAAAGAGGCTATCAGCTTTGTATCGGGCAAGGCCTGCAACGCAATTTCGCAGCGGTCATGATCCGGGTCGACCGATATGCCGAGCAACCTGTTGCCATTCTCAACAAGCCCGGCGGCAATATCATCCGACCGCGCGCCGATATCTGAGCCCCAGACAAACACGCTTGCGGTTTTGCCGGTCAGAAAGACCGGTTCACCATTCATCCCATCGATGTAATACATCCCGCCGCCAACCGATGCACCGGCATAAAGATCGATGCGTTCCGTGCCATTCCGGTCGGTTACGGTTAATTCAAGATCAACACGGTTGGGATGGTTGTTGTTTTCAAGTTCAATGATTTCAACGCTAAACAGAAATCCCTCGCCGCGCATCACACGCGGCAAAATGTCGCGATAATCTGCATCCGTCAGTGCCGCGCCCGCAAAACCGGCAGCAAAATTCTCGTCCGAGCTTTGGGCCTGATATACCGGCGCGAATGACCCGCGTGGATCAAACCGGACAATGACCTGTTTCAAGACCTCGCCATTGCTGCATGACAACTCGCGTGCGACCTTCGCCATCATATAAGGCGCTGCGCAATGGGAACTGGACGGACCGCGCATGACGGGGCCGATCACGGAATTAAGCAGGCTGATTTCTTGCATGGTGGGGCAATCCGGGAAAATTGCATATGATTTTCCCGATGATCACCCGCCAGATGGACGAAAGCAATGCCGAAACAAAAATCCCCGGTCCTGAAAGATCAAAGACCGGGGATAATCGAAATCAACGCTGTTTGGTTTCCCATTCAGGATGGACGAAATATGGCGCATTTGATGGAGGCAACGGATCGCGTCCGCGAATGATATCTGCGGCCTTTTCCCCGATCATGATGGTCGGGGCATTCAAATTGCCCGATGCGATTGTCGGCATGATCGAACTGTCTACGACCCGCAGGCCTTCGATACCATGCACGCGCGTTTTTTCATCCACCACAGCCATGTCGTCACTGCCCATCTTGCACGAACAGGACGGGTGATAGGCACTTTCGGCGTGATCGGCGACCCATGCATTGATTTCATCATCGGTCTGGATGTCCCTGCCCGGCGAAATTTCAATACCGCGCAGGTCCTTGAAGGCATCCTGTGCGAAAATCTCACGGGTCAGACGCACGGATGCGCGCATTTCTTCCCAATCTTCCGGATGGCTCATATAGTTGGGATCAACAATCGGGCGCTTTGCCGGATCGCTTGATGCCAACCGGACTGTCCCGCGTGACTTGGACCGCATCGGACCGACATGCGCTTGGAAACCATCCTTTTCCGCGGCTTTCGACCCGTTATAGTTAATCGCAGCCGGCATGAAATGATATTGAAGGTCAGGATGCTGAACACCCGCTTTTGACCGGATAAACCCACCGGCCTCGAAATGGTTGGTCGCACCAAGCCCGGTTTTGAAAAGATACCATTCCAACCCGATCTTGAATTTGTTCCAAGGATCAAGCTTGCTGTTCAGACTGATCGGCTGGGTGCATTCCATCTGGACATAAAGTTCCAGATGGTCCTGAAGGTTTTCACCAACACCGGGGATATCGGCAACCACATCAATCCCGTGTTCGCGCAGATGTGCTGCCGGACCAACTCCAGACAACATCAAAAGCTTTGGCGAATTGATCGATCCTGCCGAAATAATCACCTCGCGCTCGACCGTCGCGCGTTTGAGTTCGCCACGATGAGTGAAATCAAGTCCGACGGCACGTTTGCCATCAAAAACAACGCGCTGCGCCAATGCCTTGTCATAAACAGTCAGGTTCGGACGTTTCATTGCCGGATGCAAATAGGCCCGCGCGGTTGACCAGCGACGCCCCTTGTAAACCGTCATATCCATCGTCCCCAGACCTTCCTGGCGATAGCCATTCTGATCGGGGGTAAACTCATAACCCGCTTCCTGCCCGGCCTTGATCCACGCCTTGTGCAGCGGGTTTTTGCAAGCCCCCGTGGTCACATGCAGCGGGCCGTCCCCGCCATGATATTCGTCACCATTGGTGTCTTCGTTGCGCGTATCGGCCTTGCGGAAATACGGCAGGCACCGCGCATAATCCCATTCTTTTAACGCCGCATCCTGTTCCGCCCAGCGATTGTAATCAAGCGCGTGACCACGGACATAGGCCATGCCGTTGATCGAACTGGAACCGCCGAAAACACGCCCGCGCGGCGTTTCCATCCGGCGGTTGTTCAGGTTCGCCTGCGGCGTCGTCCAGTATGCCCAGTTATAGGTTTCCGACTGCATCGGATAAGACAATGCCGTTGGCATATGAATACGCCAATCCCACCAATGATCTACCGGTCCTGCCTCTACCACCAGAACCTTGACTTCCGGGTCCTCGGTCAGACGGCTGGCCAGAACGGCACCGGCGGAACCGGAACCGACAATAACGTAATCGTACTTTTCCTTGGTGGTCGGCGTATTCATGCTTTTTCCTTATCTTCAACAGGTTGCAGGCAGCCATTCACAGTTCGGAACCGTGATCAATAAGGCGCCTCGACGTCACCGGTTTCGACATAGACGGATTTGATCCGGGTATAATGCTCAATCGCGGCCCGGCCATTTTCGCGGCCCACCCCGGATTTCTTGACCCCGCCAAACGGCATTTCAATCGGCGTGATATTATAGGTATTGATCCAGCAGGTTCCCGCATCAAGCCGGGCAACAACCCGGTGCCCGCGCGAAAGATCGCGGGTAAACACGCCAGCGGCCAACCCATACTGGGTATCATTGGCACGTTTGATGACTTCGTCTTCATCCCTGAAGGTCAGGACCGACATCACCGGCCCAAAGATTTCCTCACGCACGATGGCCATGTCATCGGTACAGTTGGTAAAAATGGTCGGAGCAACAAACAGCCCACCTTCGGGCATGTTTTCGGTCACCGCATAACCGCCAAGAACGCATTTCGCGCCCTCGCCCTTGCCTGCCTCGATATAGGACATGATCTTTTCAAACTGCGCCTTGGTCACAATCGGACCAACCTGGGTTTCCGGTTTTTCCGGATCACCAAGAACAAGGTGCTTGCTCCGTGCAATCAGCTTTTCGATGAAGGCATCGGCAACGCTTTCATGGACGAAAACGCGCGTGCCGTTCGAACAAATCTGCCCGGATGAATAGAAATTCGCCATCTGCGCGCCCGATACTGCGTTATCCAGATCGGCATCCTCGAACACGATCATCGGCGATTTGCCACCAAGCTCCATGGTGACGGCCTTCATGCCGCCCGCGGCAACCGCGGCAACCTTGGCACCGGTTTCAGCCGAACCGGTCAGGGAAACCTTATCGACGCCCGGATGTTCAACCAGCGCAGCACCACAGGTACGCGCGCCTTGGACGACGTTGTAAACCCCATCGGGAAGCCCCGCCTCCTGCAACGCCTCAGCCACCGCAATCGCTGAAAGCGGCGTGACTTCGGACGGTTTGTAAACAACCGCATTCCCGCACGCCAATGCCGGTGCGGCTTTCCAGCAGGCAATCTGGATCGGATAATTCCACGCGCCAATTGCTCCGCAAACACCAACCGCCTCACGCCGCGTATAGGCAAAATTGCCGCCAAGATCGATATGCTCGCCCGATAGGCTTCCGGCCACACCGGCAAAATATTCAAGACACTCGACACCGGAAATCACATCCACGATTTCGGTTTCCTGAATGGCACGGCCCGTATCACGGGTTTCGACCAGTGCCAGTTCATCATTACGATCACGCAGGATTTGGGCCGCCTTGAACAGAACCCGCGCCCGTTCGGCCGCAGGCGTGTTTTTCCATATTTCAAACCCGGCACGCGCGGCCTTCACTGCGGCATCGACATCGGCCGCGGTGCTTTCCTTACCTTTGGCGAGTACCGCGTTGGTTGCGGGGTTCAGCGTGACCATTTCCGCCCCTGAACCGGCAACTTTCTTCCCATTGATAAAGTTCTGGATCTGATAAAGGCTCATGTCGAAACTCCTGCAGGCCACACCGGAATCGGGCAGCCCTTTTGTAGGTGTATGTTTCTTGACTAGCGCGCGGGCGAACTCGCCAGATGCAGGTGCATGGTATCCAGCACCATCTTGCGCGCCACGGCGACATTGGCTCGTCCCGGCGTCAAACCGGATCGCACCCAGATGCCATCGATCATGGCAGCAGTCACCGCAGCAATTTCTTCGGCCCGCTGATCGGTTGTCAGGCGGCGCAACTCATGGCGTAAGTTAGATGCCAGTCGCTTGAAATAGACCGCATTCAATCGGCGCAGCGGATCGGAAAACGGCACCTGCGACCAGAAAGACAACCACGCACCAATCACCTGCGGCGTGAATTGTTCTTCGTTGAAGTTGGTATCAACAATCGCTTCAAGGCGTTCGTGGGGTGTTTTTGCCTTGGCGACACGGTCCAGGAAATCGCTGCGCAATTCCTGCATCAAAAACCGCATCGTTGCTTCCAGAAGCGCATTCTTACCGCCGAAATAGTGCGAAATAATCCCCGACGACATCCCCGCCGCCCCGGCAATCCGACTGATCGTGGCATCGGCAAAACCAAAGCGGTGAATGGTCTCGATCGTGGCATCGATCAGTTGCCTGCGGCGTACAGGCTGCATTCCAACCTTGGGCATTACTAATCCAATTCTAAGCGATCCGAAGGACTTAGGCCTGTCTGGTGACGCAAATGCGACTTTTTCGCCCTTCGCAATTGACCTTGGGGGAATATGCTGTATTTTAATTGAACAATCAATCAATAAAAAACGCCGTCTTTTGCGGCGCGACGCTCTCAGGGAAAGTGCCTTGGTTGCGCGGCTTTACGGCTGTTTTTATGATTATTCCGGTCTATGTGACCGGGTTCAGGGGACCCGATCACATGGTTTTGGACGAATGTTCGCGGTGTCAAATGCGCATCGCTTCACATGCGTCTGGCCTCCGGAACCGAAAGTCTGATGGCGGCGTTATTGCCACCATCAGTAACCGCTAGGTCCACACAAGGGAGAACCATAAACATGACCACACGTTCCACCATCGGCCGTCTTCTTGGCACCACTGTCATTGCCACCACCCTTCTGGGGGCGGCCGGTGCACAGGCGGCTGATAGCGATGCCTGCAAGACCGTAACTTTCTCGGATGTTGGCTGGACCGACATCACCGCGACCACGGCAACCGCATCGGTTATCCTTGAAGCCATTGGCTATGACGCTGAAACCGAACTTCTTTCCGTTCCTGTCACTTACACCAGCCTTGCCAACGGGGATGTTGATGTCTTCCTTGGCAACTGGATGCCGACCATGGCAGCAGACATTGCGCCCTATCTGGAAAAGAAGACCGTCGTCAGTACCGGTGCCAACCTAGAAGGTGCGAAATATACCCTCGCCGTTTCGAAAAATGCCTATGACGCAGGCCTCAAGGATTTCGCCGACATCGCCAAATTCAAGGACGATCTTGATGGCGAAATCTACGGTATCGAACCGGGCAATGATGGCAACCGCCTGATCCAGGACATGATCGACAATGATCAGTTCGGCCTCAAAGGCTTTGAACTTGTTGAGTCTTCCGAACAGGGCATGCTGGCCGAAGTCAAACGCAAATCGGCACGTGACAAATTCATTGTTTTCCTTGGCTGGGAACCACACCCGATGAATGCCAAATATGACATGGCCTATCTTGATGGTGGCGATGACGTATTTGGCCCGAATTTCGGCGGGGCCACGGTTCATACCAACGTGCGCGCCGGTTACACTGACGAATGCCCGAATGCCGGTAAATTCGTCACCAACCTGAAATTCAGCCTCGATATGGAAAACCAGATCATGGATGCCATCCTGAACGAGGGCACCGATCCGGAAAAAGCGGCAACCGCATGGCTCAAAGCCAATCCGGATGCCGCGATGGCCTGGCTTGATGGCGTCACCACCTTTGACGGTGGCGATGCCAAGGCAGCGCTCAAAGATGAACTCGGTCTCTAGGGTCCAGCTTCGAATTCATAATGCCGGTACGTTGCCCCCATCAAGGGCAGCGTATCGGCACATTTTCTTTGTTCAAATAATGGAAAAATCCAATGGAATGGCTCACGGAAACTAAAATTCCGCTGGGACGGTGGATTGCATCCCTGATGGATGCGCTTAACGAGCATGCCGACTTCGTGTTTTACACCATCTCGGACGTTCTTGAATTCATTATCGAAAACACAGTCGAATTGCTGGTCTGGTTACCACCGTTTCTGATTATCGCGCTGTTTGGTGTACTGGCTGCATGGTTACACAGATCATGGAAACTGACGGCCTTTACCGTCCTTTCCCTGCTTCTGATCGTCAATCTTGGCTATTGGGAAGCCACCATGGAAACGCTCGCACTCGTGATCTATGCGACGCTGTTCTGCATGGTGATCGGGGTTCCGCTTGGCGTGGCATCCGCGCATCGTCCCTGGCTTTATCAGGCCTTGCGTCCGGTTCTTGACCTGATGCAAACGATCCCGACCTTTGTCTATCTGATCCCGACCCTGATCCTGTTTGGTCTTGGCGTGGTTCCCGGTCTGATTTCGACCGTGATCTTTGCCATCGCCGCCCCAGTGCGGTTGACGCATCTTGGTATCGCCAGCACGCCCAAGGCACTGATCGAAGCGGGCAAAAGCTTTGGCTGCACGCCACGGCAATTGCTGTTCAAGGTCGAACTGCCATCTGCCATGCCATCGATCATGGCAGGCCTGACCCAATGCATCATGCTCTCACTTTCAATGGTGGTGATTGCCGCCCTTGTCGGGGCCGATGGCCTTGGAAAGCCGGTTGTTCGTGCCCTTAACACGGTCAACATCGCCCAAGGGTTCGAGGCAGGCCTTGCAATTGTGATCCTTGCCATTGTGCTGGACCGCATCTGCCGCCGCGACAAATCTGAAAATACGGGGCAGTAATCATGAGCAATGCTGTTGAATTTGATAATATCGACGTCATTTTCGGGGACAAGCAGGCTGAATCGCTCGCCCTCCTTGACGCCGGTAAAAACCGTGACGAAATAGCCAAGGAAACCGGCAATATCCTTGGTGTTGCCAATGTCAGCTTTGATGTCCCGCAGGGTGAAATCTGCGTCCTGATGGGGCTTTCGGGTTCGGGTAAATCCTCGTTGCTGCGCTGTGTCAACGGGCTTAACCGCGTTTCACGCGGATCGCTTCGGGTGCACGATGGTGACTGGATGGTCGATGTCACCAGCTGTGATGCCAATACGCTACGCGACCTCAGGCGCAAATGCGTTGCGATGGTGTTCCAGCAATTCGGTCTGTTCCCGTGGCGCACCGTCGAAGACAATGTCGGCTTTGGCCTTGAGCTTGACGGCATGGGACCGAAGGAGCGCCGTGAAATCGTGCGTGAAAAGCTGGCCCTTGTCGGGCTGGATCAGTGGGCGGGTAAATATGCCCACGAACTTTCAGGCGGCATGCAGCAGCGTGTCGGCCTTGCGCGCGCCTTTGCCACCGATGCACCGATCCTTCTGATGGACGAACCGTTTTCGGCCCTTGATCCGCTGATCCGTAACCGCCTGCAGGACGAGCTTCTTGATCTTCAGGAAAAGCTTAATAAAACCATCCTGTTTGTCAGTCATGATCTGGACGAGGCCATGAAACTGGGCAATTCGATTGCCATCATGGAAGGCGGCTATGTCGTGCAGCATGGCACGCCCGAAGACATCGCCCTGCGTCCGGCCAACGGATATGTCGCCGATTTTGTTGCCCATATGAACCCGGTCAATATCCTGCGCGGTCGCGCTATCATGCATCGTGTTGACAGGGACCAGCGTAACGATTCCGGCGAACTTCCTGTAGAGGACGAAGATATCCGCATCACGCTTCAGGACGGGATCATCAAGGCCGCCCACAATGGCAAACGGGGCGAGCTGCGACTGATCAACTATACCGGTGAATTGCCGACTGATCTTGATGCGACCGACAATTCGGTCATCTTCGTTGCCGATGACACCGTGCTTCTCAAGGATCTGATCGAAATGCGAAGCATCACCCAAAACCCGGTTCTGCTAACCCGCGAGGGACGCATTTCCGGCACACTGGGTCGCAAGGAATTCTTTGAAAGCCTGACGCAGACAGCGACCGTCGCAGACTGATCATCAAAAAGGCGCCCCACAAACCGGGCGCCTTTTTTAATAATACTATTGAACTTATCGTTTTATCCGCCGGTTACCGGCGGAAACAGCGCGATTTCAGTCGCACCGCGTACATCGCGATCGCCTTGCGCATATTCCTGATCAACTGCCACCCGGATAATCGCCGGATCGGCCAGCGCATCTGCGTAATTCGCCCCCCTGCCCGGCATCCACGCCAGAAGGTCGGCAACGGTTTTCACATTTTCCGGCAGTTCAATATCTTCCTCGGCCATGCCGATACGGTCTTTGACCCAGGAAAAATAAACCAGCTTCATCTTCTATCCCGTTTGCTTGAAATCCATGTTTGGCCGCATGCTTGCGCAAACAAGGATATAGCGCAAGCGCAGATCCTATTTCCCCAGAGATTCTAAAGCAATCCTGCGCCACAAGCATAGCCTTTGCCAATCTCGGTCGCATGGCATGTCAATCACATCCCTGATCGGCGGGCCTATCAAACTTGCAGAAAGTCAATTTTTAACGTATATAATTAAAATCACCATACAAAAATAATAGTAACTTACAATTCACGTATCTAGGGAGACTACACATGACACGGACCATCACCCGCAGAAAAGCTATTGCTACGGGGCTTGCTGCACTCGGTACTGTTGCTATGATCGGATTGGGAAATGTGGCGTTGGCTGCCGAGGCGACCAAACTGCGTTTCTCCGCTGTCTTTTCGGAACAAGACATCCGTGCCGACATGATGAAGCAACTCGCCGGGGCGCTGGGCGACAAGTACGAGTTCGAACTTTATTACGGTGGCAACCTGTTTAAACAGACCACCGAAATCCTTGCTATCCAGCGCGGAAACCTTGAAATGGGCAACGTCGCACCGCAGGATATTGCCACCCAGATTCCCGCCTTCTCGATCCTCAGTTCCGCCTATCTGTTCCGTGACGCCGATCACCTGCGGAAATTTTTCGCAAGTGACGCCGGGACCGAGATGAAAACGATGGCCGAAGAACAGCTTGGCATCCACATTCTGGGCCCGACCTATTTCGGCACCCGTCAGGTCGGTCTGCGCATCGACAAGAAAATCAACACCCCCGAAGATATGGCAGGCGTCAAACTTCGCATGCCAGGTGGTGATGCATGGCAGTTCTTGGGAACGGCCCTTGGCGCCAACCCGACACCGATGGCTTATGCAGAAGTTTATACCGGCTTGCAAACCGGGGCGATCGACGGTCAGGACAACCCCCTGCCGAACGTTCAGAACATGAAATTTTATGAAGTCATGAGCCAGATCGCGATGACGTCCCATCTTGTCGGGTACGATCTTCTGGTCGTCTCGGCCAAGATTTGGGACGGCATGAGTGCCGAGGAACAGGAAGCCTTCCAGAAAGCCGCCGATGAGGCAATCAACTGGAGCCAGGAACAACACCTGAAGAAGGAAAAGGAACTGTCTGATTTCTTCAAGGAACAGGGGCTTGAGATTTATACCCCTGACGTTGATGCATTCCGTGCCCATGCCCAAAAGATGTATCTTGAATCCGAACTTTCGAAAGACTGGCCGGAAGGAATGCTTGAGCGCATCAACGCGCTTTAATATCGCCAGCCTGTGATTTGAACGAAACCAAAGCGTGCGGGATCTAATTCCCGCACGCCCCGGACCGGAAATTACGATACATGACGGACAGGATCAGACAGGTCGGCCTATGGCTGCACCGTCGGGCCGAAAATATCGCAGCACTGATGCTGGCGGTGATGTTCGGTGCCTTCATCGTGCAGGTGGCATTCCGCTATCTGCTGAACTTTCCCATCGGCGGCGCATCCGAACTAACCATTATCATGTGGCTCTGGATCGTTCTGTGGGGGGCGGCCTTTGTTGTGCGCGAACGCGATGAAATCCGTTTTGACATTCTTTACAGCACAGTAGGTCCGAAAGTTCGCCGCGGGATGATCATTGTTACGGCCCTCGCACTCCTGTTTCTTTATGGCATATCCCTGCCCGCAACCTGGGATTTCGTGACTTTCATGAAAATTCAGAAGTCATCGTATCTCGACATCCGGTTTGACTGGCTTTTTTCGATTTATGTGATCTTCGCGGTGGCCGTGATCGTGCGTTACCTGTGGATACTAATTGCTGCAATTCGGGGCAAAGGCGGACAACATGAAACCCTTCCCGAAGAAGCTCATGAAACCATAGAACATTCCGAAACGGATACCCGCCCATGAGCCTTGCTGATCCCTTCACTATTTGCATCATCTCAATCATATTTCTCAGCCTGCTGGGCTTGCCGATTGGACATGCAATGATTGCATCATCCATTCTGTATTTGCTGCTTTCCGGTCTGGATATGGGCACCGCATCCGAGCAGCTCCTGAACGGAATGTTTTCAAGCTACATCCTTCTCGCCGTTCCGCTGTTCATCCTTGCCGCCGAGTTGATGAATTCCGGCTCCATGACGTTAAGGCTGCTGAGTTTCTGCAACGCTGTTGTCGGTCGCTTTCCCGGCGGTCTTGCGCTGGTGAATGTCGTCCAAAGCATCATTTTTGCAGGTATGTCGGGCTCCGCACTTGCCGATGCCGCCGGCACGGGCAAGCTGATGCAACGCATGATGACCAAGGATGGCAAATACCCACCAGCATTTGCCGCGGCACTTACCGCTGCTTCGTCCGTGATTGGCCCGATCATCCCGCCTTCAATCCCGATGGTTGTCTATTCGCTCGTTTCTGATGCATCAATCGGTTATCTGTTTCTGGCGGGTGTGGTGCCGGGCCTTATTATGGGCCTGTTTCAGGCCGGATATATTTTTTCATCCGCATATCGCCGGAACTTTCCGGTCGAAACCCCTGTGCCTTTACGTGAACTGCCAAAGGTTACCCTGAATGCATTTCCGGCACTGATGATGCCGGTTGTCCTTCTGGGGGGTATTTATGGTGGCGTGACCACCCCGACCGAGGCGGCCGCAATCGCCGCCCTTTATGCCCTGCTGATTTCGGCTTTCCTGTATCGCAGCCTCAGCCTGAGTGATCTTTATTCTTCACTGCTGTCAAGCGCACGCACCACCACCTCGATCGGTATGCTGATCGCAGGGGCACTGGTATTCAACTATGTCGTGACTGTCGAAAACATCCCCTCTGCGCTTAATGTCTGGCTGGGCGGGTTCGATCTGTCGCCATTGACCTTCCTGTTGATGGTCAACCTGATCCTGCTGGTACTGGGATGCCTGCTGGAAGGCACGACAATCCTTCTGGTGATTGTGCCTGTATTCATTCCCACCGCGAATGCGCTGGGTATTGATCTGGTTCATTTCGGCGTCGTGTGCGTCATCAATATCATGCTGGGCCTGATCACACCGCCCTATGGCCTGCTGTTATTCGTCATGACCGCCATTTCCGAACGCCCATTGCGCGAAATCGTACGCGAAATACTGCCCTTCCTTATCGCAATGCTTTTTGCGTTGCTGTTATTCACACTGGTGCCCGATATCGCACTCTGGCTGCCCAGACTTTTTGGCTACAAAGGTTAAGAGATCCCCCATGTCAAAACCCATCTATATTCTTAACGGACCAAACCTGAACCGTCTGGGCAGGCGCGAACCCGAAATTTATGGCCGCACCACACTGGCAGATATCGAGGCAATGTGCCGTTCTGCGGCTGGCGATACCGCGGTGGAATTCCGGCAAAGCAATTCAGAAACGCAGTTGATCGAATGGGTTCACGAAGCCACGGATAATGCGGCAGGGCTGATCATCAATCCGGCCGCATATACCTTTACTTCAATGGCAATCATGGACGCGTTGAAAATGTTTTCCGCCCCGGCCATTGAACTGCACATTTCCAACATTCACCGGCGTGAACCGATGTATCACCATTCACTGATATCCGGTGTTGTTACGTCGGTCATCGCCGGTTTGGGCGCACGCGGTTATCCAACTGCGGTACAAGTCTTGAAAGAAATGATCAGCGAAACGCAGACTGTCGCGGGCTAGGCCGGGATTTTGCCGGTGCCGAGCACGTGGTTCAGCCCGCTTTCCACATGGCTGGTAAGCAAGGCAACCGCACCCTCGGCATCGCGCGCGATCACCAGATCGCGCAGGCGGGCATGTTCTTCGGCCGCCGGTTTCCCACGAAAATCAAGAACCAGCATGTGATAACGCAGGAAACGGTCGAAAGCGGTTGAATGTGCCGCCATCATCGCGGGCGACGCACAGGCAGAAATGGTCGCATGATGAAATTCCCAATCCTGCTGCACCCATTGCTCAACCTGGTTCATGTCACCCTCAATCAGCTTGGTTTCCACCACTTTGAGCATGTAGTGGGATGAAACAACTCGTGCCTCCCACTGCAGATCCCCCGTTGCGATTGATTGCCGCAAGGCATGCGTTTCCAGCAGCAGACGCAAGGCTGCGATATCGCGAAGACCAGCTTCGGAAATACCGGTGACTTCAAACCCCCGCTGCCCTTCTGCAACAACAAAGTTCTCTGCCGCCAGCCGGCTGAGGATTTCGCGCAAGGTCGAAACAGCAACACCATAATGCGATTTTAGTTGATCAAGACGCAACTTCTGCCCCGGCTTCAACCGCCCTCGGATGATATCTGACCGGATATTGCGAAAGGCAATGTCACCAACGGTTTCGTTATCAGAAGGCAGGAATAAGGACTTGTGTTTCATCTTTGGCTTGATCTCTGAAAGGGTGGCAATCTGGTCACAACAGGCTTTGGGACTGATATTTTTTAAAATACCAGATAAAATAGGGAAATAAAGATCATTTGGCAAAATTCGTAGTATTTCAGGAAATGAGCCTGAAAGTATCAAGAGGCATTTTTCAGCATAAAGCCTGACATAAATCCCGTTTGGTCATATTGTTGAAATCCTTACGGATAAACAAAATAACCATCCGGCGCACTGCCCAGCCGCCCGGTCAGGTTATCAATGAAGAACCGCTCCGCCCGGCCAAGCGACATGCGCGGATTGGTCACCAGATAGATATCAATTGCGGGTGGCGCATCATAGGGTGGCAGGCGCCATAACTGTCCGCGTTCCATCGCGTTTTGCACGACGTGGATCGGTAACGGACCAATGCCGAGCCCGGCATTGATCAGGCGGCGCACTTCTTCCAGATGCGGGCTGGTGGCGATCACCTTGCCTTTCATGCCTTCGCGCGCACGCAACACCGCAACCGGGGCCAGCGCATCGGAAAGCTGATCGGTGGAAAACGACACGAATGCTTCGCTACGCAGATCGGCAAGCGTCAGGTTTTCCCGGCCAAATAAATGATGTGTCGGTCCGCAAAAGAACCCGAAATGTTCGCGATACAGTTTGCGATATTCCAGTCTGGGATGCTGTTCATTCACAAGACAGATGCCGAAACTTGCCTGTTGGGATAAAACCTGGCTTGTGACATGCGCCGAAGTCGCAACATTGATTTCATAGGTCACTTCAGGATGTTCGCGGTTGAACTCAAACAGCGCATCGTCAAGCGGCGGAAACACCACATGGCTTGCCAGCCACAAATGCAAATGCCCGCTTAGCTGATTGCCACTGTCCGACATCACATCGGAAAGTCGGCCAATCGCCCCGCAAATCTCGCGGCATTCATGATAAAGCGCCAATCCCTGTTCTGTGACCTCAAACCGTCCACGATCACGATCAATCAGGCGCGCACCGATCTGATCTTCAAGCCGTTTAAGCGCATTGCTGACACTGGGCTGGCGCAAAAGCAGCCGGTTGGCCGCCCCGGTGATCGACCTTTCTTCGACAATCACCGTAAAGGTATGCAACAGGTTCCAGTCGAATTGCCGCTTTAAAAGGTCGCTCATTTCTCCACCCATAGCAATTGGCTATGCGATCCATTCTACTTATCTATTTGTGCTATGTGCAAGTCTGGGGTGAAATGGTCAGACATATTCATTCACGGCCAGATAACCGCGCATGGCAGGCAATTGCCAGAGCACAATAACGGGAGGCAAAAATGGCCGCAGATGTAGCCGGGGCACGCAGAACGCCCTGGGTCCTGCTATCGCCGTCACTGGCGACGATATCGCTGTTATTGATCATCCCGATGATGTTCATCGTGGTTTATTCATTCTGGCTGCGCACCGCAACCGGTGCCGATCAGGTTGGGTTTTATCTCGATAACTGGGTCGAAGTGCTTGGCGACCGGTTTTACCGCGACATTCTGTTTCAGACCTTTGCCATTGCCTTTTACACCACGGTGATCTGCGCACTGATTGGCTATATCCCGGCCTATTTCGTTGCCAACACCCCGATGAAATCAAAGACTTTCCTGCTTTTGATGCTGATGCTGCCCTTCTGGATCAGCTACATCATCCGCACCATGTCGTGGATCAACATCCTTGGCACGTCGGGCGCGCTCAATACATTGATGCTGTCGCTTGGCATCATCGATGAACCGATACAGATGCTTTATAACCAGACCACGGTTGTTCTGGGCCTTGTGCATTATCTGCTGCCCTTCATGATCCTGAATGTCTATGTCAGTCTGGATGGTATCGACAAAAACCTTACCGAGGCCGCTCAAAGCCTTGGCTGCACCGGCTGGCAGGCCTTCCGCGAAGTCACCCTGCCGCTGTCCTTCCCCGGTCTTGCTGCCGGATCCCTGTTATGTTTCGTGCTGGCCGCAGGCACCTATATCACCCCGATCGTTCTGGGCGGGCCGCGCGACGCAATGTTTGCCAATCTCGTGTTCGAGGCCATCGTGACCCAGCTTAACTGGCCGCTGGGGTCCGCCCTTTCGCTTGTCCTGCTGGCGCTTCTGGGTGCGCTGGTTGTCATTTACACCCGTTATCTTGGCGTCGATCAGATCGCCAAAAGCTTCAAATAGGGGGAATGTAATGATGTCCGGCTGGTCCCTGATCCGTATCGCAACCATCCTTGTTTATCTGTTTCTTTTTGCGCCGGTCGCGGTTGTCATTCTGCTGGCCTTCAATGCCAACCAGTTCGGCGCCTTCCCGATCGAAGGCTTTTCCATGCGCTGGTTCGAAGCATTGTGGAACAATGATGCGATTGTACGGGCATTCAAAACGTCCCTGATACTCGGCGCGCTGACCAGTGCCATTTCAACGACACTGGGCACGCTCGCAGCCCTTGCCATGGTCAGGTACGATTTTCCGGGGAAGCGCTCAATCTCGACGCTTCTGGTTGCCCCAATCCTGATACCCGAAGTCGTCCTGGCTGTGGCTCTTTTGCTGTTTCTGCAATTCCTCTCCATGCCCAAAAGCTTTGGCCTGCTTTTGATGGGACATGTCGTATTTACCCTGCCCTTCGTGGTTCTGGTGGTTCAGGCGCGCCTTGTATCAATCCGGCGCGACGTCGAAGAAGCCGCCATGAGCCTTGGCGCAACTCCGATCCAGACTTTTTTTGAAATCACCCTGCCGCTGATGATGCCGGCTGTCATGGCCGGGATGCTATTTTCCTTCACCATCTCGTTTGACGACATCACCGGCACCCTGTTCTGGAAACCGGGCGGGGTTGAAACCGTTCCGACCCAGATTTTTGCCATGCTGCGCAATTCCATCAGCCCGGAAATCAATGCACTGGGGGCAGTGATGGTGATTTTCACCATTGCCTTGCCGCTGATTGCGACCGCAATCGCGCGTGTTGCATCGGCGCAAAAAATACGGGCACAGAAAACAACCGCATAACGCACAACCAGATACCGCGGGAAACCGCCAAAACCAACAACAAGACCCAAAAAGAAGACCACAAGACCGACAAGAAAACGGATAAAAACCTTTATCAGGAGGCCTAAATGGACGAGACGAAACGCTATGAACGCCTGCTCACCCGCCTTAAAGACGGCGACATCAACCGTCGCACTTTCCTGACCGTTCTGGGGGCTGCGGGTGTCACCGCCGGGATTACCGGTGGCCCGATGGGCATGCTGGCCCGCAACGCCCTTGCCGCAACACCAGAACAGGTCCGCTTTGACGGCTGGGGTGGCGTGGTATCCGAGGCATTCGAAAAATATGCATTCGCCCCCTATACCGAGAAAACCGGTATCAAGGTCGTATCAGGCACCTTTGGCGGGGCGGATGAATATATCGCCCGCGTCAAGGCAGGCCAACCGGGCGAGTTCAACCTTGCCCACCTGTCGGGTGTGTTTGACTATGCCCGCTATCATGGTCTGGAACTGACGTCCGAACTGAACGAAGCCAATATTCCGAACCTCAAAAACGTCATTCCCGGCCTGATCGAACCGCTGCGCAAAATCACCGGCGGCACCATTTCGGCAGTCCCGTATGATTACGGCACCACCGGCATTGCCTATAACCGCAAATATATCAGCGACGATGAAGCCAAGGCCAAAGGTGCCAAGCTGATGGTCGATGAAGCTTACAAAGGCAAGATCGGCGGCTGGGGCGAATGGAAAACCCGCGTCTGGTACGGTGCCCTGCAATCCGATCAGGACCCGAATGCGATCAAGGATATCGACGCCGTCTGGGATATGATCCGTGCCCATCGTGATCTCGCCCTGAAATACTGGAGCTCAGGGGCCGAACTGATGAGCCTTCTGGCCGAAGAAGAAATCTATGTCACCGAAGGCTGGTCCGGCCGCATCAAGGCATTGCAGGATCAGGGCCACGATATCGGCTATCACGACCCGAAAGGCGGTCTTGGCTGGCAGGAATGCCTGTTCGTTCTGCGCGGAAGCCCGATGGCCGCCTGTGAAGAACTTCTGAACTTCATGCTCGAACCCGAAGTCGCGATTGCGGTTGCCGAAGGCCAAAGCTATCCGCCTGCTCTTGATCCGCAGAAAGTCGAACTCGGTAAAGTCATCCCGACCCTGCCCGCGTTTGATCCATCCGGCACGCTCAAGGAACTCAGCTTCTTTGATCCGGCCTACTGGAACGAAAACGAAGCCGACTGGTCGAAAACCTTCTCGCGGGTTCAGCGCGGCTACTAGGCCGGACTGATCGCATAAACCGGATCCCCGGTCGCTGGTTTCAAACTGGCGACCGGGGCACCACCGCCTTTTTCTGACAGGGTTATTTGTGATGGCTGACATCGAAAATGCGGTCGAACTGCAAAATGTCGTCAAGCGTTACGGCGAATTTACCGCCGTGCAGCGCATGGATCTGACCGTGCCTGACAACAGTTTCGTGACCTTTCTGGGTCCGTCGGGTTGCGGCAAGACCACGACACTTCGCATGATTGCCGGACTGACCGACATTACCGAGGGTGATTTGCTGATCCGTGGCAAACGGGTTAATGCCCTGCCGATCCACAAACGCAATCTGGGACTGGTGTTTCAGAACTACGCCCTGTTCCCGCATAAATCGATTTACGACAATATCGCCTTTGGCCTGAAATACCGCAAAGTGTCCAAATACGACATCCGCGACAAGGTCAATCGTGCCCTTGATCTCGTGCAACTGCCTCATGTCGCCGACAGGTATCCCAATCAGCTTTCCGGCGGACAGCAGCAGCGTATTGCACTTGCGCGCGCCATCGTGATCGAACCCGATGTGCTGTTGCTGGACGAACCCCTATCCGCCCTTGACGCCAACCTGCGCGAAGAAATGCGGGTCGAACTGAAACGCATCCAGCGCGAACTGGGCATCGCCACCGTTTTCGTGACCCACGATCAGTCCGAAGCCCTTGCCATGTCCGACAAGCTGGTGGTGATGAATAACGGTGTCGTCGAACAGGAAGGCGCGCCAGAAGACGTCTATAACAATCCCGCATCGGCCTTTGTTGCCGACTTCCTTGGGCATTCCAATATCATTCCTGCCGCCCTTGGCGCACCGGATGCGGCCTTCACCAATGTCGCCCTGCAAAGCGGGGAAACATTGCTGACGACATCCGAACAGACTGCCAAAGCGAATGGTTCAAAAGACGTTCGCGCCGTTATCCGCGCTGAAAAAATCGGCCTGTCGGATCAGAACGGTGCCACGGACGGTGTGATCGCCATCCCCGGCAGGATCAAAACGGTCGACTATCTGGGGCAGCAGGCCCGCTATTTCGTCACGGCCAATGGTCGTGACTGGCAGGTGATCAACCCGATTGATGCCCGCCCCCATCACGAAGGTGCCGATGTGTTCATGCACATTGCCGCCCGAAATTGTGTGTTGTTGCCCGGTCATCACGACTGACCGGATCTGGAGTGCCACCCGAAGTGACGCATGATACCCCCAACAAAACCGGCCACAACCGGGAATCCCGCCTGTTTTATCAAAGCCGTTCGCGTCGGCCGCTGATCGACCATGCCAAGGGCGTCTATATGTGGGATGTCGATGGCAAACGCTATATCGACGCCTCCAGCGGTGCGATGGTCAGCAATATCGGCCATAGCGACCCGCGCGTGATTGCCGCAATGAATGCGCAGCTTGAAAAAGCCAGTTTCGCCTATCGTCTGCATTTTGAAAATGACGCGGCCGAAAATCTGGCATTCCGCCTGGCCGAACGCGCACCGGGCGATCTTGAACGGGTATTCTTTGTCTCCGGCGGGTCCGAAGCCGTCGAAAGCTGCATCAAGCTTGCCCGGCAATATGCTCTGGCGAAGGGGCAAGCTCAGCGGACCAAGATCATTTCGCGTTTCCCCAGCTATCACGGTTCAACCCTTGGTGCGCTTGCCATCACCGGCTATACGCCAATGCATGCACCCTTTGCCCCGATGATGGTCGATCAACCCAAAATCCCGGCTCCGACCTGCTATCTGGATCGCGATGATCTGAGTGATCATGAACGCGGCCTGAAATACGCCAACATGCTAGAGGCCGAAATACTCAAACAGGGTCCGGAAACCGTTCTTGGCTTTATTATGGAACCGGTTGGCGGGGCTGCGACCGGCGCATTGGTCGCTCCCGACAGTTACTATGCCCGCATTCGCGAAATCTGCGATCAATACGGCATTCTTCTGATCTATGACGAGGTCATGACGGGTGCCGGACGCACCGGCAAATATTTCGCTGCCGAACATTGGGGCATCACGCCTGATATTCTGGCCGTATCAAAGGGATTGGCTGCCGGTTATGCCCCGCTGGGGGCGATGATCGCACCAGATCGTATTGTCGGACCGGTTCTTGATCATGGTGGTTTCATTCACGGTTACACCTATGCCGGCAATCCGATGGCCTGTGCGGCGGGCAACGCGGTTCTTGATGTTATCGACGAAGATAACCTTCTGGAAAATGCGACCCAAAGCGGGGCGGCATTAAAGGCCGAACTTGGTAAACTTGCCGATGAATTTCCGATCATCGGCGATTTGCGCGGGCTTGGGTTGCTTCTTGCGGTCGAACTGGTCAAAGACCGCGAAACCATGGAACCGATTGATCCCAAACATCTTGCGGCTGCCCGACTGGTCGACATTGCCTATGACAAGGGCCTGATCATTTACTGGCGCCGCACCCGCGGCGGTTATCGCGGTGATCATGTGATGGTCTGCCCGCCCATGACGATCAAGCCAGATCAGTTTGACGACATCCTCATTCCGTTGCGCGCCGCCCTTGGCGACCTTCAGGACGAACTCACCCGTGCCGGAGCCTTCGCATGAGCCGGAAAGTCATCATCACCTGCGCAATCACCGGATCGGTTCACACCCCGTCCATGAGCCCGAATCTGCCAATCACCCCCGTCCAGATTGCCGATCAGGCAATTGCGGCGGCAAATGCCGGGGCAGCCATCCTGCATCTGCATGCCCGCGATCCCGAAACCGGCTTTCCAAGCCCGGAACCGGCTGTTTTCGACCAATTCCTGCCACGCATCAAATCAGCTACCGATGCGGTGATCAACATTTCGACCGGCGGCGGCATGACCATGACGGTCAAGGACCGTATTCGTGCGGCAAAGCAGGCCGCGCCCGAAATGGCGTCGCTGAATATGGGTACGATGAATTTTGGCCTGTTCCCGGCCCTTGCCGGACGCAGCGACTGGAAACACGACTGGGAACCGAAATTTCTCGAAGACAGTCGTGATTTCGTATTCAAAAACACCTTTGCCGATATCGAAACCATTCTGGCCGATCTGGGTGATGCCAATGGCACAAGGTTTGAATTTGAATGCTATGACGTCGGGCATCTTTATACGCTGGCCCATTTTGTTGATCGCGGCCTGATCAAGGGTCCGATTTTCATTCAGTTCGTTCTGGGCGTTCTGGGGGGCATTGGTGCTGATCCCGATAACCTTGCCCATCTGAAACGCACCGCCGACAAACTTTTTGGCGATCAGTACCAGTTTTCGGTTCTGGGTGCCGGTCGTCATCAGATGCCGCTTGCCACGATGTCGGCCACCATGGGCGGTCATGTCCGGGTCGGGCTTGAAGATAACCTGTATCTGCGCAAGGGCGAACTGGCTCCGGACAACGCATCACAAGTTCGCAAAATCCGTGAAGTTCTCGACGGGTTATCCCTTGAAATCGCAACTCCGGACGAAGCCCGCACCATGCTGGGCCTGAAAGGTGACGATCAGGTCGCCTTTTAGGAAATAACAGACTGCCACCAACACCACGACGCAAAGCCAACGAAAGGCGGCGCCCATGATGCATGCCTATTTCTCAGCCGATCAGCTTCGCCATCACGGCCAGACCTTCATGGTCGCAGGCGAAGCACGGCCAATCCCCGAAGTCCCCGAACGGGCGGAAATCCTGACCACGGCCGTCAAACGGCTTGGCCTTGATTTGCGCACCCCTGATGATTTCGGCATGGGTCCGATTGCCGCCATTCATGCGCCCGAATATCTGAAATTCCTGCAAACCATCCATGCCGAATGGAAGGCTGTTGGTGGTTCTGATCTGGTGGTACCCGGCATTCATCCGTTTGACCGGCTTGGCCCCTATCCAAGATCCCCGGCGGGCAAGGCCGGTTTTCATATGGGCGATACATCCTGCCCGATATCGGCAACCACCTGGCAATCGGCCTATGCCAGTGCGCAAACTGCGATTGCCGCCACCCGCCGTGTCCGAGATGAAAATGCCCAATCGGCCTATGCCCTGTGCCGCCCGCCCGGCCACCATGCCAGCCGCGATATTGCTGGTGGTTTCTGTTACCTGAACAACAGTGCGATTGCCGCACAGGAACTGCGCGCCAAATATGACCGGGTTGCGATCCTTGATGTCGATCTGCATCATGGTAACGGCACGCAGCATATTTTCTATGCCCGTGATGATGTCATGACGCTGTCGATCCATGCCGATCCACGCGATTTCTATCCGTTTTTCTGGGGCCATGCCGAAGAACGCGGACAGGATGCAGGGCTTGGTTTCAACCATAATTATCCCCTGCCCCTTGGCAGCGGTGATGATGCGTTTCTGGCAGCCCTTGATCGCGCGCTTGCCATGATCGATCATTTCAGCGCCGATGCAGTTGTCATTGCACTGGGTCTGGATGCATCATCGGATGATCCGTTTGGCGGACTTGCCGTGACACCCGGCGGATTTGCCAAAATCGGTGAAAAAATTGGCAGCCTCAAACTGCCAACCGTGCTAGTGCAGGAAGGTGGTTATGTCAGTAACACACTGGCTGAAAACCTTTTTCAGTTTATCAGCGCCTTTGACGCCACCACCGCTGGGAGCCCCAAATGAAAACATCCGATATCCTGATCATTGGCGGCGGTATTGCCGGCATGTCAGCAGCCTATTTTTTGGCCAAACGCGGCAGGTCCGTCACAGTTCTCGAACGCGAAGATCAGCCCGGCTATCACAGCACCGGCCGGTCAGCCGCACTATACAGCGAAACCTATGGCCCGCAGATCATCCGCAAAATGTCGACGGCCAGCCGGGAATTTTTCCTGAACCCGCCCGAAGGTTTCACCGAAAATCCGATCCTGACCCCGCGTGGTGTGATCCTGACCGCCGCCCACGGCAATGAAGGCGCGATTGACGAACTTCTGACCGAAGGCTGCGCAAATGGCGCGAATGTTGTCCCTCTGACAGCAGATGACATCAAAAAACTGATCCCGATCCTTAATACCGATCTCATCGCGTGCGGTGCCCTTGAAACTGATGCCATGGATATTGATGTTCATGCGCTGCATTGGGGCTTCATCCGCCATTTCAAAAAGCTTGGTGGTGATCTGGTGGTCAAGGCCGATGTCACCGCAATTGCAAAACCCACAGCTGGTTGGCAGGTCACGGCGGGCGGCGAAACCTATGAGGCACAAATCCTCGTTAACGCATCCGGTGCATGGGCCGATGAAATCGCAAAACTGGCGGATGTAACACCGCTGGGCATCACCCCCAAACGCCGCACGGCGGTGATGGTTGATCTGCCATCTGATGTCAATGCGCATGGCTGGCACATGGTGTCAGACGTGGGCGAAGGCCTGTATTTCAAGGAAGACGCCGGGCGCCTTCTGGTATCGCCATCCGATGCGACACCGACGGTTCCCCATGATGTCCAGCCCGAAGAACTCGATATCGCCATCACAATTGATCGCCTGATGACGGCAACCACGCTTAAGGTTAATCGCCCCGGCGAAGCATGGGCTGGCCTGCGCAGCTTCTTTGCCGATGGCGATCCGGTATCGGCATTCGACCCGAATGCGGATGGCTTTTACTGGCTTGCCGGTCAGGGCGGCTATGGCATTCAAACCGCCCCGGCCATGGGCGAATATGCCGCCAGCCTGATTTGTGGCGATGGCGTTCCGGACCGGATGGTGAAACTTGGCGTGACCGAAGGTGCCCTTGCCGCCACCCGCCCCGGCCTTGCCCGAACCGCGTAAGGAAGAATACGGAAATCGTGCCATGACCCATTTTGATCGCAATGAACTGCGACGTAGCGTTGCCAATCGCCGTGATCGTGCGATTGATGATCTGTGCGCACTGGTTCGCCATGACAGCCTTCTGGGCAATGAAACATCGGCCCAGAAATGGGTTGCGGATCGTTTTGCCGATATGGGGCTTATGGTCGAACGGGTTGAGATCAATATTGACGAATTACGGGACTTACCGGGATTTTCCCCGCCAGTTACGACAGAATATGGCGGACGGGAAAATATCGTCGGCATTCATAAACCAAAACATCACACCGGACGCAGCCTGATTTTGAACGGGCATATCGATGTCGTACCGACCGGGCCGGTGGCGCAATGGCGACGTGGACCGTTTGATCCCTATGTCGAACGCGACTGGCTTTATGGCCGCGGGGCTGGCGATATGAAGGCCGGCATCATTGCCTATTGCCATGCCGTGGCAGCCCTTCATGATCTGGGCCTTGAGCCCGCTGCCCCGGTGATCCTGCAATCGGTTGTCGAAGAAGAATGCACCGGCAACGGGGCCCTGGCCTGCTTGCATGCCGGGTATCGCGCCGATTGTGCAATCATTCCCGAACCGTTCAATCAGACGCTGATGACCGCCCAGCTTGGCGTGATGTGGTTTCAGCTTCATGTCACCGGAAGTCCGGCGCATGTTCTTGATACCTCGGCCGGAAGCAACGCGATCGAGGCGGCCTTTGGCTTTTTCGAAACCCTGAAAGAAGTCGAAGACATCTGGAACCACCCCACCCACCGTCATGCGGCCTATGACGCGCATACCCATCCGGTGAATTTCAATCTGGGCAAGATCGAAGGTGGTGAATGGGCATCGACCGTACCGCCGGTCTGTTCGGCCGATATCCGTGTCGGGTTCTATCCCGGTATGGAATTATCCAAGGTCCGCGAAACCATCGAGGCGGTTGCACAAAGTGCGATGGAAAATCACCCGGCCTGCAAGGGGGCAGAATTCAAGATAACCTATCGCGGTTTTCAGGCCGAGGGATGCGTGATGGACGAAAGCCATCCGATGATGACGATGATCGGTAACATTCACCACGAAGTCACCGGCAATGCGATCAAAAATTATGCCTCCACCGCGACAACGGATGCGCGGTTCTTCCAGATTTACGGCAATATCCCGGCCACCTGCTATGGCCCGAAAGCCGAACGAATTCATGGCATTGACGAACGGGTCTCGATTTCCAGCATGATGGAAGTCACCGAGGTCCTTGCCCTGTTCATTGCCGACTGGTGCGGCGTTACCAAACGTGATAATCACGCCGCATAAACCAACCAAAACCCGAACATATTTGATATCAGGAGACTTTGATGAGCATTCAGCGTTTTCACACCGGCCCGCGCATGAGCCAGGCCGTTGTCCATGGCGACACCATCTATCTTGCCGGTCAGGTTGGCGAACCGGGCAGCGACGTTACCAACCAGACCAAGGAATGCCTTGCCAAGGTTGATGCGCTTCTGGCCGAATGCGGCGCGTCAAAGGAAAACATCCTGTCGACCACCATCTGGCTGGCCGATATGGCTGACTTCGCCAAAATGAATGAAATCTGGGACGCATGGGTCCCGCAGGGTCACACCCCGGCACGTGCATGCGGCGAAGCCAAACTTGCCACCCCGGACTATCTGGTTGAATTCATCGTGGTCGCGGCAAAACCGTAATCCGGTCACTTCCGCCCCGAATACAAAACGCCCGGCCGATTGCGCCGGGCGTTTTTGTTTGCACTTTGCGTCAAGGAAGACCGGCTTTAACGATCCCGCTCATCACGGGTCACGATCAGCGACTTGGCTTCCAATGTGCGATGCACCGGGCATTTATTGGCAATCGCGATCAGTTTTTCGCGGATTTCCTCGGTAAAATCGCCATGCAGGGTAATGATCCGTTCGAAACGGTCGATCTTGCCGCCCTTCTGTTCGAATTCCGCCCCGCATTCCATGCAATCCGTCGCATGGATTTTATCATGCCGGACTTCAACCCGAATGCCATCGACCGGAATCTGTTTCTGATCGGCATACATACGCATGGTCATCACCGTACATGACCCAAGGGCGGCCGCCAGAAAATCATAAGGTGACGGTCCACTGTCAAACCCGCCAACACCTTCGGGTTCATCGGCCAGCATTCTGTGATGCCCGGCCAGAACCATCGCCTGAAACTTGCCAAGCCCGGTTTCACGGACAACCACCGCCCCATCGGGCACCTCTTCATTGGCCGGTTCTTCGTCGGTGATATACCGCCGCGCCCATGCACTGATCACTTCCGCGGCATAGGTCGCATCGTCGGGATCACGCAACAAATGGTCGGCACTATCAAGCGACACAAAGCTTTTCGGATGCTTGGCGGCATCAAAAATCCGCGCCGCATTTTCAATGCCCACCGTCTGATCCATCGGCGCATGCAGCACCAGCAACGCCTTGTGCAGTTTGCCGACCGATTTTCCGATATCATGGGCGCGCAGATCATCAATGAAATGCTTCTTGATCACAAAGGGTCGACCGCTTAATGAAACTTCGGCCTGCCCGTCGCGTTCGATATCTTCAAGGTAACCGGCGAAATTATGGGTCACATGCTCGACATCTGCGGGTGCACCAATCGTTGCAACCGCGGTTGCCTCGGGCACGCTATCGGCAACGGCCAAAACCGCCGCGCCGCCCAACGAATGCCCGATCAGCAAGCGGGGGGCGGCAAATTCATGCCGCAGGAAATCAGCCGCGCGTTTCAGGTCATCCAGATTGGATGTGAAATTGGTTGATGCAAAATCACCGCCCGATCCGCCAAGCCCGGTAAAATCGAACCGCAAAACCCCAATCCCCTGCATGGTCAGCGATTGCGCGATCTTGCGCGCCGCCGTCAGGTCCTTGCTGCATGTAAAGCAATGCGCAAACAGCGCATAGGCCCGAACCGGCCCCGTTGGCAAATCCAACCGTGCCGAAAGCTGCGCACCAAGTGCACCTTCAAAGCTAAGCTTAATTGGCCTTACAGCCATATCGGACCTCCGCCGTCGGTGTTTCGCGAATTCGTTATTTGTTTACACACGTTCTGCGTTAGCATGCGTATCCGCCACCACGAAACCAAGGGTAATACAGTATGACAATACTGGAAACCAAAAGAATGCTTGTCCGTCATGCGACCCATGATGATGCCCCCTTTATCCTGCAACTGCTGAACGAACCGGGCTGGATCCGGTTTATCGGGGATCGCAATATTCGGGATCTTGATGCCGCACGTGACTATATCGATGAACGGCTTCTCAGCAGTTATCTGAAACACGGTTTCGGTTCTTACATTGTGATCGAAAAGGCAACGCATATGGCGATCGGTCTATGCGGCTTTGTCAAACGCGATACGCTTGATGCGCCCGATATCGGCTATGCCATTACCGAGAGCCGTCAGGGCATGGGCTATGCGTTTGAAGTCAGCAACGCCCTGATCGACTATGGTTACGACACCCTCGGGTTTGAGCGGATCTTTGGCTATACCCTGCCGGACAATACCGTATCGCTAAAACTTCTGACCAAACTTGGCCTGACCTATGAACGCGATCAGGACGTCAATAACAGCGGCGAAATCTGCAAGCTGTTTGTAAAGGTCGCCTGAATGCAAAAACCCGCATCACCGGATGCGGGTTTGATCGTTTCAGGGACGACTATCATCATCCTGCACGACGAATACCGATCTTGCGCCCGACCCCGCCTGGCACCGGCAAATCGCGATGCGCATCACGGATCAGATCAAGCATCTTTTGAACATCATCGGGAAATGGTGCCGACCGCCGTGTTTTCATATCGATATGCATCGTGATGATTTCATTGGTCGCCGAAAGCCACCCTTCGGTCCCGTGGCGCAATTCATGATACATGTGAATGCGTTTGTGATCGCAATCAAGGATTTGCGTATGGATCACGAACGGATCATTCAGATGAATTTCCCGGTCATAGGTAATGTGCATTTCAAGCGCAAAGGTCGAAAATCCGCGCCGCTCGGGATATGTCCGCCCCATCCCGACCGCGTCCAGAAACGCCACTGATCCCAGATCAAAACCAACCACGTAATAACCGACATTCACATGCCCGTTAAAATCGATCCAGTACTGCGGCACCGTCCCGCGATAGCATTCCAACATCTCCGGGGCGAAAAGATCGGTACTGATCATTTGCCAGCCTTCCCGACGGCATCGACAACCGCAACCGCCGCAACGAAATCTTCCAGCGAATGGCCAACGGATTTGAAAACGGTGCATTCTGCATCGGTTTGGCGTCCCTTGACCTCACCACGCGTCAGGCCAAACAGATCGCCCAGAATATCGGATTTTGAAATCGATCCGGCATTTAGCGGCTGCACCACGTCGCCGCCTTCAGCCGCTGCTCCTTCAAAACTATCAACATAAATCCGACATTTCTGCATCAGGGCATCATCGGTTTCGCGCATGGTCGGCTTGAACGCCCCCACCAGATCGACATGCGTCCCCTCACGAAGCCATTCACCGCGCACCAGCGGCTCGGTCGAAAGTGTCGCGCATGAAATCAGATCGGCACTCTTGCAGGCCGTTTCCAAATCATCCGTGCCCACCGCCTCAAACCCAAGGGTGGCGGTTTCGGCGGCTAATGCGCGGGCCTTGTCGCCATTGCGGTTCCAGATCGTGACCTTTTTGATCGGACGAACCGAGGCATGCGCATTAATCAGATTGGGTGCCATTGCCCCGGACCCGACCATGACCATTTCGCAGGCGTCCTTGCGTGCAAGGTAATCTGCCGCCAATGCCGATGCCGCCGCCGTGCGGCGTGTGGTCAATTTCGTGCCGTCAATCACGGCCGATGGCTGACCGGTCACGGCATCAAGCAGGATATAAGTCCCCGAAACCGCAGGCAGGTTACGCGCCGAATTGCCCGGCACCACGGCCGCAACCTTGACCCCGGCCGCGCCATCCTTTTGCCAGGCAGGCATGATCAGAAACGTCGCGTCATCCTCATTGCTGCGTTCCATGTTGAAGTGGCTTCGCAACGGAGCTTCACAGCCCTCGGAAAATCCTTTGCGGAGCGCCTCAACCAGATCGCGGGGCGAGACGAATTTATCGATTTCTTCAGCAGAGATGAAACGCATGGGCCTTCCTGTAAATTTATTTTCGATTTCAGCGTGGTAGCGTGGATATCTTATACCACGTCAAAGGACATGCGTCACAGGATCGCACGCTGTTTTTCACTTTGTTTCTGGTGAATAATCTGCCCGCCACATCTGGCCTGTTGGCCTATTAACGCTGCAAAAAGCGTTTCAGATGCCCAAACAGCGAACCGGTCCCAAGGTAAAGCTCTTCAAGCACCGTAAAATGGTTCGCACCCCATGCCTTATAGACCGGGACCTTCAACCCCTCGCGCCCGCAATAGGCAGCATAGGCATCACTTTGGCGAACAAACTCCGGGCTTTCGTTACTCCCGACCACAACCATCATTTTGACGTCATGCGGGATAGCATCAAGCATCGGTGAATTATCAGCCGCCGTCGCAGCATTAAGCCGCACATCGTCATTGATGCTGGTAAAACGGATCGGTTCCAGATCAAAAACCCCCGAAACCGGAACAATCGCACAAAACGGATTGGCATCATCAAGGGTATCTTCCCAATGATGCGCCGCAAGGCGTGCGACAATCTGCCCGCCTGCCGAATGACCGGAAATGCTGATACGGTCGCGGTCCCCGTTAAAATCGCCGACATTCTGATAAATGAAAGTCATGCAACGGACCGCCTGCAGGGTAATTTCGGCAACCGTGACGTCCGGACAAAGATCGTAATTCGGGCAAATGACAGTAAAGCCCGCGGCATTCAGATCGCGGGCAACAAACGCATAATCTTTTTTGTCCTGGCTTCGCCAATAACCACCGTGGAAAAACACATGCACCGGTGCGTCTGGCTCGGCCGCCGGGTAAACGTCCATGGTTTCCTTTGGCCCGCCACCATAGCGGATATCGGTAATGTGGCGGACACTGGCACGCGTGTCATCGGACAGACGCACAAAACGATCAAAACAGGTCATATATTCCGGCACGGTTTCGCGCGGATTATACTGCCATTCAAGTTCGGCAAGGGTAAAACCACCCCAACTCATCTGAACCTCGTTTGCTCTGCCCGGACCGGAATTATTATCGGTAGATCAAGCCTGTCCGATAATCTTTCTTTATTTTTCCGGTTTTTGCAAATGCTTCACGCAAGGACATAACACAAGGGCATAATTTCCGCCGCCAAACACTGTGTCGTAATTGCACTGCGGGCACGTCAATGGCAGAATATCGAAAATCAATTTTAAAATCAGTCGGATAGACCATGAGCAACCGCACATTCCAAAGCCCGTTCCCCGCCGATGATGCGGATCGCAACCAGATTTGGGAAATGCTGGTGCCACGCGACATCGCGGCCTTTGTCGCGGCCGACTGGTCCATGGTCGAAGACGACTTCAAGGCAGACGGCTTTTACGCCATCGATGCCTGCAAATCCGACGATCCGGATGACTGGAAAATGATGTTTCCCGATCTGGTAGCCTATCGTGACGAATGGCTGCGTCAGGCGATAGCAGCACAGGAAATCAACTATGCCGAAGACCTGTTTGACGCGGTTTTCCGGGCCACCGACCTTTCGAAAATCGATATCACCGGCAATCGTGCACTGGTGCGCAAACATTTCAACGGCACGATAAAAAAAGCAGACGGATCAACCGACCGTCTGCTTTGGAAAACCCATTATTACTGCGAAAAACAGTCTGACGGAAAATGGCTGATTACCGGTTTCACCGGCTATCTGCCCAACCACGATCCGGCATAGGAACCGGCCTTAAAGCACGCAACCACGCGCAGCAACATCAACCGTTTCAATGTCGCCATCGCGCACCAGATGCACCTGATCAAGCATGTTACTGACAACGCAGACATGGTTCGGGATGATTTCAATCCGCTGGCCAATCTCGAACGGCTGTGTCGCCGGATCAAAATGCAGAATGCCATGCTCTTCCGAAAGCGATTTGACCGCGACATCGGGGTACCCGACGACATAGCCATATCCTTCAAGGCCCAGAAGATCAGACGTCAGGACCTTTGACCCGGCATCAATGATCGCCCGGCCCGGGGTTGGCAAGGATACGATTTCGGTCAACACCCGAAGCGCGCAATCATCTTCCTTGCAAACACCACGCGCCATCAGGGACCGGTCATTATAGATGTAAGTTCCGATGCGATGTTCGGTCACGGACGGTACTTCGTGGGCCAGCCACATATCGGGTGTCCCGCCGGAACTGCGCACCGGGCATTCAATACCAATCGCATCCAGTTCCTTCATGGCCGTGGTAAAAAATGCCTCAACCCTGGCACCACCGCCGGTCGCCGGATAGGTCATGAGCCCGGCAAAACTGATCCCCGGCAATGATTTGATTTTCTTTGCCAATTCAACGGCTTCAGCCGGATTTTGCACCCCGCATCGCCCGCCGCCGGTATCGCACTCGATCAGGATTTCAAGCGGATTAGCACTATCGGCAAAGGCCTTGGACAATCCCTCAACCACAACCGCATTATCGGCCACCACGCGCAGGCTTTTGATACGGTCAAACAAGGCCCGCAGACGGGCCAGTTTGCGTTCACCCAATACGTTATAGGTCAGAAGAATATCATCCAGACCGGCATCTGCCATCACTTCGGCCTCGCCGATTTTCTGGCAGGTGATCCCGAGTGCACCGGCCTTCATCTGCTGGGCGGCGAAGGCCGGGATTTTGTGGGTTTTGATATGCGGGCGCAGCCCGATCCCCTGTTTGTCGCAATAAGCCTGATAACTTTCGATATTCCGGTCGACAGTATCAAGATCAACAACCGCGCAGGGCGTATCAAGTTCGGGATATTGGGGCATTCCGGTCATCGGGGCAGCGTCCTTATCAAATCTGGTGGTGGCAGCAATCAGCTTGCGATGGCCGCAAACGGGTCATCAACAATCGGCCAAAGCGGACGGGTCAAATGGCGATATCCGTTGGTTTTCGGATCGGACGGATAAGGTCCGTGGACATCGACATAAATGATCTCGCCCGCGATCTTGGCGAACGCATCGTAGAAGTGATTGGTCGATTTGATAAACAGATATTTTTTCGAAGACGGATCAATTCCCATATTCGAAAACAGGCTGGGGTCGAAGCTTTGCGATCTGTTGGAATTCAGGATCACCTCGCCCCCACCCGGAAGCTCGATCACCGCGCAATCGCCCAACGGTACGATGCTGTCACCAAAATACTGCCATGACTCACGGCGGATCTTTTTGACGCGTACTTCGGCATCAATCGGTGCCCCGGCATGCGCACCGGTTTTTCCGCCAAAGCGTAACGGCAATGTTGCGCCCTCGCCGGCCGATATGCAAATCCGGACCGCCATCGGGTCCCAGATGGTGCCAACCGCAAAATCACGAAGCCCGCGTTCCATCGCCGCACGCAACAAAATCGTGCTGTCACCCGGAACACCGCCACCCGGATTATCCCAGACATCGGTCAAAACGATGGGTTTGGCTTCGCTTGCCAATGCCTGATCAAGAGCAGCATCAGGCGTCAGGAAACTGGGTCTGGTCACCCCGCGGAACCCGAAAAGCTCCTGCCCCAAAAGCTGGGCAATACCATGTGCCTTGGTGGGATCATTGTCGGTGGTCACAATCACCTTTGCACCAAGATCAGGAACATCACCTGCCATAAAGCCGTGAATGAAAGATACCGACAGGACTCCATCCGTTCCTTCAAGGGCTTTGGCGCGATCAATAAAGGATCGCATCGGCTCCCGCGATGTCGGCAGAACTTCGATCATGTGGCAGTCAAATACCGCCTTGATCGGCTTGATCTCGCCGCGCAATGTGCGCAATACAAGATCAACAACCGCACGACCGGTTTCAACAAAATCGGTATGAGGAAATTCCTTGAACGCGACGATGATATCGGCGTTGGAAACACGCAGCTCCGTCAGATGACTGTGCGGATCAAAACTGGTACCGATAATTACGTCGGGGCCAACGATTGCGCGGATACGCGAAATCAGATCACCTTCGCAATCCAGATATCCTTGCGCCACCATCGCCCCATGCAGGCCCAGAATAACCGCATCAACCGGCATCGCTGCACGCAACTGGCCCAGAACCTCGTCACGCAACTGTTCATAGGTTTCCCGATTGACCAATCCTCCCGGCTCGGCCCAGGTGGCAGTCCCCTCGATCAGGTCCCAGCCTTCCTTTGCGGCCCGCACACGCGCCTCGGTAAAGACGGCACTGCACAGTGTCGGGGTCACCGGATGCTGTCCGGGCGGTGCATAGAAGCTTTCCTTGAAATCGGAAAAATCGGTGCGCAACGGCGAGAATGTGTTGGTTTCGGTCGCAATAGAGGCGCAAAAAATCCTCATGACCCCATCCTTTTTGTTCTTTGTAATCATCATATTTTATGTGCAAAAGAAAAAAGCGTGCGGGTGAAGCACCACCCGCACGCGCATGGATTATTCCATGTAGCGGTGGGCGTTGGCTTTATCGACTTCCGTCTGGAACAGTTCGAGAAGTTCAACGCCTTCCGTGCCCAGGGATTCCTGAACGTGTTTGACCACGACCGGTTGGGTCACGTCTTTAAGCTTCTGACGCTCTTCTGCGCTCAGTGCCGTGATTTCCATTTTGTCGGTCAAACCGGCAAGACCACGATCAGATGCCTCGATCACGCGCGATACACCACGGCTGGCAACAACGCAGGACTGCGCGGCATAACGGATGATTTTCTGCTGATCGGCAGTCAGATCATCCCAGAATGCTTTCGACAGCATGAAGGTGTAAGGCGAGAACAGGTGATTGGTCAGGGTCAGATACCCCTGCACTTCGTTAAACTTGGCAAAGGTCACGGTCGGAACCGGGTTCATCTGACCATCGATCACACCGGTCTGAAGACCGGCATAAACTTCGCCCCACGCCATCGGATAGGCTTCGGCACCCAGTGCCTGCATGATTTTCTGATGCGACGGCAGCGACATGGTGCGAACACGAATGCCCTTGAAATCGTCCAGCGTCGCAATCGGATGCTTGGAGTTGGTCACGGCAAAGAACCCGCCGGTATCCGGGAAACCAAGAACCTTGACATCGCCAAGGGTGTTTTCGATGTCGCTTGCCAGTTTCTGACCGAACGGACCATCAAACACGTCATAGGTCGATGCGTTGCTGTCGAACGCGAATGCGAGGTTCAGAACATCGATACGCGGATAATAGGATGCAATCGCCCCGGTCGAGGTCAGGGTCGCCTGAATAAGACCATCGCGGACCATCTGCACATGTTCTGCGGCCGAACCAAGCTGGTTGGACGGATAAACCTCAACCTTGATCTCGCCATTGGTGTCGGCTTCGACAATGTTGGCGAAAACAGCGGTGCAGGCATGCGCCGGGTTTTCAAACGGGTCCATTTTGTTGTCATGGGCAAATTTCAGAACCTTGGGCTCTGCATAGGCCAAAGACGTCGTGCTAGCCAGCATGGCCGTCGCAAGGGCAAAAGCCCCCAAACGTTTCATCGTTTTCATTCTACCTCTCCTTGATTAAGGCCTTTTATTTCTGTCCGCTTGTCACCTTTCGGTGCCCCGGTCCGGACCTGACCGGGGCGTTTCATTGCCGCCGGTTACCTGAAA
This sequence comes from Thalassospira sp. A3_1, assembly GCF_017744215.1. Lineage (NCBI taxonomy): Bacteria > Pseudomonadati > Pseudomonadota > Alphaproteobacteria > Rhodospirillales > Thalassospiraceae > Thalassospira > Thalassospira sp. A3_1. The sequence goes on along the minus strand of NZ_JAGHQQ010000003.1, from coordinate 96,457 downwards.
CCAAGCAATCGCGGGATCGCGAGTGCAAGATCGGACCAGAAGGCAAACAGGAACAGCACACCCAGTTCCGCCAAAAGGAACGGCCAAAGCTGGGCGGCAATTTTTTCAAGCTTTTCACCTGTGACTGACGACAGCACGAACAGGCACGCACCCACGGGCGGCGTCATCAGGGAAATGTTAAGCGCAAGAACAAAGATGATCCCGGCATGGATCGGGTCCATTCCGATCTGGACAGTCAGCGGTACCAGAACCGGGGCCAGAATGATCAGGATTGCATTGATATCCATGACCATCCCGATCATCAGCAACAGGGCGACGATCATGAAAATGACCATATAGGGATCAGACGACAGCCCCAGAACAAGGCTCGCGACTTCCTGCGGAATGCGGTTGAAGCTCAGCCACCAGCCAAGGATCGACGCAAAGGCAATGATGATGAAAATCACCCCCGTCACCCGGGCTGTACGGATCAGCATCTTGAAGAAATCGGCAAAGGTCAGCGCACGGTAAATAAAAATACCGATAAACAGCGCATAGGCCACGGCGACCGATGCCGCCTCGGTCGGGGTAACAATCCCGCCCAGAATACCGCCCAGAATGATCAATGGCATGATCAGGGCCGTGATCGATGATTTGAAAATCTTCCAGATTTCCAGAAGCGATGCACGGCGTTCATTTTTCGGCAGGTTCTTGGACCGTGCCGTTACCGCAATCACCGTCATGCAGATCAGACAGATCATCAAGCCCGGCAGGATACCGGCGGCAAACAGCCCGCCAATGGAAACCCCCATCAACGATCCATAAACAACCATCAATCCCGACGGTGGAATGGTCGGGCCGATGATTGACCCGGCTGCGGTCACCGCACAGGCATAATCCCGGCGATACCCCCGTTCGACCATGGCCGGCACAAGTGTCTTGCCAAAGGCCGCCGCATCGGCGGTCGCCGCCCCGGTCAGTCCGGCAAAGAAAACCGATGCCAGCATATTGGTGTGCGCCAACCCACCACGAAAATGCCCAACCAGCGCCTGCGCAAACAGCACAAGGCGGCTGGTAATCCCGATATGGTTCATGATCTCGCCAGCCAGAATAAAGAACGGCATGGCAAGAAACGGGAATACGTTCAGACCGTTAAAGACCTTGCTGGGCCCCTGAACAAGGAACATGCCCCCGCCCATGTCATAAAGGCCAATAACCCCGGCAACGCCCAGCGCAAAGCCGATCGGCATGCCCAGAACCATCAGAACGACAAAAGTAATACCGACGATCATTCTGCGCCCTCCGCCAGATCAATGGGAACGAAGCGGCCCTGATCGCGAAGCGCGACCAGCAATAACTGAATGGCAGCAAGAAGGGATGCAACCGGCACCGCGGCATAAGGCAGTGCCAGCGTCATGCCAAAGATCATCGCCTGACGGCGCATACCGCCCGCGGCAAAATCAAAGCCGTAAATCGCCAGATACAGAAATGCACATAGCGCAATCAGATCGACACAGAACAGAACCGTGCGCTGCACGGGCATCGGCGTGTTAAGGATAAACATCCCTATGCCGATATGTTCGCGCCGGGCAATCCCGGCCGACACCGCCAAAAGTGCCGCCCAGATCATCAGGTAGCGCGCAAGTTCTTCGGGCCAGGGCAGTTGCCAGTGGAAAATGTAACGATCAATTACGCCCAGCCAGACATCCAGCACAAGGGCCAGCATCAGGACGGCAATCACACGTTCGACCACCCAGTTTAGCGACCGGCTGATCATTGCGGCTGTGGTTTCAACACGGCGCAGCGCCATCTTACTTAATCTCTCCGCTGATGAATGTTTTATGTAATTTTTCTACATCCTGAGGATATTTTTGTAGCTTGTCTACGTATTTTTGAGTCATAATTGCAAATATCACCACGAATGATCCGCGAACAACGACATTATAGGTAGTTAAACTACATTTTTACCTATATTGTTTGGGCTACCCATCCCAAACCACCGGAAGACAACAACAGCGATCAAACAATTCGGCAATCAACGCCCTACCCGCTTTACGGTTAAATCCGGCAGGATGGATAATCTCGGGACCAAGATCGAAGCTATCGCCAGCAAACCAAAAAGTGATATTTATCAGCGGGGTGCCGACAACAGCACCTCATATTCGAGAATGATCGGAACGCTCGCATGCAACCTACTGTCGATATCATCAGCCTCCTGCGTCGAAAGGCCGGTACCTTTCCCGCACGTGAACAGCGGGTTGCCGACTACGTTCAGGATCACCTGCAGGACGTCACCACCATCGCCCTTTCCGATCTTGCGCAAAACGTTGGCGTCAGCGAACCGACCGTGATCCGGTTTTGCCGGACCCTTGGCTGTGACGGATTTCGCGATTTCAAAATACGGCTGGCACAGAACCTTGCGGTCAGCATGCAATATCTGGCGCCTGAGGACCTTGCCGACGATACAACCGCCGCCGACGTGCTTTCCAATCACGTGCTGGGCGTGATCGTCGATAATCTACGCTTGCTGCGCGAACAGCTTTCAAGCACCGAAATCGACAAGGCCGCCGATATTCTGGCCAATGCCCGCCAGATCGCCTTCATGGGGGTCGGCGGCGGCTCCACGACGGTTGCCTTTGATGCCGCCAACCGTTTTTTCCGCCTTGGCATTCCCGCACAGGCCCAAAGTGATGGCTACCTTCAGCGCATGCTGGCATCGACCTTTGGCGAGGAAGATGTTCTTTTTGCCATCTCCACCAGCGGCCGACCGACCGAACTGATCCACAGTGCCGCCATTGCCCGCCAATATGGCGCAAAGGTCATCTCCATGACCCACCCGCAAAGTCCGCTTGCCGCCGAAAGCGACCTTGTGATTGGCATTGATATGCCTGAAAACCCTGATATTTATAAGCCAACGGCCACCCGGCATGTTTTTCTGGCAACCATCGATATCATTGCCACCGCGGTTGCCCGGCGCACGCCGGACCGAACACTTGAAAAACTTCGCCGGATCAGGTCATCTTTGCTGACTCTCAATCCGCCGACCGGCCGCCAGCCTATCGGCGACTAATCACGCCACCATCCCCATCGAGGCCCCAATGACCCGTACTGCCTTTATCGGCGAATGCATGATCGAGCTTGCCGGAACATCCCCTGGCAGCATTTTTGGCGCAGCCAATCTCGGCTTTGCCGGTGATACGCTTAATGGTGCGACCTATATGGCACGCACCAGCCGCCTGCTTGCAACGCCTGATACAGATGTTTCCTACATCACGGCACTGGGTACGGATCCCTATAGCGACGCGATGATTGCCGCCTGGCAGAACGACAATATCGACACGACACTGGTTCGACGGATTGATGGCGCCCTTCCCGGTCTTTATGCCATCCAGACCGATGAAACCGGGGAACGCAGCTTTTCCTACTGGCGCAATAATGCCGCCGCCAAACAGATGCTTCAGGGCGGTCACGATACCGTGTTACGCGATGCGCTTGGCGGGTTCGATTGCCTGTATCTTTCGGGGATCACACTGGCAATCCTGTCTGATAAAGACCGCCAGACCCTGATCAGCATTGCCAGGGATTTTGCCAAACAGGGTGGCAAAGTCTGCTTTGACACCAATCATCGTCCGCGCCTTTGGGCCGATCAGGACGATGCAATGGCAACCTATCTGGCGATTGCCCCCCATTGCCACACCGTCCTGCCGACATTTGACGACGACAGCGCGCTGTTTGGCGACGCAACGCCCTCTGCCACCGCCAAACGCTGGCATTCGCTGGGCGCGGACGAGGTTGTCGTCAAATGCGGTGGTGAACCGACCTTTTATTCGATCAGGGACGGCGAAAGCGGCACCGTAACGCCGCCCAAGGTCACCGATATCATCGATACGACGTCGGCCGGGGATTCCTTTAACGGATCATACCTTGCCGCCCGCAATGCCGGGCGCAATGTGCCTGCCGCCATTGCCGTTGCGCAAAAGGTCGCTGGTCGCGTGATTTCACGGCGCGGCGCGCTTGTTGATATCAGCGATATCAAACTTGATCAGTAATCCAGCCGGAACTGAACACCGGCTTTGCTGTCGATTTCGGTGGTTTCGCTGGTCACGCTGATATTTGGCGTCAATTCAATCTCGACCTCGACCCCGCTTGACCCCGGGGTCGTGCCGGTCTTGGTGCCGACATAGACCCCGTCCGTCAGGTATTTACCCACCTTGACGTTCGGGCCATCTTCACCGCCGCCCACCTGCAAAACATCCGCCCCGATAAAGCGACGTACCGAACCGACGATATCAAGTCCGCCGCCCCCGCCCGAAAGCTCGTTCACCGCACTGGCAAGCTGGACAGCCTCAATCGCACTCAGGCTTCCCTGCGATTTGCCAAACAGCACCTGCGACAGGATTTCGTCCTCCGGCAGGGACGGGTTGGATGTCAGAACCAGTTCCGGATCGCTTGCCGGTCCCTGGAAACCGGCCGTCACCGTCAGGTCATCGGTGGTATAGACGCCTTCAATGTCCAACAATGGATCGGGCGGTGTTGCACCTGAAAACGTGATTTTGGAATCCTTGATCACGAATGTCTTGCCAATGATATCCAGCTGCCCGCGCAACGCCTGCAACTGCCCGACAATGATCGGCTCTGCGGTTGTCCCGCTGATATCAAGCTTGCCACCCCATTCGGAATCAAGCCCCCGCCCGCGCACAAACAAACGCCCCGGAATATCAACCGTCACGTCAAGATTACCAACAAAACCCGATGCCGCTTTTTTCTTTTCCTCTTCTTCCTCGCGCTGCTTGGCGTCCTCGATATTCTCGACATCAAGGGTCGAAACCGACGCCGGCAGCGCAAGTGTCAGGTCCACTTCACCACGGCGAAGCGTTACATTGCTTTTGATATCGGCGGTTTTTTCAGTCCCGGTGACAGATGTGTTCACATCCGCCCAGAATTGCAGCTCATCCTTGCGCGACAGGGCTGCGTTATCAATCTTAAGCTCCGCCTTGTAACTGACCACCGGATCGTCATCCAGTGTCACCTCGGCCGAGCCACTGATCCGGCCATTCCCGCCATCCGTTGCCGTAATTTCCGGCACCCGCAAACCGTTCTGATCAAAGTCACCATTGACCGTAATCTGCTTCAACAGCGTGCCATATTCCAGATGCTCATATGCCCCATCAGACAGGGCGATATCGCCATTCCAGTCAAGCGCACCAAGCGTTCCCTTGGCAACCACATCCAGTTTGAGATGCCCGGACATCACATGATCAGGTGCCGGGACATAAGGCCAGAATTGTGCAATTTCGCCGTCCACCTTGACCTGTGCATCAATCGGCGCATCGGGGTCCAGTGTGAAATCCTGTTTGAGGATGGAAACACCCAAAGGCACGGTACCACGCGCCTCGACAATCTGTGCCTCTTCATTGCCAAGGGTGGCATTGCCGTCAAACTGACCGTCCTGCAACGCCAGATCAAGCACCATCCCAAACGGCGCCATATCCTTTACAGCCGCCGTCGTGATGTTTTCAATTCCGCCCTTGACGGTCGCAATCGGCATTTGCCCGGACGCTTCGGATATATCGGCGGTCACATTCATTGTACCATCCAGCCCGCTTAACCCGAACATCTCCCCCCACGGCCCCAGAACGAGGTCCGCAATTCGCGCATTGGCGGCAAAATTGCGCTTTGGCCGATGATCAAGTTTTGCGGTTACCTGCCCGGCACCGACATTCAATGCCGCGTCAAGTTTCTGCTGTCCGTTTTCGGTCTGGGTAAATAACAGCGGCTCGCGAAGGGCGATGTTCTGGCTACCGATACTGATATCAAGCTGATCGGCACGAACATTGATCCCGTCTGAAAGACCAAGTTCCATATTGCTATCAAGCTTGACCGGAATGGTATCGCGAAGCTGCCCGTTTGCATTCATCGCAATCCCGATGGCCGAAAGGTCGCCGCTAACCTCGGTCTGCAACTGATCAATGGCAAGCGGCACAAAGCGAATATCACGCCCGTTCAGGGCCAAATCAAAGCCGGGCTTTTCAAACGCGTTCAGGATCGATCCCGCCAGAACGACATCCTCGATCGCAGGTTGCTCCGCACCTTCTTCGGCGGCAAGCCGAATGCCTTTCAGGTTGGCATTCACATCAATCTGTTGCTGACCCGATTTCGGTACAAACGCCACATCCGCCGTTAACGCACCATTCGTCACCGGCGCCCCGAAATCAGCCAGCATCACGGCATCGAGTTTACGCACCGAAAGCTTGCCACGCATCGGCACGGCATAATCTGGCAACATCAAGCTACCGACCAGTTCAAGCCGTTCACCCGTCAGGGCAATATTATCCACCCGCAAACCATCGGCGGGCAAAACCACATCTGCCGCCAGATCGTAATTGCGCCCCATCAAACCAAACCCGGCCTTGTTGATCAGCGACAATACCGCCTGATCGGACCAGCGCATTACCGTCTCAAGATCAAGCTTTTCAAACTTCTGCCCACCAGCCAAAACCGATGGTGTCGCAAGCTTGATCGTTCCCGCCGGTGCCGCGATATCCCCGTCAAGATTGATCGCAAGCGTCGCCGGGGCGATGGAAACACCAATATCGGGCGGCACCACACCAGATTGAACCAAAACATCAGATTTTACTGACAAATATCTGAATTCATTTGAAATATCGATTTGCGCCGGACCAGAAACCATCGCGGTGGCAATCTGATCAAGTGTGATCGACAGATCAAATGCATCACTGACTGCAAGCTTGCCATCAATGGTGGGACTCAGACCGACAATGCGGTCAAGATCGGCAATGCCAAACCCGGTTTGGTCTGTCTTGATCGCAATATCGGCTTTACCGCCCTGCTCCATCGACCATTCAATATCGCGGACCGCGACCTGCCCCGTCCCGCTCAGATCAAGACCGGAAATCGGTGCAAAAATCGCAAGGTCACGGATATCGGCAATCAATTCGCCATCCGTCACCGCCATCACGTCATTGATATCGGTCTTGCCGTTAACCGAAATACCCGGCGTCGTGATATTGATTTTGCCAAGGGCAAACTTGCTGAAATCCGGTGCGATTTCCGCATCAAGGGCAACCTGCTGCGTCTTGCCCAGCATCGCGCCAAGATCGGCATCCTGCCATTTATTGCCCGAAACATCGATCCGGCTTTGAACAGAAAACCCGTCTTCATCACCGCGCAGATCGGCATCAAGGGCCAATGTTCCGATGGTTGATACCGGTGTTGCGACCTGATCCCCACGCAGCATCACGGTCACATCGGGCAATTCAAGCGGCCCTTCGGCATGCGCGGTCAAATCAAGCCCGCCCCATGTCACGCTATCCTCGATCAGGCCCGATACCGCCGGATCGATATCACCGCTCAAATCGGCCAGAACCGTGCTGTCATCAAAATTGATTTCCGTCGTGGCTGCAATCGTCGCAAATCCGGATTTCGCGATATCGCCGCGCGTGATCGACAGAATACTGGCATCCGCATCAAACTGCCCGCCAATCCCCAAATCGACATCGCCCCGCAACGGTTCGGGAAGCTGTCCGGCAAGGTCGCCCTGCGTTGCCAGAACACCATCAAGGTCAAACCCGATCCGGCTCTGATCCAGCCGAAGCCCCAAATCACCACCAAGCGTCATCAGATCACTTGCCGCAAGTTCGATCCGCCCTTTCCAGCCTGTCGCCGGGCCATCGCCCTTAAGGCTGATCGTGACATTTGGCGCATCTTCGGGTGCCAGCCCGGCAAGGGTCATGACCAGCCCTGCACGATCAAGCTTGCCGTCAATGTCGGCTTTCAACCGCTGTTCATCGCCGTCAAAATCAATATCGGCCTTCAAATGGTCGATGCTGTCATCAAGCGGTTGCAGATCAAGCGACAAGGCCGCTTCAAGGTTTTCGCGAATTGCCGCACTGGCGCTTAGACCATATTCAAAACTTTTGCCGCTGGCCGGGTCGGAAATACGCACATTGCCAAGCGCCAGCTTGCCAAGTTCAATGGCAAGTGGTGGCGCAAAGCCGCCCGACGCGGTTTCTTCTTCCTCGGCGGCATCTTCGGTTCCGGACATATCGGGCAAAACGACGTCAATCGCGGCACTTTCAACCCGATCAATCCGAAGCGTCCCGCCCAAAAGTGCCCGCGGCGACCAGTCAAACCCGAACTGGCTGACCTCCACAGCCAAGCCATTTGACGGCATCGACATCGACAACCGGTCAAGCGAAAGTCCCGTCCAAAGGCTGCCCTCGATCCGGCCCAGCTCGAAATCGCCCTCTATCGCCTCTGCCACCGTAGTATTCAGCCACGGCGTTACCGCACGCAATACAGGCCCGGTTCCCGCAATGCCGATAACCGCAATCATCAGCAGCAATAGGCACGCAAACGCAATCGCGCCACGTCGCGCCCATTTGGCAACCTTTCCGCGTTTGGTGGTTCCGGATGGTTTGGGATCGTCAGGCAACGTCAAAATGCTTGTCCAAGGCTAAGATAAATCTGGAAATCGTCGTCAACATTGTCACGCTTATCAAGCGGCACGGCGAAGTCAAAGCGCAAGGGGCCGACAGCCGTGTAATACCGGAAACCAAGCCCCGCCGCCCAAAGCAGATCAAGGTCTTCGGGGTCGCTTGCCTCAAAAACATTACCGCCTTCGACAAATGGCACGATGCCAAAGCTTTCCGTAACCCGTGCCCGGAATTCCAGCCCGGCCTCAAGAACCGAACGCCCGCCAAGCGGATCGCCATCTTCGTCAAGTGGCCCGACTTTCTGATATTCGTAACCGCGAACCGATCCACCGCCACCGGAATAGAACCGTTTGTTGGCCGGAAGATCCGATCTGTCTTCACCAATGATCATCCCGGCACGCCCCCGCCCTGCAAGGACATAATCGCCTTCTTCGTCAAAGGCGAAATATTGCGATCCATTCAATGAAACGGATGTGAATTGTGCGCTCGGGCCGCTCAGACTGGTATAGGGCGACACGTTGAATTCAAGCCGGTTGCCTTCGGTCGGATCAAGCGGGTTATCCGTGCTGTCACGCCGCAAAATACCCCGCAAACCACCCAGATAGAATTGCTCGTTGGGCGAATCAGCCCCGGTCAGATCGGAATATTCCGCCGTCGGGCCCAGCGTGACAGACCAGTAATCACCAATCTTGCGTTCAACCCCGACAAAGGTTTCGACAAGTTCGCCGTCATAGGCATCCGTGCTGTAATTCTTGGCCGATCCATCCGCCACAAGCGCCTGACGACGCTTAAGGAATTGCGGCTTGCGGAATGTTGCCTCAAGCCCTTGGCTTTGTCCCGATCCTTCGATACCAAGTCTGAGCCGTTCCCCCGCCCCGAACAGGTTGCGGTTTTCCCAGAACGCATTCGCTCCCGGTCCGTCGGCGGTTGAAAAATCAACCCCGCCACCGATTGTACGATGCTTGCGTTCGCGCACTTCGATCTCGACGGGGATTTCACCATTTTCGGCGACCGGTCCGACCGGCTTGACAATCACGCTGTCAAACAGGTTCGATTGCGCCAGATCACGGCGCGTTGTCCGGACTTCTTCTGGGGAATATTTCTGCCCCGGTTTCCAGCTACGATAACCGGCGATGAAATCCTCATCAACGGTCTCGGCTCCTTTGACACTGACCTTGCCAAAATTGGCTTCCGGCCCGGTGACCAGCTCGTACGTCACGGAAATGGTTTTTTCCGCCGTATTGGCAATGACCTTGCGCTTGCCCGCTTCCACCAGCGGGAAACCGCGATCTCGCATGAAATCAACCGCATATTGCTCGGCCAGTATGATCGGGTCGGCAGCGGCACGCTGCCCAAGATGCAGATTGGTACGTTCCAGTTCCTCATCCGTGGCTTCGCGGCGCGTCGTATGATCCGGGCGGACAATAACCAGTTTCACTTCCGACAGAAGATAGGGCTGATTGACATCAATCTGATAAACCAGATCAACCGGATCGGGTTGTTCCGCACTGTCCGGCGCGCCGGCTGCCGGTTCGCTTGCCGCACTGACAATGTCATCGCCCTCCCCGCCATTTTCACCGTCCGGTGTATTCTGATCATCGGGTTCGGTTTTGCGGATATTGAACGATACCTGTCCGTCATAGAACCCGAATGACCGCAAAACGGTTTCAAACCGTTCCACATCATCCTCGGCACGGCGCTCAAGCCCGGCAAGCGATGGCGTCGGGCGGGATTGCAGCCGGATCGACGTGCTGACATCGCGCAACGCAGCTAACAGTTTTTCTTCCTGCGGGTCGATACCTTCGATCTGGACTTCATAGGGGATTTTCACACCCAAGGCGTCCTGTGCGGCACTGTCGCTGTCCTGTCCGAAACCAAATTCGGATAAAACATTATCTCCCGAACAGGCCGAAAGCGCCGTTCCCATCAGCAAAACAGACACAACACCAATGCCGCGCAAACTGGATTTGCGGTTGTAGCGTTTATCCGTATTCACCAACGACGTCCCCAATATCTTCACTCGGTCCCGATAGACTTATGTAACGTCCGGCCGCATTCATCGCACAGGCCGATCCGTTTATTGTTTTAAGGCACTTGCCAAGCGTCTACCATATTTTCATTCTATACGCAGGTCGAATGCACCAACGATCAAACAGCATGAAAAAATGGCATGGCTGTGATCGGTAATCGCACTTGTCAGAAAAAACTGTTCCGCTTACTCGAAGTTGAAAGCAATCTGTTTGCTGTTGCCACCCAAAAGCCGGAGGCCACCCATTGACTCCAAACGTGACTTCAACCCCGCCCCTGCCCGTCATCATCCGCAACGCCACCCGTTCTGATCTGGATGGTCTTTGCGCCCTTGAAAGCGGCAGCTTTACAAGCGACGCGATTTCGCGGTCCGGCTTTTCGCGCTTCCTGCGCCAGGCATCCGCCCGTCTTCTAGTCGCCGATGCTGGCGAAAGCGGCAAACCCGACATTGTCGGCTACGGTCTGCTTTTGCTGCGCGCCAACACGACGACCGCGCGCATTTATTCGCTGGCGATTTCCGATAACTGGCGCGGCAAGGGTCTGGGCACGCAACTTCTGGCCGGTCTTGAAAACCTTGCGATGGATGCCGGATGTGTCCGTATCCGCCTTGAAGTGCGCGTTGAAAACAGCAATGCCCGCAATCTTTATGACCGCCACGGCTATCAGCAGATTGCCGACCTGCCCGGCTATTACGAAGACGGTGCCGATGGCATTCGCCTGCAACATGATCTGTATGACATCCCGACTGAACGGTCGCCAGCGGTCGCAACCGGTGCGCCGCTGATCCTTGTCGACCGTTTGAAAGACCTGCCGTTTCAGGTGCCCGGTGCGCGCATCATGCGGGTGCGTGAATATCTTGCGCTTGATCACGGGGTGCGAAACCGGCGTGTCATCAACCTGTGCCAGTCCTATGAATATCTGTCGCGGGGTTATTATTGCAGCTTGCTTGCCGCCGCACGCAGCGAACGCGTAATCCCCGAAGCCGACGTCCTTCTCGATCTGAACTGGAAACGGCTGCAAAAAACCGCGCGTGCGGAAATGAGCCCGCAAATCGTCGAAGCATTGGCAAAACCGGGCGATCACCCGACCAAGATCGACGTATTCTTTGGCCGCACCGTCGATAAACGCTTCCGTGATATCGCCCAGCGCGCCTTTGATCAGTTCCGCTGTCCGATCCTGCGTCTGCATCTGAACCCGTCGGACAAGAAAATCCTGCGCGAAATCGAAGCCCCGGCACTAAGCCAACTGGGTGCTGAAGACCTGCCCGCTTTTGAAAGCGCCATCCGTGCTTATCTGCGCGGTCGCGTGCGCAAACCGGCGGCTGGTGGCAACCCGCCAAGCGCACTGGTAGCGATCCTGCATGATCCCGATGCGGTCCTGCCGCCATCCGATAGCGATGCACTGGCCCTGTTCATTCAGGCCGCATCCGACCTTGGCGCCAAGGCCGAACTGATCACGGCCAAGGATTTCCATCACCTGTCGGAATTTGATGCGCTGCTGATCCGCGAAACCACCGCCCTTGATCATCACACCTATCGCTTTGCCAAACGGGCGCGCAAGGAAGGCATTCCGGTGATTGACGATCCGGACTCGATCCTGCGCTGCACGAACAAGGTTTACCTTGCCGAATTGCTGCGTACGCACCGTATTCCGGCCCCGCGCAGCATGATTTTCGATAAACGCCGCATTGCCGAAATCGGCCAGCAATTCAGCTTCCCATCGGTGCTTAAGGTACCCGATGGCTGCTTCTCGCGCGGGGTGCGCAAGGTGAAATCACCCGAACATCTGGCCGAAGTCGCGACCGAGATGTTCAAGAATTCCGAACTTCTCGTCATTCAGGAATATGTCGAAACCACCTTTGACTGGCGCATTGGCGTTCTGGGGGGCGAGCCACTCTTTGCCAGCCGCTATTTCATGGCGCCGGGCCACTGGCAGATCGTCAAACACGAAGATGACGGCAAATCGTTCGAGGAAGGCGGCTTTGAAACCGTCGCCGTCGAAGATGCCCCGGCTGATATCGTTTCCACAGCCTTGGCTGCGGCCCGCCTGATGGGCGATGGTCTTTATGGTGTGGATATGAAAGAAACCCCGCACAGCCCGATGGTGATCGAAGTCAACGACAACCCCAACATCGATGGCGGGGTCGAGGATGTCGTGCTCGGCATGGACCTGTATCGCCGGATCATCGCCCACCTTCTGGGCAAGATCGCGCGTCCGTGACGCATTCCATTCAAAATGACAAAGGGCCGGTTTATCCGGCCCTTTTTTCAATGAAGACTGCCGCCTGAAGCTTGTCGCGGCCATAACGCACCATAAGGTCAAACTCGTTGCGCAGGATCGGTGTCGATACGCAATCGCTGCCGCTGAACGGTTCGTGGTCTTCGCCAATATCCGGATCGGTGACATAGACATACCGGTCATCAAATCCCGAAACCACAACCCAGTGCGGGATTTTATCGCCGTAAATCCGATACTGGCTGATCAGGACAAGCGCGATCTTGCCCTGTTTTGACCGTTCTTCGATCTCGGCAATGCTGAACGGCCCGGTGGTTACCGGAATACCGGCCTCGCGCGCCTGCCGGGCGAAATCATAATGCACCAGTTCCACGACTTCGCGGTTTTTGGGTTTACGCACCGTATCAACAAAAAGCGGCCCGTCGCGGCTGCTTAAAACCTCGACATCAAAACCGCGTTTATGCGCCGCCAGTCCAAGGCCAAGCGGCCCGCACCCGCCATGCCCCGATGTCATGAAAACGGTCGTTGCCTCACGCCAAAGCGCAATTTCCTGATTGCGATCCATTTCGACATTGGGATCAAGCGCATTCATCGCCATCATCAATGCCGCCGGGCCACAGGTAAATGGCATGGTCTGGTGATAAAAATGGATCGGCGATGGCCGACGCAGGGATTGCGGCACCAGAACACGTTCCATACGCAGCGCGTCGGAATGATCGGGATAATAATCAGGATAAAGGGCAAATTCGCGATATCCCGCCGCCTTGAACAATCCAATCGCCGTTTCGTTATCCGGATTGACCTCAAGCCGCAGGATCGGGGCCCCGAAATCAAGGCTGAGTTCCTCGGCCCGGGTCAGAAGTGCCCGGCCGATCCCCTGCCCGCGATGCCTCTCCAGAACCGCCATGGAATAAAGCCGTGCCATCGCAACGTTGGATCGGAAAATCACCAGGGCATAGCCCACAACCGCGCCATCGCGTTCGGCAACACAAAGGCGCGCCGTCTCGCTGCCAAGGAAACGCTTGAAAGCGCGGCGTGACAAACGGTCAATATCAAATGAACTGTTTTCGATCTCGCACAGGGCATCAAGGTCCCCATCTGTTGCGATACGAAGGTCAAGTTTGGTCAAAAGGCACCCGAAGCATCAATACTTGCCGATCCCATGGATCAAGGCGGTTTCACCCATTTCGCCATGAAACGGATGAAACCGGAAGTGCATTTTCGGCAGGTTAGCTGCGCGCGGCAATCCGGGGTGCCAGAGGCGACATATCATATCCCGCCCCCGCAGCCGTTTTGACAATGTCTTCAACCGGCAAATTGCCAGCACTGGCAAGCGACCAAAGGATCGTGCAGCGCGTGCCACTACGGCAATACGCGAATACCGGTTTTTCAGCTTCGCTCAGAACCTTGGCAAAGGCATCGGCATCGGTATCCGAAACATTGCCGCTTGCAACCGGAAGAAACACGGCGGCAAGACCAAGGCTTTTTGCCTTTGCCTCGACTTCTGCGAATGATGGCTGACCGGGGTCCTCGTTGTCCGGGCGATTACAGACAATGGTCTTGAAACCGGCCCCGGCGATATCATTAACAGCATCAAGGGGCATCTGCGGCGAGACGGTCAGTTCATCATTCAGGCGTTTCATCGTTGCGGGTCCGTTTTCCTGGGTCACAAGGACCGCTTATGCGCTTGGAACGTAAAAGCGGAATACCAGGATTACGGATGCCACTATATCCGTCGGCTGACAACTCCCCGACGTCATAAAAGTCGATTATCTGGCGGATTTTGTATCAATCGGGCATGTCCGGATACCCAGAATGCGATACAGCGGGCAAAACCGCATCCCACCAGTCAGGATCATGATTGCACCGGCAATCATCGCCACCCAGCCAAATCCGCCAAGTGCTGCAAACGGACCGGTCTCCGTCGCAACAACAAACGGCAGCGCAATCAGAACCACGCCAAGAATAACACGCAAGGCGCGATCAATTTTTCCGACATTGGATTTCATCGGGAACTCCTGTTTCTGAAAACCACGGGATCAATATCACCCTGATAATATATAATATTATAATTAACAAATGTAATTTTATCATTTATTTGTGTTAAAACTGATCTATCGCAAGGAATGCGGCACATGATCCGGTTGCAGGCCGTGAAAACGCGTGCTACGCCCTTGTTTGATTTGCAGGAAAAGGGCCCCGTCATGACCGATAAATTCGCATCCGTTGCCGATTGGCCGATCTGGCACGATCAAAATCCGGGCGGCACTTTTTCCCAATGGCTAAAGGCGTGTGTTGCCGATGATTGGCACAAGGTCACCCACCATCCCTTTACCGATGCCTGGGGCAAGGCCGCGGTTCCCGACCGCAATCTCAAAAACTATCTGATTCAGGACCACCGTTTTATCGACCGGTTTGTTGCCCTTCTGGCCGGTGCCGTATCACGTGCGCCAACGCTGCCGGACCGGATTCCGGCCTGCCAGTTTCTCGCCCTTCTGACCGGACCGGAAAACACCTATTTCGAACGCTCACTTGATGCGCTTGGCGTCACCGAACAGGAACGCTGCGAAATGCCCGACTGGGACGCCACGCGTGACTTCAAGGACCTGATGCGCACCGCCATGGAAAGCAACGACTACGCCAGCATGCTGGCGGTCCTCGCCGTGGCCGAAGGCACCTATCTTGGCTGGGCGGATCGGGTTCACAATGAAATCGAAAGCCACCCCAAAGAATTCTGGTACGCCGAATGGCTTGATCTGCATATCGGGACCTATTTCGAAAGCGTCGTCGCCTTTCTGAATGATCAGCTCGATAAAACCGGACCGACACTCGATGACACGGCCCGCGCAAACTGTCTTTCCTGTTTCCGCAAGGCAACCGAACTTGAAGTCCGGTTCTTTGACGCGGCATGGGGTTCACAGAATTGATCACCATCCGCCCGTATCGCGCAACCGATGCAACGGTGCTGACCGAAATTTACACCCGTTCCGTCACGGAATTGGGATCACGTGCCTATAACCCTGATCAGGTCGGCATCTGGGCGTCTCTCGCCCCAACCGCAGAACGGTTTGCCGAACTGATGGATGATGGTCGCCTGCGCCTGATTGCGGTGGATGCAAACGACCGGGCCGTCGCCTTTTGCGATCTCGAAGCCGACGGGCATCTCCATTTTCTGTATGCCCTGCCCGAACTTGCCGGTACCGGTGCGGTCAGGATACTTTATGACGCCCTCGAAAAAGCGGCACGTGACCGCAACATCGCAAAGCTCTATTCCGAAGCCAGCGAACTCGCCAAGGGCTTCCTGTTAAAACAGGGCTTTCACGTGGTTGAACGCCGCGATTTTGAAGTCGCCGGGGTTCCGATCCATAACTATGCCGTTGAAAAACGCCTGCGTCCTGTGACCTGATCGCGGGCAAAATCAAAAGGCGGTCATTTCCCGACCGCCTTTTCATATCAACTGTCCTTGATCGCCCGACGGGCGGTTGTCACCACCCGCTCGACAAAGGCATCGGCCTGCCCGATATAATGCCCCGGATCGCGCAGCTTGGCCCAGTCGATCCCGACATCGGTAAGTTTTGGCAATTCATCAAACAGATTGCTTTGATTGGCGGCAGATCGCGATAACGCGTCTTTCACCAGCTTGTCTGCTCCGTCACGCCCAAGATGCTCGGCAAGCGCAAAGGTCGCGGCCTCCGCCAGCATCGCACCGCGTGACAGTTCAAGATTGGCCGCCATCCGATCAGCATTGATCTTAAGGGTCGGCACCATATCAACCGCCTGCGCCAATCCCGCCGCCGTCGCCATGATCATCTGCGGCAAAGTCAGCCATTCCAGCAACCAGCTTGCCCCGGATCGTTCATGTTCATGGATCTGGCTTTGCGCAAATGTGCCAAGCTGCCCGGCATTGAACCGCGCCAATGTGATCAGCATTTCGGCCTGCACCGGATTGGATTTATGCGGCATGGTCGATGATCCGCCGCCCTTGCCCGGCTGGACTTCGGCAATTTCGGATTGCGCCAGCAACACCAAATCCTGCCCCATCTTGCCAAGCGCACCGCTCAGCGCGGTTAGCTGTGCGGCAAAATCGACCAGAACATCGCGCTGGCTGTGCCACGGCATATCGGTTGGGGGCAGTTCAAGTTCATCGGCCAGATTGCGTTCAACCTCGATCGCCTTATCCCCGATGGATGCCAGCGTCCCCGCTGCCCCGCCAAAGCTTAACCGGAACAGATCGGAACATAACGTATCAATCCGCTGATCAATCCGCACGAGTGGCACCAGCCATCCGGCGGCTTTAAGTCCGAATGTGGTCGGCACGGCCTGCTGTGAACGGGTCCGTCCGATCATGACCGTCGCCCGGTGGGCTTCGGCCTGCGCAATCAATGCCTTGATCAGCTTGCGCGTCCGGCGGCGGATAATCGCCACCGCATCACGAAGCCGTAACACCAGCCCCGTATCAAACACATCCTGACTGGTCGCGCCAAAATGGACATAACGCGCATCATCCCCGCCGATCTCGACCTTAAGCGCCTTGACCAATGCCGGCACCGGCACACCGGCACTTGCCGTTCCCACCGCGAATGTCGCGGGATCGGGGCGAAATTCGCGGCAGACATCGGCAATACGGTTCGCACTTGCTTCCGGGATCACGCCTGCGCGTGCTTCGGCCGATGCCAATGCCGCCTCAAACAGCACCATCGATGCGATCTGCGCATCATCGGTAAAAAGCGCGGCAATTTCCGCATCGGCAAACAGATTGCCAAGCATCGCAGAATCAAAGGGCGAAATTGTCATCTGGTTTGGTCCACCGTTTAAACAGGTGTTATTTCAGGTCGTTAGTGTCGCGCCGCGACTGCGTTCGGTCAACAACACAAAAAGAAGCCCCTGCCCGTTCTTCAACGGCACAGGGGGCCCTTTTGAAATCAAACGATCAATCAGACCGCTTCAAGCACAATGGCAATACCCTGCCCGACGCCAATGCACATCGTCGCCAGCGCATATTTACCGCCAGTACGTTTCAGCTGCATCGCAGCCGTCCCGGTGATACGTGCGCCCGACATGCCAAGCGGATGACCAAGGGCAATCGCCCCGCCATTCGGGTTCACACGCGCATCATCATCGGCAATGCCAAGATCGCGCAATGTCGCCAGCCCCTGCGAGGCAAAGGCCTCGTTCAATTCGATCACGTCAAGCTGATCGGCGGTAAGACCAAGACGCGCCAGAAGCTTCTTGCTGGCCGGTGCCGGGCCAAAGCCCATGATGCGTGGCGGGACCCCCGCCGTCGCACCGCCAAGCACCCTGGCAATCGGTTTCAGGCCGTATTTCTTGACCGCTGCCTCCGATGCAATGATCAATGCTGCCGCACCGTCATTCACGCCCGATGCATTGCCCGCCGTCACCGAACCGCCTTCGCGGAACGGGGTCGGCAGTTTGCCAAGCTTTTCGGCTGTCGTGCCCGGACGCGGATGTTCGTCCTTGTCAACGATGATCGGGTTGGCCTTACGCTGCGGAATGGTGACCGGCGTGATTTCCGCGGCCAGATTGCCGTTTTCCTGTGCGGCCACCGCCTTATCCTGCGACCGGGCGGCAAAGGCATCCTGATCAGCACGGCTGATCTTGAAATCCTCGGCGACGTTTTCACCGGTTTCCGGCATGGAATCAACGCCGTACTGCTTTTTCATCACCGGATTGATGAAACGCCAGCCAATCGTGGTGTCATAGATTTCCGCATTGCGCGAAAAGGCGGTTTCCGCCTTTGGCATCACAAACGGCGCACGCGACATGCTTTCGACACCGCCCGCAATCATCAGATCGGCTTCGCCTGATTTGATCGCGCGTGCGGCCATGATGATCGCGTCCATACCCGATCCGCACAGACGGTTGACCGTCGTGCCGGTAACATTTTCCGGCACCCCGGCCAGAAGCGACGACATGCGCGCCACGTTGCGATTGTCTTCACCGGCCTGGTTGGCACATCCGAAAATCACGTCATCGACATCGCCAAAATCGATATTCGGATTGCGTTCGATTAACGCCTTCAGCGGAATGGCACCAAGGTCGTCCGCACGAACCGACGAAAGACTGCCGCCAAAACGGCCAATCGGGGTGCGGATAAAATCGCAGATATAAGCATCAGCCATATTCAAAGTCCTTACTGCTGGCCTTCATGGGCCTTGGCGGTGCGGGCATGCAGGTCACGCAGGACCTGAAGCTCGTGCGCGTCGGGCACCGGAGTTTCGGCGACTTCATCCGCAAATTCAACAGCCCAGCCGGTGTTTTCGATAATATCTTCGCGCGTCACGCCCGGATGGATCGATGTCACGATGAAATGCTTGCCAACCGGATGCGGTTCCATGATGCAAAGATCGGTAATCAAGCGCGACGGGCCTTTGGTATCCACACCATAAGATGCACGGTCATCACCGCCCTTGCCATGACCAAGCGAGGTCACGAAATCAATCTTCTCAACAAAGCCGCGCTTGCTTTGTTTCATCACCAGAAACACCTCGCCACAGCTCGTCGCGATTTCCGGCGCCCCGCCACCGCCCGGCAGGCGGACTTTGGGATCGTCATAATCGCCGATCACGGTGGTGTTGATGTTGCCATATTTATCAAGCTGTGCCGCACCAAGGAAGCCGACGGAAATCTTGCCGCCCTGCAACCAGTAACGGAACATTTCCGGCACCGGCACGGTATTGACGGCCGTTTCGCAAAGTTCGCCATCCCCGATGGACAACGGCAATACGTCTGGCTTCGTACCAATCGTGCCGCTTTCATAAATAAGGGTCAGTTCCGGCGCATGGGTCAAACGTGCAAGGTTGCACGCTGCCGACGGCATGCCGATGCCGACAAAGCACACATCGTCATTCTTGAGTGCGCGCGAGGCAGAAACCGTCATCATTTCGGTAGGGGTATAGTCAACCATAATCTTTCCTCCGCTTACCCTTTGTTCGCTGCGCGCTTGGCGGCGAAATCTTCGGGGCCGCCCTTCATGACATGCTCATCGATCCACGCGGTGAAACTGTCGCGATCATTGGCGATCTTGTCCCACGCCTTGTAAAACGCGTTGTCACGCTTGTAATAACCCTGGGCATAAGACGGATGTGCACCCCCCGGCACCTCGACAATCGCGGTCACCGCCCAGTTCGGCAGCATCACGGCATTGTAGGGAACATCATCAAAGTTATCGACGATCTCCTCGACCGTGATGATCGACTTTTTCGCGGCCAGAACGGCTTCTTTCTGAACCCCGACAATACCTTCAAACAGGACATCGCCCTTCTTGTTGGCTTTCTGGGCATGAACCACCGCAACATCCGGGCGAATGGCCGGAACGGCTGCCAGACGTTCACCAGTGAACGGGCATTCGATGAATTTGATGTTCTTGTTCACGCGCGGCAATTCCGCCCCGCGATATCCCTTGAACACCGCACAGGGCAGACCCGCCGCCCCCGCGTCATAGGCATTGGCCATTGCCGCGTGGCTGTGTTCCTCGATCTCAAGCTTGTGCGGCCAGCCTTCCTGAACCGCATCGCGCAATCGGTGCAGCGACCCGACACCGGGGTTCCCGCCCCACGAAAACACCAGTTTCTTTGCACAACCGGCCCCGATCAGCTGATCATAGATCATATCGGGCGTCATCCGGATCAGGGTCAGATCCCTGATCCCCTGACGAATGACCTCGTGCCCGGCGGCATGCGGGATCAGATGTGTGAAACCTTCCATCGAGACGGTATCGCCATCCTTGATGCAGGATGCGACAGCCTCTTTAAGCGACATGAAACGTGCAACCACGGTAAAACTCCTGTGGTAACCAGAACAATAAAACGCGGCATATCTCAGCCGGATGCGTTGGAATGATTTGGATGGCTGTGACCACCGGCTTTCCCCAAAGCAGCGAACACAGCCATCCAGACCGAAGCGACTTACACGTCGAAGAACACGGTTTCCGCGTCCCCCTGCATATGAATGTCGATCCGGTATTCAACCCCGGTACGGGTTTCGACACGCTTGGCAATCAGCGTGTCACGGCGATCGGCGGGAACCGATTGCAGGATATCGTCCTTGGCGTTAAGTGCCGCCTCGTCATCGAAATAGAAACGGGTAAAGGCATGAACCAGCATGCCGCGCATGAACACGATGACATTGACAAACGGGGCCGTGCCATCGGCAACGACACCCGGTTTGACGGTGTCAAAATAAAAGCGGTTCTGCGCGTCCGTGCCGGTACCGCAACGGCCAAGGCCCCGGAAACCCGATGATGCAACATCAACCGGATTTTCGGTATAGGCGCCGTTGGCATCGGCCTGCCAGATTTCGATCATCGCGTCATTGACGACATCGCCATTGCCATCAAGAACACGGCCGGTGATGCGGATATGTTCGCCATCCGCGTCCGGTCCGGCGATGGTTGTGTCTGCGATATCGGTAAAATCATAACCATACTGCCCGGCCGTCAGGCCATAGGCGAAATAAGGGCCAACCGTCTGCGAAGGAGTTTCACCATAAGACATGACTTAGTCCTCCATCGGGGTGGCATTACGTCCGCGAAGGACGATGTCAAACTGATAACCAAGGGCGAAGCCTTCCTCGGTTTTCTCGATTGAAAATTTGGAAATCAGGCGTTCACGGGCGCTTGCATCCTGGGTTTCAAGGAAAATCGGATCAAGCTCCAGCAACGGATCACCCGGGAAATACATCTGGGTCACAAGGCGCGTGGCAAAGCCCGGCCCGAACAGCGACAGATGGATATGGTTCGGACGCCATGCATTGAAATGGTTGCCCCACGGATAGGCCCCCGGCTTGATCGTATAGAAAACATAATTGCCATTGGCATCCGTCATGCACCGGCCCGACCCACGGAAATTCGGGTCAAGCGGCGCGTCATGCTGATCCACCTTGTGCACATAACGCCCCGCCGCATTGGCCTGCCAGACTTCAACAAGAATGTCGGGCTGCGGGCGGCCATCGGTATCCATGACCTTGCCATGCACCACAATACGTTCGCCCAGCGGTTCACCATTGGTGATGCCGTTCTTGGTCAGATCGAAGTCAAGCTTGCGCACCGATGCCGGGGCAAAACGCGGGCCGGTGCCCTCGCTCAATCCTGATTTGATCGCAAGCGGTGCCTGCGTCGGGCCGCGCAGGATGGTGGACTTGTAACCGGGTGCGATAAAGGGGGCGTGGGAACCCCAGTCGCGCGGTTTAAAGGTGGACATGGCGTTTACTCTCCCTTGGCGGCCGCATCGATCTCGGCATAGGTTTGTTTGGCAATGCGAAATGCCGTATTGGCGGTGGGAACACCGGCATAGACCGCAACATGCATCAGAACTTCACGGATATCTTCCCGTGTGGCACCGGTATTCAGCGTCGCACGGATATGCATCGCCAGTTCTTCTTCATGGCCAAGCCCGGCCAGAAGCGCGATAGTCACAATGCTGCGTTCGCGTTTGGTGAACGCATCGCTGGTCCAGACACCATTCCAGACATTCTCGGTGATGTAACGCTGAAAACCGGCATCGATTTCCGTGACATTCGCCGATGCACGATCCACATGGGCATCGCCCAGAACGGAACGGCGGGTTTTCATACCGACTTCATACCGGTTCTCAGACAAGGTTCTTCTCCTTGATAAATCGGTCGATCAACCGGGAAAGCAATTCAGGGGTTTCAAGGCACGGCAAATGCCCGACCCCGTTTATAAGTTCGAATTGGGCACCGGGGATCATCCCGGCCATGTCGCGCACCACATCGGGCGGTGTCGCCAGATCGTCCGATCCACAAACACAAAGGACCGGCACCGAAATCCGGGTCGCCGCATCGCGCAGGTCACCATCCCGAAGGGCAACGCACGTTCCGACATAACCCTCGACCGTGGTGCGCACCAGCATGTCGCGATACATCGCGGTTTCAACCGGCCGTTCACGGCGATATGTCGGCGATAACCAGCGTTCGATGATGGCATCGCCAAGAACCTCGATGCCACCTTCCCTGATGGCATTGATGCGCATGTTCCAGCCATCAGCATCGCCAAGTTTCGGCGCGGTATCACACAGGATCAGGCCGCGAACGCGGGCGGGCACCAGTTCCGTGACCTTCTGCGCAATCAGTCCACCGACCGACAAACCGCAAATAATGACGTCATTGACGCCCAGATAATCCAGAAGCCCGATCAGATCATTGGCGTGCAGGTCGATATTATAATCCGCCCCGCCAATGCCCGATAAACCATGTCCGCGCTTGTCATAGGTTATGACGTTGAACCGGTCGGCAAAGGCCGTAACAACATCGTTCCAGATACGAAGATCCGTACCCAGCGAATTTGAAAACATCAAAGCCGGGCCGTCTTTCGGGCCGGTCTGGCAATAATGGATATGTGTCCCGTTGATCGGGGCGACTTGTAAACTCATGTTATTTCCACCCTGACTTGTTACCCATAATCTGGCAGGCAGTTTTGGTTATGTAAAATGAGGATTTGCGTTAATTGCATAACTATACAATTATATAAACTTGCAAGATTTGATTTCTGGAATGGTACGCATGCTTGATCAACGCATTAAATTCCGCCATCTGACCTGCTTTCTGGAGGTCGCGCGCCAGCGCAGCGTCGTCAAGGCCGCCGACACATTATCCATCACCCAGCCGGCCGTTTCCAAAACCATTCGCGAGCTCGAAGAACATCTTGATGCCCGTCTGTTCGACCGCTCCAAACGCGGCGTCACACTGACCGATTTCGGCAAGGTGTTCCTGCGTTATGCCGGTGCCAGTGTCACCGCCCTGCGTCAGGGTGTCGACAGCATCAGCCAGGTCCGCATGCAGGGCGGACTTTCGATCAATCTTGGTGTATTGCCAACCGTCGCCGCCAGCGTCATGCCAAACGCCATCCGCCGGTTCAAGGCGCTAAGCCCCGATACAACGGTCAAGGTCGTCGCCGGGCCAAACGTGATGCTGATGGGGCAATTGCGCGTCGGCGAACTTGATCTGGTGGTTGGTCGTCTGGCCGAACCCGATCAGATGTCGGGTCTGTCCTTCATACATTTATATTCGGAACATATCTCGCTGGTCGCACGCCCCGGTCATCCGTTGCTGGCCGATAAAAACCCCGACATCACCCGCATCCGCGAATTTACCGTTCTGGTGCCACCCAAACAGGCGATCATTCACCCGACCGTCGATAAAATGCTGATCGCACATGGCATCGGTGCCCTGCCCGACCGGATCGAAACCGTTTCAACATCCTTTGGCCGTGCCTTTACCCGCGAAACCGATGCGATCTGGATCATCTCGAACGGGGCTGTGGCATCCGACATTGCCGAAGGCCATCTTGTCGAACTGCCGATTGATACCAGCGATACCTTTGGCCCGGTGGGTCTGACCACCCGCATCGACAGTCCGGTATCCCCGCCGGTCGAAATGCTGATCAATGCCGTCCGCGAAGAAGCCACCCGGCATCATTCGACCCATTCCCGACACGATACATAATCATTTGGTTATGAAAATGTGCGCCAATATCATTATACATAACCATGCGGGGACGATTAGATTGATTACAAATTGGCATGGCAGCTGTGCATAAACGGCAACCATCCAAACAAAAAGAACAATAAAAACAACAAGAAAAAACTTCTGGAAAACTTCGCAGATAAAAAAAACGCATCATGGCTGAGACGTTTGATGGCGTTTGGCTACGCCAGGGGACGTTAAAAGGAGGAAGAATGAAACACATTACAAAATTGCTGGCAGGTGCCGCCGTCGCGACCATGGTGTCGTTCGGCGCACATGCACAGGAAGTAACCCTGACGATCCATCACTTCCTGGGCCCGAAAGCACCGGCCCAGGCCCAGATGATGGAACCGTGGGCGAAAAAGATCGAAGAAGAATCAAACGGCCGTATCAAATTTGAAATCTTCCCGTCCATGTCGCTGGGCGGCAACCCGCCGGAACTGTATCGTCAGGTCCGTGACGGTGTGGCCGACATTGTCTGGACCCTGCCGGGTTACACCCCGGGCGTCTTCCCGCACACCGAAGTTTTCGAACTTCCGGGTGTCCATCTGGGGGATGCACGCGCGACCAACCTCGCGATCTGGGACATGATGGAAGACATGGCACCGGACCTTAAAGACATTCATCCGCTGGCCGTTCACGTCCATGCCGGTCAGGCCATCCACCTGACCGAAAAAGAAGTCCGCACCGTTGCCGATGTCAAAGGCCTCAAACTGCGTACACCGACCCGTACCGGTTCCTGGGTGATTGAATCCTGGGGCGCAGAACCGGTTGGCATGCCGGTCCCGGCCCTGCCGCAGGCAATGTCGCTTGGCGTGGTTGACGGCGGCCTTGTACCGTTCGAAGTCGTCCCGCCGCTCAAACTGGCTGAACTGGTTTCCTACTCGGTCGAAGGCCAGGGCGTTAATTCCCGCTTCGGCACCTCGGTCTTCCTGTTCGCCATGAACAAGGATCGTTACGACAGCCTGCCGGACGATCTGAAAGAAATCATCGACCGTAACTCCGGTCGCGATTTTGCCGCCCAGATCGGTGACGTTTTCAACAATGTCGAAGAAGTCGGCAAGAAAATGATCAACGATGGCAAAGGTCAGGTTGTTGAACTGACGCCCGAAGAAAAAGCAACCTTCGACGATGCATCCGCATCGGTTGTTGATCGCTGGATCGAAGAAGCAAAATCGAACGGCATCGACGGTGCCGCACTGGTCGAAAAGGCCAAAGCCGCCGTTCTCGCCAATACCAAACAGTAATCTTTTCAAGTTACTGGCAAATCTGACGGGGTCACGTATCATATATTTACGTGACCCCTCATTCCCGCAAGATTGTATGACACATGAAACACGTGCTGAATAAGGCCGCATCCTGGTTTGCCGTGGCTGGCGGTTTTTTGGCCCTGCTGATTGCCGTGGTCACGATCGTGAACGTTACCGCATTCGGCCTGGACAAGATTGCGCGCCTGTTTGGTGCCAATTTCCCGGCAATTATCGGCTATGAAGACTTCGTCAGTATGATTGTCAGCTCGGCAGCCCTGATGTTCTTCCCCTATTGCCAGACCCGCTACGGCCATGTCGCCGTCGATGTCTTTATCAAAATGTTTCCCCAATGGTTCGCGCGCGGCGTGGATATCATCTCGGGCGTCCTGATGACGCTTCTGGCCCTGTTCCTTGGCTATATGATGATCCACGGCCTGATCGAAGTGCGCAGCGACAATACCCTGTCGGCAATTCTGGGTTGGCCGATCTGGCCGTTCTATGTGCCGGGCATCGTATCGATGTTCCTGTGGGCGCTGATTGCCGCAAGCCAGATTTTCGAAAGCGAGGCCCCGGCCAATGTCTGAACGCGAATTAATCGGCCTTGGCGGTCTCGTCGTGCTGTTCTTTATTCTCGCACTGCGTGTTCCTGTCGGCCTTGCCATGATCGGTGTCGGAATTGGCGGCAACTATGTGCTCAGCCTGTTCTTCCCGTTCCTGCGCTTTGAACCCTATCTGCAACAGTTCAAATCCCTGTTTTACGGGATTGTCTCGAACTATGAGCTGTCAGTCGTGCCGCTTTTCGTCCTGATGGGCTATCTCGCCAGTCAGGCCAATCTGTCACGCGATCTGTTTCAGGGCGTAAACGCCATTCTTGGTCGTTTCCGGGGTGGTGTTGCCATGGCTGCCATCGGCGCCTGCGCCGGGTTTGGGGCGGTTTGCGGATCATCGCTTGCGACCGCATCCACCATGGGCAAGGTCGCCCTGCCCGAATTGCGCCGTCTTAATTATTCGCCGCGCCTTGCCACCGGCACCCTTGCCGCGGGCGGCACGCTTGGCATTCTGATCCCGCCATCGGTTGCACTTGTGATCTATGCCGTCACGGTCGAGGCATCGATCATCCAGATGTTCCAGGCGGCCATCATTCCCGGCCTGATCGCGGTTGCGTTCTTTATGGGGGTGATTGCCATTCAGGTCCGCCTGAACCCAAGCCTCGCCCCCATCCCCGAACCGATGGAACCGGCCGAACGCCGCGAGGCATTGCTGCGCCTGATCCCGGTCATGGTGATTTTCGGCTCGATCATTCTCGGTCTTGGGGCCGGTCTGTTCACGCCGACCCCGGCGGCCGGTGTGGGTGTCTTTGCCATTCTGGTTTACGGCGCCTATATGCGCCTGCGCGGCAAGGGTGGCCTGACATTTTCCGGTCTGAAACAGTCGCTGCGCGATACGGCTGTCACCACCTCGATGATCTTCTTCATCCTTCTGGGTGCCGAAATCCTCAAGGGTTTCTTCAGCCGTGCCAACCTTCCGGCCTATATGGCCGAAGCCGCCGCCACCAGCGGCCTTGATCCCTGGCTGATCATGGTTCTGATGCTGCTCGCCCTGATCGTTCTGGGCTGCTTCATGGAAAGCCTGTCGATGATCGTGGTGGTCATCCCGTTCTTCTGGCCGGCCTTGGTCGATATCAATGGCGGGGACTGGGCAACGGCGGCATCCGCAGCATACGGCATGGGGGCCGAGGACCTGAAAATCTGGTTCGGTATTCTGGCCCTGATTGTCGTGGAGCTTGGATTGATAACGCCACCGGTGGGATTGAATGTGTTCATCATCAACGCCCTTGCCGATGGCGTCCCCATGAGCCAGACCTTCCGCGGTGTCATGCCTTTCTTTGCCGCGGAAATCCTGCGCATTCTGCTGCTGATCTTTGTGCCGGTGCTGACACTGTTTGTCCCGACATTGCTCGGCGGTTAGCAACGCGCATCATAAGCTTCCGAAAAGCCCGCCCGATCTGGCGGGCTTTTCTTTTGGTCAAACCCGAAAACCGCTAGACTGTACCAAAGCAAACAGCAGCACATGATCATGGTCGCAACCCGCAACAGCATTCCGGTCTACAAGCTTTACGGTGAAACCGGCGAAACCGCGCCCGGAACTGCCGAACAGATTGCCATTTCCGAACCGGAATTCTTCCATCTCGAGAGCATCCCGTCGCGATCGAAACTGCATGACCTGCACATTCAGCCGCACCGTCACGCCAATCTGTTTCAGCTGCTTTACATCACACGCGGCCATGCCGGGATCGAATTTGACGACCGGCAATTCACCATGCAGGTCGGGCAGATCCTCACCATGCCGCCCGGCACCGTTCACGGCTTTCGCTTCAGTCCCGATATCGATGGCTGGGTTATTTCACTGACCGATTACCATTTGCAGGAAATCCTTTCCCCCGCGCCCAAACTGCTTGCGCGCCTCGACCGGCCACTTTGTGTCGATGGATCGGGAACCGCCGATCAGCCAGGCCCCACCGATTTCCTGATCCGCCAACTGGTCGCGGAATATTACGGACATAATACCGGGCGGTTATATGCGCTGCGCAACATATTGGGTCTGCTTTTGCTGGGGATCGGGCGTGATGCCCCGTCCGGCGATCCGGCGCGCCTAAGCCGCAAGGAACAGAAAACTGCCAAGTTCCGCAAATTCCAGTCGCTGATCGAAACCTTCTACAAGCAGCACAAACCGCTGGAATTCTACGCACGCGAAATCGGCATCACCACGACACAGCTCAACCGCATTGCCAAGGACATCTATGGCATGACCGCCATCGAAGTCGTCCATCACCGCCTGATCCTGGAGGCCAAACGCACCCTGATCTATACCGACATCGCGGTTCAGCAGATCGCCGATGAACTGGGTTTTCGCGATGCCGGATATTTTTCGCGCTTTTTCGCCAAAAAGGCCGCGATGTCACCGATGCAATTCCGACAGGACCATCGATAACACCCGGCCTTGATATGGCGTTTAAGGATTACGGGTTAAAGCCAGCCACCCGTCCCGCTCAGATGCTTGGGCAAGTCATCAAGCGGTATCTTGGTCAGGTCCTTGACGATTTCCCCATCAAGCGCCTCGGCCAAGGGTTTGGGCATTTTATTACGCACCTCGCCCATCACCTTGGGCGGGGCAATCACGATCAGATTGTCGAACTTGCCATGCTTGCGCTTGTCGGTCAGGTAATTGACGACATCATCAACAAATTCCATCTGCGCATGTTCATGCGGGTCGGTCGATGGTGGCATGGCGTGGCGCTGCTGATTGCCGCCGGGATTGTTAAAACCGCGTCCCGGTTTGTCACTGGCGATTTCCCGGCTGGACCTGTTATCGGCCTGCATTTCCGTGACCGTTTCCAGATGCCGCCCTTCGGCATCAAACGTGACGGCCACCACATGGGCGCGACCGCCGTCGGCAACAAGTATCCATTGGTTTTTATGCATATTAACCTGCCTTTCTGTTGCGACTGTCCCCGGAACGTCCCCCACCCGATCAAGGTTCCATAAAAGTCGTTTTCAACATCAGGCCACAGAACAAAAAGGCCGGTCCGCATGTCCGAACCGGCCTTTGATATCAGGGATGGCTTATCGCCAGCCCAGCAACCAGCGATCCAGCCTTCCCAGAAGCCATGAAACACACAAGCCCAGAAGCGATAAAACCACCACACCGGCAATCAGCTGATCGGTCTGATACAGGTTCCCGGCTGCCAGGATCAACGCCCCGATGCCGTATTGCGCCCCGATCATTTCGGCGGCAATCAAAAGGATGATCGCGATCGACGATGAAATACGGAACCCCGACAGGATGGTCGGCAACGCCCCGGGCAGGATGATCTTGCGGATCACCGACCACATCGGCAGATCAAAGCTTTGCCCCATGCGGATCAGGTTGCGCTGCACATTGTCCACCCCACCGAATGTATTGATCACGGTCGGGAAAAACACGCCAAAGGCAATGGTGGCAAATTTCGATGGTTCACCAATGCCAAACCAGATGATGAAAAGCGGCAGAAGCGCAATTTTCGGGATCGGGAAAAGGGCCGATACAAACGCCACGCCGGGCGAGCGCGCCCAGCTGAACATCCCCACCAGAAAACCGACAAAAAGCCCGGCCACCGTCCCCATGATCCAGCCACCGACAAGCCGCTGCAACGACGCGCCAAGATGCAGCCAAAGATCACCCGTGACGATCAATTGCCAAAGCGCCTTGGCCACCGCAACCGGGCTTGGCATCGCAAGCTCGCTGATCACACCGGTACTTGATCCCAATTGCCAAAGCGCAATCACGGCCACAAAAAATCCCCACGCCGCAACCGGATTGGCCTTCGGGTTAAAGCCCGTGGCGCGAAACCGCACATGGCTTGCCGGTGACGCCGCACCTTGGGGTTCTGCCCGGACTTCGCTGATATCATGCGACATTTTCAAGCTCCTTATCGGCCGCAATCGCCTCATCCCGGATCAGGTTCCAAAGCGCGCTCTCATGCGCGATCAGCTCCGGCATGCCTTCGCGCCGCTCTGCTATCGGAATATCGATTGTATGGATTTCCTTGATCGTGCCGGGGCGACGGCGCAATGCCACCACCCGGTTGGCCAGTCGCACGGCTTCGTTCAGGTTATGCGTCACATAAACCGCCGTCATGCCGGTCCGCGCAAATAACGCGGCAAATTCATCCAGCAACAAAATCCGCGTCTGCGCATCAAGCGCCGATAACGGCTCGTCCATCAGCAAAACCGCCGGGCGTACGGCCAATGCACGCGCAATCCCCACACGCTGCTTCATCCCGCCCGAAAGCTGCTTCGGGTACGCATCACGGAAATCCCAAAGATTGGTCTGCTCCAGAACCTCTGCCACCCGCGCATCGCGGTCCGCCTTGGATAATCCGTGATCTTCAAGCACAAGGCTGATATTGCCCGCCACCGTCCGCCACGGCAAAAGCGCGAAATCCTGAAACACATAGGTCAGCGGGTTAAGGCATCCTTCGGGCGTCGCCTTATCACAAATCAGAATCTCGCCGCGTGTCGGGGCCAACAACCCGCCAATAATCGACAATAATGTCGATTTGCCGCAGCCCGACGGCCCGATCAGGGCGACGACCTCGCCCGGTTCGATCCCGAAATCGATATCGCGGAGCGCCTCGACCTGATCATATGAATGGCAAATGCCCTTGATTTGCAGCCGCATGGCACAATCCGTTTATCTGAAATCTACAAATGAAACGACCGGGCCAGAAGATGGCCCGGTCGGAAAATATCGCCTTACTCGGTCAAGGCCGGGATGAAGCTGGTATCGATGAATTTCGCCGGATCGGCATCGGCGGAAACAAAGCCGCGATCCTGATACCATTTCACCTGCGCCTTCACATCGGCAACGTCAAGTCTGGCTTCCTCGGTGATGAACATCGCGCCATTGCGGATTTTCGGATAGGCCTTGTCCGCCGGATCGTTGGCATAGACATATTTATGCACGATCCCGAGGATTTCCTGCGTGGTATCGCTTTCCACAAGCTTGCCATCCGCATCGGTCGCCAGAAGGGCTGCGCGGTAATCCGCCACACCCTTCTGATAGGCGCGTACGAACTTCTCGACCATCTCGCGGTTTTCCTCGACATTCTCGGTCGATGTAAACAGACCACCCACCTGATAAGGCACGTAATCCTTCACCCAGCCGATAATGTGTGCTGCCCCCGCATTGGCCAGCGGCTTTGCGATATGCGGCACGATGATCATGCTATCGACCTGCCCGCTTTTAAGCGCGCCAATCATGTTGGGAACCGACTGCAACGGTTTAAGCGACACGCTTTCCGGGTCAAACCCGGCCTTCTCGGCGACATTGCCGATCATGTAATGGAAACTTGATCCGACCTGCGACAGCGCAAAGCTATGACCGGGCAATTTATCAACCGATGTCAGACCGGCCTCAAACGCCGCATTGGATGCCAGAATGGCCGATCCGTCATAACCCGGATCTTCATGCAACTGCGCGCCAATAACCTTAAGCGCGCCCTTGGCCGCAAGGTTAAAGAACCCGCCCGTAAAGGCCGTCACGCCAAAATCGGCATCGCCCGATGCAATCGCAACCGCCACCGGCTGGGCCGCCTGAAAGATCGAAATCTCGGCATCAAGGCCCTCGTCGGCAAGGTATCCCTTTTCCTTGGCAATAAATAACGGCGCGCTTGAAACAAACGCCAGTGCCGCAATATCGACCTTCTCATTAGCCTGTGCGCCAAACGCCACAAGGGCAGTTGCCCCCATTGCCAGTGCCGCAACCGATCCACGCGCCAGCCGTGCCGCGCCCGCCATTCCCCTAATCGAAAGCATGTTTCCTCCACAGGATCATTTTTTTGAATGCATTATAACCTTCGGAATTTTGTTAGCCGATTTATCGACAAATTGCCAATCTTTGCCGCATTTTTCCGCCAAAAGGGTCGATTTCACCCTTAATGCGCAAGTCACAGCGAACCCTATTTCCGCCAAGGTCGAATTTGCGCGGGTCTCCCGACATTGCCGTACCACGCTCTCCCATCTTTCTAGCACCCCTCTACCGTCGTTCCCGCGAAAGCGGGAACCCATCGGCCCGCAACCTCCATCACCGAAATCGGAGAAACCCGGAACCGCTGACTGGATGCCCGCCTTCGCGGGCATGACGGGGATGGTAACGTTCCCTCTATCGGCACGCCCACGGAGCCTACCCCGCCTCGCCCCCTTTACCGTCGCCCCGCCCCTTTACCGTCGCCTCGCCCCTCTACCGTCACTCCCGCGAACGCGGGAGTCCATCGTGCCACCCGCTCCCACGCCGCCGCCAGTAATCCCGCAAATTGCCATCCCCCGCCAAACCGGCTAAAACCGCCAGACACAACCCCCGCACTCAAAGGCCCCGCATGTCATCAAACCCGGATACCCCAGCCCCAAAACCAAACGGTAAAACCGCGATGATCATTGGTGCCGGTCCGGCGGGACTGATGGCGGCCGAACGCCTCGCCGGGTCCGGTCATGCCGTCACGATCTATGAAGGCATGCCAAGTGCCGGGCGCAAATTCCTGATGGCGGGGAAATCCGGGCTGAACATCACCCATGCCGAAGACTTCGAAACGTTTTTGTCGCGCTATGGCACCTCGCGGGCGCGACTTGAACCGCACTTGCGCAAATTCGGCCCCAGCGAAATCCGCGACTGGTGTGCAGGGCTTGGTATCGAAACCTTTGTCGGGTCATCTGGCCGCGTCTTTCCGACCGCGATGAAGGCAAGCCCGCTTTTGCGCGCATGGCTGCGTCGTCTGGATGGTTTGGGCTGCAAAATCCATTACCGCCATTACTGGACCGGCTGGGATGAAAACCAGAATGCCGTTTTCAAAACCCCGGACGGCGAAGTGACCGCCAAGGCCGATATCACCGTTCTGGCATTGGGCGGCGGAAGCTGGAAACGGCTGGGATCAGATGGCAAATGGATGGAAATCCTTACAAATGCCGGGATCAGATGCAATCCGTTCAAACCGGCCAATTGCGGCTTTGACGTCGCCTGGACCGACCATCTGATCGAAAAATGCGCGGGCTCGCCGGTCAAGGCCGTGACCCTGACGGTCGAAACCAAATCCGGTCCGCAAACCGTGCGCGGCGAATTCGTGATTTCCAGAACCGGGATAGAAGGCAGTGCGGTCTATGCCATCTCGGCCCCGCTTCGCGATCAATGGCTTGAAACCGGCGATGCCACCGTGACACTCGACCTGACGCCCGACCGCGACCTGGCCGACGTCACCACGCGCTTAAACAAACCCCGCGGCAAAAACTCGCTTGGCAATCACCTGCGCAAAACACTCGGTCTGGACGCCACCAAAACCGCCCTCGTTTTCGAAGTCACCCCGCGGGAAACCCTGAACGACCCCGCCAAACTCGCCACCGCGATCAAGGCCCTACCGCTTAAAATCACCAAACCCCGCCCGATTGACGAAGCCATCAGCACGGCGGGCGGTGTCGCATGGGAAGAACTCGACGACACCTTCCAACTCAAAAAACGCCCCGGCACCTATTGCCTGGGCGAGATGGTCGATTGGGAAGCACCGACGGGGGGGTATTTGTTGAGTGGGTGTTTCGTATTCTAAGCTAAATTAAATTTTTAGCTTAGATTTGGAGAATGGGTTCCTTCGAGTGAAATGCTGGTTGGTCGTCAAATCGGATACAACCTTAATTTTGTCACGCAACATTTCGAATTGGAGGAATTTACGTGATTTAGCACCTCCGCTCACAGTCTGGTTATCCTTTATATATCCAGCAAAACATCCAAGCAAAAAATCTGGAACAGAAACCCCCAAGCACTCTTTCCCAACAAACGAAACATTTCCCTTAGGAAGAATAACTCGTTTATCATTTAAATGATAACTATTAACATAATCAACAACACCATAAATATCGTCATTACTTATTTTGCTATTTCTCTCTATTGATACAAAAACAATTGACCTATCTATTTTATAATAATTTCTCATGATAATATTCTTAAAATTTTCAATATATCTATCTCGATAATTACTCTCGCCAACTGCGTTAATAGATATATACCCATTAAAAGGAAGTATCTGAAGGCACTGAATAAATTCCTTCTTTAAGTCCTCGGTGCAATCGACATAATGAAGACCACGCTCTTTAATTAAGTCAACTTTACCATCAGACCATGGATTTGATAGAAAATTATCTAAAATCTCGAAAATTGAATTGTCAATTTCACGTTGTTTATTCGTCACCGATGCGGCAAGCGCTAAGTAATTAGTTCCATTGTGTGAAAATTCAGCTTCATCAATGATAATGTTGAACACTTCGTATTCTTGCTTATGCGCTGAAAAATATGGTCGAAAACCACTATCTCGGAGAATTTTTTGCCATATAGCATTAATTTCGAAAGATTTTCTAGGCTCATGATAGCTCACATAATGCACAAGCCCATCAATTCGGTTTACTTCTCTTTGAACATTCTCGTGCTCATGAATTCCTAAACGACCAAAATGATCATAAATTCCAAATTTATCCATGTAGTATAGTGATTTTCGAAGGTCTTTCTTTATCTTTCTTGGAACATGCGGGGCCTCCGTATCTGAAACACTTAACCCAGTTACGTAATGAGCTTGACCAGATTTGGAGAACTTTATCTTCTCGTGTGCCAAACTAAAATTATGCCTAGCAACTATTTCTTCGATATGACTTATCTCCGGCAAAATCTCATCACTAGAGAATGTTAAATCATCAACATATCTTGAATACTGACAATTGAACTTTTCCGCCAGATCCGACAATTCACAATCCATTTTGTGCGCAAGCACGTTGGCTATGACAGGACTGGTAGACAACCCCATTGGTAAACGAGATGAAATAGTGAGAAATCGAGAGAGAATTTGAGAAATTTTTTCGTCAACCCCACAAGAAACAAATAAAAGTCTTACTTTATCCGCACTGATACTATCAAAAAAATTGCACAGATCGGCATTCAATAAGTACTTTTTCCCAACATGTTTCTCGGCATTTCCACGTGTATTTCGGCCTCCCAAATACCCGTAAGAACAAGAATGTGGATAAGTTTCAATCTGTTTCTGGAAAAAAATATCAAGCTTTCGCGAAAAGCTTTTGTAAACGTCCCTTAAATCCATCAAGGCTTCCCAGACGACCCTTTCTCCTCGATTTGGATTCTTCTTAGGTATTTTGTGGCAAATAAATAGCGGCATGGACAGCATATAAATTCGGCTGTTCTGCTCAGAAAATGAATTGCTACTTTCAGAATCAAAATCCAGCACTAAGTCTAACAAATCAGACTTAACACCAATAAACCTCTCCAACTGATTTCTTTGAGAAACCGACGTTAAATCGTATTTAATATCAGTATCCCCATGGAAATTGAGCGGTTGGGACAGTACCGAACACCTAAGAAAGTGGTACTTTAACAGCAGATGCGACTCGCACCTTAAACCTTGTTCAAAAATACTGTCCCGATTACTTTTTAACAGAGATTATCAATTTATCAATTCAAGAAAAATGGTGTAATTTTGGCCCTACTTTAAAGCAACACTCAATGACAATGCACCGACCCCACCCTGTTATCCATATGGCAACACTGCCCCGGCGGGGAGCTTTTGCGGCAGCCGCCGCCATGTTCAACCGCCGGATCAAACGCGATTGAACCCTGTGCGGCATATGTCGGCACCGGCGCGGCCCCCATCGCAAACAGCGCACTGATCCCCAGAACCATCATCATTTTCATCAATCTGCCCTCCCTTAATCATCCCGAATGATACACCCCTAATATACCTTCGAACACTACCCCTAAGGACAGCACTAGAAGGACAGCCCCGAAAACAAGTTGACAAAATCAACCACATTTTATATTGGTTGATAAAGTCAACCATATAGCCGTGCCCGCAACCGCGATATCGGGTGGCATTTTGCCCTGCTTGCCCGCTCCTCGCGCCGCCTCTTGCCAGCGCACGCTTTGTTTTCGGAATGTTGCCCCACATGAAGATATCCAAAACCATCCACGCCGACGGATTGCCGCAGCCCCAGCGGTCCTTCGCCATGATCGCCGTGTTATTGACCGTCATGATGGCCGTGCTTGACGGGTCGATCATGAATGTCGCCCTGCCCGCCATCGCGCAGGATCAGAATGTCAGCCCGGCGCACGCCATCTGGGTCATCACCGCCTATCAATTGGCGGTTGTCGTCGCCCTGCTGCCCCTGTCCGCCCTTGGCGAGGCGATTGGCTTTCGCAAGGTCTATCTGGCCGGGATGGTGATTTTCGGCATTGCGTCCGCGCTTTGCGCCTATTCCCCCAATATCGAATTCCTGACATTCGCCCGCGTGTTGCAGGGATTGGGTGGTGCGGCGCTGATGAGCATCAACGCAGCCCTCATGCGCCACAGCGTCCCGCAGGCAAAGCTTGGCCGCGCCATCGGGCTGATTGCCATGGTTGTGTCAATCTCGGCTGCCGCCGGGCCGACCATCGCCTCGGCCATTCTGGCGGTGACGACATGGCACTGGCTGTTTCTGATCAATATCCCGATATCAATCGTGGCAATCGGCCTCGGCACATTCGCCCTGCCCTATACCAAACCGACCCGCACCCGGTTTGACTATATAAGCGCGTTTCTGAACGTGCTGGCATTCGGCGGGCTGATTTCGGCCCTTGGCAATGTCGGCACCCAAAGCCACCCGACGCTGATCGCCGGCCAGTTCGTGATAGCAATCACCGCCGGTTTCTTCCTTGTGCGTCGGCAATTTTCGCGCGAACGGCCGATGCTGCCGCTTGATCTGCTGGCCCGTCCGGTCTTTGCCTGCTCCATCGGGTCATCGATTGCCGGCTTTTGCGCGCAATTCATCGCCTTTGTCGCACTCCCGTTCTATTTCCATGACGTGCTGCATTATAGCGCGGTTGATACCGGCCTTCTGATGACGCCATGGCCCGTCGCCACCGCCATCATCGCCCCCATCGCCGGGCGGCTGGCTGATCGATATTCACCGATCCATCTGACCGGCATCGGCATGGGGATTTTTGCCATCGGCCTGTTTGCCGTCACCCTGATCCCGGCCGGAAGTCCCCATACCGCCCTTGCGATCATTGCCTGTCTGATGATCTGCGGCGTTGGCTTTGGCCTGTTCCAGTCACCCAACAACCGCCTGATGATGACAAGCGTCCCACGGGATCGAAGCGGCGGTGCCGGCGGCATGCTGGCCACCGCCCGTCTGACCGGGCAATCGGTTGGGGCCGCCCTTGCCGCCATCCTGATCGGCACGGGTGGCGCGTTTGATCTGACCGCGATCATGGGGGTTGCGGCGGGCTTTGCCCTGATCTCGGCCGCCATTTGCGAGGGCCGCAAATATGCCATCCGCACCGGCATCATCGCCCCGCATGGTGCGGATGCCGTCGCCAAGCAGTCATGACAAACCCCGCAACACCTTGCGCACCGGCAAGACAGAAACATATCGATGAGTAAGCCAATGGAAACGCCAGAAACCAACCCCGCAAATGCGCATGTCCCCGGCGAAACCCTTCACCGGCTGGTCCATGCCTTCAAGCGTGCGATGCGTGAAGGTTTGCAGGATGCCGATATGCCCTTGCCAATCTCGCAGATGCGCACGCTGAAATGGATCATCAAAAGCCCCGGCGTCACGGCACAGCAAATCGCCACCCGCACCGGGCAGGACAAGGGCCGCATCACGCGGCTTATCAAGGAACTCGAAGAAAACGGATTGATCGAACGCCGCCCCCATCCCGAAGACGGGCGAAGCCAGACCCTGCATTTGACGCCAAAGGGCGATGCGCTGATGGAAGAATATCGTGCCGTAGAAGCCAAAATCCGCACGCGCATGGCCACCGGTTTAAGCCAGAAACAAATCACGGATTTCAACGAAATTGCCAGCCTGATGGCCGACAATCTGGAATCTGAAAACAGATAATCCCTACAGGAGCTTGGAATGAACAGACCAGCACCCCGCGATCTGACCGTGATCCGCAAAACCTATGTCACGCCCAACATGCTGCGCGTGACCCTGGGCGGTGACGGCATCGCATCCTTCCCCGACGATCAGGAAAGCGCCTATGTCAAACTGATCTTCCCGATTGACGGCGATGAAAAGGACCGCGTTCTGCGCCGGACCTATACCGTGCGCCATGACCGCATCACCGATCAGGGCCGCGAGATCGATATCGATTTCGTCATGCATGGCGATGGTTCCGATGATAACGATCACGGCGGCCCGGCCTCGAACTGGGCGGTCAATTGCAA
Organism: Thalassospira sp. A3_1; assembly: GCF_017744215.1. Taxonomy (NCBI): domain Bacteria; kingdom Pseudomonadati; phylum Pseudomonadota; class Alphaproteobacteria; order Rhodospirillales; family Thalassospiraceae; genus Thalassospira; species Thalassospira sp. A3_1. The sequence goes on along the minus strand of NZ_JAGHQQ010000003.1, from coordinate 58,214 downwards.
ACCCGGCGATCTGATCACCATCGGGGGCCCCGGCCCGAAAAAGCTGGTTGATCCGACCGCCGACTGGTTCCTGATTGTCGGCGATATGACGGCCCTGCCCGCCATTTCGGTCAATCTGGAAACGCTGTCATCCGATGCGCGCGGTTACGCCGTGATCGAAATCGCGTCCGAGGCCGACATGCAGGATTTGCAAAAGCCCGAAAACGTCACCATCGAATGGGTGATCAACCCGCATCCGGGCGAAAATGCCAATGCCCTGCCCGATGTCGTGAAAAAACTGCCCTGGGCCGATGGCCGCCCGTCGGTCTGGGCCGCATGTGAATTTACCGCGATGAAAATGCTGCGCGATCATTTCCGCAATGATCGGGGGCTTGGCAAGGATGATCTTTATATCTCAAGCTACTGGAAACTTGGCCTGAACGAAGACAACCACAAGGTCATCAAGGCCGAGGACGCGCAGGCCGCCTGACATGCGGGCTATGCGTCGCGGCCTTCCTGATGGCAGTGACGCAGAAAATCGATCAAGGCACGAACAGCGGGCGGTGTCGCCCGCTGCTTCGGATAATAAAGATACCAGCCCGGAAAGGGCGGTGAAAATTCTTCCAGAACCGGCACAAGCGACCCGTCATCGATCATCGGCTGCATCCAGCGCGACGACCAATAGGCAAACGCAATCCCCACCCCCTGTGCCGCTGCCTTTAACGCCGTATCGCGATGCGACACGATCAGTGGCCCATCAACCGCAACGCTGATCCATCGCCCGTCAACGCAAAATTCCCAGTTATAAAGCTTCCTGCGCCCCGGTTTGCGCCAGTTGATGCATTTATGCCCGTGCAAATCGGCTGGTGTTTGCGGCACCCCATATCGCGCCAGATAATCGGGCGACGCCACGGCAAGTTGATGGATATCCGGGCCAAGCCTGACCGCGACCATATCCTTCTGCAACAACTCGCCAAGCGTAATGCCAAGATCATATCCGGCATCCACGATATCAAGCGGCGCATCCTCGATCACAAGTTCCAGGACCACATCGGGATATTTTTCGTGAAACGCACCAAGCCACGGCTCGATCTGGGTGGCAAGCGCAAGCCTTGGCAGCAAAAGCCGCACCGTCCCCGCCGGTCGCCCCTGAAACTGCATGATATCTTCCACCGCAAAGGCCATTTCAGCCATCGCCGGACGAAACCGTTCAAAAAGCCGTTTTCCTGGCTCGGTCAGCGACGTGCTGCGCGTGGTTCGCTGCAAAAGGTTCACACCCAGCCGGTCTTCAAGATTGCCAATCGTCTGGCTTAACGACGATGCCGAAATGCGCAGCCGTGCCGCCGCACGCCTGAAATTGCCTTCTTCGACCACGGCAACAAAGGCTTCAAGTTCGGCATATTCCCGCCCGCGCATAATGCACTCCTTTTTAAACAGTCCATGCAGACTTTAACCCATATACCAAACAATCAGATATCACTAGCCTTGGTCATCACATCCCAACACATCACGTTCCCAAGCCTGCCTCGCATGGCTTGCCTGACTGCACAAAGGACCATCGCAAATGACCACGAATACAAATCCGAAAAACATCCTGATCACCGGCGTCAGCTCCGGCTTTGGCCGCGCCTTTGCCATGGCCGCAATTGCCGAAGGCCACCATGTCATCGGCACGGTCCGCAAACAGGCCGACCTTGCCGCCTTCACCGCCCTGTCCCCGGCACAGACCACCGGCGTCATCCTTGATGTGACGGATTTTGAGGCGATCCCCGGCGCGATCAAGCAGATCGAAACCGATATCGGCCCGATTGACGTTCTGATCAACAATGCCGGATATGGTCACGAAGGATTGCTCGAAGAATCCCCGCTGGCCGAACTCGAAGCCCAGTTCCGGGTCAATGTGTTTGGCGCGGTCGCGATGATCAAGACCGTCCTGCCCCATATGCGCCAACGCAGACGCGGCCATATCCTCAATATCACCTCGATGGGCGGCTTCATCACCATGCCCGGCATTTCCTACTATTGCGGCAGCAAATTCGCCCTCGAAGGCATCAGCGAAACACTTGCCAGCGAAGTCGCCGGGCTTGGCATTCATGTCACCGCGATTGAGCCGGGCTCATTTCGCACCGACTGGGCCGGGCGTTCCATGGTCCGCTCCGACCGCAGCATTTCCGATTATGACGCCCTGTTTGATCCGATCCGCGATGCCCGCCAGAAGAAAAGCGGCAATCAGGCCGGTGATCCCGCCAAAGCCGCAAAGGCGGTGATGGATATCCTGAACGTCCCCAATCCGCCGGTGCATCTGTTGCTGGGGCGCGATGCGCTGTCGCTGGGGCGCACCAAACTTGATGACCTGCAGCGCGAATTCACCCAATGGGAACACATCACCACATCAACGGATTTCGACGCATAATTGCCAGCGCGGCATCACGCCGCCAGTGCCGTCACGCTATACCATGTCAGGCCCGCAATCCCGGTTGCCGCCACCCCGCCAACCAGTATCCCGGCGGCAATCGCCACCCCGTCTGACAGCACAAGTCCAAGACCGACAACGACAAGGCAAAGTGCCGGGATGCTATTCGCACCGGGAACCGGGATCGGGATGGCAATGATGAAGGCAATGACAAGACAGATCAGCCCGATCACCGGCATGCGCTGTGCCGGGACAAAGAACTGCCAGCGATCCGACATCCGGTTTTCAAGCCAGATCAGCCGTGGCCGCATATGCCGGTAAAGCCCGCCGAGGCGACGGCGGCCAATCCTGCGGCGGCGCATCCAGTCGGGCAGATAAAGTTTTTTCCGCCCGATCACCAGTTGCAGCGCCAGAAACGCCAGCGGAATGGTCAGGATCGCGTTCGGTCCCGGTACCGGCACACAGGCAATCAGCGCAAACAGGACAATCAACGCCCCCTGGCTTTTCTCACCCATAGCATCAAACAGCGCGCCCAGGCTGATATCGGGGCTGATGTCATTTGCTTCGCCCTGCGCGGGCACCACACCGGCACCATCATTCAACATTGCATCAAAGATCGATGAAAGCCTTGCCCCGTCTTTGGGAAGCGGATCGTCGGTTCGTGTCATGATATTCCGTAACTGATTGCGATCACCCCCTGATATGTCCAACGATTGTGATCAATCCGTGGCGATATGATGAAATGGCTGGCCGGGATCCCCTTGCCTTTTCCCGGCTCAGATATATTGCGAATGCAGTCTGCCCATCTCGCGCCGCGCGAAAAAGCCGGTATGCTGCGTGGTTTTGATTTCTTCGGGACGCAGCCGGAATTCCCGGTCATAGACAAAGGTTCGGCTGGCCCCGATCACACCCTTTTCGGAACTGTAAACACCGATCACGATGATCTCGATCCGGCAATCGCGATCCCGGCCTGGGAATTTCTGTTCGTTATCGTCCGATGTTCTTGCGATCTGGCGGCGCACCCGGGCCAGCAGACGATTGACCGAACCAAGTTCGATACATTTCCCCGGCGGCAATGGCCCCTGCAGGGTAACATCGTCAAGCCGTTCGGAAAGCGCACGGCTTTCATCCATCCCGTCATGCGCCCCGTCCTCGTTTCGGGCATCATATCCCTCGCCGGGTTCGGCATCAGTGATGACCTGACAGACACGGTCATTGCCGTTATCAATGCACAGCAAAACCGTTTCGATATGGATGGCTTCCTGGCTCATGTTACTGATCAGGAACCGCGCGGTTTGCGCATGATCAAGCAACTGGTTGATCACGATTTTGGGGCGTCTGGCCCGGCGATAGCTTTGAAAAAGCAGTTGGGCATAGAAAATCCAGACCAGCAATGTCGCAAAGCTGATCAGTATCTGAAGCATTGTGCCGTGCTGCTCTATCCATGCGATCATCGATACCTCGTCTAACGGTGGCGAAATGTGCAGGCTGCACGCGGGCCTTGGCGGCCCCGTTAACGAACGTATCAGCGGGCATTTTGTTTCAAACCGCGCCATGCCCAAACAAAAACGCCCCGGCCATGATTGGCACGGGGCGTTTTGCAGAACCTTGTGGCAACCGGTCTTAGGGGGCCGGCGGCAGGTCTTCTTCAAGGATCACAATATTCAGCGAATAGCTGACTTCGCCTTCGTCCTCGTCACGATGCACAACACCGACAAATTCGTCGCCAACGCGCATTTCAATCGGGTGGCCTTTGCGCTTGGGCGCATCGACGGCAATTTTCGGATTATCAAAAGTACGGCGCAGATAATCGGTAACGCGCGCGATTTCGGTCGGTGTCATGTAACTGGTCCCTTGCTTCTGTCAGGTCGGCTTTGGTCTTCTGACCGCGTTCGGGGCAAACGGCGCGGCATGCGCGCCAGCACGTCCCCCAGCGGGTCTTGCGAAATAAATGACGGGCATTGTCCTTTCACAAACTGTGCCATGAAATCAACCCCGCTTGCGCAAAAAAGGGGCGTTTGACCCAAGTTTTTTACCTTAACGCTTTCGGGCGATCCCGTTTTGCCCTTGCCGCGAAATGAATATCCCGTCTTTCCCTTTCCAGAACATGGGAAGGTTGTGGGTGAATGTCTAACGCATGACAATGGAATTTGTGCCCGATAAGCGGTTGCAATGCGGTGCGCCAAAGGCTAATCGGGTAATATGAGCAAGCAAACAGCATGTCCGGTTTTATACAGTTTCCGTCGCTGCCCCTATGCGATGCGCGCCCGCATGGCCCTGCTGGCAAGCGGGATGGATGTCGAACTGCGCGAAGTTGTTCTGCGCGACAAACCCCAATCCATGATCGATGCATCGCCCAAGGCCACCGTGCCCGTGCTGATCCTGCCCGATGGCAGCGTGATCGATGAAAGCCTTGAAATCATGGTCTGGGCGCTGGCGGAAAATGATCCGGAAAAATGGCTCGAACCCGAAAGCGGCACGCTCGAAGACATGCTGGCCCTGATTTCGCAAAATGATGGCCCGTTCAAACATCATCTGGACCGCTATAAATATTTCAACCGCTACGAGGACGCGGACCCGGTCGAACATCGCCGTGATGCGGAAAAAATCCTGAACCGGCTAGATGGCCGTCTGGCGGTTGGCAAATATCTGTTTGGCACCCGCCCGGCCTTGGCCGATTTTGCGATTGCACCCTTCGTCCGACAGTTCGCCAATACCGACAGGGATGCGTTTGATGCAGCACCCTTTGTCCATCTGCAACGCTGGCTTGATGATTTCCTGAATTCCCGCTGGTTTGAAACCGCGATGGTCAGATATGACCAATGGCACGAAGGCGATGAACCGGTGATTTTCAAAGCCGCCTGACCCACCCCATCTGCCAATTTCCATCTGATGAAAAAGCCGTCGTATAGATATGCGCCCTGTTGCACAATCAGGGCGCGCAACAGGGTATGAATTTTACGGGATTATACTTCTGTTACCATTCACGGGCTGGTCATGGGGGGCGGCTTGTGATAGCAAGCGGGAAATCATCCCATAACGCTTCAGGACCGAGATTGATGGCCGATTATGATGTCAAGCCGCTGATAACGGCGGACGAAATTGCCACACAGATCGATGCGCTTGCCGCCAGGATCAATGAAAACTTCAAGGATACCGAAAAACTGATCGTTGTCGGTCTGCTGCGCGGATCGTTCGTTTTCATCGCCGATCTGGCCCGCAAACTGACCGTTCCGGTCGAAGTCGATTTCATGGTCGCCTCAAGCTACGGCGATTCCACCGAAAGCTCGCGCAATGTCCGCATCATCAAGGATCTTGATGGTCAGATCCGCGGCAAGGACGTGCTGCTGGTCGAAGACATCATCGATACCGGCTATACGCTTTCGGAAGTGGTCCGTTTGCTTAAAACCCGCGATCCGAACCGGCTTGAAATCTGCACCCTGCTGAACAAGCCGTCACGTCGCGAAGTCGAAATTCCGATCCATTATTGCGGCTTTGACATTCCCGATGAATTTGTCGTCGGCTATGGCATTGATTACGCTCAGGCCAACCGCAACCTGCCCTTTATCGGCACGGTGCATTTCCACGGCGAATAAGGTTTCGGCAATCTGAAATAAAAATGGCGGGAACCATATGGTTATCCCGCCATTTTTGTATCCGTTTCTGATGCTGGTGCTGGACGGTCCGCATCGTCATTACCCGCCGCATTGGGAAAATCAAACGCGCCAAGATCGGATAAATCCCGCGCCAGCTTGTCCAGCCCCGCCTGCATGCGTTTCGGGTCGCCCTGCCCGGTGGCATAACCGGCGGATGCCGCATGGATCAGCATATCAAACAGCATCGCATCCTCGCTGCGTGCCGGTGCTTTTGCAGAACCACTCTGCCTGGCCACCGCATCGCTCGGATCACGCTGCATCATGACCGCAAGTGCGACAAGGCCAAGGGCGATCAAACCCGCACCAATGCCGGTTGCAGCCGCAATCGCCCCGAACTTCGCGGCAAGCCCGACATAGGCCGCCGCCAGCAAAAACCCGATACCGGTCAGAACGATCAGGCCGATCGCGGCAAAAGCCGCAAGCTTGATTGCCGCGGCTCTTGCCATCTCACCGATTGCGTCGGTCAGTTGGTCGATCATTTCTGCAACAGACGGCCGACCAGCATGCCGACACCAAATGTCAGGGCAACCGTCGTCAACGGGCGCTCACGCACCTGATCCACCGCGACTTCGCGCGCATGGTCAAACTGGTCACGTGCCTGGCCCGATACTTCACGGACACGTTCGGCTGCGGCCTGTGCCTTGGTTCTTGCGCTTTCGTTACCCATCGCCTTAAGCGTCTTGGTAACCTCCGAAAGATCCTTGCGCAGGGCATCAACATCAGCCTGCAGTTTGGCATTGTTGGCGGCAGTTTCAGTATTGGCAGCCATTTCGTGCTCCTGTCTTCATTGGGATATTCGTTTTCAACACCCCTTTAACGGCACAGGCACCCTCATGGTTCCCCAAAAGATTATGATCATTTCGGGGCAGGCCCGGCAAGACAGGGCGCAGGCTTTGCCGCACCTTTAAAAAACAGAACGGCCCGTCGTGGGAACGGGCCGTTCATCCCTTGCAGAAATCTGGGCGGATTACGGAGCGTGGGGCTCCGAACCATGCCGATCAGTAAGGCAAACCGACATAGTTTTCTGCAAGCGTCGTCAAACCTGCCTTCGATGACAGGATATATTCCAGTTCGGCGCGGCGAATACGGCCGTCAAAATCGTGATGGTCATCAAATGTGTGCAGCATCGATGTCATCCACCAGCTAAACCGTTCCGCCTTCCACACGCGCGCAAGCGCGGTATCGGAATAGGCGTCAAGCAAATCATCCCGGTTCTGCTTGAATTTCCCGATCAAGGCCTCGGACAGGTAATGAACATCACTCGCCGCAAGGTTAAGCCCCTTGGCCCCGGTCGGCGGCACGATATGCCCCGCATCGCCCGCCAGGAACAGACGCCCGTGGCTTAGCGGCTCGGCAACAAAGCTTCGAAGCGGTGCGATGCTTTTTTCAAACACTTCGCCCTCATTCACCAGTTCGGCATCGGCCTCGCCAAGCCGGACCCGAAGCTCGTTCCAGAACCGGTCATCCGACCAGTCTTCGATCTTCTCGCTGCTCGGCACCTGCACATAATGGCGCACAACACTCTCGGATCGCATCGAACAAAGCGCAAATCCCCGGTCATGGCTGGCATAAATCAGCTCGTCCGCCACCGGCTTGGCCTTCGCCAGAACACCCAGCCAGCCAAACGGATAAACCTTTTCATAAGTCCTGAGTTTCGATGACGGCATCGTCTGCCGCCCGACCCCGTGGAACCCGTCGCAGGCCGCAATATAATCGCAGGTCAGTTCGACCGGATTGCCATCCTTGACATATCGAACACGCGGTTTGTCAGTCTCGATATCATGCAGGCTGACATCCTCCGCCTCGAACACGATCTCGCCACCATGATCAAGGCGGGCCGCGATCAGATCCTTGGTCACCTCGGTCTGGCCGTAAATCATCACGGTCGATCCACCGGTCAGTTCTTCGATATTCACATGCTGGCGCTTGCCATTGACACTGATATAGATCCCGCCATGAATGATGCCCTCGCGCTTCATGCGGGCATCAACGCCGACCCGCTCCATCAGGCCAACCGTCCCCATCTCAAGAACACCGGCCCGGATGCGCCCCTCGACATAGGCGCGGTCCTTGCGTTCAAGGATCACACTGTCAATTCCCTGCACATGCAGCAAATGCGAAAGCAGCAACCCCGAAGGACCGCAGCCGATAATGGCGACAGGGACATGCATGACGTAATCCTCACTCGACTATTCTTGTTGGTTTTCTGGAACAAGAACCGTTCCAACAAGGAAAGAATACGCCTGATTTCACACGGGAAGAATGGATAAACCGGGAAAAGGATGGGACAAATCGAACATCTATATCCGAACGATTATATCAACATATCGCACCGGTTTTACAAATCTCAGTTCGGCACAGACTGATTTTCGCCAGATTTTTTGCAGACACCCCATCGGCGGCACATCGACTGCCCGTTCGGCGTGTCGAGAAACCGGTCGAAGGCATCCCGCAAGGCCGGACCCATCGGATGATTTCGGGAAAACAGGATGAACATATCGTCCGATTGCACCGGCTGTGTGGTGGTGTAATTCGCCACGGCCTCCTCGCCCAGAATACGCTTCATGTCCTGCCAGCCGACCTGCTCCTCCTCGAAAAAGATATCGGCCCGGCCGGCATCAAGAAACCGCCACGCAGCTTCCGATGATGTAACAATATCCGCCTCAATCCCGTGGCGGCGAAACTCCACCTCGTACCAGTAACTCGCCACACCGACCGGGCGCAGCCCCAGCGGATCAAGATCGGCAATCCGGTCTATCTCCAGTCCGTCGGGAAAACGGGATTTTTTATAGAACCCTTTTTGATAGGCCCGTGCGACCGGATGGTCGGGATAAATGATTTCCGCCGAACGTTCCGGCGTCCAGATCCAGCTAAAGGTGGCGGCATATTCGCCCCGTGCGGTCAATTCATAGGCCCGGCGCCACGGCAAAAAGATATAGCGCACCCGATACCCCATCGCGACGAATGCTTCGGTTACGCGCTCTGTATGGATGCCAAAACCCGGTACGTTTTCCGTGATCATCGGCGGCCATTCGCCAACCGCAAACAGCACTTCCGGTTTTGGTTGTGATCTTTCCGGGCCTGCGTTCCCTTCCTGCGCAACAGCCCCGGAAATGCCCCAGACCGTCCCCCAAACGATCTGCAACAGCATCACCAGCCACCGTGGCGCGATAACGCCCGTCTGTCTTTTCCCCACGCCCTGCTCCTGCATGGTTACGGCATTGAATGCCGCCTCACCCCGATAAGTCGATTTTATTGTTTTTCGGCATTTGTTTATGTTGATACGCCGTGCCTGACATTAAACGACAGAAATCACAGTTTTTATAGCGTCGAATTAAAATGCATTTAATTTCATCAACATGAAACATCGCATAAAATTTAATCTTTCGGCTGTCGCCCTGCCCGGACCTGTGTGCTAAGGTAACTTCCGGTCACTGCACCGGCCCCGTCAAAAGCCTTCTGAAACCGACCAAACGGGACGATGACAGAAAACAGTCACTACGTAATCTTCACCGATCTTGACGGCACCCTGCTTGATCATGACACCTATTCCTGGGCCCCGGCGGCCCCGGCGATTGCCCGCGTAAAAAAGCTTGGCATTCCCCTGATCGCGATCTCGTCAAAAACCCTGGCCGAACTTTCCCATATCAATGCCACCGATCATCTGTTTGATGGATTGATCGGCGAAAATGGCGGTGTCATCCGTCTGGGTGATCAGACCGAACAACCCGGCCCTGCCACCGAAACCATCGATGCCGCCCGTGGTGCGATCCGGGCGGCCGTTGCGGTTCCGGTACAAAGCTTCCGCACCTCATCGCCCGACATCATCGCCGATGCCACCGGGCTTGCGATTGATGATGCCGCGCGCGCCGGGGATCGTTTCTGTTCCGACCCGCTGATCTGGCAACCCGATGATGCCGATATCGCAACCGCCCGGACCATTGCCGAAACATTCGGCCTGAAACTGGTCAAGGGCGGGCGCTTCCACACCCTTTGCGGCCCGACCGACAAGGGGGCCGCAATGGCCCGCATGCTGGAACTATTGGGCCAAAACGGCGTTATTCCCTCAACGGGTATCACGCCGCGCACAATCGCATTGGGGGATTCCGCCAATGACGCCACCATGCTGGCGGCGGCCGATTTCGCAATCCAGATACCGCAAAAACATGCTTCGGTAACAACCGCATTGATAAAGGATCAGAAACTGATCATCGCCCCGGAACCCGGCCCTTCGGGCTGGAATGCAGGCGTCAACGCCCTTCTCGATCAATTGACCAATACCAATAACAAAAGCGAGGTACTTCATGGCTGATTTTCATCAGGGCGGGCCGATCACGACCCTGCACCGCATCATCGACCGCAACCCCGAAGAACTCGCTTATGAAATGACCGCCTTCGCCCGCCAGCGTCGGCAAACCCTGATCCTGCCCTGCCTGTATTCCGAACTTGAAACCCCCGCCATGACCACGATCCTCGAAGGATTGAAACAGGCCACCTATATCGATCAGATCGTCGTCGGGCTGGACCGGGCCGATGCCACCCAATACGCCTATGCCCGGGAATTTTTCAAGGACCTGCCACAGCATGTCCGCATCCTGTGGAATGACGGCCCGCGCCTGCGCAGCGTCCATGATCGCTTGGCCGAATATGATCTGGCCCGCTATGAACCGGGCAAGGGCCGCAATGTCTGGTATTGCCTTGGCTATACGCTGGCATCCGGGCGAAGCTCGGTCATCGGCATTCATGATTGCGACATCGCAACCTACAAGCCCGATCTGCCCGCCCGCCTGATGTATCCGATTGCCAACCCGGCATTCAATTTCGCCTTTGCCAAGGGATACTATGCCCGCGTTGCCAATGGCACGCTCAAGGGCCGGGTCTGCCGCCTGTTTGTCACCCCGCTGATCCGCGCGCTTAAACAGGTGGTCGGCAAAACCGAATTTCTCAATTACCTTGATTGCTTCCGCTATTCGCTGTCCGGCGAAATGGCCATCCGCACCGACGTTGCCTATGGCCTGCGGGTTGCGTCCGACTGGGGGCTTGAAATTTCAATGCTCTCGGAAATGTATCGCAACCATACGGTCCACCGTCTGGCACAGGTCGATATCGCCGATATCTATGATCACAAGCACCGCGAATTTGACCCGGCCGAAAAGGATGACGGCCTGTCACGCATGGCAAGCGACATCGCCAAATCCCTGTTCCGCAAACTCGCAACCCAGGGCACCGTTTTCTCGCACGAAACCTTCCGCACGCTCAAGGCCACCTATTACCGCACCGCCCTTGACCTGATCGAACAATACCGCGCGGACGCGCTGTTTAACGGCCTTAAAATCAATCGCGACGAAGAAGAAAAATGTGTCGAGGTCCTGGCCGAAGTCATCATGAGTGCCGGGCAGCACTACCTTGATAACCCGCTCGAAAGCCCCTTCATCCCAAGCTGGCAGCGCGTTGAAAGTGCCATGGACGATATCTTCGAACAGCTTTCGGCTGCCGTCGAAGACGACCTGAACGATGCCGGAATTGGCAAAAACTGATGGGCCAAAAACCAAAAGGGCAGCCGCCAGGCTGCCCTTTTTCTTTGCCCATGGTCCCTTAACCCGGCATGTCGGCCTCAAAGAAACCGCGCATATGGGCCATGTAATCTTCGTCGCTGTTATGCTGGCGCGCCTTGATGAAACCGCGCGCATCGTCACCAACAAAATACCGTAGCTGGCGGCTGTCATCGGTTACGGCCTGCACGACAACCCCCGCAACATAACCTGCACTCATCAATCGGCCACCGGCCATTTTCCCGAACATCGCACGGGTTCTGGCAAGAAACGCATCATAGTCTTTCAGCCGGTCATCCGAAACGAAGTCTGCCGCAGACCTCTCGTGGAAACGGGTCTGATCAATCCCGCCATGCGGAATGACCAGCTTGGCGATGATATTCTGGGATGCCAGTTCATAGGATAGCGCTTCGGTAAAGCCATCAAGCGCGAACTTGCTCGCACAATATGCCGAAATCATCGGCAATCCGAAAATCCCCGCACCGGAACTGACATTCACGATCACCCCGCCACCTTTCGCCCGGAAATGCGGCAAGATGGCACGTGTTACATCCATCACGCCAAACACGTTCACATCAAACTGGCGCTGTATCCGGTCACGATCAAGGGCCTCGAACAAACCATACTGGCCAAAACCGGCATTGTTGACCAATGCATCAATGCGCCCAAACCGCGCGATGCCCGCATCCACCGCCGCCGTGATTGATGAAATGTCCTCGACATCCAGCCGCAATACCATCACCTGATCGGCATGACGGAAATCCGGCACCTTGTCCGGATCACGCAGGGTCGCAATCACGTTCCAGCCTGCTTCAGCAAACAGGTCGACGGATGCATACCCGACCCCTGATGATGTCCCGGTAATCAAAACCGTCTTTGGCATTGCTTTCTCCTTTGGCAATTCGATAGGCCAAAGGTAGACAGTCTTTATTATTCTGATAATTGCGATATTATTGCATAAACTAATGCAGGATTTCGCACAATGTACCGCGCAAGCCTTCTGGAACTTCATGGTGTTACCGCCGTCGCCGCGCATCGCAACTTCCGGGTCGCGGCTCAGGAACTGGGGATTTCGCCCTCGGCGCTCAGCCATGCGATTTCGATGCTCGAAACCCGCATTGGTGTGCGGCTGTTTAACCGCACGACCCGAAGCGTTGCGCTGACCGATGCCGGAACCGCCTTTCTTGATCGCATCACCCCCGCCCTTCACGATATTTCGGCGGCCATGGAAACCGCTAATCTTTATCGTGACAAGCCGATTGGCACACTGCGCATCAACACATCCGAAGACGCCGCAACCCTGACCCTGATGCCGATCATCAATGATTTTCTCGCCCGCTATCCCGACGTTAAAATAGACATCGTCACCGAAGGACGGCTGATCGATATCGTCGCCGACGGCTTTGATGCCGGTATCCGGCTGCTTGAAAACGTCCCCCAGGATATGATCGCCATCCCCGTCGGGCCGGAACAGCGTTTTGTCGTTGTTGGCACACCCGACTATTTCAAATCCCATCCGGCGCCAAGAACCCCGACCGATCTCGCCAGTCATGCCTGTGCAAGGCTGCGATTGCCCGGTGGCAGCATCTATCGATGGGAATTTGAACGCCGGGGTGAGCAGATGCGCATTGACGTCAATGGTCCGCTGACCATCGGCAGTTCAAAACTGATCACCGAGGCCGTCCTTGCCGGAAAAATGCTGGGTTACGTCATTGAACATTCTGTGGCCGAACATCTCAAAACCGGGCATCTCGTCACCTGCCTCGAAGACTGGACACCACCCTTCCCCGGCCTGCATCTTTATTATCCGGGGCATCGCCACGTCCCTGCGGCCTTGCGCGCCTTTATCGACCTTCTGAAAGAACATCGCCGTATGGCATGATTGATCGCCATCAACACCGGCAAAGGTCAGATATCATACTGGTATTCATAGTCGAACCGGATGCCAAGTATCTGGTCGACAGGATAGCCATCCCGGTTCCGCGTACGCACCGGCAGAAGAACGCGCAGCCAATGCTGATCGGCGCGCACGGCAAGGGTAACATGGTAAAATGTCGGCTGCCCGCACATCATGGTATTGAACAATGCCGCCGTCAGGCAGGACCCGTATTTCATATCGATCTCGCGCGGGCTGGCACGCTGAAAGCTTTCGCCGTTCAACGCCACAATCGACGGCGCATCAATCCGCACAACGAAATCTTCCTTTAACGGCATATATTCATAGATGGTGATATCGTCGATCCACGGGCGCAATCGCTCTGCGGTCAGAATGTCGCGCGACGGTACAATCTGCTCCGGATCTTCTGCGCGCGCCTCATACCAGACCCTGACCAGATCGGTAACATGCGGTCCGATATTTTCGGGTAATTCATCAAGTTCGAAATCTGTCGTCTCGGCCATTCTGCGGTGTGACCTTCTGCCTCTCCCAATATTAGTAAAATTGGGGATACAAGGTAAAATAACAAGTCCCGGCCGAAAAATCGGCCCGTATCACACCTTATAAAGAAAATGCACTACCAGAACCTGAATGACAGGCGCCCCCTTCCGGCACCGGGTTCGCACCGGTAACATCAAACGCAGCCAGTTTTCCCACTCTATGCGCTCAACCCCGATCATGTGAATTTGCGCCTGCCCGGTTCTGATCACCTCGCACAGGGTCGGATAGACCGCCGTTCCGAAATCCAGATCAATCTGGCGCGGGGTTGACCCCTGATAATTCTCGCCACTGGCCGCAATCATGTTCGGCGCATCAATACGGATCAGGAAATCGTTGCGATCAGGCTGATATTCATAAATGCCGATATCATCGCGCCACGCCGACAGAACCTCGCAGCTTAATTCACCCCGATCGGGAATATCCCCGTCGCGGCGGGCATCCTGCCAAAGCGCAAGCAATTGCGAAACATGCCCGTCCACATCGTCCGGCAGGCCATCCAGCCGAATTTCCTGCGCATAGGCCATCACGCAACACGCTCCCCGACACGTCCATTCACTCTGTATCGATCATAGGAAAGCATCACGCGGCATTGCAAGGCGCAAACATCAGGACTTTCTGATTTTAAGTATTACAGCGTAGCAACCGGGCCGAAAGCCTTCCTCAAACCGGCATCGCATCGCGATAGCGTTGCAGCAACCGGCTATCGATGCGATTGCGCCCGTCGATATTTGAAATCCACACGATCTGATAGGGTGCCAGCGCAAGGATACCGTTGAAATCCTCGATCACCTGCTGGGACAGAAGATCGGTCCAGCCCTCCGTCATGATCAGGTTGATCTTCGAAAGATCAAGGTCCTGCACCTGATCGGTCAGGTTGAACACACAGAAAATGCTCTGATCATTCAGATGGCTTTGCCGCCACACGCCCAGCAATTCCGGGCCAAGGTTAAGGGTGTATTGCGTCGCATTGGGATGGAATGCCGGTTGCCCCATGCGGATCGACATCAACGCACGCAACTGGCCAAATGCCCGCTTGGCAATCCCTTCCTGTGATAACCGTTCCTCGGCCTCCTCAAGCTGCCAGATTTTGCGGTTCAACCGGCGTGGCATGCCGGTTTCCTCATATCCCGCCTGATCGTTTTCGGTGGCAAAGATCGACTGCACATAAATCGCCGGAACCCCCTCAAGCGACATGGCAATCGCCTGGCTCATCACAAACCGCTCAAGCCCATAGGTACGATCCCCGGCAAAGTTCTCGGCCAGCATGCTAAACAGCGTGACATTCAGCTCATAGGCCTTCTGCCCGCCACCCTTCAGCGACCGGTAACTCACCTGCCCGCCCATCCTGCGCGCATGATCGGTCATGGCATCGATATCCGCATCCGGGATCAGGTTTTCGGCCGGGCGCAGGCCAATGCCATCATGGCTGGCGGTGAAATTGAAAAATGTGCAGCCCGCCGGCGCCGGTGGCATCGACATGATGCATTTGCGAATGCAATCACTCCGCCCCGATAACAGCGCATGGATGATCACCGGCGGCAGGCTGAAATTGTAAATCAGATGCGCCTCGTCCTGATTGCCGAAATAGGACAGGTTTTCAAGCAGCGGCAGATTGGTTTCGGTAATAAACAGCACATCCGGATGCACCGCCGTCGTGGCAAGCCGCAATGCCTTGATGATCTTGTGCGTCTGATCCAGATTGATCGAACTGGTCCCGGCCACCTTCCAGATAAAGCCGATGGCATCCAGCCGCACGACCCGCACCCCGTGTTTAAGATATTCCAGAACGATCTTCAGGATTTCAAAAAACACATCCGGGTTGCCATAATCCAGATCGACCTGATCATAACTGAACGTACACCAGACATGCTTTTCCCCGTCCGATGTCGTGACCTTGCTTAACAGCGGGTGGCTTCGCGGGCGCACCACATCGGAAAGATCATCATCGGGGCTCGCGGTCTTGATGTAATCAACACCGGGCTTGTCGCCTGCAAGGAACTGCTGAAACCACACATGGGACGCCGAAATATGGTTGGCCACCAGATCGGCCATCACGGTGGCATCTTTGGACAATGCCTTCACATCATCCCAGGTGCCAAGTTCCGGGCGCAAGCTGCTGAAATCACTTACGGAAAACCCATCATCGGATGTAAAGGGGTGAAACGGCAGGATATGAATGCCCGTCAGCCAGTCCTTCAGCCATGTGCGATAAAAATCGCCAAGACTTTGCAAACCATGATGCCCGCCGCGCGAAATGCTGTCGCCATAGGTGATCAGAAACGCATCGCGCTGATCCCATTTGCGCAGATATTCCTCGCACGGCTCCGCCCCGTCCCCCTCAAGCGGCAGGTCCAGCACTTCAAACACCCGGCGCACCAGATCGGCGTGATCATGTTCCGGATACACATCCGCAAGCAGATTGCGCATTGCACTTGCGAACGCAATACGCCCCGAGGTTCCAATAACGCGATCCATGCTGGCTCCTTTGGGCAGGCAAATCAGGAATTCACCTTAATCAAATAATGATTTTGCCTATGATGCAAGCAACGATTTCAAAGTGCTAACAAAGCAGGCAATCAAACCCTTCAGAAGCTTATACCGCCTTAAAGGCGGCCAATTACGTCGCAGGAAAACCTACCCGGCACATGGCCGGGTAGTGATTGAAATCCTTATATTCCGCATCCAACAGAAAGCATCCCGACTGTTTCCGGCTATTCGGCAACCGCCCCTGCAACAAAGCCGGCAGACGGCACAACCGATGACCGACGTTCAAGCTGACGCCGCAACACCGGTCGCACGAACAAAATCGCAACGAACAGCCCGGCCGCCAGACTGATGCCATAAAACAGCATGAAGTGCTGATATCCCAGCCACGGCGCAACCACGCGTGCGGCCCCGAACGCAGATGCACAAAACCACGACACGGAACTTACCGCACCAAGGATCGTGCATATCAAAAGCCTGACCGATGACGCTTTTCCCTGTTTGTCGGCAAATACCGGAAAAGCATAAAGGTGAAGGAAAATGCCATTGATCGTCAGGATAGTGACGACCGTAACCTTGGCAAATACCTTGCCGTTCGCAGTGATGGCGGCAACATCAAACCCGATGCCAAGCCCGATCAATGCCACCCCGGACACCCAAAGCTGCCCCAACAGCCAAGCCGTGTAAATGGCATCCCTGCCGAGGTCATACCTGCCTTCCTGATACTGACCACGCAGCATCGCAATGTCTGCCCGCGCCACCAGAACAAACGCAAATGCGAATGCAAACAGGTGCATCATCAAAACGGACTGCCGGATCAACGGCACTAAAAATTCATGGGGATCAACGCCCAGCACGATCTTACACTCCTTGTGCCCCTCCCCTATTTCGCTCCTGCACAAAATTTACGAGTGTCAGACCATAAAAAAAATTCTATATTTGTGATTATCTCATTCAAAAAAGTTGAAGCTTTATGTCCGGCATCACCCTTGATCAATTGCGGGTCTTCGTCACCATTGCCGACCTCGGAAGCTTTGCCGCCACCGCGCGGCATCTGAACCGGACACAATCGTCGGTCACCTACACGATCCAGAAACTCGAAGAACAGACCAATCTGGAACTGTTTGACCGGACGGCCTATCGCCCAACCCTGACCAAGGCGGCACATTCCCTGCTGCCCCACGCGCGCAAGGTCATGGCGGATATTTCCAGCTACCGCCAACACGCCAAAGGCATCGCTGACGGGCTCGAAGCTTCGATCACGATTACAATCAGCCAGTTTGCATCAAACGCCCCGCTGATGGATGTCCTTGCGGTTCTCGCCCGGAAATTCCCGACAGTCCGCGTAAGCCTGTCGACGGTCACGATCCAGACAACAGAAGTCCTTGATAACGGCGCGTCCGATCTTGCGATTTTGCCGGAATTCATTCCCTTTGGCTCCGACTATGCCCGGGCCGCCTGCGGTCGCGTCAGAATGTGCGCCGTGGCACGACCGGACCATCCGCTCGCCTGGCTTCCGGGACAAATCCATATCGATGCGATGCACGCCCACACCCAGATCATCACATCCGCGCGCGATACCCCGACCCTGCAACGCAATCACGCCGTTCAGGCCCTGAATTACTGGAAGGTCAATGACCTTGAAACCAAACTTGCTATGATATTACGCGGGATTGGCTGGGGCGGCATGCCTGAACATATGGTCGCGGACCATATCCGCAACGGAACCCTCGCCCTGCTTGATCCCGAAAGCTGGGACGGACTGGATCACATGCCGATACTCGACATTGTCGTCGCCCACCGTCAGGACAGGCCGCTTGGCCCGGTTGCACAGTGGATTTTTGACCAGCTAAAAGACACACCCCGGTAATCAAACCCGCCATGCTATGCACAAAAGACACCGGAAAAGTACAATGATCTATCTTGCTCTTCCCCAACCTAACACTCGAGCAAATCGGGTTCGCTTCTCGAAACCAAACAACGACCTCAAGATTAGCGGGCGCCAGAACAGCAAAGGATAGGAAAACCCGAACCCGATAAAATATGCAAAGAGAGGCAACCACCAATCATGCCCTTTTTCGATCACAGCTTCCCTTAGCATAAGAGCAATCAGGCCAAAGAAATGTCCTGCAACCATAAAGCACGTCGGACACGACCTTTTTCGAACTTGCGATCCTTTGAAAACGATAGCCGGGCGGATCAACGTAGCGTTAATTGTTCTTGATCGAAAAGGTGTCGCTATGGTGATAAAAAAACCCACCACTGCAATGATGATCTGATCAACCACCGAGGTTGAGTAGAGATCATTATAAATCAGAAACCCGGAAATAATCGACCACAGGAGACACACATATACCAAAGCCCTGAAACGCTTGGCTCTGAACATACCGACATAACGCCTCAGAAATCCGTATCGCACTGGGCTTTAATTCCCCCAAATATCCCCAAACCCAACCACAATCATAACGCGAAAACCTGACGAAAAAATAAAAAACGGGCCAAAGTCTCCAGTACAAGTTTCAAAAGTTCACCACCTCGAACACTTGAGGTGCAATCGCTACCTTCACCTGCCTACAGGAGTGAATCAAAACTCAGTCGGATGGATCTTCGGGCTTATAGATTACGTTTTCCGCGCCCTCGGCCCCCATGAAAACGACAACGACACGCGCGGGAATATCGCCATCATTGATCCCCTCATGCCAGTAGTCCATCGCCTCAAGCACGCCTTCCCCGGCGCGATAGGTGGTTTTTCCCCCGTCGCCGTAATCAACCGTGATCTGCCCTTCAAGGATATATCCATAGGTCGGCACGCCATGCTTGTGCCAGCCGGTCTTCTGCCCCGGCGCCATCGTCGCCAGCACCGATTTGATGCGTGCCTTGCCCGGTGGATAGGAAACCAGCTCGCCAACAAAGTTCACACCGCTATCAAGCAGCTTCACCCCGTCATGGACATCCACAGCCGCCCCGCCTTGATCCGAATGATTTTCCGTCGGTTTCTTCATGTGCTGCGAATGCCCACTGTTTTGATGTTGCACAATCCGGCGATCATAATCCGGCGACGCGGTTAAATCATAAAAAACCGGGCATCATCACCATGACACCCGGTTTTCATCATCAGCTCAATGTCGCCACCCCTTACGGCGCAATCGTCACCTCAACCAGCGCATGGGTGCGGTTGGTATCAATATGCGCAATCGCACGGCGCAGGATTTCCGGCAAATCGGCCACCCGTTCGGCCTTGGCGGTCCATGCCCGGCTGGCTTCCGCGACCTTGGTGAAATCGGGGCTCGGTTTAAGCCCGGTCAGGGGCATCTGGTTGGTTTTTGCGGCATAGCCATCGGGATACATCCCGGTCACCGACTGCCGCACCGCGCCCCATTCATTGTTGTTCAGAACAAGGATCAGGATCGGAAGCTCCAGCGCCTCGGCGATCTGATGGCACGCCGTCGGATTGGCAAACATATATGATCCGTCCCCCATGGTCGCGACCACCAGCTTGTTTTTATCCGCCAACTGATAGCCCATCGATGCCGGGAAGGACCAGCCAAGCCCGCCGGAATGCGGCTCCTGATACCAGCTACTGTGCTCCGAAAGCGAAAGCGGCTCCAGCGGACAGCCAAGCTCCGAAAACACCGTTGCCGACCGCCCGGCAATCGCCTCCGACAGGCAGCGCGACACAAAGGCCTTGCTCATCGGATCAACCGATCCGGCATCGGCCGCCGCGCGCACCTTTTTGCGCGTCCCCGCATTGATCGCCGCGACCTTTTCGCGACGGTCCGCACACATTTCGCGATGATCACCATGATGGCGATCCAGCACATCGGCCAGCGCCATGATCACCTCGCCGGTTTCCCCGGCAAGTGATAGGTCGGCGGCAAAATTGCGCCCCGGAAAACGCGAATAAAGCGGGTTCTGCCCGATCTGGATCACCTTGCAATCGGGGCGGAGCGTATGAATATCGGGCGACCACGGCGCCAGGCAATCAATCACCAGAACCGCATCGGCGTCTTTGAGCCACGGGGCCGGGTCCATCCCCGCCATCATCGGATGATCGGTGCCAAGCGCAAGTTGGATCGCCCAATATTGCACCACCGGAATGCCCCACTGATCCACCAGTGACGACAGGCGATCAAAGGCTTCGGCCGTCCCCGTACCCCGCTGCGCAATGATCACCGGGTTCTTGGCATTGGCAAGAATGCGTGCTGCGTCCTCAAGGCTTTCGCTTGGCGACATTACCCGGACCGGCTGCATGCGAAGCGGCGCGTCAATCGCATCCCCCGGGCAGGGTTCGCACAAAACCTCGCGCGGCAGGGACACATAAACCGGCCCCTTGGGCACGGACGATGCAATCGCATAGGCACGGTCAACAACGTCGGGCACCTGTTCGGGGAATTTAAGCTCGTATTCCCATTTCGATGCCTCGCGCACCATGGCTGCCTGATCGCGCATTTCCTGGCCCCAGCCAATCGGCACGGTGCGCGCGCCAAGCCGCCCCTGTTCCATCACAGGCGTCCTGCCCGACATCAGGATCACCGGCACATGCTCCGTCGCGGCATTGATCGCGCCAATCGCGCAATTGGCCAGCCCGACATTGGTATGCGCCATCACCGCCTGCGTTTTGCCAGTCGCAAGGTAATAGCCATGCGCCATGCCCATCGCGGCATTTTCATGCGGCATGACAAGCGCGTGGGGAAGCTCGATATCCTTGGCATTGGCTTCCGCCAGCCCTTCGATGATCGGCGGAAAATCGGTGCCGGAATTGGCAAAGATATAATCCACCCCGATCGCCTTCATCCGCGCCAGAACGGCCCCGCCTGCGGTCAGCGTGATTTGCGCCTTGTCACTTTTCATTTGACGTTCCTGTCATATTTCTATATTTGAAATTTAATTTATAATATAGTTTATTATCCAAATCGGGCATGCGTCAAGGCACCGCGATGCAAAATCATGCGCGTGCCGCACTAAGTCCCCAGCCCAAAGGAAACAGGATGCCAAGCCAGCTTAACGGATCAGTTCTCAAAGCCTTCCGCATCCTTGAACTCTTTGCCGAGGGACGAACGGAACTGACCGCAAGCGACACGGCGGCGGCCCTTGGCATCAACACCATCACCGCGCATCGGTTCCTGCATACGCTTGAACAGGCCGGTGCGTTGCGCATGGTCGCGCGCGGGGTCTTCCGGCTGGGTTATGTCTTTGCCGATCTGGGGGATCGCGTACTGCGCGATGGCAGCCTGCCCAATCTGATCCAGCCGGTGCTGGACGATCTGGCGCGCAGCGTGGGGGAGGCCTGCATGGCCACCGAATTTGACCGCGACATGGCGGTCTGCATCGCCAAAGCCCTGCCGGATCGTTCGCTTTATGTCGATATCCGCATCGGCTCGCGCCTTGATGCCTTTTGCACGGCCCATGGCAAACTATGGCTGGCTTTCATGGGCCCGGATCAGCAGGACCGCTATTTCGATAGCATCCGCCTGACCGGCATGACCGAACGCACCATCACCGATCTGACCGCCCTTAAATCCGAATTGCGCACCGTCCGCGAACAGGGTTATTCGATGAATAACGGCGAACGCGAAAGCGACATTTACGCCGTCGCCGTCCCGATCCTGACCCAGCATGGCCGCATGATTTCCGCCATTTCGGTATTCGGCGCCTCCCCAACCCTGATCGAACAGAAACGCGATACGCTGCTTGCCGCCCTGCGCGACGCCGCCGAAAACGGAACACGCGCCCTTTACGGGCATTTCTGATCGTCACAATCGTTCAAGACGACATCCGGCAAACCATGCGACATTTCCGGCGATGGCCCCAAAACCGGAAAGGCGCGCATCATGGTGATTGAAAATCTGCTGCTGCTTTGGCTGGCGGCCCTGCCGCTGATGGGAAGCCCCGGCCCCGCGACCATAAGCCTGGCCGCCAGTGGTTCGGCCTTTGGCATCCGGCCAAGCCTTGGCTATCTCGGCGGGATCATCATCGGCACCACGGCCGTTTTGCTGCTGGTCGCCACCGGCATTGCGACCGCCCTTCTCGCCCATCCAATTGCCGGGCAAATCCTGACGGCGATTGCCGCGATCTATATCCTTTATCTGGCGTGGAAAATCGCCACCGCCCCGATCAGGCCTGCCCACGCAACAGCCAACAGATCAGCCCATCAGCCTGAAACCACTCCTGCACCCAGCCCTAAAACCAAGGCCCCCGATTTCCGCGGCGGTGTGATGCTGGCAATCGCCAATCCCAAGGCCTTCGCCGCCATCGGCGCGGTCTATGCCGCACACGCCATCGCGCCACATTCCCTATGGCTTGATAACGCCCTTAAAATCGCGGCGCTGGCGCTGGTGATCGTGCTGGTCAATAGCCTGTGGCTGGTTTTCGGGGCGGGCTTTGCGCGCCTGCTTTCCGATCCGCGTTTCGGGCGGATCATCAATATCCTGTTTGCCGCCCTGCTGATCGCATCCGTCGCCATGGCCCTGCTGTCGCTGCCATAGGAACAATCGCAATGGCCGCTCAGGCAAGCTGAACCGGCACCCCGTCACGGGCCGGTTTGGCGCTGCGGATCGTGCCCGGTGATTTGCCGGTTGTGCGTTTGAAGGCCCGGCTGAATGCCGCCTGCGAGCCATAGCCAAGCCGTTCGGCCACCACATCAATCGCCATGCGATCACGTGTAATCCACTGGCTGGCAAGGCGCATGCGAAGCTCGGTCACATAACGAAGCGGCGTTACCCCGGTGACATCAAGGAACCTTTCGGCAAAGACCGAGCGTGAACTGCCCATTTCCGATGCCATCGCCTCGACGGTCCAGTTGCGACCCGGATCGCGATGGATGGCGGCAATCACACGCCCCATGCGCGGGTCGCGCAATGCCTCGACCCAACCTTGCGCATCACCACATCCGCATTCGACCCAGTCGCGCACGATCGATGCCGATACCACATCGGCAAGGCGCGTCAGGATCCCGGCAAAACCGGCGCGCTCTGTCGAAACTTCGCGCGCCATGGCTTCCAGCACCGGTAAAAGTTCGGGGTTTCGATCAATCAGGGTGCCGACCTGCATCACCTCGGGCATCATGCTGACCAGCGGATGCATCCCGCCCAAGTCAAATTCCATGCAGCCACTGAAAATCAGGGTATCGGTGCTGCGGCACAGCTCCGCCTTGCAGGCATGAATATCATCCACCCGGCGGCAGATCGTCGTCACACTGTAATCGGTCACATCAAGGCACGGGATGGACGGATCGGACAGCAGCGCATGTATGCCCCCGCGCGGCAAAAGCACCGCATCACCTGCCTCAAGCGTATGAACAACCCCGCTATCGGTGCGCAGGTAAACCCGCCCGCGCGCGATGAAATGGAACTGTGCGCGCGTCGGATCATCACCAAATCGCACGCCAAAGGGCGGGGAAATCTGGATGCGGTTGTAATGCAGCCCGTCAAGCCGCATGCCGAGCAAAAGCTCGCTGATCAGGTCACTGGAAAGCATCTGCATGTCATCCGTTCCGGTGTTTTTTTCGGACGATTGATCAATAATCAAGGAGAAACTGGCATAGCCCGTCCGGCGAGTCCACTCTATTCTGTTTGCAATGCACAAACACTCTATCCGAGAGGACATTCGATGACTGAGACAGTAAATAAGCCCACGGCTGCTGCTGCGCAAGGCGCGCCGGCCTGGTGGGCGGTTATTTCCATGACATTGGGGGTTTTCGGGCTGGTCACGGCCGAATTCCTGCCCGTAAGCCTGCTGACCCCGATGGCCGATGACCTGCAGATTACCGAAGGCCTGGCCGGTCAGGCGATGTCAACCACCGCCGTTCTGGCCCTGATCACAAGCCTTCTGACCGCGACCGTCACGCGCAGCATTGACCGCCGTTATGTCCTGCTGGGCTTTTCGGTGCTTCTGACCATCTCGAACATCATGGTCGCCACCGCGCCAAGCTTTGCAGTACTGCTGGCCGGTCGCGTGCTGCTGGGGATCGCGCTTGGCGGGTTCTGGACCATGTCGGCCGCCACCGTCATGCGCCTTGTGCCGGAAAAAAGCATTCCGCGCGCGCTCTCGATCCTGTTTAGCGGTGTTTCGGCCGCCACCATCTTTGCCGCCCCGCTCGGAAGCTATCTTGGCGATGTGATTGGCTGGCGCGATGTGTTCCTGCTCGCCTCCCTACTCGGTGTGCTCGCCCTCGTCGTGCAGTTCCTGACCCTGCCGAAAATGCCGCCGCGGGGCCGTGCGACGCTGCGCACATTGGTCGAGGTCATCAGCCGCCCGCGCATGAAATTCGGCCTGTTTTCGCTGGTCCTGATCATTACCGGCCATTTCGCCCTGTTTACCTATGTCCGGCCGTTCCTTGAAAACATCACCGGCGTTGCCACGGCGGGCGTTTCGGGCATTCTGCTCGGCTTTGGTCTTGCCAATTTCATCGGCACCTATGTCGGCGGCGCGCTGGTCGCACGGTCGCTGCGCATGACGATTGCCCTGATGCCGATGATCATGGGGCTGGCCGGGATCGGCATGGTCACCATTCAGGGGGCGATTGTCCCGACCACCGTTCTTGTCGCGATCTGGGGCATGGCCTTTGGCGGGGTGCCGGTCGCATGGTCCACCTGGATCACGCGTACCGTCCCGGACGAAGCCGAAAGCGGCGGCGGCCTTCTGGTCGCGGGTTTCCAGCTTGCGATTGCGACGGGCTCTGGCGTTGGCGGCCTTCTGTTTGATGCCAGCGGCGCACTTGGCGTGTTTACCATCGCCGGCATGCTGCTGGTGGGCGCATCGATCATCGTTACACTGGGTCTGCGGACCAGCCCTGTTCCCGCAACCGAACAGGCCTGAGGTCAGGACCGAGGCATCGCCCCACCCCCACCCTGATGCCTGACCAGGCGGGCCCAGTGCACCCCGGCAGTGTCACCACTGCCGGGGTTTCCTTATGCCAATTCACTCGGCTAATTCACTCTGCCAATTCACTCTGGCAGCGGGATAAATTCATCCCGGTCATCAACCGGCAGATCAAACCGCCCCTTGCCCCAGTTTTCCGCCCGCCAGTCGGCCTTGGCTTCCTCCAGCCGTTCCCTGGACGAGGCCACGAAATTCCACCAGATATAACGCGGGCCTGAAAATGTTGCCCCGCCAAGGATCATCAGCCGCGCGCCCTGCTCCCCGGCCACAACCGTAATCCTGTCACCGGGGCGGAACACCATCATCTGCCCGGCGTCAAAATCCTGCCCCGCGACCGAAATCGACCCCTCGACGATATAAATCCCGCGATCCTCGTGATCATCGGGCATCGGCAACATCCGCCCGGCGTCAAGCTTCACATCGGCATAGAACGTTTCGGAAAACATCGTCGCCGGGGCGACCGCGCCATAGGCAGTACCAAGGATCAGCCGTACCGAAACGCCGTCTTCCTCAATCACCGGCAGGGTGCCCTTGCTGTGATGGGCGAATGTCGGGGCAATATCTTCCTGCGCTTCGGGAAGGGCAAGCCATGTCTGGATGCCAAACAGGCTGTTGGGGCCGCTTCGCGCCGTGGCGGATGTGCGTTCGGAATGCGAAACACCCCGCCCGGCCACCATCCAGTTAAGCTCCCCCGGCTTGATGATCTGATCGGCCCCGGTGCTGTCGCGATGATGGAAATCACCGCGAAACAGATAGGTCACCGTACCCAGCCCGATATGGGGATGCGGCCGGACGTCAACACCCTGCCCGGTCAGGAATTCGGCCGGTCCCGCCTGATCAAAAAAGATGAACGGCCCGACCATCTGGCGCTTTGGCGCGGGCAAGGCACGCCTGACCTCAAACCCGCCCAGATCGCGGGACCGCGGAATGATCAGGGTCTCGATGGCGTCACTATCGACAATATCGGGGCAGCCGGGTTCAAGTGCGGGGTTCCAACTCATGGGCGTCATCCTTTTGCGGGTCTTTGGACGGGTATGGCGACTTTATCGGCCCTGCCGGTGCGACGGCCCGATGGCGATGATGCAGACTGGCGCGCCCGCGACCATCCGGCTAGTCCCCCGAACCACCACGCTGTGTCGCCAAAAGCGGAACACAGAACGGAGCCCAAAGCAAAGCCCAAGGCCGAACACACAGCTTGCACCCAACCGCCCCGCAAGTCACCCGGAACCGCCAAACCATCCCGACACCATGCCAAGCCATGCCAAGCCGAACCAAACCAAGCCACCCCACCCCGTCATTCCCGCGAAAGCGGGAATCCATGTCTCAGCCGTGCTGTAACGTCGCACTGGGCAATATTCGTTCTCATTTCACGACCTGTAGTTGTAAACCCAAATACTAGAAAATAGCTTTTTCCAAGATGAGATGATTTTGCGCCTATCCAACCATGTCACCAATTCAACATTAGATTCCGTAATAGGTATTCTTGGGTGCCCCCCTCCCGGTTTGAAGTCAGAGAAGGGTTCTGGCATTTGCTCTAATATCTGCCTGATTTGATCATCAGATAAAATCTTGTGACATTTGTTAAACAGTGAGACTTGCACCTCGATCGGATCAGTATTGACGATCAATGCTTGAGCGGCCTCTGCCGTCAAACCACTAATATCAAAGCCGGTGCGATGAAACAGGTTTCCGATTACAGAAGCACGGCTTGGCAAACCAGCAAGCAAGTTTAAATCCATATCGTCGACGATTTTTAACTTTTGAGCATCGACTATCTGAGAATTCAACAACTTTTCATGGAAGTCATCATCAAGTGATAGTTCGTCTTTGATATCAAAATAGTTATCGATATTTTTGACAATGAAAAGTACCTGATAATCTTGGTAATCTGCCAAATGGGAAAAGGCAGCCTCAGAAAAGATAATTTTTTCTTCCTCAACTAGGATTAACAATTTTTCTGGGCCGATATCGGCTGGAAATTGCGAGAACTTTCTCGGAAGTGCGCGAACATAAGTCCTGTAAAAGCCGTCTTCCAATTCATTATTATTGAACAAGAATTTCCGCAACGGCAGCGTGGCGTCACCTCCGTCAAGCGGCATTGAAGATAACTCGGATTCTGCATCATGTGTTTGCAGGAATTCCGTGAGAGTTTCAGCGTCAAACGCTTCGCTAGTAATAAACGCGAGACAGTTTTCCCATGATGCTTCGATCTTCTGCAACTTGAATATCGGCTTATAAAAACGCGGTGGAATATCATCGAGTGAAGGCAGCTTTGCTGATTGCTTTTCGAGGAATACCTCAAGGTGTTCGCTTTCGATCTTGTCGTGCTTAAGCACATTGATAATCGTTGCAACATCCTCTTCAGTATTATTTTCAAGCGCGAGAAGAATGCTTTTTAGATAGTGCTCGAAGTCATCTTCCACTTTGTTGATCAGGACTGTGTTGCCGCTTTTTAAAACAGTCGAGTAGTGCTTGGTTTGCAGCTCTTCCACGGAGGGCAACCCCAATACATCTCTAAAGATAAATTCAATATTTTGGATAGAAACTTTGTATAGCCCTTCATCGGTAAGTAGCCGAGCTACTGTGGGATATGGGCGGATAGTCTTTAGTTCTTGCGCATTGAAAGGAATCAGCTTGAGACGCTCAGGCTTGAAATCAATTCCCCGCGCCAAAACCTCGGACAAATTCGCGGAGAGGAACTCCGATATTTGGACATCTTTTTGATAAAGAGATGTGAGATACCCTTTGGGTAGATGAGCGATAAACCTTGCAACATGAGTGACGTTATCCGAGCTTTCGAGTGCGGTTGTTACAAATCCAGACCATTTTCCAATCAGTTCGGACAACAGCTCAGAAATACGTTTTCCCCTTTCATAATAGGTTTGGAAAAATTCATCACAGTCGTCAAAGTTTGAAGAAATAAATTCCACGAGCCGTGTGATCTGCTGATCGTACTTTTTTGGATTGCTCAGCATGCAATCAACAAGAATTACATTGAGAACGAAATGCCGCCGGAAGTCATCTTTGCGCATCTCATCAATGACTTCCTTCGGATTGTCGATCTGGAAATCTGGCTCGGGATTGTTGAATGCCCGGATTTGGATCAGAAACCTGTTGTCGTTAGGCGAAAGGCGACCGGAATGGAAAAGAGAGGTGTATTGATAATATGTGTCGTCCAAGAACCCTTCAAAAACCAGAAACTTCACAAGCTCCTTATTCTCATCAAATACCTCAAATAATTTCTCAGAACCTTCTGTATCCATTCGAATGAGTTCATTGAAATTCCTCATTCGAATGCTAGAAATTTTAGCTCTTAGGTCAATGATAGCTTCTGAAGCAGAATCCCTTTCGCAAGTTATCTCCTGCTTTCTCTCGATATAGGTCTTATCCGAACAAATCTCTTTCTGCATTTCCACTAGATTTACTTGACGAGAATTCTGAGACCCAAATCGATACGTGAACTGCGGCTTTTCAAATATTTGGTCAAATACTTCATCATTCCAAAGCGATTGAATCGGAATGTTCTGCTTACCATTAAATGGAACGACTGTGAGGCTTACAGGCAACTTGGATATCAAAGTCATCGCGTAAATCTTGCGTAGCTCGTTCAAATTGGATGGAACTTGCTTTTCAATATCCTTAATCTTCTTATCTAATTCTGATATTTGTACCTTGTAACTATTCTCTGATTTGGCGATCAACTCAGCATACTTACGGAGTATCCCAACAAGTTTACCCTTTTCCCGGTGCAGCTCTTCGAAGTCGCTTGGCAATACGTTTTTATAAATCAGGACAGCAAGTAGCTTGTTTGGATCGAGAGTGGTAACGAGATTTTTGCGATAAATGACATACTCGTTGAAGATGTTCTGGATCAAGCGCAGGTCATTCAGATAGCGAGATACCTCCTTCAAAAACTGACGATCAAGACGCTTTGCAAGAGACAGGCGTTCTTCTTGTTCAATCATTTTGTCGATTGAATTAGAGCTGTTAATGATCGGTATTACGGGAATAATGAACTCAAAGAACTTGGTTCGATCCGTGTTCACAAACATGTTGTCTCTAAGCGCATAGAGAAAACGAATCTGTCGTTTGACACCTGCATTAGCATTGATGAGACTGTTGATCTCACGCAAGGTCACGAAAATATCGGAATTATTGAAGCGATCCAAATCTTCGATCACAACCAAATCGTAGTCCGTGGACTGGAAGAAATATATGATCTCATCCAGATGACGATTGAGAATGGACTCTTGCTCGGTGGCATGAGGCTTTATCTCGATATCCTTGAGCGAAATGCTCCTTAAAGAAATACCGAGGCTTTTGACATATATCTGATGCAATACCAGCCAAACGAATGCAACCCCCAAGCTAAAACAACTTAGGTTGAACCAGTTGGTTTCATCTAGTGGCTGAAAAAACGAAAGATCCAAGATCGCGGCTCGCTGGTCTATTAATTTCCAGCACGCCAGCATTCCAACAATAGCAAACGGCCACACAAACAAAGACCACCACTTTGGAGACCGAATGCGTTTGAATCTTGATAGCGGGAGACTATTTGCATCTGCCCCGTAAAGCATCTGCTGCAAGATACTTCGCTCGATCTCCTGCTTGGTCACTTCTCCATCAGGTGCAGCCGCTTCCGGCAAAAAGGAGGCCAAAGAGATTTGCAAAACTGGTTTTTTGAGGAACCAATGTTTTTTGTATCGTCTTAGAAAGGCTTTGATGATGCTGCTTTTTCCCGAACCATAAGGCCCGGTAAGAGCAATATTATAAACATTCGGATTTTTGGTCGCATGAAGCAGAGCGTCAGAATAAATTCCGTCAGGATCGGCTTTATCTGTAGGGGCAAGATCGACATAATCAGAATTATCCGGAACAGAATTCTTGAACCAACTGACTACAGGCATCGAAAATTTGGAGAGTTTTTCTAGCATAACCCACTACAAGCCCTGATGAAGTTTAGTTTGTTCTTATTTAGTAACATTCATGCTTGCTACCTCAAATAGCGAACACAACTTATACAGAAAAATATTCAGTCCTTATTCCCGCAAAAACCTAAAACAAAACCCCGACCCAATAACATGAGCCGGGGGCACGAAGTGCTCTGGAGGGACTGAAGAAAAAGGGAGCTGCCCCCTTACTCACAACAATTCAGTCAGTAATGATACCGCGCCTGTGCAATATAGATTGCGTCATCTGTATGCTTGTAAACCAGACGATCTGCTTGGCTAATTCTCCGTGACCAATATCCCGACCAATTGTGGCGCAAGGGTTCCGGCTTTCCCGTCCCTTCGTATGGCGTGCGCTTGATCTCTTTGATAAGGCCGTTAATCCGCGTTACCATTTTCCTGTCGGTTGCCTGCCAGTAAAGATAATCCTGCCAAGCATCCTCGCTCCAGATCAGCTTCATTCTTCGACAAGCGGTCGTTCAACGCCATTACCTGCTTCTAGTTCGGCAATCGACCTGTTGAGGCGATGCGCGTTGGCCGGACTTGAAAGAAGGTGCATGGTTTCCTGCATGGCATCGTAATCCGCCTTGCTGATGATCACCACATCATCACCTGATTTCTGCGTAATATGAAACGGTGTATGATCGGTATTCGCAGCCTTCATCAAATCTGCAAACGCCTGTCTGGCGCGGCTATATGGCAACACTTGCACGGCAACTCTCCTGTATCTGCCCTCAAGTCATATGTACAACATATTGGACAATTGTACAATTAATAACTTGTCGCCGCCGGATATATACCTCCCCCAAAACAAAACCCCGGCCCAATAACTTGAGCCGGGGCACGAAGTGCTCTGGAGGGAGACGGGGCTTTTATCGTGGCCCCTTGGTAAAACCCTGATATCCCTTGGGCGTCAGATCGATCCGATCAATCAGATCGACCTGATCGTCACCTTGCGTTCCGCCTGTGTTTTGAGGCGGTTGCGCAATGCGCGGCCAAACGGGGCGGCCTCGATCTCGAATTCGTCGCCATCCTGCGTTTTGATGCCATCGGCAAAGGAAAGCGTCGCCGTGCCAAAGAAATGCGCATGCACATCGCCCGGACGGCAGAACAGATCATATTTGAAGTGATGGTATTCAAGATTGGCGAGAGAATGAGACATATTGTCCTCGCCACTCAGGAACGGTTTTTCCCAAATCACCTTGCCATCGCGATAAAGCCGTGACGTGCCTTCAACATGGCTTGGCAGATCGCCCAGAAGCAGTTCCGGCCCCATCGCACACGCGCGCAGTTTCGAATGCGCCAGATAAAGGTAATTCTGGCGTTCCATCACATGGTCGGAAAACTCGTTGCCAATCGCAAAGCCGATGCGCACCGGATTGCCTTCGGGGTCAATCACGTAAATCGCGGCAATTTCGGGTTCCTCGCTGCCATCAAGAGCAAAGGACGGGCTTGGGATATCCGCGCCCGGATTGGCAACGACGGAGCCATCGCCCTTGTAAAACCATTCCGGCTGCACGCCCTGTTCGCCGGCTTTTGGCTTGCCGCCCTCGACCCCCATGCGAAACATCTTCATGGAATCTGTTTCATCGGCCGCCTTGTTATCGGCCTTGTGCATGTTGGCGCGCGCGGAGGCAGAGCCAAGGTGGGTAAGGCCCGTGCCCGTCACAAGGAAATGCGCCGGATCGGCATGGGTGATCGGGGGGAGCAACCGGCCGGATTTGGCGACCTCGTCATAATCCACATTGGTGTCGCCCAGGCGGGCCTTTGCCGCCTCAATCATTGTCACCCCTTGCGATATCGCGATGCTGGCAAGCTCGCGCGTGGAGGCAACCGCCTTAAGCGGGATCAGGGTTTTGGCATCCTCGACCACGGCCACATGCTGCGCGCCGCTCGTATCCTTGTATTGAACCAGTCTCATGAAATCTGTCCTGATAATGTCTCTGTTCGTAAAATCGGGGGTATTTTCCGGTCGATCAGACCGCGATCAGACCCAGCCGCCATCAACGATAAAGTTCTGTGCCGTGACCATGCGGCTTTCATCCGAGGTCAGGAAAAGCGCCATGCGTGCGATGTCGCTCGGCATCACCCTGTTTTTAAGGCACTGGCGCTCGTCAATCTCGCGCTCGGCGGCTTCATCAACCCAAAGGTCAAGCTGGCGCTGCGTCATGACCCAGCCGGGCACCAGCGTATTGACCCGGATGCCATCCTTGCCAAGGTCACGCGCCATGCCGCGCGTCAATCCATGGGTTGCGGCCTTTGCCGTGGTATAGCCCGGCATGCCGCCCTGTCCCATCATCCAGCTCACCGACCCGAAATTGACAATCGCGCCACCCCCGGCCTTCTGCATCATCGGGGCGACCGCCTGAATGGCAAAAAACGACGGGCGGATATTGATCGCCTGGCGCTCATCCCAATATTCCGGCGTCACGTCCTGCCATTTATGGCGGGTGTCATTGGCGGCATTGTTCAGCAGTGCCGTGATCGGGCCATTGGCCTTGGCCGCCAGCGCCACCGCATCCTGAAGCGCCTTGATATCGGTGATGTCGCATGTGATGAAAAGCGGCTTGTTCTTGGCATCCTTGCCCAGCTTTTCAACAAGCGCATGGCCCGCTTCCTCGGCAATATCGACAAAGGCGACTTTCGCCCCCTGCTCGACAAAGGCGGTTACAAGCGCCTCGCCAATGCCCGTGGCACCGCCGGTGATGAAAACCGATTTATCGGCAAGGCTGGTATAGTTCGTTGGCATGCGATCGGACATGATCGTAGGCTCTCCCGTCATCTGGTCTTTGTGTGCTGATCCCTGATCCGGGTGCCGGTTCCCTCCGGCACGCCATGATCGGGGATCAGGGTTCAAACTGGCAGGATGCACCCGATAAGGGGTACGTAAGGGGCATCACATCACGTCAGGTGATCGGGTAAATGCAAAACATCTCGCCCGCCTGCCCGCAAATTTTGCGAAAATCCACCATCGCGCATCTTTCGGGCCGGATTATGATACCCGTTTACAATACCCGTTGCCGTGCGATGGGGCGCTTCCTCCTGACAGTCTTGTTCTTTTATTCTTCATACAATAACATTAATTATCAGGATGTGGCTTGCTGTCAAGCCGCAAACCGGCAACATCCGGGTCCGGGACAATGCCAAACTCACTGCTTCTTATTTGGTGATAAGTGGTCTATAAAAATGACACCTCCGATAGGGTGCAATCACCCGCGGCGCACAGCCACCGAAATAAATATATGCGTTGCAGCACAAGGCATTATCGGGCGCACGGAAGTTGCCCTTAAAATAAATTCATATTATATGAATAATGTCAGAGTGCGATCACCGATCCAGCCACCGCTTTACACAGATATCAAAAGACCGCACCGGAGGAATTTGAATGCCATCGTCCATGTCACGAACCTATGCCAAACGCAGCCTGCACAGCATCGTTGCCCATGATCTGGGATCACGGATCGTTTCGGGCAAACTGGCACCGGGCGATGTCCTCCCGACCGAGGCGGCCTTGAGTGAATCGCTTGACGTATCGCGCACGGCGCTCCGCGAAGCGATCAAGATCCTCTCGGCCAAGGGGCTGATCGAAAGCCGTCCGAAAACCGGCACGCGCGTCAAACCGCGCACAAGCTGGAACCTTCTGGACCCCGATGTTCTGTCCTGGCATTTCCCCGATCCCGATCCGGCGTTTCTGTATGGCTTGTTTGAAACCCGCATGATCATCGAGCCCAACACCGCCGCCATGGCCGCCGAACGCGCGACCGAGGAACAGCTCGCCACCATCGAGGCCGCCTATACCGGCATGGAAAATGCCGAACTGGGTACCGAGGCCGTCTATATCACCGACCTTGTTTTCCATCAGGCGATTTTGGATGCGTCGGGCAATGATTTCATGAAATCGTTCGGCATGCTGATTGAAACCGCGCTCATCGGCTCGTTCCGCCTGTCTTCGGGCGGGCCAAAGGCGCATGTCAAATCCCTGCCCGACCATTTCGCGGTCTACCGCGCCATCGCGCACCGCGAACCCGGCGACGCCCGCGAAGCCATGCGCAACCTGCTCAGCCGCACCATGCTGCAACTCCGTCAGCAGCTCGGCATGAAAAGCGAACATGACTGGGACGTGATCGGTCTCTGATACTGCTTTGACCAGTCTGTGATATCGCTTTGGATATCGCTTTGATCCCGCCTCACGGACCCGGCGATGTCATCGCGCCCAAAGTGCGGCAAAAGACAAAAACGGGGCTGTCATCAGGACGGCCCCTTTTGCATTCCTCATACAAATAAAAAGCCGTTTTTCGTCTCATGACGGCCAAAACCCGTATTCCTCACACAAATAAAAGCCGGTTTTTCGTGCCCGAAACGCATGGTCACGATCTTCGCCACGCCGCTTCCCGATCCATTATTCACCAAAAATGAAAAATCGGATTGATTATGAAAAATAACTTCATAAAAAACCGGCCCCAAAACCCGCGTTCTGACCGCCGGAATGAACGCCCCTGAAAACAATTCGGGCCGGGGCAGCACCACCGCCCCGGCCCGGATTTTACGCTATGATATGACCGGTTCCCGGCCCTTTCGTGGCTTACCCCGCCCCGGCCCGCATCCCCGAAAATGACCGGGTAATCAGGCGTTGCAGCACGATAAAGCCAAACAGAAGCGCCCCGATCATGATCTTGGTCCACCAGCTATTGAGCGACCCGTCAAACGCGATCAGGGTCTGGATCACCCCCATGATGATCCCGCCAAAGAAGGTGCCGACCACAAAGCCCATGCCCCCGGTCAGAAGTGTTCCGCCAATCACCACCGCCGCAATTGCGTCAAGCTCCACCCCGACGGCTGCCAGCGGATAGGCCGACGCGGTATAAAACGCGAAAACAACACCGGCCAAGGCACTGAAAAAGCCCGACAAAGTGTAAACCCGGATGATCGTGCCCTGCACCGGAATGCCCAGCAATTCCGCCGATTGGCGGTCCCCGCCAATGGCATAGACATTGCGCCCGAACCGGGTGTAATGCGCAATCACCACCCCGGCAATCACCGTCATCAGCATCAGCAACGCCGCCGCACTGACCCAGCCACGCCCCGGCAACGGGATTTTAAATCCGCTGAAATCGGCGACAAACGGATGGTCAATCGGCACGGAATCAAGGTTGATCAAAAAGCACATCCCGCGCAGGAAAAACATCCCCGCCAGGGTGATGATAAAGGGCTGGATATCGAATTTGGCGATAATCACCCCCATGAAGGCCCCGAAAAGCGTCCCGACCGCAATCGAAATCACCACCGCCACCAACGGATGCATACCAAACCCGGTGACCAGTTCGGCCATCAATACGCCGACAAAGGCAATCATCGAGCCGACCGAAAGATCAATCCCGCCCGACAGGATAACGAATGTCATGCCGACCGCGGTAATGATCAGAAACGCATTATCGGTCAGAAGCGCACCCAAAACATAAGTGTCTGAAAACGCCCGATGTTCGGCAATCCCGTAACCATAAAGCAGGGCCAGCACCGCCAAAGTGGCGAGTAACGGGTAATAACGTTCATTAATTTTCATCGGAATTCCCCCGCACCTTCCGGCTGCCGATCTTTTCCCACGCCTTGCCCGCCAGTTCGCGTGATTTCGGTGCCTGCACCAGCAGAACCACCATCACCACCGCCGCCTTGACGATCAGGGTATATTGCGACGGCAAACCCGACAGCAAAATGCCCGTGGTCAGCGACTGAATGATCAGAACCCCGATCACCGTCATGCCGATAAAGAACCGCCCGCCCATCAGCGACGCACCGCCAATAACAACCGCCAGAATGGCATCCAGTTCAAGCCACAGCCCGGCATTGTTGGCATCTGCCCCGCGAATATCGGCGGCAATAATGATCCCGGCAAAGGCCGCACAAAGCCCCGAAATCGCATAGGCCAGAAGCTTGATCCCGCGCGCATCAATACCCGCAAGACGGCTGGCGCGTGCATTGCCGCCAACCGATTCAACAAACAGGCCAAGGGCTGTTTTGCGCATCACGCCGTAAAGCGCCCCAATCACCACCGCGGCAATGATCACCCGCCACGGAATACCCAGCAGATAACCGCTGCCAATCCCTTCGAAAAACGCCCCGTGGAAGGTCACGATCTGCCCATCAGTGATCATCTGCGCAATCCCGCGCCCGGCCACCATCAGGATCAGGGTCGCGATGATCGGCTGGATATCAAGATAGGCCACCAGCATCCCGTTCCACAGCCCGCACAGCACCCCGGCGCCAAGGGCAGCCAGGATGATGACGGCGGGATGCAGATCGGTATCACGGATCAGAACCGCCATCACCGCGGCCGAAATCGCAATCACCGATCCGACCGAAAGATCAATGCCCCGCGTGCCAATGACCACCGCCATACCAACCGCGACAAGGGCGGTTGACGCGCCGCGATGCACCACATCAACAAGCGATCCGTAAAGATGCCCGTCAACGATGCGAATATCAAAAAAGTCCGGCGATATGATCCCGATACCCAGAATGATCAGCACAAGGGCCGCCACCGGGCCAAACCACTGCCGGCTCAGCAAAGAAGATGCAGACATGGTGCTGCTTTCCCGTAATTTCTTTTTGTCCTGCAAGCTGGTCATCGTGCAATCGCCTCGATGATCCTGTCCTGCGTGATTTCGGCACCCGTAAGTTCGGAAACCTTTTGGCGGTCGCGCATCACCGCAACCCGGTCAGCAAAGGCAACGATTTCCTCAAGCTCGGATGACGCCACCAGCAGCGCCAGCCCCTCGTCACAAAGCTCCTTGATCAGCTTGATGATATCGGCATGTGCGCCCACATCAATGCCGCGTGTCGGCTCGTCAAGAATAAGGAAAATCGGCTTGGAAACCAGCCAGCGCGCCAGAATGACCTTCTGCTGATTGCCACCACTCAGTTGCCCGACGGGCTTTTCACTGTCCGGTGTTGCAATCCCCAGCGCCTTGATCATCTCATCGGCTGTTTTCTGCTGCTCGGCACGTGCAATCGGGCGCAGCCAGCCCCGCCGCCCCTGAAGGGCCAGCATGATGTTTTCACGCACGCTAAGCTCGG
The DNA here is from genome assembly GCF_017744215.1 of Thalassospira sp. A3_1. Taxonomy (NCBI): domain Bacteria; kingdom Pseudomonadati; phylum Pseudomonadota; class Alphaproteobacteria; order Rhodospirillales; family Thalassospiraceae; genus Thalassospira; species Thalassospira sp. A3_1. The sequence continues at coordinate 20,793 of NZ_JAGHQQ010000003.1, read as the reverse complement.
CCACAATACCATCCTGTTTGCGGTCCTCGGGGCAAAGCCCGAAACCCGACCGGATGGCATGGCGCGGGGATCGCAGCATCACCGGCTCCCCGTCAAGGAACACAAGGCCGCTATCGGCCTTTTTCGCCCCGAAAATAAGCTCCGAAAGCTCCGTCCGGCCTGATCCCAGAAGCCCGGCCAGACCGACAATCTCGCCGCCCGAAAGGTCAAGCGTCACGGGTTCAAGCACGCGCTTCTTGCCCAGATTCTTGATCTGGATCTGGCGGCCCTTGCCGGTGAAATTGCTTTCATCCTGATGGCGGTGCGAACTGACTTCGGCCAGTTCCCGGCCCAGCATGTGATTGATCAGGTCAATCTGTGCGAGTTCCTTGGTGACAAACGTGCCGACAAGCCGCCCGTTGCGCAGGACCGTGATGCGGTCCGTGATCGCGTAAACCTGATCCAGGAAATGGGTGACAAACACAATGCCAAGCCCCTTGGCACGCAGTTCGTTCATGATGCGAAACAGGGTGCGGATTTCCTCGGCATCAAGGCTTGCGGTTGGTTCGTCAAGGATCAGAACCCGCGCATCCAGTGCCACCGCACGCGCAATCGCGACCAATTGCTGGATCGCCACCGAATAGGAACCCAGCGGCCGGTTGACATCAATATCAAGACCCAGCGTTTCAAGTGCGGCCTTGGCATCGCTTTCGGTTTTCTTCCACGAAATAAACCCGAATTTCAACGTCTGGCGTTCCAGCATCAGGTTTTCGGCAACCGACAGCGTGGGAACCAGGTTCACTTCCTGATAAACCGTCGAAATGCCAAGCGCCTGCGCGTCGCCCGGATGATTTGGATGGATTTCCTGCCCGTCAAGCAGGACGGTCCCGGCATCGCGCGGATGAACTCCGGTAATCACCTTGATCAGGGTCGATTTCCCGGCACCGTTTTCACCCAGAAGCGCGTGAATTTCACCGGATCGCAAATCGAAATCGACATCCTGCAAGGCTTTGACGCCGGGAAAAAACTTTCCCGCCCCGCGTACTGACAGCACGGATTGCGTCTTCTCAGACATGGATAGCCCCTCTCCCTTTATGTTCACTGGCTTTGACACATCATACACGGCACGAAATTCATGCCCGGATGCGTCCAAACGCACCCCCGCCTCAGACGGGGATGCGTTCAGACATCACGCCAGTTGCGTCACCCCAACCGCACGGTAAGGCGCACGGTTGCGGATAACGGCCTTACTTGCTGCGCATTTTGTATTCTTCGGCAGCGGTATCAGGCAGATAAAGCGGACCATTGGCCTTGATCCATTTCGGCACTTCCTGGCCGTCCATGGATGCCTTGATCGCGTCAAAGGCCGGTGCGCCCAGATGCGGGTTCAGCTCGATGGTGGCATTGGTATCACCATCGGCCATCGCCTTGAAGATATCAGGAACCGCATCAATCGATACGATCAGGATGTCATCCCCCGGATTAAGACCGGCTTCCTTGATTGCCTGAACCGCACCAAGCGCCATGTCATCGTTATGGGCATAAACCGCACAGATGTTCTTGCCGCCATCTTCGGCTTTCAGGAAGCTTTCCATGACTTCCTTGCCGCCCGAACGGGTGAAATCGCCCGACTGGGAACGGATGATGCTGATGCCCGGGAAGTTGCCGACAACGGACTCAAAACCTTCCTTGCGGTCATTGGCAGCCGACGAGCCAACAGTACCCTGAAGCTCGACAACATCACAAACGCCGTTGGTTTCCGCTGCAAGCCATGCGGCTGCAAGCGCGCCTTCCACCACGAAGTCGGATGCAACCTTGGTCAGATACAGGCTTTCATCGGCCGCAACCCCACGGTCGACCAGAACGACAGGAATACCGGCATCCTTGGCTTCCTGAAGCACCTGATCCCAGCCGGTTTCAACAACCGGTGCCAGCAGAATGCCATCAACGCCCTGGGCGATGAAGGAACGGACCGCCTTGATCTGGTTTTCCTGTTTCTGCTGCGCATCCGAGAATTTCAGATCAATGCCGCGCTTTTCCGCTTCGGCTTTGATTGATTCCGTCTCGGACGTACGCCAGCCGCTTTCCGACCCGATCTGCGAGAAGCCGATCATCATTTCGGCCTGTGCCGCAAAGGACAGACCAAGTGCAACACCAAGGGCTGCTGTCGAAACTGCAAGCTGCTTGAGACTTTTCATTATTTCCTCCCTAAAGGCTGTTTTATTGCTAAAAGCCATATAGTAATACAATATGATTTGAAGGAACTCAACGGCCTAAATGCGCCTCCCCACTTTCGCGTAGAAAGCGTGGTTGACAGCGGATGAAAAAACCGCAAAGTCTAAATAAAACAGCTATTTGCAGATAAAATGAGGCGACATGTCGAAAAACCCGACAGCAATCCCGATGAACCCGGCACCGGCAGGAACCCTGCAAATCAGGACCGCAAAAATGCGAATCCTGCTATCCCCCTATGGGGCGCGTATCCGGGAGCTTTGGCTGCGTAATGACGATGGCACGGAAACCAATATCACTGTCGGCCTGCCTGATGATGATTCCTACGCCACCCATGACAGCTATATCGGTGCGGTCTGCGGGCGCTATGCCAACCGCATCGCCAATTCGGCCTATATCGCCCCGAATGGTGACCGGGTGACACTGGCCGCCAATGAAGGCCCCACACACCTGCATGGCGGCATCACCGGCTTTGATCGACACGACTGGTCGGTTACGCAAAACTCTGATCACAAAATCGCCTTCCACCTCGAAAGCCCTGATGGCGATCAGGGCTATCCGGGGAATTTCGCGGCCACCGCGACCTATTCGATTGTCGCTGAAAATCGGCTGCGCCTTGAAATCACGGCAACCTGCGATCAGACCTGCCCGGTCAATATGACCAGCCACGCCTATTGGAACCTGACAGGGCGGTTTGATAAATGCGCGGCCCTGCATATCCTGCAAATCAATGCCGATGCCTATCTTCCGATTGATGATCGCCTGATCCCGCTTGCCGGGCGCCGCGACGTTGCCGGAACCAGCTATGATTTCCGAAACCCCGCCGTGATCGCACAGAACCTTCTGAATGCCGATCAGGGCTTTGATCACAATTTCTGCCTCAATGGCGCGCGCGGACCACTTAAACAGATCGCAACCCTGTCCGATCCCGATAGCGGCCGGACGATGAAACTGTTCTCGACCGAGGCCGGATTGCAATTCTACCTATCGCAGCATTTCACCGACGCGATGAAAACACCCGATGGCCGCCCCCTTCACAAATCAGGCGGCATCGCCCTTGAACCCCAAACCTTCCCCGACAGCCCCAACCGCCCGGATTTCCCAAGCCCGTGGCTCAATCCGGGCGAGACTTACCGGCATGTGATCGAGTGGGAGTTCTCATAACGACGACAATTCCCATTTCCGGCTCATGGTCATTAAAATATCATCGAAAGTAGTATGACGCAGCGCAATAACGCGCTGGTGTAAAACAACTTTTGTGATACCTTATAGTCATTCCATTTGAGAAACCCATCTGGAGGCACACCTCGCGGAATGTCCGCAGGGTGATCGTTGCGTGGAAGAAGAGCTTTCATTCGGCCCCTTCACGATCTTGCCTACCCGGCGCGCTCTTTTGCGTGACGGAAAAGCTGTGCCCATAGGCAGCCGAGCCATGGATATCCTGCTTTATCTGGCAGGCCATGCCGGTGAATTGCACACCAATGCCGATATCGTCAAGCATGTCTGGCCCGACACCTTTGTCGAAGAAGCCAATCTGCGGGTGCATATATCCGCACTTCGCAAGGCACTCGAAGACACCAAACAGGCACCAGCCTTCATCGCCAACATTCCCGGACGCGGATACACCTTCATCGCAGCAGTGCAACGCGTCACAAAATCACCCGATACCGACAATGGAAACAGTTCGCCCGCCGATAAGATCAGCACGCCGACATCCGATATCATCCCGGCCCGTTCTCCTGTTGTCATGCCAAGGCCCTTATCGCGGGTTTTTGGTCGCGACCAGCTGATTGAAAGCCTGACAGAACAATTATCCATCTCCCGACTGCTGACCATTGTCGGCCCGGGCGGGATTGGCAAATCGATTGTCGCCCGCGCGGTCGTCGCAAATGGAGCCGCCCCCGAACACACGATCTGGATTGATTTGTCGGAAGTCGAACTTGGCAATCTGGTCCCAACCGTCGTCGCATCGGCAATCGGCATCCTGCCACGCAGCAATGATATCATCGGGGAAATCGCCGCCAACCTGCATTCGGGCAAGGCCGTTCTGGTTCTCGATTGCTGCGAACATCTGATCGAAAGTGCCGCAAGCTTTGCCGAAGAACTTCTCGACCGGGCACCGGGTCTTCGCATTCTCGCGACCAGCCGCGAACCGCTGCGGGCTTATGGGGAACGGGTCCACCGGCTTCCCGCCCTTGACCTGCCCGATGTCAAAGATACTGCGACCGCCCGGCAGTCCCCGGCGGTGCAGTTATTCATTGAACGCGCTGACGGGTTCCTTGGCGGCTTTGCCCCCGATGATGCCGATCTCGCACATATTGTTGAAATCTGTGTCCGGCTGGATGGAATTCCGCTGGCGATTGAACTGGCCGCCGGACGGCTAGAAACCATCGGGCTAGAACCCCTTGAAAAATCACTGGCCGACAGTTTTCGCATTCTGACACGCGGCAGACGCACCGCCCTGCCACGTCATCAGACCCTGACCGCGACCCTGGATTGGAGCTATATGATCCTGTCCGCCGCCGAACAACGCGCACTTCGGGAAGTGTCCGTTTTTCGCGGGCCCTTCACCATTGATAGTGCCAACGCGATCTTAAGCAACGGCGATGCCCACGATATTCTTCCATCGCTTGTGGCCAAATCACTGATCGTTGCCGATGCGGCCCCCTCCGAAACCCGTTATCGCCTGCTTGATACCACGCGTCTTTATGCCCTGCAAAAGCTCGACGACGAAGACGAAAAGACTCAGGTCATGCAGAAGTTCGTCTGTCATATATGCGATCTTTACGATGGCAAGAGCTACGAACTCTCGGCCACCGCGCGCGCCAGGCAGGAATATCAGGATTTCCAACAGGTCGCGAATTTAAGGGTCGCCCTGCAATGGGCCTTTGGCGATGATGGCGATCCGGTACTTGGCGCACGATTGACGGTGGTGGCCCTGCCACTGTTTTTCCGTCTGTCGCTTCTCGACGAATGTCTGAACCACGTGACACAGGCGCTGGCATATCTTGATGCCAAACCGGGACGCGACGAACGCAGCCGCATGCAGCTTTATGCCGCACTTGGCTGGCCGCAATTACGTGCCATCAATGCGCCGGAACATGGCATCGCCGCATGGACCACCGCCCTTGCCATTGCCGAAGATCTCGGCGACCTTGACTATCAGCTTCGGGCGATCTGGGCATTATGGGTCGATGCCATCAACCGTGCAGAGCCAAGGCTTGGCCTTGAACTGGCCAAAAAATTTCAGAAACTGGCGCAAACGTCGCCCGATATCGCAGACAGGGTCATCGGAGAGCGATTGCATGGTGCAACCCTGCACTGGCTGGGGCAGCACAAGGATGCACAAAATATCCTGACCAAAATGCTTGCCGATTACAAAGCCCTCTCGGCAGGTCAGCATTCGATCCGTTTCCAGTTTGATCAGCGGGTGACGGCCATTGTCATTCTGGCGCGTCTTTCATGGGTTCTGGGGGACACGGAGGGTGCGCTTGGCAAGATTTCCGAAACCCTTGAATATCTGACAGACATTTCGCACGATATTTCGCTCTGTACCCTTCTGGCCGAAGCAGGCTGCCCGATTGCCATTCTGTCAGACAAACATGATCTGGCTGCCACCTATATCGCGCAATTGCGCGACCATACCAAGGCGTTATCGCTTGATGTTTGGCACTGTTATGCGGACTGTTTCGATGCGGAACTGCATCTGATTAATGGCAGGCCCCGCGATTGCCTGCACCTGATGCAATCATGTCTTGCGACCCTGCAACATGGTGGCTTCGTGCTGTTTCAATCCTATTTTCAATCCGTCATGGCACAGGCACAGGAAGCTCTTGGCGATTATGACGCTGCGATCAAAACCATTGATGCCGCCATTGCCGGTTGCACACAATCTGGCGAAAAATGGTGTCTGGCCGAACTTCACCGGGTACGCGGTGCGATCCTGATCCGCCACAACACCCAGAACAGTCTGGAACAGGGACGCACCAGCCTGACATTTGCTCTCGAACTCGCCCGTCAGGATGGCGCAATCGGCTGGGAGAACCGCATCCGCAGGGACATGGCCGCATTCGCACTTTGCCAGACCGCATAATGGCCTGAAACCGGGCGTTTACCATCGTTCGATTAACAACGATTTACAACTTGCAACTCGCTGAATGTCTCCGATCCGCAGATCATATCCCGGAAGAGGAGACCATCCCATGGACCAGAATTTTCCCGTCCGCTTTTTAATGATAATCGCCGGGGATGAAGATGACGCGATCCGCAATCATCGTCTCAATATCACCCGGATTGCCCCGGCCTATTATCTGTTCCGCGACATGCCGGCCGAAGTCGTTCTGGCATCTCCCGGTGGCGGGTTTCCGGCAATAACCATCACCTCACCCAACCACGCGGATGCCCATTCCTCCGCCGCCAGAACCGCAATGCTGCGATTTCAGTCCGACCGCGCTGCCCGCGAGGATATTGCCGATACGCTGCGTCTGGATCAGATCGCGGTTTGCGATTTTGCCGCGGCCTTTTGCGTCGGGTTTTCAAGTCACATCTGGAACGATGAAAGCCACGGCCTGTTACCCGTTTTGCAAGCTTTCCTTGCCGAAAAAAAGCCCGTCGCCCTCATTGACGCGGACGATCTTCAGATCACAGCAAACGACGCCGGACGCGGACTTTTGATCATCGGTAATTCCGATGATTCCCCCTCGCTTGCCGCCTGCGCGATGATCCGGATTGTCAAAGAAAAGCTCGGTCCACGATTACCGCCCCTGCCCGACTAACTATCGATGCAAAACAGCCGAAATTCCGATTTGCATCAATTTACGACGCTTAACTCGTTTTCGCGACCGAACTCCATCACGCTGATTTCATCGAAAGACAAATGCCCGCCATAAGAACGGCATCGGCACGGCATCAGAAACGATAGATCAGCAGGAGCAGATATCATGAACGAACAGTCAAACGCATTTTCGATGGAAACATCACGGCGAAACCTTCTTTTGGCGGGCGGGGTGGCAGTCGCGGCCACCGCACTTCCCAAAATGTCCTTTGCCGCAACCAATCCAAACCCGACAAAATCAGGAGCGCAGAGCATGTCGTTTATCAAAACCAAGGATGGCACCGAAATTTTCTACAAGGACTGGGGCAAAGGGCAGCCGATCCTGTTTTCGCATGGCTGGCCGTTATCGGCTGATACCTGGGACGCCCAGATGGTATTTTTCGGCATGCAGGGATATCGCGTAATCGCCCATGACCGCCGCAGCCACGGCCGTTCCACCCAGACCTGGGATGGCAACAATATGGACCAGTATGCCGATGATCTGGCCGAACTGATCGAGTATCTGGACCTGAATGACCTGATCATGATCGGCCATTCGACCGGCGGCGGCGAAGTCGCCCATTATCTGGGCCGTCATGGTACAAAACGCGTTGCAAAGGTCGTTCTGGTCGGCGCGGTTCCGCCCCTGATGCTGAAAACCGACAAAAACCCCAACGGTCTGCCAATGGATGTGTTTGATGGCATCCGCAAGGGCACGCTTGAAGACCGGTCGCAATTCTTCCGCGATGTGACCATTCCGTTCTATGGCTATAACCGCGAAGGCGCGAAAATCTCCGAAGGTATCCGCGAAAGCTTCTGGGCGCAGGGCATGATGGGCGGCATCAAGGGCCAGCTTGACTGCATCCGCGAATTTTCCGAAGTCGATTACACCGAAGACCTTCGCAAGATCGATAAACCCACCCTGATCGTGCATGGCGATGATGACCAGATCGTTCCGATCGTCGCATCCGCGCTCGAAAGCTCGAAAATCGTCAAGGGATCGGTTCTGAAGATTTACGAAGGCGCCGATCACGGCCTTTCGCAAACCCATACCGAACGCTTCAATCAGGATGTTCTCGATTTTATTCGGGCCTGACATTCCGTCATCACCGATTGCCTGAAAAACCAGGCAGAACAGAACCGCTTTCCGGGTTCGGATGAGGCACCTCGCCCTCACAACCCATGCATCTCTCCCCCTGCCCGCAACCCGGAAAGCGGCCCCGTTTCGAAACAAAGGAACAGAACCATGACCAAGAAAGCCCTGATCGTCGTCGATATCCAGAACGACTATTTCCCCGGTGGGAAATGGACTCTTTCCGGTGTTGAAGCCGCCGCCAAGAATGCCGCCCGTCTGATCGAAAGCGCCCGCAAGGCCGGTGATCTGGTGGTCCATATCCGCCATGAATTCCAAAACACCGACGCACCGTTTTTCAAGCCGGGCTCCAAGGGTGCCGCCCTTCATCCCAGCGTGATGAGCCTTGAAAACGAACATGTGGTGCTCAAACACCAGATCAATTCCTATCGCGATACCGACCTAAAGGAACACCTGGACCGTAACGGCATCACCGAAGTCGTGATTTGCGGCAATATGAGCCACATGTGCGTTGATGCCATCACCCGTGCATCTGCTGATTTCGGCTATCCTGTAACGGTGATCCATGATGCCTGCGCGTCGCGCGATCTTGAATTTGATGGTGTGACGGTGCCTGCGAAATATGCCCATGCGGCCTTCATGTCTGCCTTGGACTTTGCCTATGCCACCATGATGTCGACAGATGATTACATCGGATCCGCGGCCAAGGCCGCCTGATCATCACGAAGGCAGACCGGCCCGGTTTGCCTTCATCGCTTTTTCGCCCATCCCATTACGTGTTTCAAACCTCAGAAAGCAGGAGCCCGCCATGTCAAAGGGAACCGCACTTGTTACCGGTGCCTCGTCGGGCATTGGTGCCGTCTATGCCGACCGGCTTGCCAAACGCGGCTATAACCTTGTGCTTGTTGCACGCAATGCCGGACGTCTTGACCAGCTTGCCACCGATCTTTCCACGCAATACGGTGTCGCGGTCACTGCCTTTCCGGCGGATTTGACCAATCATGACGATCTTGAAAATGTCGCAGCCCGGCTCGCCACCGGCGACGACCTGACACTGGTTGTCAATTCGGCCGGCATTGGCCCGAATGCAAACGTTCTGGCTTCCGACCCGGACAGCCTGCGCCAACTGGTGTTTCTGAATGTCGATATCCTTCACCGGCTGACACTTGCCGCCGCCCACAATTTTGCAGATCGCGGTCGCGGCGCGATCATCAATATCGCATCAGTCGTGCCGCTGATGCCAGAACGTTTCAATGCATCCTACTGCGCCAGCAAGGCCTTCGTCCTGTCACTGACCCAGTCCCTTGCCGCCGAAATCGGCCCGCGCGGGGTGCAGATGCAGGCGGTTCTTCCGGGCTTTACCCGCACCGAACTTTTTGAACGCGCCGGGCTCGATATAAACGTGATCCCGACGGAAATGATGATGGATGCCGGTGACATGGTCGATGCCGCCCTTGCCGGCTTTGATCAGGGTGAATTGGTCACCATCCCGTCCCTGGCCGATCCGGCGATGTGGGATGCCATGGAAACAGCCCGCCATGCGATTGCCCCGTTCCTGTCCCTCGCCCAACCCGCACCGCGTTATACCAACCTTGCCAAAACAGGTGAACCGGCATGATCCGGGCGGCATTTCCCCCGATGCCGGTCACACGGCGAAAATTCATGATCGGCACTGCTGCGACCTCGGCAGTCGCCGGAATATCCGTACTGTCGCACAGGGCATTTGCCGCCACCGACTTTTACCGGTTTCGTCATGGTGCCTTTGACATCACGGTACTAAGCGACGGCTTTCTCACCCTGCCGGCCGAAATACTGCTTCCCGATGCCAGCAACACCGAACGACTGGCCATCCTGCAGATGATGGGCGGGGATGCCCAAAGCGCACCGGTACAGACAAATATTCCCCTGATCCGGTATGGCGATGACCTGATCCTGATCGACACCGGATCGGGCGGCAATTTTCAGCCAAGTGCCGGGATTCTGGAACACAACCTTGCGACCATCGGTATCTCGCCAAACGATATCACCAAAGTCGTTTTCACCCACGCCCATCCCGACCATTCCGGCGCAACGGTAACCGCAGACGGCAATGTTCGCTATCCCAACGCAGATTACTTCATATCCGAAGCAGAATGGATGTTCTGGACCGACCGCAATTTCGAAACCCGCATGCCAAAGGCACTGCATGGCTTTGCCACGGGCGCAAAACGCGATCTTCTCCCAATACGGGATCGCCTGAACCTTGTTCGCCCCGGTGACGAAATCGTACCGGGTATGCAGGTCATCGACACCAAAGGCCACACACCGGGCCACATCTCGCTCGAACTGGCCGGTGATGACAACCTTCTGATCACCGGGGATGCCTGCACAAACGACATCATCTTTTTTGCCCATCCCGCTTGGCATTTCGGCTTTGACACCGACCCGGAACAGGCCCTTGCCAACCGGCAGATGCTGCTTGACCGCGCCGCCTCGGAAAAAATCAAAATGCTGGGCTATCACTGGACCTATCCCGGCGTCGGCCACGCCGAACGCCACGGCAATGCCTACCGGTTTGTTAGGGCCTGAGTGATATGATCAAAGCCCCGCAACCACCCCATCCGCACGCGGATCAGTCGCCCCTTCCATCACGCCATTGGCGCGCAGTAGAATGCCGCCCGCATGGCCCATCATGTCTTCGAAATCGCCGACGACTTCAACCGCATGACCGGCTTTTTCAAGCTGCGTGATCAGGGCCGGATCAAACCGTTTTTCGAGTTTGAGGGTCGTGGTTTCCGCACCCCATGTCCGGCCCAGCAGCCAGCGCGGGGCCGTAATCGCCGCCTGTAAATCCTGTCCGAACAGGACATTGCGGGTAAACACCGCCGCTTGGGTTTGCGGCTGTCCCTCGCCCCCCATGGTGCCATATGTAAGGACATCGCCGTTGTTCAGCCGTGCCATCGCCGGGTTGAGTGTGTGGAACGGCAACCGGCCGGGGCCGAGCTGATTCGGACCGTCATGCAGTGTAAAGCTCGCCCCGCGGTTCTGCCACAGGACCCCGGTTTCGGGCACGACAACGCCCGATCCGAATTCCCAGAAAATACTTTGGATGTAACTGACGACCGTACCGTTTTTATCCGTCGTCCCCATCCAGATCGTATCGCCAGGCTTGGCGATATGCGGCCACGGCAATGCGGTTTTCATATCGATTTTTGCCGCCTCGGCATCCAGCATCGCATCACTCAGAAGCGACATCGGATCAATATTCATCCGCCCCGGATCACCGATATGGGCATCACGTTTGATAAAGGCGCGTTTGGTCGCCTCGATCACGCCATGGATATGATCAAATCCCTCGCCCACCGTCACGCCCAACCGGTCAAACAGGCCAAGGATCATAAGTGACGCAGCCCCCTGCGTCGGGGGCACCATATTGAAAACGGTGCCGCTTGATAGCTTCACCGAAAGCGGTGTGGTGGTTTTGGCGTGATAGCATTCAAAATCGGATAGCCGAAGCGGGCTTCCCGACGCCTCAAGCCCCTTGGCATTGGCGCGCGCGATATCGCCCCGGTAAAAATCATCAAGCCCGACGGCGCCAAGCCGTTCCAGCGTTGCGCCAAGGGCCGCTTGTTTCAACACATCACCAATTTTGGGCACGCCATTCGCGGCATAAGCCGCAACATAACCCGGCGCATCGCGAAGTTCCGGCAGCTTGTCACGCGTCAGTTCATGCTGCGATTTCGTGATCGGCACACCGGCCCGCGAATGATGCACCGCATCGGCCACAAGGCGCGCGATGGGCAATGTCCCACCCAGTTTCCGTGCGATTTTTGCGGCCTCCATCCAGCCGCCAATTGCCCCGCCCACAGTCAATGCCGCCAGCGGCCCGCGCGCCGGGATTTTGTCATGGCCAAGGTCACGGTAAAATGCCGGGCTAGCCAGCCCTGCCGCCCCGCCGCACGCCCGGATCGCCACTGGGTCCTTGCCCGGTTCCGCAATCAGCCAGAACCCATCCCCGCCAACAGCATTCATATGCGGATAGACAACCGCAATGGTGGCGGCTGCTGCAATCATTGCCTCGACCGCGTTGCCGCCCTCGCGCAGCACATCGCGCCCGGCCTGGGCTGCCAGATGATGCGGGGCGGTAACCATCCCGCCAAGGCTTGTTCTGGTTCTGAGCATTTCGGGGCCTCCTGATGGCGCAAAAATCTTTGGCATGCCGTGTGTCCGGCATGCCCTGTTGTTCTTTGAAATCTATCGTGAAAATGATCCGGGTATCAGGCGATTTTCACATCGTGGACAAATCGCCTGATATTTCGGATCAGGACCTAATCTGTTGCTACCAGCCAATAAGATCCGGTAGCCAGCTTGTCAGTTCCGGGAAGATGAACAGCAGCACAAGGGCCAGCGCCTGAATACCGATAAACGGAATGACCCCGCGATAGATATCCATGGTCGACACCGATTTTGGCGCCACCCCTTTCAGGAAGAACAAGGCCCAGCCAAAGGGCGGCGTCAGGAAGCTGGTCTGCAGGTTCATCGCCACAAGGATCGCAAGCCATGCCATGTCGATGCCGCTATTCATGAACACCGGCAAAAACATCGGCAGCGCGATATAGGAAATCTCGATCCATTCAAGAAAGAACCCAAGAACAAAGATCACCGCCATCATGAACAGAAGGTTGCCCATGTCGCCACCGGGCACCCATTCAAACATGGCATGCACCAGCCCCTCGCCACCCAGCCCGCGGAAGGCAAGGCCAAATGGCTGCGCACAGATCAGGATGAAAAACACCATCGCACTGGTGATCAGGGTATCGCGCAACACATCGCGCATCACCCCGAAATTAAGCCGCCCGGTAAACAGCGCCAGAAGCAATGCGCCAAGCGCGCCCATCGATGCGGCCTCGGTCGGGGCAGCAATCCCGCCAACGATGGAACCCAGAACCGCAAAAACAAGTGCCAGCGGCGGCAGCACGACCTTGGCGATCTTCAGCATAAGGTCACGGGTGGCGAGCGCATCGCGCTCATCCTGCGGGATCGCGGGCACCATGTCGGGCTTGAAAATCCCCAGAAGGACAAGATAAAGGGCGAGCATCCCGGCAAGGATCAACCCCGGCACCATCGCGGCGGCAAACAGCGTCCCAACAGACTCCCCCAGAATATCGGCAAGCAGGATCAGAACAAGGCTTGGCGGGATGATCTGCCCCAGCGTGCCCGATGCGCAAATCACACCGCACGCCACCCCCTTGTTATAACCGCGATTGATCAGCGGCTGTAGCGACAGCAAACCGACCGTCACCACCGTCGCCCCGACCACGCCCGAAGACGCCCCCATCAGAACCCCGACAATCACAATCGCAAGCCCCATGCCGCCGCGAAGGCGGCCCATGGCATGGCCGATCACATCAATCAGTTCTTCGGCCAGTTTCGACTTTTCAAGCATCACTCCCATAAAGATGAAAAGCGGCAGGGCCAGAAGCGTATAGTTGGTCACAACCCCGTAAATGCGCGCGGGCAGCAGGTTAAAAAGCCCGGTGCCAAATCCCAGAATGCCAAAGGCAAAACCCGAAATCGCAAGCGATATCGCCACCGGCACCCCAAGCACGAGGAAGCCGAAAAAGCCGCCGACCATGCCAATGGCCAGCCATTCATTACCAGTCATGTTCGATTATTCCCCAGGCACTTCGGTGGCGGTTTTATGGGTGGCGTAACCGGCATCATCGGCGGTTTGGGCCGCACCGGTCACCTGCCGGAAATTGATCAGGGCCTGCGCAATCGCCTGCACGAAAAGCAACCCGAACCCGACCGGGATAAATGCCTTAAGCAGGAAACGATAAGGCAATCCCCCCGGATCGGGCGATCCCTCGCCCATCATGATCGACTGGTTCACATAGGGAATGGCAAACCAGATGATCGCCGCACCAAGAATGACCATCAGCACCGCCGAAAACAGATCAATCATCGCGCGTGCCCGGTCACTTAGCCGGTCATAAAGAAAATCGACCCGTACATGGCCACCATGCCGCATGCCATATGCCATCCCCAAAAGGGCAATCGGCGATACCAGATGCCATTCAAGTTCCTGCATGGCGACACTGCCGGTATTGAACACATAGCGCAGCAACACATTGCCGCCGACCACCAGAACAAGCGCAAGACCGCTTAACGCGGCCGCCCATCCGGCAAAATCGACGATATGTCCCAACACACGGTCGGGAAGCGGTTCAGGAAGCGATTCAGTACGGGTCGAATTCATATCAGCTCATCCCGTCTTTGGATGAAATGATACCGTGATAGGGCTTTTCACTAACAGCCGCCCATTCACGGTGCGTATCGCGGAACGCCATGAATGCGTCATGGACCTTTTTGGTCAGCGGGTCCTTGGCCGCTTCGGCTTCCAGCGTGTCGTTGGTGATGCCTTTAAGCTTGTTGACGACATCATCTGGAAGGGTCTGGGCAATAACGCCCTCATTCTCGACCAGATCACGAAGGGCCGCGGCGTTGTTGGCTTCACACCAGGAATGACTGTCAAGATTGCACGCTTGTGCGGCGTTTTTGACAATCGCCTGAAGGTCCGCCGGAAGGCTTTCCCATGCTTTCTGATTGATCAGAAGCTCGGTCACGTTGGACGGCTCATGCCAGCCGGTGGTGTAGTAATATTTGGCTGCCTTCTGAAGACCAAGACGACGGTCCTGATACGGGCCGACAAACTCGGCGGCATCAATCACGCCACGTTCAAGGGCCGGGAAAATCTCGCCCCCCGGAAGCAGTTTCACCTCGACCCCGATCTGCTGATAGACCTTGCCGGCAAGGCCCGGAATACGCATTTTCAGGCCATTGAAATCATCAAGGCTTTCAATCGGTTCGCGGAACCAGCCGGTCATCTGAACGCCGGTATTGCCCATCGGGAACGCAATCAGGCCATAGGGCTGATACAGCTCATGCCAAAGTTCAAGCCCGCCGCCATGATACAGCCACGCATTCACACCCTGGAAGTTCAGGCCAAACGGAACGGTGGTGAAATACTGTGCGGCAAAAATCTTGCCCGCCCAGAAATAGGCATTGGCGGCATTCATTTCGACCGTACCGGCCTGAACGGCATCAAAGCCCTCAAGCGCCGGGATCAGTTCACCAGCGGCAAAATGCTGGATGTTCAGACGCCCGCTCGACATTTCCGTAACACGTTTGCAGAAATCCTCGGGGCTGCCCGGGCCGGTCACGTAGAACGGTGAACCCGGACCATAGGCATTGGTCATTTTCCAGTTAAAGCTCTCCTGGGCACGCGCGATATGCGGCGTGGCAAAAACAGCCGCCCCGGCGGCTGCCGTGCCAAATGCCGACTTCGTCAGAAAGTCGCGTCTTTTAAGGTTGGTCATCGGTGTCTCCCTGATAGAGAAAGCGCAATACGCGGATAATATCATCGAACGGATCTTGGCCCGCATTGTGTATACACCTTGCAACCGACGTGCCATTTATTGTATTTCAATAACTTAACTGATTTTACCCCCAACGAAGTCACTTTTATTGTTTATTTTTTAATCATATATAATTGTTGCACTGCATATATGCATATTAATTGAACATATTGCATATGATCGCCGGGGACGGAATCCCGCACGCGACAGTTGCGCTTGGATTTTACGGGAAATATCATGTATACATCGGTTGCATAGGGTGCCCCGAAAGAGCCCCGGAACATTAACCGACAACAAGATCAAAGGGTCGAAACGGCACATGATCCATTTGCAGCAGGCCCAGCAACCTTCGCCCGAACCGGTCGGCATTGCGCAAAAACTCTGCCAGTCCCTCGAAGACGATATTGTTACCGGCGTGCTTGTTCCCGGTGCCCGGCTCGAAGAAACCCAGCTTGCAAAACGCTTTGGCGTGTCACGCACCCCGGTCCGCGAAGCCCTGCAATTACTGACCGCGACCGAACTTGCCGAAAAAATCCCCAATCGCGGGGTTTATGTCTCGTTGGCAACGCCGGAACAACTGACGGCGATGTTTGAAAGCATGGCCGAACTCGAAGGCACCTGCGGGCGACTTGCGGCCAAACGCATGACAAGTGGTGAGCGTCACGCACTCGAACAACTCCATCACGAACTGGCCCATGCCATGCGCGCGGGCGACAGCCCGGCCTATGAAAGCCAGAACCGCGAATTTCACAATGCGATCTATGTCGGCACCCATAATGATGTGCTGGTCGAAGTCACCCAGGCCGTGCGTCGGCGCGTCGCCCCGTTTCGCCGGGTACAGTTCAACAGCCTGCCCCGCCTTGCTTCCTCGCACGAGGAACATCAGGGCATCGTCGATGCCATCCTGCGCGGCGATCACAAGGCCGCCGAAGAACTGCTATACGCCCACATCATGTCAGTCCATGACGTCAGCCAAGAATATCTGGCGACACTCCGCGCCGAAAGCGACCATCGCGCACTCATGATCGCAAAGTAACCGGGGCAACCCGGCCACAAAATCTGCGGCGGATGTCACGTTCGGGCATCGTGTTTTGTCATTCTTTCTGAACCCGGTTATCAGGAGGAACGAATGACCAAAAACGCAATCGCAGGTATTGACCCAACCGCCTCATACCTTACCCTTGTCAATATCTATGATGTCGCCCCGGAAAAGCAGCGCGACCTTGCCCGCCTGCTATCGGAAATCACCGAAAACACGATCCGGCATGAACCCGGCTTTGTGTCGGTCTCCATCCACAGCAGTCTGGATGGGAAAAAAGTGGTAAATTACGCTCAGTGGGCCTCAAAAAACGATTTCGAGGCCTTCATGCAAAAACCCGAAACGCAGGCAAGCCTGAAACAGTTTGCCGCAATCGCCCAATCGGTTTCGCCCGGCCTGTATCACGTCGATCAGGTCCATTGCGCAAAAAACGCCGCCTGACACGCTGGCTGGTATCCATGACAGAACGCCCGACCGATCCCGTTTTCACCGATTTGCGTCCCGGCCTCACCCGGCTGGCCTATCGCATGCTGGGATCGGTCGCCGATGCCGAGGATATCGTACAGGAAGCCTATCTGCGCTGGCTTGGCGTCAACCCCACCGACATCCGCGAACCCGCCGCCTTCCTGCGCACCATCGTCACCCGTCTTTGCCTCAATCTTCTGAAATCCGCCCGACGGCAACGCGAAACCTATATCGGACCGTGGCTGCCCGAACCGGTGTTCGAACCTGATGAAACCCGGATTGACGATAACATCACCCTGCCCTTGATGATCGCACTTGAACGGCTTTCACCATTGGAACGGGCGGCTTTTCTGCTGCATGATGTCTTTGGCATGGGCTTTGACGAAATCGCCCCGGTCATTGACCGGGAAACCGCCACCTGCCGCAAACTTGCCAGTCGCGCCCGGCAGAATATCCATACCGCCCGTCCGCGCTTTTCCGTTCCAAAAGATCAGGGCATGAAAATCGCATCGGCCTTTTTCACCGCCTCGCGCACCGGGGATCTGCAGGCATTGCGCGATCTTCTAGCCGATGATGTTGCCGCCTATGCTGATGGTGGCGGCCGCGTTCCCGCAACACCCGTACCGCTAACCGGCATTTCCGCTGTGATGCAACGTCATATGGAAATGGCAGAAGGCTTTGCACAATCCCCGTCACGGCTGGTGCGTTTTGCCATGATCGATGGCCTGCCCGGCTTCATCACAATCGAGGCCGGCAACATCCTGCAAACAACCGCCCTGCAGATCGAACGGGGTCGCATTACTGCACTTTATGTCACGCGAAACCCGGACAAGCTCGGCCATCTTGCCCATCACCGGACACTGCAATAAGCCAAGCCTTATCCGGTTTTCCGCAACAGAAGGTGATCAAGCGACACCGCCCCCGCCCCCTTGATCACCAGCATCAGCAACACAAAAACCCACAACATCCGCTGATCAATCAACTGATCAGGCAGCCCATCAAAAAGTGTGCCTGCCGCCGCACCATGGGCCGTGATATCCACCACACTCTGCACCACCACAAACCCGATCATGCCAAACGCACCGAGGCGCGCAAACAGGCCCAGAACGATCAGAACCGGCAAAACAAATTCCGCCAAGGTCCCGGCAATCACGATGATATGCCACGGGAAAAACGGAATGGCCGCCGTGTCATACAGATATTGATCGGCAATCGACGGCACGATCTGCGCAAACGCCCCTGCACTGGGGAAACTATCCCCCGCCAGCTTGGTCATCGCGCTATTGAAATAATAGGGCAGCAAAATCGCGGCAAACCACAACCGTGCCGAAAGCCCGATGAACCAGCCATCGGTCCGCGCCTCCAGACCACCAAACAGGCTGGCATGCAGGTCGGTCATTTTTTTGATCGCTATTTGCATTTTTCACTCCCTCAAACCGGCAAACGCACCGACCGCTATCAGTTGGGCGAACGCGGATGTCACATCAAATTGCGGATCACACTCGATTGCCGCGTCATAACCCTCGGCAACCGTCATGCCGTCCAGAAGGCATCGGGCAAATACCGCGCCCCCATCATCCAGTACGATCTGGCGCACCGTCATACCGGGCCGGGTAATCAGGATATTTTCCGCCTGCTGCACGACGGGTGCTGCTTCTTTGCCGTCCTGATCCGCCTGCTGCCGCAACCAGATCGCATGGATCGGAAAGGACGAGTTCACCAACCGGCAGGCGCTATGCGCTACAAACCGGCAGGCCGCCAGATCATCGCCAAAAGCCGCAAGTGAATTGGCATCCAGCACCACCTCATCGGCTTCATGCAGCACCTCAAGCCGCGCCCGTTCCAGCCGGGCAATGTCGGAAAGATACGGCACCGACGCCGCCGCATCGAAACCATCGATAAATTCGGCAAAACCGGCACCATAAAGCGCAAGCGATCCGGTGCGTGCCTGCTCGGCCCGGAAAAAGCCCTGCGCCATCGCCCGAAAGAAATCCTCGCCCACCAGCTTCGCCACCACCGGATAGGCCGCGATCAACGCATCGCCAAGCCCGCGATGCACATTATTGCGATAAATCGCAAACCGTCCCGCCATCGCCGGGTCAAGGCCATCGGGCCGCGCCGACGGGTCTGCTGCCATCAGGGCGCGGGAAAATTCCGCCTGAAAGGCCCCTGCTTCACTCATGACGCCGCCCGCACGGGATCGGCACCCGAAAACTGCTGAGGACGCCCCTCAAGGTGCAAGTCCGCAAGCGCCGCCTCGGCCCGAAGTGTCGCCCAATCGGGCACATCATTATCCCATTCAATCAGGGTCGGCCGCGCCCCGATGCGCGCAATCAGGCGATCAAACAGATCCCAGACCGGATCGGCCACCGGGCGCGAATGGGTATCGATCAAAACCTTCTCATTGCTATTGGCATCCGCCTCATGCCCGGCCAGATGGATTTCCCCGATCAGATCGCCGGGGATCGCATCAACATAATCGCTGGCGTCAAAGCCCAGATTGCAGGCCGAAATGTAAATGTTGTTTACATCAATCAGAAGCCCGCAGCCCGAACGCCGCGCGGCTTCGGTAATAAAATCAATTTCCGGGATCGAATTTTGCGGCAGCGCCAGATAGGACGTCGGGTTCTCAATCAGGATTGCCCGCCCTGTTGCCGTCTGTACCTCGTCAATCGCCTCAACCAGTTGATCAATCGACTTTTGTGTCATCGGTGTTGGCAACCGGTCGGCCATGTAAAGCCCGTCATGGCTTGACCATGCAATATGTTCCGACAGCATCGCGGGCTCAAACCGATCCACCAAACGCTTGAGATCGGCCAGATGGTGGGGGTCAAGCCGCTCCCCGCCGCCAAGTGACAATCCAACGCCATGCATCGATATCGGATAATCGGCGCGCAATGCCTCAAGCACCGCAAGGCGCGGCCCACCGGCCACCATGTAATTTTCCGGATGAATTTCAAACCAGCCGACCTGTTTTGGCTTGCCGATCACATCATCGGCATGCGCACCCTTGAAACCGACACCGGCCTGGTCGGGTAATCTGGTGCCATGCGGGTTACTGATCATCGCAAACCTCCCGGAAAAAAGAATATGCCGACCGGCCAGACCGGTCGGCACCATCACGTCAGGATTTCGGAAGATCGCGCTCAAGCGCCTCAAGGCTGCCCATCACTTCACGACCATCCGCCGTCGTAAAGCTCATATCCTCGCATGTCCCGGCCGGAACCAGCTTCCAGGCATTGCCCTGATAATCGACTTTCGATGTCCCGGCACATGTGGTGCCCGGCCCCGCCGCACAATCATTTTGTCCGGCAAGCGATACACCGAAACATTTTTCCTTGGCACCCTGTGCCTGCGCCTGACCAACCGCCGCAAGCGAAACCGCCGCCGAAAGTGCCGCGCCCAGAACCAATGCGTTTTTCATGATGTCATCCTTTTTGCGTGAAACCTGATCGCCTGTCTGGCGATGTCTTTTTGGTAACAGGCGAACGGACCACCGTCATTGCAACTTCGGCACACGAAACATCAAGTCAGTGTGAGAGTTTTCCGGCATTTCATCACGGATGCGTGAAACGACAAAACCCCCGACCATTTAAGGTCAGGGGTTTCATGAAGTCGTTGAACAGGGAATATGAATTGCTGTGTTTGGAAGGCCCGGCGGTGACCTACTCTCCCGTGCCTTAAGACAAAGTACCATCGGCGCAGGCAGGTTTCACTTCTGAGTTCGGGATGGGATCAGGTGGTTCCCGGCCGCTATGGCCACCGGGCCGTCGAA
>NZ_JAGHQQ010000002.1:1104690-1345639 GCF_017744215.1 Thalassospira sp. A3_1 | reverse complement strand
CGACCTATCGGTGTTAAACGGGCATTCTTGTGCATGTTCATTCGGGCTTGCCTCCAAGGATGGTTGAAGCGTGGTAACTCCAGTCTCCTCGGTCTGGCCCGAATGGACAACCTGTTGAAAGCTCACATCTAGACCTACCGAACGATCAGGCGATAGCTGCCCTCGCCCGTGCCATCGCGGTAAAACCCGATGGCACATTCATATCGTCCCTTTTTAAGGTCCGGGTCGCCATTTTCCGATGAAAGTTCGCCGATATGGGCCCGGCATTCGGCAACGTCATCAAACCGTGCATCCGAAATACGGATATCGGTTTCTTTCTGGATATCGGGATAATAAACCGCCGTCACCTTTTCCCACGGGGCAGCATCATCCGCCCAGATCAGGTCGGCCACGAAACGGCGTGATCCATCGGCAATCGTGGCAACAACCAGTGCCGTCACCGCGACCAGGAAAAGACGCCGTTTGGTTCGATCCGTCAGTCTGAATGTCATACGCCGTCCCAGCCAAGGTCGTGAAAATCGGTGCCGCGAAATTCGGCATCACAATCAAGATGATATTCGTCAAGCTGCGGCGGCTTTTGCGATGTACCGCTCAGCATGGCATGCACCTGCCCGCGATGATGGGTCTGATGCACGAAAAGATGCGATAAAACCGCCCCCGCCGTTTCATGCGCGGTCTTCCCGTTACCACGATCCAACGCCACCAGCCGTGCCACATCGGCATCGGACAGGTTTTCGCAAAATTTCAGCAACGTCTGGTCACTCTGACGCTGGGCATCGGAAAGTGCCGCAATATCGGAAAACGGGTTTTCATCGGCAAAACAGTCCCGCCCGCGCCCACCGGCCACAAGGGCATCAATGTAAAACCAGTCGACAATCAGGATGTGATTAAGCGTCCAAAGGATTGTCGGAAAGAACGATGTGCGCTCCGCATTCAGCTCCGCGTCACTCAACCGCGAACAGACCGTCAGCAAGCGATGATTGGACCACGCATTGTTGCGCGCCTGATGGAAAAAGGAGGTTCCCGGCATGGCATTTTCTCCGTGCATGAAACCCCGTCTCCTTACTCGCCGGTAACGGGGTGGGCATGGTTAAGCGGACCATTGCCCTTGCCAAAATCAGGGGCTGTGCGGATCGCTTCGCGCACGAACGCCCGCGCACGTGCGACAGAATCACTCAACCCCATGCCCTGCGAAAGCCCGGTGGCAATCGCACTGGCAAGCGAGCATCCCGTCCCATGATTGTTTTCCGACGGAATGCGATCCGCCTCGAACCCTTCGATATCGCCATCATGGCGCCAAAGAATATCAACAATGCGGTCTCCCTCGGCATGGCCGCCCTTGACCAGAACCGCCTTTGCCCCCAGTTCACCGATCTTGCGGGCGGCTTCGATCATGTCGCCCTCATCGGCGATTTTCATCCCCGAAAGCACTTCCGCCTCGGGAATATTCGGGGTCAGGACGGTCGCCAGTGGCACCATGTTTTTGATCAGGGCATCAACCGCATCTTCGTTCAAGAGACGCGATCCGCTTTGCGATATCATCACCGGGTCAACGACAATCGGAATATCGGCGGCTTTGGCCCGGATGAATTTTGCAACCGCTTCGATCACCGGGACGCTATGGAGCATACCGGTCTTGATCGCGTCTGCCCCGATATCATCAATTGTGACTTCAGCCTGATGCACAATCAGTTTCGGATCAATGCCCAGAACATCGAAAACACCGGTGGTGTTTTGCACCGTCAACGCCGTGATAGCGGTTGCGGCATATCCGCCCAGAACGGTCACGGATTTGATGTCGGCCTGAATTCCGGCCCCGCCGGAACAGTCAGAACCGGCAATAATCAACACGCGACCTTTCATGATCGACCTCCAAGCACTTCTGATATTCGGTCCAGGGTCAGGACCCTAAGATAGTTCTGCTGCCTTAACCCGCAACAGCCATGATTTCGGCAACAATGCCATCAACGATCTGTTCGACCTTGATCGCGTCATCGCCTTCGGCCATCACACGGATCAGCGGCTCGGTCCCCGATTTACGGATTAGAACACGACCATCCCCGTTAAAGGCCCGTTCGGCACTGGAAATCGCATCAACCACACTGCTGTGTGACAGCGGATCGGAACCCGCAGCATACCGCACATTTTTAAGGATCTGCGGCAACGGATCAAACACGCGGCTCATTTCCGAAACCGGACCTTCACGATCAGCCAGAACCGCCAGAACCTGCAAGGATGCCAGCAGACCATCTCCGGTGGACGCAAAATCCGACAGAACGATATGACCGGACTGCTCCCCGCCGACATTGCAATCAAGGGCGCGCATCTGTTCCACAACGTAACGATCCCCGACCTTGGTACGGATCAGGCGCAGACCATTGCTTTCAAGGTAACGTTCAAGACCAAGGTTTGACATCACAGTCGCAACCAGCGCATTGCCTCGCAACTGCCCGGTGCGTTTCCAGTGCGTGGTGACAAGGCCCATCAACTGATCGCCATCAATCAACTGGCCTTTTTCGTCGCACATCTGAACGCGGTCGGCATCGCCATCCAAGGCAATCCCGACATCGGCCTTTTCGGCCAACACCCGGTCACACATGGTTTGGGTATGCGTCGATCCACATTCAGCATTGATGTTAAGGCCATTCGGCTTGGTGCCGATTTCAATGACATCCGCGCCCAATTCCCGCAACACCTTGGGGGCGACGGAATAGGCCGCACCATTGGCGCAATCCAGAACGATCTTGAGCCCTTCAAGCGTCACCGAAGACGGCAGCGATGATTTGACCGCCTCGATATAGCGTCCCGGCGCATCATCAATGCGTTGCGCCCGGCCAAGTTTGTTCGCAGGTACAAGCAACGCGGACATATCGCTATCCATCATGGCTTCGATCTTAAGCTCGACCTCGTCAGACAGTTTGAAACCATCCGGGCCAAAAAGCTTGATCCCGTTATCCTGATAGGGATTGTGCGAGGCCGAAATCATCACACCGATATCGGCACGCATCGATTTGGTCAGCATGGCAACGGCCGGGGTCGGCATCGGCCCGACCAGCATCACATCCATCCCCATGGACGTAAAACCGGCAACAAGGGCTGGCTCAAGCATGTAGCCCGAGAGACGGGTATCCTTGCCAATCACCACACGATGGCGATGATCGCCCCGTGTGAAATAATGGCCTGCGGCCATCCCGACCTTAAGCGCAACTTCGGCTGTCATGGGGGCAGTGTTGGCGGTTCCGCGGATACCGTCGGTCCCGAAATATTTACGGCTCATGCTCGTCTTCTCTGCTTCCATCCCGACGCATTGATGCGCGGGTTATTTTTCCTGACTGCCGGTTATATCAAAGTGTCCGCGCAATGCTACCGGCAAGTGACCGATTGTACCGGGAATAAGCAACCGATCCGTTAATCGCATCCTTGATGCTTCGCTTATAAAAGCCATGACCTTGCTCTTAAAACCCGGTATCTAGAATGCAAAGCGTTTGAATATTCCGAAATCGGGGGCATTTTGCGGAAAGTCGGTTACCGCAACGGCTATATGGCTGTGATCATATTACAGGTCATCTTTTTGATGATTTCCATGATCCGCCCTGCCCTTGCCCATCCTGGCAATCATGAACTTGTCATCGGATCCTATTCCGAAGACCAGGACAATATCGACCTTACCCCGTTGATTGAACGGCTGAAAGCAGACCGGCAAGCCCGCACTGCATCCGAGGTCGCAAGCCTTCCCGCAGACGATTTCACCTCGGTTGTTGGCTCTGTAGGTGCGGCTTACACGCTTGATACCGTCTGGTACCGCATGCAGATCCATGTCACGCAAGCCGGTGCGGAACCCCTTCAATTCAAACGCTATCTGGAAATTTCGCCGCCCTATCTGAACCGGATCGCGCTGACCATTCTTGATCGCCAGACCCGATTGCCGGTCTGGAACAACATCGTCGGTGACCATATTACCCCGAATGCATCAGAAGCCCGCGGGCGACAGCATCTGAGCACTTGGCCAAACCTGCCTGCGGGCAGTTACTGGCTGGTGATTGGCGCTTCCAGCAACAGCGCCCAGCTTTTGAATGCACATCTCAAATCCGATACGGTTCTGATTGCCGAAAACGTGCAGGATACGTTCCTGTATGGTCTTTATCTCGGCATCCTTTTTATCGGCTTTATGGTCTATTTCACGCTCGGCCTGCTGATACGCGACCGGGCGATTATCTGGTACGGCCTTTACATTCTTGCCCTGTTCACCGCGACGGCGGGTATTTCGGGATATGCCCATCTTCTTCTGGCTGGAACATGGCAGCGGGCAAGTGACGCGATCACCGGATCGGGTACGGCATTTTCGATTGCAACCAGTGTTATGATGTGGACCTACATCATTGGACTGGACCGGTTAAAGCGCAATGTTTTCCGGGCTATGGCGATTTATGCCACGTTTGCCGGTCTATGTGCCCTTACATCGGTCAGTGACACCTATATCTATTTTGCCCGCGGCATGTTCCTGCCACATATCGGTATCCTGCTGATCCTGCTTGGATATCTGTTCTATTTCGGCTGGACCAGATCAAATGCCCGAATGCTGCGCGTGTATTTTGTGGCTCTTGGCTTGCCTGCGGTTGCGGCGATCGTGCATCTTTTGATGCTGATGGGCATCGTCCCGGCCAACGTCTTTACCAGCAACTGCTATCAGGTGGCGTCCCTTGCACATTTGCTGTTGTTGGGGATCGCGATGGCCGGACGAACGCATGAGCTCGCCAATCAGCGCGTTTCGGCCTACCGCAGCAATACGCGCGCCAACCAGCTCGCGGACGAGCAGCGTGAATTCATTACCATGCTGTCCCACGAATTCCGGACGCCGCTTGCGATTATCCAGCGCGCGGCGGAAATGGTCGCACTGCATGTTCAGAACGCCCCCGAAGCTGTCACAAGCCGTATCGCGACCATCCGCAGCAATGCCTCGCAACTATCGGAACTGGTTAATGTGTTCCTGACCAAGGAAACCCTGGACAGTACCAATTTCAGTATTTCGCCCAAACCAACCATTATGGCCCCGTTCCTGAAGGATCTGGTCAAACGGCGTCAACGCGAAAACCCGGATCATGATGTCGATCTGGGCGAAACCGATTTCACCGTTATCCGGATCGACCGCACCCTGATCGAACGGGCACTGAGCAATCTGATTGAAAACGCCCGGAAATATGCCCCGAATGCCAGTGTTCGTATCGGTTTCACCCATCGAAGCGATGGCAATGTCTATATCCGCGTGACCGACAACGGGCCGGGAATATCCCAGGATGATCTGGCACTGGCTTCAGAAGCGTTCTATCGCGGCAATACATCGGGCAGCACCCATGGTGTCGGCTTGGGTCTGCACATCACCAACCGGATCATCAATGCCCATCGTGGCCGGATGACAATCAGCGTCGGTGAAACCGGCGGCACGACCATTCTGATCCGTTTGCCTTATGACCGGGAACTGACCAACAACAATATCGAAGCCGCACGAACCGATAATCTTGATCCGCCAGCCATGCCTGTTTCCCGCGAAGGAAATCCGTCATGAGTCGCCGGAACACCCTGTCTGGATATTCTGTTTGGCAACACGTCATGCTGGCTGTCACAACATTACTGTTCGGGATGGCGATCCTGTCATCGGCCAGGGCCGCGGAATTTGGCAAACTGACACTTCTGCCGGGAATTTCCAGCCCGGTTAATCTGCATAATCATGTTCTGTCACTTGAAGACAGGACAAATGATCTGACACTTGAAGACATCCTGCAAATGCCGGCCGAAAACTTTGTCCCCAGCCCCGGCATTCCAAGTTTTGGTTATACCGGTGACACCGTCTGGTACCGGTTGGCGCTTTCGGTTCCCGAAGGATTGAACGAACCGCTGCACCTTGAAATTCGCCCAAGCTATATGAACTTCATCGATGTTTATCTGATCAAACAGGGAACATCGCGACATTTCTGGCAAAGCCGGATGGGGGACCATGTCCCGGCAAGCCAGCGGCCAATAAAAGGCAGTGAACAGGTCGACCGCTTCCCCCCGCTGGAAGCCGGCGATTATGTGCTTGTTATCCGCACCAAATCAAACAGCACCCAGTTCCTTATGGCCAAGCTGTGGCCCACCAATCAGCTCGTTTCCAGCCTGACCTTGCGGGATTCCGGACTAAGCATCTATTTCGGCGTTATTCTGATGCTGGGGGTGGTTTACATCATTCTGGGAACACTGGCACGTGACCGGGCCATCGCGGCATATGGATCCTGTGTCCTGTCGATCGGGACCCTTGCATCATCGGCAAGTGGCCTTGCATTGTCGATCATTCAACCCGAATGGCCCTATGCCAATGATCTGATCGTTGGTGGAAGCAATGCCATGGCTGCTGCGGCCACCATTTTCCTGTGGTTCTATATTCTCGACCTGAACCGCCAGAACAATGTCGTGGCAAGGATCATCAAAATTTATTGCGTGCTTTCAATTGCCTGCGCACTCACCGCAACCAATAATTTTTACGCGCTTTATGGTACCTACATTGTGCCCCTGCATGCCGTACTCCTGACGACATTTTGCATTGTCCTCGCCTACCGGATCATACGCGCCCCGACCGAATGGCTGTTATGGCTTTATTTCGTTGTGCTTGCCCTTCCGACAGGGGCTGCCGTCTTGCTGCAACTGACACATGCAGGCCTGATCGAAGCCACGCCGCTGCGGCTCGGACTGCATCAGTTCACATTGCTTTTCCATATGTGCGCCATGAGCGTGATCATGGGCTTTCGCCTGTCCAGAATCGAAAAAGAACGCATGGACATGGTCAAAATCGCCGCGGCAACAACATCGCTTGTCGGTGAACAGCGCAAACTGATTTCCATGCTTTCTCATGAATTCCGCACACCGCTTGCCGTCATTCAACGATCGTCCGAAATGCTTTCGCTGCGCCTGCGCGAAGCACGAAGCGATGTGACGGACCGCCTGCAACGCATTCAGGATCAGGCACGAAAACTATCCCGTCTGGTGGATATTTTCCTCAACAAGGATGGCATCGACGACGGCGACTTTGCGTTGGCCCGTGAACTGGTGCCGGTCAATCACTTACTGGCCGACTTCGTATCGAACACGTCACGCGCCGATGCCGAAATCACGCTTGAATGCATCGGAACCGAAGGGCTGGAAACCTATGTCGATGTCACGCTTGTCGGCCTTGCCATCACCAACCTGATCGAAACGGCACGCCGATATGCCCATGGCGCCCCCATTCATGTGGCAGCACGCCCCAACAGTGACTGGCTTGTGGAAATCGTTATCCCCTATCACGGGCAGGATTTGAACAGTGATGAAATCCGCCGCATCAGCGATGCCCTGTTCCGCCGCGAGGTTGAGGCAGCATCCCTGCAAAGCGCCCTCGGCCTGCATATCTCGCAGCGCATTGTCGATGCACATGGTGGATCGATAAAAATGCGCGACAAGGGTACAGACGGTGTCGAACTTTGTCTGTTGCTGCCCTGCGACGAGATCACCGGATCATTCGGCAACTAGGATCAGGCGCTTTCGGGCACGCCCACGATAACGGCAGAGGATGTAAAGGCATAGCCACGGCCATAAGCGGTCCGGATCGGCAATTCCTCGCCAACTTCGCGAAGCACCTTCTGGCGGACACGCCGGATCGCCGTATCAAGGTTGCGGCAGTTTTCAGCCGTATCGGCCTTGCCCAATGCCATGACAATTTCCGGGCGCGTCAACCAGGCCCCGTTGGCTTCAACCAGCAACCGCACAATCGTGCGCTCGGTCGCCGTCAGGGTCGAAGAATTGCCATCGGAATTGCTGAGCGTCCAGTTCAGCATGTCGAGCGTCCAGTGATCGTCGCGGACCAGTGCCTCAAGTTCGGCTTCCGCCTCGTTCTCGCTCCTGCCAACCCGGCGCAGCAGCGGGCGCAGAGCCGCCTCGATCACCGAAAGCGGGCTGTCTTTCGTCAGGTAAACATCCGCACCGGATTTATAGCCCGTAAGATGATGATCCATCCCCGCAAGCGAGGTCAGCATCATGATCCCGCAATCAAGATTGGCGCGCGCATATTTGGCCAACTCATAGCCATCCGCATCCGGCAGCATGATATCAAGAATGACCGCCGCCGGTGACTTGGTTTTCAGCGCGCGATGAAACGCTGCGCCGGTGTCGCAACCGACAACATCAAAGCCGCACATCTCGAGGTACTCACACAAATCCCGATTAAGATCGGCATTGTCCTCAACCACGAAAACACAAGTCGCCATTGTTTCCTGACCTGCAGCCGCTCCGGACTGCTCAACGCGCACGCGCGCGCTGTATCCGTTCATTCAACTTCGCTTTCAATGTTTGCTCAGAACCAACCATTCGCGCGACCTTCCTGGTCGCATTTAGTTTTATCTATAATGGTATGTGGCGATTGGGGAAAATCCGCAAGCCCCAAGCACAATCTGTCAGAAATTGCCAGATTCCCCACACCAGTAAAAAGGCCCGCAGCCCTGGTACCCGAAAGTACACAAAAACTGCAGGCCTTTTATAATTCGTTGGTAACAACCGTCAATCTATACATCCATAGATTGACGGTCGAAGAAGCCTATACCAGGGACGTTGCCGTCGTGACGGAAATCGATTGAACCGTCTCGTGCACATCATGCACCCGGATCATCTGAACCCCGTGCCGCCAGCCATTGATCGCCGATGCAATCGACCCGCCCAGACGCTCCTTGGGGGATGCTACCGGATCAATCTTGCCGATAAACGATTTGCGCGATGTCCCCAACAGGATCGGGCAGCCCAGACCATGAAAAATCGCCAGACGCGATAACAGTTCCAGATTATGCGACAATGACTTGCCAAAACCGATACCCGGATCAACACAGATACGATCACGCGAAATACCCGCCCGTTCGCAGCTTTCAATCCGGTCCAGCAGATAGTCATACACATCCAGAACCGCACAATCATATTGCGGGTTTTCCTGCATCGTTCCCGGTTCGCCCTGCATATGCATCAGGATCACCGGCTTGCCCGATGCGGCGGCAACTTCCATTGACCGCTCATCCCCCTCAAGCCCGGTAACATCATTGATGATGGCCGCACCGGCCTCAATGGCTGCTTCCATCACACCCGCATGGCGGGTATCGATGGAAACGCAATGACCGTCTTCGGCCAGGGCACGGATCACCGGAACAACGCGCGCGATCTCGTCCGCTTCGGAAACGGTTTCCGCCCCCGGGCGTGTCGATTCCCCACCGATATCAAGGATGGACGCCCCCTGCTCGGCCAGCACGCGCGCACGCGCAATCGCCTGATCGGTGGTGTTGTAATCGCCACCATCGGAAAAGCTGTCCGGTGTCACATTGACAATGCCCATCACATGGCAGGACGCCATATCAAGCCCGGCAAAATCGGCACGCTTTGTGGTCAGACGGTTCAGAACGTCATTGATTTCATCAACCCGTCCCGAATTCTGGACCCAGCCTTCAAGCGCCAACAACGGCAGGATCATGCTTTCGGCCCCGCCACCTTCGCGACGACGGATGATTTCAAGGGCGGAAAATCCACGGCGGGATCCGGCCAAGGGTAACGTATTGGGATCATCGGCATGGTCGATGAAACCGGTAGGTGCGTAATATAACGGTCCGTCAAAATCAGCAAAGCCCCGCACATCGGCGGGGCTTCGCAGGACCGATCCTTCGATCTTGTCCATCAGTCTCTTTCAGTTAGCTGCCCGGCTGCGGCTCCGGGGACAGATCCCCGCCACCTTCACCCGGGTTTTCCTTGCGTGCGCCGCCGGTGGTCGGCACGGTCGAACGGCGTCCGCTGCCCGTATCCTTGCCGCTGCCATTGGAATGGCCCGAACGGTTGATTTCCTCACCACGCAGAAGCGCTTCGATTTCCTTGCCCGACAGGGTTTCGTATTCCAGAAGCCCCTTGGCAAGAACATGCAGATCGTCAAGATGCTCGGTCAGAACCCGCTTGGCGAAGGTATATGCCTCGTCGGAATAACGACGCACTTCCTCGTCAATAAGTTGGGCGGTTTTCTCGGAAACATTCTTGTGCTGGGCAACACTGTGGCCAAGGAACACTTCTTCCTGATTGTCCACATATTTGACGTTGCCAAGCTTGTCCGAGAAGCCCCACTCGGTCACCATCTTGCGCGCATATTGCGTCACCATATTGATGTCCGAAGACGCACCCGTGGTGACCTTGTCCTTGCCAAAGATGATTTCCTCGGCAACGCGGCCACCCATGGCAACCGCAAGGTCGGAAATCAGCTGTTCATAGGATTTGGAAACCTGATCACGTTCCGGCAGGCGCATCACCATACCCAGCGCACGACCGCGCGGAATGATGGTTGCCTTGTGGATCGGATCGGATGCCGGGGTATGCAGCGCGACAAGCGCATGACCACCTTCGTGATAGGCCGTCAGCTTCTTCTCGTCGTCGGTCATGATCATGGAACGGCGTTCCGCCCCCATCATCACCTTGTCCTTGGCATTCTCGAAATCGGCCATGGTGACAACACGCTTGCCAAGACGGGCCGCCAGAAGGGCTGCCTCGTTGACAAGGTTTGCCAGATCCGCACCCGAGAAGCCCGGCGTACCACGCGCAACAGTGCGCAGGTCAACATCCGGTCCCAGCGGAACCTTGCGGGCATGAACACCAAGAATATGTTCACGGCCTTCAAGGTCCGGGTTCGGCACAACGACCTGACGGTCAAAACGACCGGGGCGCAGCAATGCCGGGTCCAGAACGTCCGGACGGTTGGTTGCCGCCACGAGGATCACACCCTCGTTGGCTTCGAAACCATCCATCTCGACCAGAAGCTGGTTGAGCGTCTGTTCGCGTTCATCGTTCCCGCCGCCAAGACCGGCACCACGATGGCGGCCAACGGCGTCGATTTCATCGATGAAGATGATGCAGGGTGCATTCTTTTTGCCCTGTTCGAACATGTCACGCACACGAGATGCACCGACACCAACGAACATTTCAACGAAATCGGAACCCGAAATCGTAAAGAACGGCACATTGGCCTCACCGGCAATCGCACGCGCCAGAAGCGTCTTACCCGTACCCGGAGGTCCGACAAGAAGCATGCCTTTCGGGATTTTGCCGCCAAGACGCTGGAATTTCTGCGGGTCTCGCAGGAAGTCGACGACTTCTTCAAGCTCGCCCTTGGCTTCCTCGATCCCGGCAACGTCTTCAAAGGTCACCCGACCGGATTTCTCGGTCAGCATCTTGGCCTTTGATTTGCCAAAGCCCATGGCTTTGCCGCCGCCGCCCTGCATCTGACGCATGAAGAAAATCCACACACCAATGATCAGCAGCATCGGGAACCAGCTGATCAGCGCGCTCATAAGCGGCGACAGGCTTTCTTCCGGCTGGGCGATAATACGAACGCCCTTGTCGTTTAGACGTTCGACAAGGCTCGGATAATCAGGGGTATAAACACTAACGGTCCGGTTATCGCGGGTTTGCGCTGTAAGAGTGTTGCCCTGGATCGTAACTTCTGAAATCTGGCCGCTGTCAACTTCGGCCAGGAAGTCCGAAAACGCCAGCGTTGACTGGCCGCTCCGTCCTGATGGCGACTGAAACAGGTTAAACAAAGCCACCAAAAGGATGGCAATGATAACCCACAGTGCGAGATTTTTTCCCATATTCATTCCAAGCTACTGATCGCAATTTGTGTTCGCCATGACGCGCAATCGCCCTGCGCACGGCCTGATCATCAGATAATGATAAGGTACCTTTACGCAAGTAGGACGTCGGGTTTCGGCGACGATTTAAACCCACTTTCCCACAAAGGTGTCGGGGGTGCAAACCGCCATCGCATTCCGATTGCGTTTTCTGCTCCCATCGGGGCCGTCCGGCAACCGGCGGCGGATAATACGTCGGAAATGCCCGAAACCTCAAGCCCGCCAACGGAAAGCAGGACTTCTTTATCATAAAGGGCGGGTATGGATGCAAGGGCGGCGCGCGGTAAACGATCAACAAACGGCGCGATTTTGCCAATGGCGGCCCGAAATGCCCGTGTGTGAAACGCATCACAAGCAGACAGCGGCGCAATCACAAACCGGCCAAAATCAGCATAATCAGCGGTTGCAACCTGCCTGATACCGTCAAAAAACAGCTCGAAACGATTGTCCCAGCGCTGACCGGTTGGCCCCGTCACCAATGCCGGATTGATACGAACCGCTGCGATATCCATCCGCCCGACTTCGCGATAAACCAGTAAAATATCGCCGCGGCGGTGCAACACACATCCGCCCAGACTGACGCGCGCGCCTTCCTGCCCCCTCAATTGCAACAAGGCGGCCGCCAACGCATCAAAAGCAGGCATGTAATTTTCACCGCCGATTACCCGAACAATATGTCCAAGCCCATAGCAAGCCGTGGTTTCACCGGTTCCGGCATCCCGCCATTTTGAAAATGCAACTTGGGCAATACCGCAATTCGCGACCTGAACCGTCGCGGCCAGAAGATCACCGATAAGATATTCAGCCGCCTGACGTTCTTCCGTGCCGCGATCCGGATCAGCCCCGCCTGCATCATCCGTCAGGATCGCACCGTGCCGGATGCGAACCCTTTCGAAGCCGGTATTGCGATTTGACGGGTCTTCGACCCAATCCTGCCGGTATGCCTGCACCGTTGCGATCAGGTCGGCCTTGGCAATGGGCAATAACGGTCGCAACAGGCGCGCATTGCGCAGAAAACGACGTGCGCTCATCCCTGCCCGTCCAATGACGCCACTTTCACGGTTCTGCCGCATCACAAGCGTCTCACGCTGATCATCCCGGTGATGGGCAACCAGCAGATGCAAGATACCCAACGCACCCAATTCTCGATCAAGCAATTCATAACGGGCCTGGCGCGCCGCTTCCTGAATGCCGCTTTGCGGCTTTTCCTCGTCCCAGCGCAGGATGCGGTGCGCAATACCGTGCTTTTCAAGCTGCTCACCGACCCAGATGGCTTCTTGCGCAGCATCGGCTCGCAAACCGTGATCGACCGTCATAGCGATCAATTCGCCATCGTTTAACCGGCACCATTCATTCGCCAGCAACGCCAGCGCCATGCTGTCCGCACCACCGGAAACAGCCACGGCAATTTTGGGGCTGTCCTCAAACGGCGCAAACGCATTCATCAGGCGCGAAAAGACAACGGCGTCCAATGGGGTTCCATCGGACGCCGGATCATATTTGATCATATCGTTTGATCGATCTGTCATCAGTCTGCTTTTACGAACAGCCGCGTGTTTTGCGTTCCTGGCGGGCACGGTCAAGCACCACCGCCGACGCGTTCGGGAAATTCGCAATCAGATGGCCAAAAGTCGTGCAGGCATCCTCATTCTTGCCAAGATTGCCCAACGACATACCAAGTTTCAGCAGGTTATCCGCCGCCTTGCTGCTATCGGGATATGTCTGGAAGCCCTCGGTAAAGGCAACAGCCGCCTGATCATACTGTTCGCGAACATAGAATGTCTCGCCAAGCCAGTATTGCGCGTTACCG
Organism: Thalassospira sp. A3_1; assembly: GCF_017744215.1. Taxonomy (NCBI): domain Bacteria; kingdom Pseudomonadati; phylum Pseudomonadota; class Alphaproteobacteria; order Rhodospirillales; family Thalassospiraceae; genus Thalassospira; species Thalassospira sp. A3_1. The sequence goes on along the minus strand of NZ_JAGHQQ010000002.1, from coordinate 1,332,127 downwards.
GCCAATGGATTGTCCGGATGGCTTTTGACAAACGCGGCAAGTGCCGTTTCTGCCGCGGCGAAATCCTGCCGGCGCAAAAGATCAAAAGCGTAACGATATTGCTCTTCCGGTGTACCGGCCGGAAGTGCTGCACCACCGGCCGCGGCACTTGCCGTGCGGGCCGGTGCCGCCGAAGACGTATTTGCCGGCCCAGATGGTACAGAGGGCGGCGAGCCTTCGTTTTCAATCACGCCAAACAATTGGGTGCCACGATCATCAACGCGTTGCCCCGCGCCTGCGGTATTGGGTTGTGCCGCCGAACCGGTTGCATTATTCGCAGCCGCCCCTGCCGCAGCCCCCGCCGCCGCAGATGGCGCAACGGCGCCCGTCTGGGTACCGGTCGCAGCACCGCCTTCAAGCTGGCTCAGGCGATAATCGACATCGGACACCAACCGTTCAAGACGATCTTCGATCTTGCGGATACGGAAATCGAATTCCTCGATCTGGCCGGTCAACTGTGTGACGGCGCGCTCGATATCGTTGATCTGAACCTGCTGACGGGCCGCGGCCGGGCTTCCGCCACTTGCACCACCACTGTCAGGCACGCCACCCGAAGGAACACCCTCGCGATAGACATAACGCTGCAACAGATCAAGATCATTGCGAAGCTGTTCGACCTGACGGGTCATATTGGCGTCCTGCGCATGCACAGGCGCACTGCCAAGAACAGTCATTCCCATCAGGGCCGTGACGGCAAACACCGACAGATAGCCGATCGGGCTGCGTCGCAACGCCCCCTGTTTCCCCCCAACGGTTGGTGAAATCGCAACGGCCGACATACGGGGCGGCAGGGCGTCATTTCGGTAACCGGTTTTCGGGCCAACTCGGATCATTTTCGGGTCCTTCGTCGTAATTTCGAACATCATATTCCCGTGTCATCAAGGAATATCTAATGTTGCAACATTTTCAGGCGGCAAAAATAAGGCGCCTGTTCCTTACGGAACAGGCGCCTTGAAATTCAGGCTTTCACCTGCACGCTCTTAACGGATAACCGAAACAGAGCGGCGGTTTTTCGCCCAGCTTTCTTCGTCGTGGCCCAGAGCGACCGGACGTTCTTTACCATAGGAAATGGTTTCGACACGCGACGGATCAATGCCCAGAGCAACGAGGTAATCTTTCACGGAGTTCGCGCGACGCTCACCCAGTGCAAGGTTGTATTCACGCGTGCCGCGTTCGTCGGCATGGCCTTCGACAACGACTTTGTACTGCGGGTATTTTTTCAGCCAAGCAGACTGAAGTTCCAGCGTACGGCGTGCTTCGCCCGACAGGTCATATTTGTCGAAGCCAAAGAATACGCGATCGCCAACATTAACCGCGAACCATTCCGGGCTGCTTTCCGAAAGCGCGCTCGAAGTGGAAGACGGCTGATTGGTGGTCGAGACACCTTCGCCAGCAGAGGTTGCAGAGCTGTCAGGTGCGGTTTCACAGGCAGCCAGAAGTGCGGCAGCAGCAAAAACACTCAGAATCCGAAGTTTCATTTAAGTTTTCCCCTTAACACCGGACACATTCGCCCGATTGTGGTGTTTTCCATGTCTCGCGACACCGAAAATGCCCGCGATTAATGCGAATCGCATTCAGTGCTTCGCGATGACTATACTCTTGAGATATCAGGGAATCAAGGGCGACCATGCTGGATCTGATCCATCCGCCGGTGTAACGATCTCTCGTTCGTTATAACCGGTCAAATCGATCGAATACAGACGGTATCGATCCTTGGTCCCGTCCCTGGACGGGTGCTGGCGGTGATACATCAACACTCTTCCGTTCGGTGCCCATGTCGGGCCTTCGACAAGGAAGCCCTCGGCCAAAAGCCGCTCTCCACTGCCATCCGGACGCATGACACCGATATAGAACCGACCTCCTTGTGATTTGGTGAAGGCGATCAGGTCTCCGCGTGGCGACCAGACCGGTGTGGCATAAAGACCACCACCGAAACTGATGCGCTGGACGCCGCTACCATCCGCATTCATCACGTAAAGTTGCTGTGATCCGCTACGGTCAGAGTTGAACGTGATTCGCGAACCATCAGGAGAATATGACGGCGATGTATCAACTGCAGGATGCCGCGTCAACTGGCGTTTTTCACGCGTACGCAGATCCAGCTCGTAGACTTCACTATTGCCGTCCAAAGCCTGGGACATCACCACGGAATTGCCATCTGGGGCAAAGCGCGGGGCAAAGGTCATGCCCGGGAAATCGCCAAGCAATTCAAGCTCGCCGGTATCGATATCCAGAACATAGACACGTGGTTTGTCGTTGAAGTACGACATATAAACCACTTCCTGGGCCGTCGGAGAGAAACGCGGGTTCAGGACAAGAAACTTGCCGTCTGACAGGAAACGGTGGTTCGCACCGTCCTGATCCATGATGGCAAGCCGCTTGACGCGTTTATCGCCCGGGCCCGATTCGGAGACATAAACGATACGGGTATCGAAATAGCCCGATTCCCCGGTAATGCGTTTATAAATCTCGTCGGCAATCTTGTGTGCGATGCGCCGCCAGTTGTTCGGCTGGGTGCGATAGGCCACCCCTGCCATCTGGTTTTCAGCCAGAACATCCCAAAGGCGGAATTCGACACGCAGAAGCCCGTTCGGTTCGGTTACGACCCGGCCATTGACGAGTGCCTGCGCGTTGATTGCGCGCCACTCGGCAAAGTTCGGATTAACCGCCAGCGAACTAGCACTCTGGATAAAGGCTTTTTCGTCAATCGGCGCAAACAGACCCGATCGCGCCAGATCATTGCTGATCACCGATGTGATGTTCTGGCCGACTTCGGTTTCCGAAACACCTTCACCCGGGAAACGGGTAATGGCGATCGGCATCGGCTTGACTTCACCGCGGGTGATGTCGATACGGAGTTCGGCATGCGCCGGTGCCGAGGGTACAACGGCCAGGCCAGCGACAACGGCAAGGGCACACAGTCCGGCCAGACTGCGTGTAACCCAATATCGTTTGAATGCGTTGGTCTTGATGGTCATCCTGCCTCGCTATTTTCCACGCGTTTTGAGGGACTTATGATTTTATTCATTACAGGCCCAGCATTTCACGCATGTCAAAATTGAACGTGAATGTGCGCCACATTTCGTATTTATCCAGCGGCAGTTTTAGAGGACTGCATTGCGGATTTAGCACAGCTCGAAGGGCACTTTCTGCAATCGTACGGCGTGATGGATCACCACCAATCTCGCCAGAGTTGCTAATTCGTGCCTGTCGGACGGTACCGTCCGGGTTCGCGCTGACATGAATTTCAACCGCGAAGTTCCCGGCTTCCTTGGCTCCGGCCGGTGGGCTCCAGCAGCGTTCGATCTGTCTTTTGACGGCGTCAAGCTCGCTCATAGTCAAACGTGCGTCCAGACGCGTCGCGACAACCTCGCTGGCATTGTCCTCGGGCGTATCTTCCGGTGTATCCTGTGGTGTCGGCTGTGCACTCGGTTCGGTTTTACGCACATCCTTCAGAATATCGGCAAGCGTCCGCTTCGGTTCCGGATCGGGTTGCTTCTTCGGCTCAGGCTTCGGTTCCGGTTTTGGCTCCGGCTTTTTGGCTTCAACCGGCTTCGGTTTCGGCTTTTCCGGGGTCGGGGTCGGTTCCTTCTTCACTTCCGGCTTCGGAACGGGTTTTGGTTCCGGCTTGGGCTGTGGTTTCGGTTCGACCTTCGGTTCGGGTTTTGGCTCTGGCTTCGGCTCCGGTTTTGGTTCCGGTTTCGGCGCTGGCTTTGGTTCCGGCTTGGGTTCCGGTTTTGGCTCCGGCTTCGGAACGGGCTTTGGCTCTGGCTTCGGGGCCGGTTTCGGTTTCGGCTTTTCTTCGGCTTTCGGCTTTGGCAGCGCCTTGGTCGGAGCCGCCGAGAATTCATCGACCGTGACCACCTCGACCGAAATCGACTGCAGTTCCAGCGGCGTTTCCTCGAACAGTTCCGGCAGGCCTAACCAGGCAATCAAAAAGATCGCCAGATGGGCTGCCAGGGAAATCAGAACACTGCGTAACATGTCGGTTTACTTGCCCTTTTCGGGCAGCTCCGCGATCAGCGCAACTTTGCTAAACCCGGCTTCACTGATCAGGCCCATGACTTCCATCACACGGCCATAATCGATTGCCCGGTCACCGCGCACGAAAATGCGGGTATCGCGTTTGTTCTCGGTAATGGCCGAAAGCTTCTCGGCCAGCGTGTCCTGCGGGACTTCACTATCCATAATATAAAGGGTGCCATCACCGGTGACCGACACGACCAGCGGTTCGTCCTGACCGGTCATCGGGGCTGCCGATGTTTCCGGCAGGTCGACTTCGACCCCGACCGTCATCAGGGGTGCGGCAACCATGAAGATCACAAGCAGGACAAGCATCACGTCAACCATCGGGGTGACGTTGATGTCGCTCATGGCCTTGCGGCGGTTGCGACGACCGCGGCGGCGTCCTCCGCCCGATCCGGATGCGAGTTGTGCGCCCATATCAGTCTCTCGCGTCGTCAAGCTGGCGCGACAGGATCGACGTGAATTCGTCGACAAACGCCTCAAGGCGATTACCGTAACGGCTCAGGTCGCTGGAAATCTTGTTATAGGCCACCACCGCCGGAATAGCCGCGACAAGGCCCATCGCCGTTGCCAGCAACGCCTCGGCAATACCCGGTGCGACAACCGCAAGCGATGTGTTCTTCGATGCTGCAATCGACTGGAAAGACACCATGATGCCCCAGACGGTACCAAAAAGGCCGACAAACGGTGCGGTCGAGCCGACAGACGCCAGGAACGTCATGTAACGTTCAACCCGGTCCATTTCCCGGCCCAGCGTGGTTTCCATCGACCGTTCAAGACGCTGCTGCAGGCGGGCGCGCATTGTTTCGCCCTTGACCCCGCGCGCGTTCGACCGACGCCATTCGCGCATGGCCGATACAAAAATGGCCGACATCGGATCGCGCGGCTGATCGGCGATACGATCATACAGGTCTTCAAGCGACCCGCCCGACCAGAATGCTTCTTCGAATGTATTTGCCTGGGCGCGCAGTTTGCGCAACCGCATCAGTTTTTCAAAAACAATTGCCCATACCCAGACCGATGCCAGCATCAGCCCGATCATCACCGTTTTGACGACAATCCCGGCCTGCATGAACAGGCCCCACATGGACATGTCATGAGCCATGACCGACTGCCCCAGCGTTACCGCGTCGACCACCTGATTTTCCATATTCTCTTCAGTCCTCGTTCACATCCAGATAGGTTGCGTAAGCCATTCTCAATTCTTCGGGCAGCCTTTGCGCCCGCAACTCTTGCAGTGACATGCAGGCGAGATATATCTCGATAACCACGAGTACCTCGTCGTCCCGCATGATCTTCTGCTCGAATCCCAGCGACGCGCCCCCCAGTTTGATCAGGCGACTTTCCACAATCAGCCTGTCTTCCAACCGGGCCGCCCGGCGAAAATCGAGCGTACAGTGTCGAACGGCTATGGCAACTTTGTGGCGCTCTGCAACACTTCTATTGCTAAACCCCAACAGGTTAAGCATCGCTGAACGCGCCCGCTCGGCAAAGGCGAGATAGTTGGCGTGATACACAACCCCGCCCGCATCGGTATCCTCGTAAAACACCATTAACGGGAAGATATGCCGCTTGCCTTCGATATAACCGAGCAGGCCGGTATCGTGCGTATCCGTCATTCGTCTGTCCCGTCTGCGGCATTGGCCGCGCGCTGATCAAACAGATCCGCCAGCGGCACACCATTGCCTTCACGTGGCGGCACAAGGCCCAGATGCTTGTACCCCTTGATGCCCAGCATACGGCCGCGCGGGGTGCGCTGTATCAGCCCCTGCTGCAAAAGATACGGCTCGATCACATCCTCGATCGTGTCGCGTTCTTCCGACAGGGCCGCGGCCAGCGTATCAACGCCCACCGGCCCGCCGCCGTAATTCCCGGCGATACAGTTCAGGTAACGTCTGTCCTGACTATCAAGGCCAAGATTATCGACCTCAAGCCGCGTCAGGGCCGCATCGGCGATGAATTTATCGACCGGCGATTTACCTGCAACCACCGCAAAATCACGCACACGCCGCAACAAACGCCCGGCAATACGCGGTGTTCCCCGTGACCGGCGGGCGATTTCCATCGCCCCCTCGCGCGTCATATCGAAATTAAGCAACCGCGCCCCGCGTGCGACGATCTCGACCAGCTCTTCGGGCTCGTAGAATCGCAACCGCAACGGAATGCCGAAACGATCACGAAGCGGCGTGGTCAAAAGCCCCGACCGTGTCGTCGCCCCGACAAGGGTAAAGGGCGGAAGGTCAATCCGCACCGAACGTGCTGCCGGTCCTTCGCCGATGATAAGATCAAGCTGGAAATCTTCCATCGCCGGATAAAGGATTTCCTCGACCGCCGGGTTCAGGCGATGGATTTCATCAATAAACAGAACATCGCGCGGCTGAAGGTTTGTCAGAAGGGCTGCAAGGTCGCCAGCCTTGGCAATGACCGGGCCGGATGTCGCCCGAAAACCAACACCAAGTTCGCTGGCAACAATCTGCGAAAGCGTGGTTTTCCCCAGGCCCGGTGGCCCGAAAAACAGCACATGATCCATGGCTTCTTCGCGGCCACGCGCGGCCTGAATGAAAACATCAAGATTTTCGCGCACTTCCTTCTGGCCGGTAAAATCGTCCAGCCGACGCGGGCGCAGCGAACCGTCCTGATAATCCTCTTCGCGGCGTTCCCCGCTGAGTAAACGGTCTTCTTCCTCGCTCACGCGCTAAGCTCCTTCAATCCCAGTCGGATCAGGGTATCAAGTGTCTTGTCCTCACCGGCCTGCTGGGCCGCCTTGCCAACCGCGCCAAATGCCTCGGACCGGCCATAGCCCAGATTAACCAGTGCTGAAACCGCATCGGCCAGAACCGCACCATCATCCACAACCGGCGCGGCATCGGCTGTGTCGATGCTCACATCACTGACCGGTTTGGCAGATTTGGCAGATTTTTTTGACGAAGTTGCGGCAGGTGATGCTGCCGGTGCGGCTGGTGCCGCCACCGGACCAAGATTAAGACGCGCGGCCTTGTCTTTAAGCTCGCCAACGATACGGGTCGCGACCTTCGGGCCAATCCCCGGCGCACGGCAAAGGGCGGTGGTATCCTGTGCGGCAAGTGCCCGCAAAAGATCGGTCGGGCTTAAAACGGACAAAAGAGCCAGCGCCACCTTGGCCCCCACCCCCTGAACGGTTGTCAAAAGCGCGAACCACTGTTTTTCCGCGTTATCGGCAAATCCATACAGATGAATGTGATCTTCGCGAACATGGGTTTCGATCATCAACCCCGCCTCGCCACCTTTTTGCGGCAGCATGGTCAATGTTCTGCGCGATGCAAAAACAAGGTATCCGACCCCGTTCACATCGATGATGACACTGTCCTCGCCGATGAAATCGACAATTCCGCGAAGTTTTGCGATCACCTGTATTTTCTCCCCGGACCGGCTGTTATCCCCGCAAGCGCACGGGTTCCCGCATGTTGTGCATGACAAATCGCCACAGCCAAGGCATCGGCCGCATCTGCGCCATGGATCTGACATCCCGGCAGCAACGTGGACACCATCATCTCAACCTGTTGCTTGGCCGCATGACCGGCACCCACCACCGTCTTTTTGACGGCATTGGGTGTATATTCCGTTACCGGAATGCCACAGCGTGCCGGGGCGAGCAGTGCAACACCGCGCGCCTGCCCCAGTTTAAGGGTCGAAACAGGGTTCTTGTTAACGAAGGTTTCCTCGACCGCGGCCTCATCGGGCGTCCAGGTCGCAATCACATCCATAAGCCCGCTATGAAGCTGGTCAAGACGCTCCGCCAGCGACAGCGTCTGTGTCGAGGTCACGACACCGTTGGCAACATGACGCATCCGGTTGTCTGTAAGGTCGATCACCCCCCAGCCCGTGCGTTGAAGACCGGGATCGATACCAAGAACCCTGACCACGTCGCCCCACCTTATTATTATGAGCAAAATAAAATACGCCCGTCATTCAAAAGGGAATGACGGGCGTAAGCAAGCGTAATCAGTTATCAAGCGCGGCAACGATCTCGTCGGTCCAGTTCACATTGGTCCAGACATTCTGCACATCGTCGTTATCTTCAAGCACATCAACAAGCTTCATGATGCTCTGTGCCTGTTCAACGTTGATATCGGCCTCGGTAACCGCACGGAAAACAAGCTTCGCGCTTTCCGGATCGCCGAACTTCTCGGTCAGGGCCTCACGAACGGCGTTAAGATCTTCGATCTCGGTTTCGATGATGTGATTCTCATCATCGGTTTCCGCATTCGCAGCACCGGCCTCAAGGGCGGCTTCAAACATTTCGTCCGCACCGGCCTTGTCCAACGGGTAAACGATTTCGCCAAGACGGTTGAACATGAAGCCGACCGAACCGGTTTCGCCAAGGTTGCCACCGCTTTTGGCAAATGCGGCACGGACTTCGGATGCGGTACGGTTGCGGTTGTCCGTCAGGGCCTCGACGATAACGGCAACACCGGCCGTACCGTAACCCTCGTAACGGACTTCTTCATAATTGTCGCCCTCGCCGGCACCGGTCGCCTTTTTGATGGCGCGATCGATGTTGTCCTTGGGCATGTTCTGAACACGCGCGGCGGCAATGGCCGCGCGCAAACGCGGGTTGCTGTTGATATCGTCACTGATTTTCGCCGAAACCGTGATTTCACGGGCGAGTTTGGTGAAGATTTTGGCGCGCTTTTTATCCTGCGCGCCTTTGCGGTGCATGATGTTTTTAAATTGGGAATGGCCGGCCATAACCTGAAACCTGTATTCTTTTCGTGTTGTCGATCAGTGCAAATCGGGCACCGGCCGGTAACTGCGGGATCTTCCCGGGCAGACCGGTCTCGCGATGATTGCGCGCCAGTCGGGCGGACCGAACCGGACCGGACAACTGGCAGGCAGAAATTTCGACCGCTCCTATATCCTGTTTGCGACACAAGGTCCAGCTATCCGTCATCTGTTCGCATCCATCAACCGGCACGCACCGGAAACCCGGTCGCATCACCTGTGATTTATACAACTTATGGATTTAATCGTGATTTTTTGTCGCAGAACTGCTTACATCTTGCAGTTCTGTGAATAATATTTCAATAATGTCCCTTAATAAGAAAAAACAACTCTAAAGTATAACTCTCGGGGGTTACGAACCGGGCGGCGAAAACAACAAAATGCCCGTTGCCTGATCCAAGAAACCCGGTCGGACGAAGAAGCCGCCCGGGGAAAACAGCACAAGAAGGTAGGACAGAATGGGAACTAAGTTCGGGGTCCAAAGCAAGCTTTTGATATCGTTTGCCTTGGTCGGTTTAATGGCAGTTGTATCTGCCGTTGTGGGTGCCGTTTCTTTCAACAAGTTCGGCGAAGCTCTGACAACCATCACAGAAGAAAAACTGCCGCCAATCGCCGCCGCACAGCAACTGGCGACCGAAAGCGCGGAAATCGTGGCGATCGCACCACGCATCGTTGCATCCAATTCCACCGACGAAGAACTGGCCATCAAGGAAGAACTTGATTTCCGCCTGCTGGAACTGGTCAACAAGATCAACGAAATCGAAGCCACCGGCTTCATGCCCGAAGTCATTGCCACGATCAATGACAACCGCATTCAGTTGCAGGACACCCTTGGCCAGTTACACACCGTAACCCAGGAACGTTTTGCCATTTCCGCCGAAAAGGCCGAAAAACTGGGCGAATTCCAGGATCTTGCCAAACGTTATGGCGATACGCTGAAACCGGTTCTGTCCTATACCCAGAACGACATCGCACAGGGCAATGCCTATGCACAGTCGCTCAAAGACGATCCGTCCGCCAAATACACGGCAAGCACCGAAGAAGTGATCGAGAACTTCATAAAAATGAACGACGCGATCAGCGCACGTTCACCGGTGCTGGAAATCGAACGCCTTGGTTCGTCCGCTGCCAACATGATCATCGCGTCCACCACCGAAACGCAGGCCGTCCGCCTGTCGATCATTCCGGTGCGCATCCGCGGCACCTATGCCGATGCCCTTGCCGCACTGGAATCGATTGGCAACGAACGGCTTAAAAACTTCTATGTCGAACTGATCGACAAGATGTCGAAGCTTTCGGTGGGTGATGACAGCCTGCCCGAACTTCGCAAACGCGAACTGGCCGCTGCCGAGGAAAGCCAGCGTCTGGTCATCCAGAGCGGTGAATTCGCCAACGCGATGCGCAGCAGTGTCGCCGAACTGGTCGCTGCCCTGAACTCCGAAGTCCAGGATGCCGCCGCACAGGCCAAAGTGGTCGAGAAACAGAGCCTGACGGCACTGGCTGTCGTTGCCGCCGCCGCCATCCTGATCTCCCTGATCATTTATGTCGTCTATGTCCGTGGCAATCTTCTGCGCCGCCTTGCCGGTCTGCAGAAAACCATGGTCACACTGGCCGATGGCAATCTCGATATCGACGTCCCGGTCAAGGGTAACGACGAAATCACCGCCATGGGCCGCGCGGTCGAGGTGTTCAAGGATAACGCCCTGAAAGTCCGTGAACTTCAGGCCGAAGAAGAGCGCCTCAACCGTGAACGTAACGAAGCACTCCGTGACGAGTTGCTCGGCCTTGCCGATACCCTGCAAAACGAAGTCGAAAGTGCGGTCGGCGAAATCGCTGCCCTCGCCGAACAGCTTCAGGGTGTATCTGGTCAAATGAGCCAAAGCGCCGAACTGGTTTCCGGCCAGACCGAAGATGTTGCATCCTCGGCACAGGAAGCCACCGGCAATGTTGAAACCGTGGCTGCGGCCACCGAACAGCTTTCGGCCTCGAATGCGGAAATCAACCGTCAGATGGCGGAATCGACCCGTATCTCGAACGATGCTGCGGATCGGGCACAGGAAACCAACCAGTTGGTGGTCAGCCTGTCGCAATCGGCAAACCGCATTGGCGAGGTGATCGCACTGATCACCGACATTGCCGAACAGACCAACCTTCTGGCCCTTAACGCCACCATCGAGGCGGCCCGTGCCGGCGATGCGGGCAAGGGCTTTGCGGTTGTCGCGGCCGAGGTCAAAAACCTCGCCAACCAGACCGAAAAGGCGACCGAGGAAATTGCCGGTCAAATTTCCGGCATCCAGAAGGCGACGGGCGAATCTGTCACCGCCATCGAGGATATCGGTCGCATCATCGAAAACATCAACGAAATTGCCACCACCATCTCGGCTGCGGTCGAGGAACAGGGTGCGGCAACCGACGAGATCACGCGAAACGTCCGCAGTGCAGCAGATCGCACCCGCACCGTTTCCGCCTCGATCAATGATGTGGCAAGCGAAACCGGTAAAACCGGTGAGCTTTCCGGTCAGGTTCTGTCAACCGCACAGACCGCATCCGAAAAGGTCGAAAATCTGCGTTCGCGGATCAATGGCATCCTCGAAGACCTGCGTCAGCAGGCGCGTGATCGCGCCTCCTGATCCATCAGACTTCTTCTTGTGCAAAGGCCCGCCTTATGGCGGGCCTTTTTGTTTGGCACCATAACCACAAGCTTTTGTACAAAAAGAATTATCCAGATGGACAGGACTGTAAAATAAGTAAAACATTTCGGTTATTCTACACAGATGCGTGTGCTATAGAATTTCCCAACATAAGAAAAACAAAAACTTCCGCCTTCAATTATCCGCATCCTTATCGTTCCTAACCGATATCGCGGATATCCCCGAATGCGGAAACCACAGGAAGGTTCCATCCAGGAAAATCAAACAGATGCGTTACCGGCATGACAGAAGCCGGTGCGCTGGTTATGCGTAATCGGGGTTAGGTGAGTAATGGGAAAGACTATCAAATCTGATGATCGCCAGAAGCCGGTCAAAAAGACCGCAAAAGGCTTCGGCGTTCAGGGGAAACTGGCGGCATCATTTGCCCTTGTCGGCCTGATGGCCGTCGTGGCGGCCACCGTCGCCGTCATATCGTTTGGCAAATTCGGCACCGAACTTGCCAACATCACACATTCAAAGCTGCCGCCGATGTTCGCGGCACAGCAACTGGCAACCGACAGCGCAAAGATCGTGGCCATCGCGCCGCGGATCATCGCATCGAAAACCCCCGACGAAGAACAGATCGTCAAAGCAGAACTTGATACGCTGCTGGCCGGGCTTGATGACAATGTCGGGCAATTGCGCGCAACAAATCTGCAACCCGAAATTCTCGATGGTATTGATACCAACAGTGCCAATCTGCGCGATGCCCTGGAAAATCTGCATTCAATAACGTTGAACCGGTTTGCCATCGCAGACGAGATCGCCGAGAAACTCAACAAGTTTCAACAGCTAAGCGGGCGATACAGCAGCATGATCACCCCGCTCCTGTCCTTTACCCAGACGACCATTTCGGGGATCAATGCTTCCGTCGAAGACCTGCGCAAATCCGGCGCCCCCCTGCCCTACGAAGATCAGGTCCGCACCACCAAACTTCTTTATGACCTGAACGATGCCGTTGCATCGCGTGGTCCGGTGCTGGAACTCAGCCGTATGGGAAGCGACATCGTCAATACGATCCTGACATCAAGCTCGCTTAACGATACGACCCGGCTTTCGGTCATCAGCGTGCAGGTCCGTGGCAGCTTCGCGTCGCTGCAGAAACTGATCGAAAGCCTCGAGAACGAAAAACTCAAAAAATTCTACACCAACATCGTCGGTGACATGCTTGAACTGTCAATCGGCGATGCCAGCCTCCCGGCCTTGCGTATCAAGGATCTTGAAGCCGCTGCAACCCAGCAGCAGATTGTCGATCAAGGCGCGCAATACGCCGCCGACATGGAAAGCAGCGTCAAGGCACTGGTTGAAAGCCTGCAATCGGATGTCGACACCGCCGCCGCATCGACCCAGACCCTGAATGCGCAAAGCTCGCAGATCATGTATGGCGTCGCCGGTGCGGCCATCCTGATTTCGCTGATCATTTATGTCGTCTATGTCCGTGGCAACCTTCTGCGCCGCCTGGCCGGTCTGCAGAAAACCATGGTCACACTGGCCGATGGCAATCTCGATATCGACGTCCCGGTCAAGGGTAACGACGAAATCACCGCCATGGGCCGCGCGGTCGAGGTGTTCAAGGATAACGCCCTGAAAGTCCGTGAACTTCAGGCCGAAGAAGAGCGCCTCAACCGTGAACGTAACGAAGCACTCCGTGACGAGTTGCTCGGCCTTGCCGATACCCTGCAAAACGAAGTCGAAAGTGCGGTCGGCGAAATCGCTGCCCTCGCCGAACAGCTTCAGGGTGTATCTGGTCAAATGAGCCAAAGCGCCGAACTGGTTTCCGGCCAGACCGAAGATGTTGCATCCTCGGCACAGGAAGCCACCGGCAATGTTGAAACCGTGGCTGCGGCCACCGAACAGCTTTCGGCCTCGAATGCGGAAATCAACCGTCAGATGGCGGAATCGACCCGTATCTCGAACGATGCTGCGGATCGGGCACAGGAAACCAACCAGTTGGTGGTCAGCCTGTCGCAATCGGCAAACCGCATTGGCGAGGTGATCGCACTGATCACCGACATTGCCGAACAGACCAACCTTCTGGCCCTTAACGCCACCATCGAGGCGGCCCGTGCCGGCGATGCGGGCAAGGGCTTTGCGGTTGTCGCGGCCGAGGTCAAAAACCTCGCCAACCAGACCGAAAAGGCGACCGAGGAAATTGCCGGTCAGATTTCCGGTATCCAGAAGGCGACTGGCGAATCTGTCACCGCCATCGAGGATATCGGTCGCATCATCGAAAACATCAACGAGATTGCCACCACCATCTCGGCTGCGGTCGAGGAACAGGGGGCGGCAACCGACGAGATCACGCGAAACGTCCGCAGTGCAGCAGATCGCACCCGCACCGTTTCCGCCTCGATCAATGATGTGGCAAGTGAAACCGGCAAAACCGGTCAACTGTCGGGCGAAGTTCTGACCACCGCGCAGGATGCCTCGCACAAGGTCGAAGCCCTGCGTGCCCGCATCAACGGTATTCTCGAAGACCTCCGCGAGCAGGCCCGCAGTCGCGCCGCCTGACCCCAAAACCTGTATCCCGACAAAAAAGAGGCCCGATATCTCGGGCCTCTTTCGCGTTCCGGCACCTGAAATCAGGCATGTTCCGTGATTTCCACCGCCAGTCTTTCCAGCAATCCCTGCCAGCCCTCTTCGCGAAATTCCGCCTTGTCGAAACCGTCCAGAAACGCCCCCTGCTCGGTGAATTTCAGGCGCGTCTTGCCGTCCCCTTCGGGTTTCAGTTCCACCGTCGCGACCGAGGCGGAAATGCGTTTGTCGTCCTGATCCATTGTGTAGGCAAAGACGATCCGGTTATCGGGCACGATATCCTGATAAAGCGTGTCGTTATGATAAAACACCTTGCCATCCTGACTGAAACGGCCGCCTTCGCGCCCGCCGACCCGGAAATCGTGACTATATTCGATGACGTCCCATCCCTCTTCGGCAACAAACCAGCGATGATGGGCGTCCGCGTCGGAAAACGCCCTGAAAACGCGGGCCGGGCTTGCGTCATAAACCCGTTCGATTGTGAACATGGCATGGGTAACTGAACGTGCGATCTTGTCATCTGCTTTATTGGTGGCGTACGTCATTGTACTGCTCCTGCTGTTATGCTGGCCCGGTCCATTTTCGCGGTTCTTGCATGACGGGCTATTCGTTTGGCGGTTCGGATTTCGCCAGGAATTCTCCCAATCGGTCAAACCGGCGCGCCCAAAGGGATCGCCGCTCATTGATCCAGATTTCAACCTGTGTCAGCTGTTCGGGTTCAAGTTCACAGGTGCGAACCCTGCCCCGTTTCATGCTGCGGACAAGCCCGCAGTTTTCCAGCACCCGCAAATGCCCCATCACGGTCGGCAACGCCATATCAAGCGGTTCGGCAAGTTCGCTGACCGTCGCGGGGCCTTTGCACAGCCTGTCAACCATGCCACGGCGCGTGGCATCCGACAGGGCGTGAAACATCTGGTCGAGTTGTTCATTATTGTTAGTCATATGCCTAAGTAACAAATCCGAACGTCGCGCACAAGAAATAGTTAGGTATTTTGCTAACTATTTCCGAAAATAAAACCCCGCCGATACCGGCAGGGTTTTAAATCATTGAAAATGTTCGGCTGTTACGCGCTGGGCCAGCTACCCTTAAGCCGTCCGCCGATACGAACCGGCTCGATCCGTTTGGCAAGGCCGGTGGCATCATCGGTTTCAACATAAATGCCGCACACCGTTGCCGGGCCGTCTGCCGGTTCAAACCGGCCGGTCGGCATTTTGGTGATGAATTTGCGGACCGAATTTTCCTTTTTCATCCCGATCACGGAATCAAAATCGCCGCACATGCCGACATCGGTCTGATAGGCCGTTCCGCCCGGCAATATCTGGGCATCTGCCGTCGGCACATGGGTATGCGTTCCCAGAACAAGCGACGCCCGCCCATCGCAATGATGGCCAAACGCCATCTTTTCCGACGTGGTTTCGGCATGGAAATCGATGATGATCGCATCAACATTCTTGCCGAGCTTATGTTTGGCAAAAAGTTTGTTCGCCCCCTGGAACGGGCAGGACAGCGGGTCCATGAACAGCCGCCCCATCATGTTAACAACGCACACTTTTTTGCCCGACCGGGTTTTGAAAACATAATCGCCCTTACCCGGCGTCCCGTCGGGGAAGTTCCACGGACGCAGAAGTTTTTCATCCTCGTCGATATAGGCAATGATTTCGCGCTGATCCCAGACATGATTGCCCGTCGTCAGGACATCCGCACCGGCGTCATAGAATTCCTTGCAGATTTTGGCGGTAACGCCAAAACCGTGGGCCGCGTTTTCGACATTCACCACCGCGATATCGACCGAAAGACGGTCCCGCAGCATCGGTAACGCTTCAAGTGCTGCGGTACGGCCGGATTGGCCAAGAACGTCGCCGAGATGGAGTAAACGCATTGTATTTCCTGTTTCGTCGCACGCCCGAAATTCGGACATGACTGTAACCGATGCCCCTGTCAGACGCACCGTTTGATGCACAACATAAATGAGATGGGGATATGAATTAAGTGGGAGCCACCGCTGCCGTTGGCCATGTGGTAATTCCTCGTGACCTGCGTGTGCAGGTGGGCGCCGTATAACGAGACCACGGCCTCGACAGGGACAGCTCCCTAGAGAAATGAGCATCGGCCCCGGGAATTAGCGAACCTGACGAACAGGGCAGCCCCCGAATTGCTGCTGCGCCCGATCGCCGCGAACGGCGCATCGAAAACAGTCAGCGTCCGGAACTTAGTCCTGCGAAAGCTTTTGCGCAATAGCTTCGATGCGAACAGCCATGCTTTCCATGTTTTCCGCAATCGCGTCACCTTCGGCGGCACTGACACTGCCGGGCTCCGGTGCAGCCGTTGTCTGGCGACTGCGCAATTTTTCATGCACGTCGCCAAGCTCGTCGGCAATCAGAAGACTGGTCATCACCAGAAGGCGCTGCTCGCCAATCTGACCAACCGCACCGGCAATCTCGCGAACCCGCTCATCGACATATTGCGCAAGATTTATCAGGCGTTCTTCCTGACCATCGTCGCAGGCAACATCATAGCTGCGCCCGTTAATTCGTACTGAAACCTGTGCCATGGAATTTATGCCTGCTTTTGTTCGCGATCATCATCAAGGACCAGACGCAACTGCCCGACCGCACCATCAAGGCGGGCCGAAACGGTCTGGGTTGCTGTTGCGAGCTTGTCATAATCCTGACGCAAGGCAGCCAGCTCGCTTTTCAGGGTTTCGACTTCACCGGCAGCATCGGACTGGTTTCCGATGTCCTTGGCCATACGCGACTCCGCGGCAGCATCAAGACTGTCGATGGCCGCTTTTAGTCGGTTACTCGCTTCTAGCAAACGCGACATATTCAATATCCAGCTTTGTTAAACTACCCGGTCAGCACAGGCAAAACCTGTTCCTGATCACAAGATCGGCCACCCTGCCAACCGACTTTGTCATGAAAAAGGCTGATTTATTCCCGAACAAACCCGTGGCTTCAAATATCAGCCTTGGGGATTAATGCCCGAAAATCGTATGGAAAAGCCCGCCATGACATGCTGCACGATATGTGGTCCGTCCACTGAACCAACAGGATACAAGGAACACAGGACCGACTGGCAACATAGGGGTCAAGATCGGGACGCGTCAACAAGCACCATCGCCACATGACATGTTTGTCATTTTCGTTAACCGCAATCAGGACAACAGGCGCAGTTTTTCCACAGAAGCGGTTGACGGATGCCCCCTGTGCGGGCATGTTCCGCGCGAATTCCGTTAACATGGAATACATGTATTAAAAGTGTTTTCATCGCCCGACCGCGAAACCCCCAGGAACCGCATCCAATGACGACGCAATCAGAACACAACCGCATGGCCAATGCCATTCGCTTTCTTTCGGCCGACGCCGTCGAAAAAGCCAACTCCGGACATCCCGGCATGCCGATGGGCATGGCAGACGTCGCGACTGTTCTTTATACCAAATTCCTGAAATTTGATCCCAAGCACCCGAACTGGCCCGACCGCGACCGTTTCATCTTGTCCGCAGGTCACGGTTCGATGCTGCTTTATTCGCTTCTGCACCTTACGGGTTACGAAGATTTCGATCTGGATCAGATCAAGAATTTCCGTCAGATGGGCTTCCGCACCGCGGGTCACCCGGAATACGGCCATGGTGCCGGTATCGAAACCACCACCGGCCCGCTGGGTCAGGGCATTGCAACCTCGGTCGGTTTCGCGCTTGGCGAACGCATCATGAATGCGCGCTTTGGCAATGACGTTGTCGATCACTTCACTTACGTGATTGCCGGCGACGGCTGCCTGATGGAAGGCATCTCGCAGGAAGCCATTTCGATGGCCGGTCACCTGAAACTGTCGAAACTGATCGTCCTGTTTGACGATAACGGCATTTCAATCGATGGCCCGACCTCGCTGTCGACGTCCGAAGATCACAAAAAACGTTTCGAAGCCGCTGGCTGGGACGTGCAGCAGATTGACGGCCACGATCCGGTCGCCATCGAAGCCGCCATTGCCAAGGCAAAAACCACCAACACACCGTCGATGATCGCCTGCAAGACCGAAATCGGTTTTGGCGCCCCGACCAAGGGTGGCACCTCGGCAACGCATGGTTCGCCGCTTGGCGCAACCGAACTTGCCGGTGCGCGTGAAAAACTCGGCTGGACGGCCGAGCCGTTCGACATTCCCGCCGACATTCTCGACGCATGGCGCAATGCCGGTGCACGCGGCAAGGCCGATTTCGATGCATGGGGTTCGCGTTTCGAAAATCTCGAAGCCTCCCTCAAGGACGAATTCGAGCGTCGCGTCGAAGGCAAACTGCCGGAAAACTGGATCGACGCGTTCAACGACTACAAAAAGCAGATCACCGCTGAACTGCCGAAAGTCGCAACCCGCAAATCGTCGCAGAACGTTCTTGAAGTCCTGACCAAGGCCATTCCGGAAATGATCGGCGGTTCTGCCGACCTGACCGGCTCGAACAACACCAAAACCGGCGTTCAGGCCCCGATCACCGCTGATGGCGGCTATCATGGCGGCTATATCTATTACGGTATCCGTGAACACGGTATGGCTGCGGCCATGAATGGCCTCGCACTTCATGGCGGCGTTCTGCCTTATGGCGGTACCTTCCTGGTCTTCACCGACTATTGCCGCCCGGCAATCCGTCTGTCGGCCCTGATGAACCAGCGCGTTGTCTATGTCATGACCCATGATTCCATCGGTCTTGGCGAAGACGGCCCGACCCATCAGCCGGTTGAACATGTCGCGTCCCTGCGCGCAATGCCGAACGTTACCGTCATCCGCCCGGCCGATGCGGTTGAAACCGCCGAAGCATGGGCAATGGCGATCACCAATGAAACCGGCCCGACCGTCATGGCGCTGACCCGTCAGAACCTGCCGACCCTGCGCACCGAATACCGCGAAGACAACCTTGTCGCGCGCGGCGGTTACGTGATTTCCGATTGCGACGGTGATCGTCAGGTCACCCTGATCGCGACCGGCTCCGAAGTCGAAATTGCCGTAAACGCACAGGCGAAACTCAAGGCCGATGGCATCAATGCTGCCGTCGTCTCCCTGCCAAGCTGGGAACTGTTCGACGCGCAGTCGCCGGAATATCGCAAGGAAGTCCTTGGCGACAAACCGCGCATCGCCATCGAAGCCCTTTCGGTGTTCGGCTGGGAAAAATACGTTGGCGACAACGGCAAAGTCATTGGCATGCACGGCTTTGGTGCCTCGGCACCGGCCGAAGTCCTTTACGAGCATTTCGGCATCACTGCCGAGGCGCTGGTCAAGGCAGCCAAAGAACTCGTTTAATTCAAGGGGCCGGATCGGTAATATGCCGATCCGGCCTTTTTTCTATGGGGTTGAACCCCAAGCCGTGATTGATACTCCCCAGGTACCAATCATCATAATTTTGGAGGGATGAATGGCTATTCGCGTAGCGATTAATGGTTTTGGTCGTATTGGCCGTCTGGTTCTGCGTGCCATCGTTGAAAGCGGCCGTACCGATGTTGAAGTCGTGGCCATCAACGACCTGGGTGACGTCGCCACCAACGCACATCTTCTGAAATACGATTCCGTTCATGGCGTTCTTGCCAATGACGTCAAAGCCGAAGGCAACGACCTTGTCATCGACGGCAAGGCGATCAAGGTCTGCTCGGAACGCGATCCGGCGAACCTGCCGTGGGGCGCTCTGAATGTCGATATCGCATTCGAATGCACCGGCATCTTCCTTGACGAAGCGGGCGCAGGCAAACACCTGACCGCAGGTGCCAAGCGCGTTCTGATTTCCGCCCCGGCAAAGGGCGACATCAAAACCGTCGTTTACGGTGTTAACAGCGATACGCTCAGCGCATCCGACATCATCGTTTCGAACGCATCCTGCACCACCAACTGCCTGGCACCGGTTGCAGACGTTCTGAACAAGACCGTTGGCATCACCAAGGGCTTCATGACCACCGTTCACGCCTTCACCGGCGACCAGAACACGGTCGACAGCCTGCACAAGGATCTGCGCCGCGCCCGTGCCGCTTCGCTTTCGATGATCCCGACCTCGACCGGTGCGGCCAAGGCCGTTGGTCTGGTTCTTCCGGAACTCAAAGGCAAGCTTGATGGCACCGCCATCCGCGTCCCGACCCCGAACGTTTCGATGGTTGACCTGACCTTCGTTGCCGGTCGCGACACCACGGCTGATGAAATCAATGCCGCGATCAAGGAAGCCGCAAACGGCCCGCTCAAGGGTGTTCTTGGCGTTTGCGATGCACCGCTGGTCTCGATTGACTTCAACCACAATCCGAACAGCTCGACCTTCGACGTCACCCAGACCCAGGTTATCGGCGGCAACTTCGTCCGTATCCTGTCTTGGTACGACAACGAGTGGGGCTTCTCGAACCGTATGTCCGATACCGCCGTTGCCATGGCGAAGTTCCTTTAATCGGAACTTGAAGCTATCGATCCGGATCAGGGCGGCCTTCGGGTCGCCCTTTCTGTTTGGCAAATCCCGACCCGGTGATATTTTGCCCCGATGAAAGACACCACAAAACTTTTCATTCGCATCCATGGCATGGCAGGCGGCCAATCAGCCTGCCGTGTCGCTGGTCTTGTGGCAGGGCATGCGCGGATCAATCTGCTGTCGCCGGAAAATGCCGGCGCGTCACTTGGCGCGCAGTGGTTTGCCACCCTGATCGGAAGATTACGAACCGAATTTCCCGATGCCGTCATTCGCGGCATTCTTGACTGTCGCGGGCGCCGCGCATCGGCCCTGGCCGCGATGGAAACCGGGCTGGATGCGGTATTGCTTGATGATGATCTGCCTGATGATCTGAAAGCCCGGCTTGAAAATCTCGGATCAAAGTCGGGATGCCGGGTCATCACCGCCCTGCCCGACCCCGACCGGATTTACGAAACCGGTGATGATCATCTGCCCGATACGGAACTTGACCGGCGGCTTTCGGCGTTTTTGGCTGGGTGATTGCCAAAAGGGTGATGAAACGTTACATGATACGCAGTTTTTGATCAGGAATGACCATTGTGAACGCAGACGACCAAACCGGCCTTTATCTTCTGACACCGCCAAAAATCGATCTGGCCGTGTTTCCGGACCTTCTGAAATCCGTGCTTGATACCGGTGCGATTGATTGTCTGCAGCTTCGTCTCAAAGACGTTTCCGATGATGAAATCCGCAAGGCGATTGATGCGATCCTGCCGCTGTGCTCAGACCGCGACATTCCCCTGATCCTCAATGACCGCCCCGACATCGCCAAAAAATCGGGTGTTGACGGTGTTCATGTCGGCGAAGAAGACGCCAGCTACGCCGAGGCACGCGCGATCATGGGCGAGGAACACATCGTCGGCGTGTCCTGCTATGACAGCCGCCATCGCGCCATGGAACTTGGTGAAAAAGGGGCTGATTACGTGGCGTTTGGCGCGTTCTATCCGACGCAAACCAAAGAAGCCAAAACCAGCGTCACCCCGGAAATCATCGAAATCTGGACGACCTTTACAACCGTCCCCTGCGTTGCGATTGGCGGCATCACGGCTGATAACCTTGGCCCGATCGTCGAAGCCGGTGCCGATTTCATCGCTGTCACGGGCGGAGTCTGGAGCCATCCGGACGGTCCCGAGGCAGGGGCAAAGGCGATCAAGGCCGCGATTGCCGCTGCCTCGGACTGAAATCCAGCCCGGTTTATCCCCTTTTAACCGCGGGGATTTGGCGCCAGCCATGCGCGAATGACGGTTTGCCATGCACGCAAACCCTGATCAATCTGCTTGCAGCAAATTCGCCAAACTGGTAGTTAAGCCCGACTTTAATGGGACGGGTGTCCCGCTTACATCGTGAATCTGTGATCTGAAAGAACGGTTGGTGCCATGAAAATCAACGGCAACGAAATCCGTCCGGGTAACCTTATCGAACATAAAGGTGCCCTGTGGCGTGCGGTAAAATGCCAGGCTGTGAAGCCGGGTAAAGGCGGTGCGTTTAACCAGGTTGAACTCAAAGACATTCGTACCGGCACCAAGCTGAACGAACGTTTCCGTGCCTCGGAAACCGTCGAACGTATTCGTCTGGAACAGAATGAATATACCTATCTGTTTGCCGATGGTGACATGATCACCTTCATGGACAGCGAAACTTTCGAACAGATCACAGTCAATGCGGAACTCGTCGGTGAACCGGCTGTATTCCTTCAGGACGGCATGGTTGTCACCATCGAATCCTTCGAAGGCGAACCGCTTGCAGTTACCCTGCCCGAACATGTTGTCTGCCAGATCGTCGAAGCCGACGCGGTTGTCAAAGGGCAGACCCAGTCTTCTTCCTTCAAGCCGGCCGTTCTTGATAATGGCGTTCGCATTCTGGTGCCGCCGCATATTGAATCGGGTACGCGCGTTGTCGTGAACACGACCGAATGCACCTATCTCGAGCGTGCAAAAGACTAAGGACATTCGTCCTTGGGCCTTCCTTTTTTACTTTCAAACACCGGGAGATGAGCCGTGCGTGGCGCCGCCCGTCGTTCAGCAAATATCAATGTCATGTTCAAGGCCGTCGAAAAGGCGGCCTATGGACTTAAACGCGACTTCGGTGAAGTCGAAAACCTTCAGGTGTCGATGAAAGGCCCGGCGGATTTCGTATCTGCTGCCGATCACCGCGCCGAAAAACGCCTGCGCGAAGAACTTGAACGTGCGCGTCCGGGCTATGGTTTCCTTCTGGAAGAAGGCGGCGAAATCAAGGGCTCCGATCCGGAGCATCGCTGGATCATCGATCCGCTTGATGGCACCACCAACTTCCTGCACGGCATTCCGCATTTTGCGATTTCCGTGGCCCTGCAAAAGGGTGACGAAATCATTGCCGGCATCATTTACGATGTCGCCAAGGATGAATTCTTCTGGGCCGAAAAAGGCGTTGGCGCCTATCTTGATAACCGTCGCCTGCGTGTTTCGGGCCGTCGTCGCCTGAATGAATGCGTTCTGGCATGCGGTGTCCCGCATATCGGACATGGCGATCACGCCGCGTTCGAAAAACAGCTTCATTCGGTCATGGATCGTTGTGCCGGTGTGCGCCGTATGGGTGCCGCATCGCTTGATCTGGCCTATGTTGCGGCCGGTCGCTTTGACGGTTACTGGGAATCCCATCTTAATGCGTGGGATATCGCTGCGGGCCTTCTGATGATCACCGAAGCAGGCGGCTATGTCCGTGATGCCAAAGGTGGCACCAACATGCTTGGCACCGGCAGCGTCGTTGCCGCCAACGACTATATCCAGCCCGTGCTGGCCAAGACGCTCAAAAAAGCCGTTACCGAGTAAGTATCAGCTTTTATTACCGTTTTTTGAAAGGGCATCCCTGCTTTGGCACGGATGCCCTTTTTGCATCCCGCCCCTTGCCAAAGGTCAAAGCGGTTGTTCATCATCAAGCTCTAAGCTATGGTACTTGCCGTCTGGCCAACCATATATCGGGGTGGCTGGATCGGGGTGGCACAATGAACAAAGAACAATGTGCCAAAAGATCGACACAAAACTGTGCGTTATAAAACAACGTGTTCAAACACAGGGTAACAAGGGGCCTGCGATTTGATGAAGGGGTATTCCAAGATTTCGGTGCTGGCATTCATGGCAGCACTGGGCGGTAATGCGGTTGTCAGTGGCGGTGCATCCGCACAGCAATACACCCCCGTATCCGTTGACGACAGCGTACAGGTAAACTGGGACGTTGCCGACGGTATCGGCGGACAACCGACCGTACCGAATTATCTTTCACCCTCGGTTTCGCGCGAACATATTTCGATCGCTGGCAGCGATCTGATCTATCCCGAAACCCGCCCGCATTCGGAATTCCTTGCCGCAGACCGCTTTGCGCAGGATGTCAGCGGCACGACATATGGTGACGGATTTGAAACCGTCGTCATTGATGGTGCCGGCAGCAACGATATCCCGACCCGGTCGCAATTTTACGGCGTCCCCGGTGTCACAACCAGCCCGTCCTATGATGATGGCGCAAATCAGGTGATCACGCTTAACCGGCCTGAACCGGCTGCAGCCCCGCGCGCCAAACCGGCGGCCCCGGTGGCAGCCGCAAAAGCAGGCAGTGGCAGCGCACCGGTTCCGCTAAGCAAACCGGCACCGACACAGGTCCCGGCTCCTGCCGCCGAAATGGCCCAGGCATCCGAATCCCCTGCGGCACCGAAGGCCGAACCGGCTCCCGAAGCACCGAAAGTCGAAACAAAACCGGCCGAAATCGAACCACCAAAAGCCCCGCCGCTTCCGGCCGAGGAAACCAGACAGGCACCGCCTCCTCCGGCACCGGAACCGGTTATACCGGACAAGTCAAACGTGCCAGAGGCACCAAGCCCCGCACCCGATACCACAACATCGCCGCAGGAAATGCTTGAACAGCGTTCCAGCAACGAAACGCCTGTCGCGCCGGCCCCGGCACCAGAACCGGCCGCCGAAGCCGCCGCAGTACCACCAGCCGCCAAGGACCCGGTTGCATCTGCACCATCCGGTGCTGGCGAATACAGCCTGGCATTCGGTTCGGGCAGTTTCGAGCTGAACAACGCCGCACGCAGCCAGCTTGACAGCATCGTCAAAAGCATGGGCAGTGATGAAAACATGCGGATCCAGCTTCAGGCCTATGCCGAAGGCGATTCCAATAACGCCAGCAAGGCACGCCGCCTGTCGCTTTCGCGCGCCCTGCAGGTCCGTTCCTATCTGATCGACAAAGGTGTGCGGTCCACGCGCATCGATGTCCGTGCGCTGGGTGCCAATGTTCCTTCCGGCCCGGCGGATCGTGTCGATATCAAAACCGTTCAACGCTAGGATTGATCCGTCATGAGCAATAATTCGGCCAACGGCATGGCAACCCTTCCTGCTGTTACCAAACCGGGAAGCTATCTGACGCGGATGGGGATTTTCATCGCCGTTATCGCTGCCGTCGGTGCATTGCTGTTTCCGACTTTGTCCGATGCGTTCATGGCCAACGCGGTTCTGAACGGTTTGATCCTTGGCGTGTTTGTCGTCGGCGTGATCTATACGTTCCGTATGGTCGCAAGCCTGTCGGCCGAAGTCACCTGGATCGAAGATTTCCGCCGCAACCGTCCCGGCCTGACATCGCAGGTTCCGCCAAAACTGCTGTTGCCGATGGCACGCATGATGGCCGAACAGCGCCGCGACCGCCCGCAACTCTCGACCATGGCAACCCGCACCATTCTGGACTCGATCCGTTCCCGTCTGGATGAAAGCCGCGAACTGTCGCGCTATGTCGTTGGTCTTCTGGTGTTCCTTGGTCTGCTCGGTACCTTCTGGGGCCTGCTTCAGACCGTCAACTCGGTCGCCAATGTGATCGGGGATGTCAATGTCGGCTCGGGCCAGAATATTGATCTGTGGTTCAACGAACTCAAGGAAGGCCTGGCCGAGCCGCTTGGCGGCATGGGAACGGCGTTTTCGTCCTCGCTCTTCGGTCTTGCAGGCTCACTGGCCCTTGGCCTGATCGACATGCAGGCCGGTCAGGCACAGAACCGCTTCTTTAACGAACTTGAAGAATGGCTTTCAGGCTTCACCCGCCTGTCGTCGGGCGGTCCGGTTTCGGATGGGGAACAGTCGGTTCCGGCCTATCTGTCGGCCCTGATCGAACAGATGGCGGACAATATGGAAGGGTTGCAAAACTCGATCCAGCGCTCCGAAAGCTCGCAGATCAAATCGCATAACACCCTGATCGATCTGGCCGACAAACTCTCGACCCTGACCGATCAGATGAAGGCCGAACAGCAGCTTATGGTCAAGCTGGCGGAAAACCAGAT
Source organism: Thalassospira sp. A3_1 (assembly GCF_017744215.1). Classification (NCBI taxonomy): domain Bacteria; kingdom Pseudomonadati; phylum Pseudomonadota; class Alphaproteobacteria; order Rhodospirillales; family Thalassospiraceae; genus Thalassospira; species Thalassospira sp. A3_1. The sequence continues at coordinate 1,306,318 of NZ_JAGHQQ010000002.1, read as the reverse complement.
GCACCTGAAACCGGTGCTTGATCAGCTTTCCGATTCCATGAAAATCGGCAGCTTCGGCATTGACGACAATACACGCGCCCATATCCGGTCCCTCGACAACACCCTTTCGCGCGTTGGCGAGGAACTGACAATGGGCCGTCAGCAATCGACCCAGGAAATCAGAAGCGAGATCAAGCTTCTGGCCCGTACCATCGCCGCGATCGCCGAGGAGGGTTGATCGCATGACCGGGTTGTCACGCCGCCGAAATCGCGACGTCAACACCTGGCCTGGCTTTGTTGATGCCTTGGCCACCCTGTTGATGGTGATCATTTTCCTGCTGATGATTTTCGTCGTCGCGCAGGTCTATCTGGGTGCTGCCCTTTCCGGGCGTGACCAGGCATTGAACGACCTCACCGCACAGGTGAACGAGCTGACAAATCTGCTGTCGCTCGAACGCACCAACAATCAGCGCATGGAACTCGAACTGACACAGCTCACGACCGAGCTTTCCAACACCAGCGACCAGCGCGACGATTTGCGCGACCGTGCCGCCGCCCTCGCAAGCCAGCTTTCCGCCGCCGAATTGTCCGCTGACGAGATGGAAAAGAAACTTCTGGCCGCCCTCGCCAATCTCGAGGAAAAAGAGGCCGAGCTTAGCACTGCACGCGAACAAGCCGACGAACAGATGGCCGATCAGGAAAGCCGCATCGCCGAACTGTCCGCCCTGCTGGCCTCGCGCGCAGCCGAACTTGAAGACGAGAAAAAGCTCAGCACCGAGGCACAGGCACAGGTCGCGGCCCTCAATCAGCAAATGCTGGCCCTGCGCCAGCAGCTTCAGAAAATCCAGGCAGCCCTCGAAGTCTCCGAACGCGAAAACGAAGACAAACAGGCCCAGATCGTCAATCTTGGACAGCGCCTGAATGCCGCCCTTGCCACCAAGGTTGCCGAATTGCAGCGTTATCGCTCGGAATTCTTTGGCCGCCTGCGCGAAGTTCTGGGCGATCGTCAGGATATCCGCGTGGTGGGCGACCGCTTTGTCTTCCAGTCCGAAGTCCTGTTCACATCCGGCTCCGCCGATCTTGGCGAAGAAGGTCAGGAACAGCTGGCAAAGCTTGGCGATACGCTGAAAACCATTTCGGCCGAAATCCCCGACGATATCGATTGGGTCATGCGTGTTGATGGTCACACGGATAAGGTTCCGATCCGTAACCTGAAATTCGCATCGAACTGGGAACTGTCGGCCGCACGCGCCATTTCGGTGGTCAAATTCCTGATCGAACGCGGCGTTCCGCCAAACCGGCTGGTTGCTGCGGGCTTTGGTGAATATCAGCCGCTTGATAACCGCGACGACGAAATCGCCTATCGCCGCAACCGTCGCATCGAATTCAAGATCACCGAACGGTAAGATCGGCACCATAAAGATCACCAACGGCACCCCTAGTGGGTGCCGTTGTCTTTTCTGGCGCATTTCACTGGATCGGGAAAAATTCGGAACCAATCACCGCACCGGCACGTTGGTGGCTTAAGGGAGCCTTTCAATAAAAAGGAGGCCACAAATGTCCATCCTCAGGACCCGAAACGAAACCGTTGGTGTTTTTGATGACCTTCCTGCCCTGCAAAAAACCGCAGAGGATCTGGAAAAAGCCGGTTTCAAACATTCCGACCTAAGCCTGCTTGCAACCGAACGCACCATCGAGGACAAGCTGGGTCATATTTACAGCAAGGTCGAGGATATCGAAAACGATCCCGACATGCCCCCGCTCGCCTATACCGCACCCACCCCGATTGGCAATGCCGAGGGGGTCCTGGTCGGTGCCCCCATGTATGCCGCCGCCTTTGGCGCGGCGGGTGTCATGATCGCCGCGGGTGGCCCGATTGCCCTGACCATCGCGGCCATTGTCGGTGCAGGCGGCGTTGGTGCCGCGGCGGGCGGTGTGGTCGCGGCCATGATCGGCAAACGATATTCCGGCGAATTGCAGGACGAGCTGGATCATGGCGGGTTGCTGCTTTGGGTACAAACCCCCGACGAGACAAAGGAAAACCGCGCCAAAGATATCCTTGCCCGGCATCAGGCCAAACTGATCGGCACCCATGAGGTGGCAAATCCGCACACCAAGCGCGATATGCTTTGACCACCATCCCTACCGCTATTGTCACCTGCCCTGAATAACCTTCTACCAAAGAAGCCCCCGGCAAATGCCTGTGGGGCTTTCTTTTTTTCTGGTCTGTATCGCGCCATGCCACTAAATTCACTGCGCTGCCACCGCATTTCCCATCCATCCGTTTTACCTGTTTGACGGAGCCACCATGCTGCGCGATATCTCGCCCCAAAATCTGTTCATGGGTATTCTTGCCGCCTTTGTCGGATCGGCCAGTTCCTTTGCCGTCGTCCTTCAGGGGCTTGGTGCCGTTGGTGCAACGCCCGATCAGGCGGCATCGGGCCTGATGGCGCTATCGGTCGCCATGGGTCTGTGCTCAATCTATCTGTCGCTGCGCACCCGCATGCCGATCAGCATCGCATGGTCCACCCCCGGCGCGGCCTTGCTGGCAACATCCGGCGCGATTGACGGCGGTTTTGCCGTGGCCGTCGGGGCATTTATCGTTTGCGCGATCCTGATCATCATCTGCGGCATCTGGAAGCCGTTGGGCCGTGCGGTTGCCGCCATTCCCGCCCCGCTTGCCAATGCCATGCTGGCCGGTGTGTTGCTGGGCCTGTGTCTGGCACCTATCAAGGCGGTTGCGTTCAATCCGCTTCTTGGCCTGCCGATTGTCATTGCCTGGCTGGTGGTCGGGCGGATCAATCGCCTGTTTGCCGTGCCTGCGGCCTTGCTGGCCTTTATCATTGTGATGGTGGTCGGTGTCGAATTCCCCGAAAACACGCTTGGCAGCCTTGGCGGTGCCATCGTGCCGCCGGTCGAATTCGTCATGCCGGAATTCACATTGGCCGGTCTGGTCGGTATTGCCCTGCCTTTGTTTATCGTCACCATGGCATCGCAAAACATTCCCGGCACGGCCGTTTTGCGCGCCAATAATTACGATACCCCGCCCGGCCCGCTTTTTGCCACCACCGGCTTTTTCTCGTTACTTGCCGCCCCCTTTGGCGGGCATGCCGTCAACCTTGCCGCGATCATCGCCGCCCTGTGTGCGGGCGAAGATGCCCATCCCGATCCGAAAAAACGGTATTGGGCCGCGGTCTTTGGCGGGGTGTTTTACATCCTGTTCGGATTGCTGGCCGGGCTTGTCACCGCCTTTGTCAGTCTCGCCCCCTCGATCCTGATCGAAGCAGTCGCAGGCCTTGCCCTGATCGGGGCATTTTCCGGGTCGGTGGTTGCCGCGTTCAAGGATGATGACGCCCGCGAAGCCGCCGCCGTAACCTTCCTTGTCACGGCGGCCGGTCTATCCTTTTTCGGGGTCGCCGGGGCGTTCTGGGGATTGCTGGCCGGTGGGCTGATCCATTTCCTGACCCATCTGCGCAAAGATAAAACCAACTAAAAACAAAAGGCCCTGCTGATTATCAGCAGGGCCTTTTTTAGTGGCGCAGTCAAAAATCATTCCGGCTGCGGGATCGTCAGGTTGCCATTGGCATCGAGTTCCCAGAACGGGTTATATGCCACTTCCCAGGCATGCCCGTCCGGATCGCGGAAATATCCCGAATACCCGCCCCAGAACACCTTTTCCGCCGGTTTCTGAATGACGGCACCGGCTTTCCTTGCCTCTGCCATCACCGCATCGACTTCGGCCTCGTCCCGCGTGTTATAGGCAATCGTCAGACCGGCAAAACGGGCACCGGTATCATCATCAAACTGCCCGTCCTTGATCAGGTCATCCCGGCCAAACAGTCCAAGCGCAAGGCCGTTGGACAGTTGATAGAAAACCACCTGCCCCTCGACCATCTGGGTGACTTTCCAGCCAAGCCCGTCTTCGTAAAACCGCCGCGACCGGTCAAGGTCCGCAACGCCAAGCGTAATCAGCGATACACGTTGATCCATTTCATGCTCCTGCTCTCAGGGTCAAACCCCTAAAGCACCCAAACCCGACACGAGACTAACACCCCGTTTCCCCATTGCCGAGCCCGGACTCGGCCACAGCCGAAATTTCGCGTCGCAGCATGTTCGCAATAAAATTGCGCGTAAATCGGTACCGGAATAAGTAAATATTAAGTTGACCCAACGTCAACCTATGCAATCAAGCGTTTTGCACATTGCAATGCGAGTTGATTTGAAAAAAGGTCAGCATTCATTACCATTATCCTGTCAGACAGCGATCCGTCCCGACCAAACGCCAAAGCCGGAACGCCAATGACAGCAAAGAGAATTTTACGGGCCATACCAAAACGCTGCGCGTAAACTTATATCAATAAAAGCAGCGCAACTGGCCCACACGACCCCGCAATCAGAGAGAGATCCCGAGGGAGACTGGTCATGGCACAATTGGCGGCAATTAGCCTTGATGACAAATATACGCTTGAAGAAGGCCGGGTCTATTTGACCGGTATCCAGGCGTTGGTTCGATTGCCCCTGATGCAGCGCCAGCTTGACGCGCGCGCAGGCCTGAACACTGCCGGATGCATTTCCGGTTATCGCGGATCACCACTGGGCGGCCTTGATCAGCAGCTTTGGCGCGCCAAAAAATTCCTGACCCGACAGCAGATCGAATTTCAGGCCGGTGTAAACGAAGACCTTGCCGCCACCGTCGTCTGGGGCAGCCAGCAGGTCAATATGTACAAGGACGCCAAATATGATGGCGTCTTTGGCATGTGGTATGGCAAGGGACCGGGTGTTGACCGGTCGGGCGATGTTTTCAAACACGCCAACTATGCCGGTACGTCCAAACATGGCGGCGTTCTGGTTCTGGCCGGTGATGACCATTCCTGCAAATCATCCACCCTGCCCCATCAGACCGAATATGCCTTTATCGATGCGCAAATCCCGGTTCTGAATCCGTCGGGGGTGCAGGATATCCTTGATTTCGGGATCCATGGCTGGGCCATGAGCCGCTATTCCGGCTGCTGGGTTGCGATGAAAACCATCGCCGAAACGGTTGAAAGTTCGGCCGCGGTCGATGTCGCGCCCGATCGCATCACACCGATCATTCCCGATAATTTCGACATGCCCGAAGGCGGGCTCCATATCCGTTGGCCCGATACGCCAAAGGATCAGGAACACCGCCTGATGAAATACAAACTCTATGCCGCCCTTGCCTATGCGCGCGCCAACAAGCTGAACAAAACCGTCATCGACAGCCCGAATGCACGACTTGGCATCATCACGACCGGCAAGGCCTATCTTGATGTCATGCAGGCATTCGATGACCTTGGCATATCCGAAGCCGATGCCGCCAAGATCGGTATTCGTGTGCTGAAGGTCGGTATGAGCTGGCCGCTCAACCGCGACGATGTGCGCGAATTTGCCATGGGCCTTGAGGAAATCATCGTCGTCGAGGAAAAACGCGCGGTGATGGAAAACCAGGTCAAGGAACAGCTTTATAACTGGCGCGAGGATGTCCGCCCGACCGTGATCGGCAAATTCGATGAAAAGGGCGAATGGATTCTGCCCTCGATGGATGAACTGACCCCGGCGCGTATCGCGGTTGTCCTCGCACAACGCATCAACCGTTTCTATGACAGCCCGAAAATCCACGAACGCATCGACTGGCTGGAACAGAAAGAACGCGAAATCGCCGAACCGCGCCCGGATGTTGCGCGCATTCCGTGGTTCTGCCCGGGTTGCCCGCATAACAGCTCCACCAAGGTGCCCGAAGGCAGCCGCGCCATGGCCGGGATCGGGTGCCATTACATGGTCAACTGGATGGACCGGTCGACCGAAACCTTTACCCATATGGGCGGCGAAGGTGTCACCTGGATCGGGCAGGCCCCGTTCACCAATGAAAAGCACGTTTTCCAGAACCTTGGTGATGGCACCTATTACCATTCCGGATCGCTTGCGGTGCGCGCCGCCGTCGCCGCCGGTGTCAACATCACCTATAAAATCCTGTTTAACGATGCGGTCGCCATGACCGGCGGCCAGCCGGTTGACGGTCCGCTGACCGTGCCGCAAATCACCCGTCAGATGGCCGATGAAGGGGTGAAACGCATCATCGTTCTGTCCGATGAACCCGATAAATATCCGGTCGCATCGCATTTCGCCGATGGCGTTGATATCCGCCATCGCGACGAACTGGAAAACACCCAGAAAGAACTGCGTGAAATCGAAGGTGTGACCATCCTGATCTTTGATCAGACCTGTGCGGCCGAAAAACGCCGCCGTCGCAAACGCAAACTGATGGTCGATCCGCCCAAACGGGTCTTCATCAATGATCTGGTCTGCGAAGGCTGCGGCGATTGCGGTGAAAAATCCAACTGTCTTGCGGTTGTGCCAGTCGAAACCGAATTTGGCCGCAAACGCGCCATTGACCAGTCGGCCTGTAACAAGGATTTCTCCTGCCTGAATGGCTTCTGCCCAAGCTTCGTCACCATCGAAGGCGGATCGCTGCGCAAACCCGAAGCCGCCGCCAAAAGCGGTAATGCGGGCGATGCCATCTTCGCCAGCCTGCCGCGCCCGACCCTGCCCGATATCACCGATCCGTGGTCGGTTCTGATCACAGGTGTTGGCGGCACGGGTGTCGTTACCATCGGTGCGCTGCTTGGCATGGCCGCCCATATCGAGGGCAAGGGAATTGTCGGTCTTGATATGGCGGGCTTGGCGCAAAAAGGCGGTGCGGTCGTAAGCCATATCCGATTTGCCGATACGCAGGAAAAACTCCATGCCGCCCGCATTCCGGCGGGCGAGGCCAATGTCGTGCTGGGCTGTGATCTTCTGGTCGCGGCAAGCTTCGAAGGCCTTGCCAAGATGCGCCGCAACTTTACCCAGGCCGTGATCAACACCCATGAAACCGTCACCGGTGCCTTTACCCGCAACCCCGATTTCCAGTTGAAATCGAACGAGCATATGAAGGTCATCTCGGACGCCTGTGGTGCTGATGCGGTGAATTTCGTCGAAGGCAGCGATATCGCCACCCGCCTGATGGGCAATTCGATTGCCACCAACCTGTTCATGCTGGGTGTTGCATGGCAGCGCGGCCTGATCCCGATCACCGAAGAAGCCCTGATGCAGGCGATCGACCTTAACGGTGTCGCGATTGATATGAACAAGCAGTCCTTCTATTGGGGCCGCCTGTTTGCCCATGATCCGAAACGCGTGCTTGATGTCATCGGCCCGAACGAGGCCGAAGCACATCCGATTGCCACCACGCTTTCCGACATGGTTGCCAAACGCAAGGCCTTCCTGACCGATTATCAGAACGCATCCTATGCCAACCGGTTTGTCGCACTGGTCGACAGGGTTGCAGCGGCTGAAAAACGTCTTGATGGGGGGGATGATCTCGCCCGGACGGTGGCGAAATATTACTTCAAACTGCTCGCCTACAAGGACGAGTATGAAGTCGCCCGCCTTTATACCGATCCGGCCTTCAGGGCCAAACTCGCCAAAAACTTCACCGGCGATTACAAAATCCGGTTCCATCTGGCCCCACCGGCCCTTGCCGACAGGGACCCGGAAACCGGCCACCTGAAAAAGCAGGCCTTTGGCCCCTGGATGATGAGTGCCTTTGGCATTCTTGCGAAATTCAAGTTCCTGCGCGGCACGGCAATTGATCCGTTCGGTCGTACCCATGAACGTAAAATGGAACGTCAATTGATTGCCGATTACGAGGCACTGGTGGGCGAGATCATTAATGGCCTTAACCATGACAATGCCCGGATTGCCAACGCCCTTCTGGCCCTGCCCGAACAGATCCGGGGTTATGGCCATATCAAGGATGGCAATATCGACAAGGTAAAAACCCGCGAGGCCGAACTGCTGGAACAGTTCCGCAACCCGCCGGAACATCTGAAAGCTGCGGAATAATCCGCTTGGCAAAATCTGCCAGAAAACAAAGGGGCCGCATGATCAGCGGCCCCTTTTTTATGTTGATGTTACGCCAGTCGCGGTCGCGGCCCGCCCAGCGGGAAATGCAGATCGGGCAGAACCCGTGCCGCCCGACGGCGAAGATCACGCACCGGATGTTCGCGAAGCTGACGGCTGCGGTAACTGGCGATCATGTCATCGGTCGCCTGATAACCATCGTCAATCCCGCGATCAAGGTTCTCCCACGTCCAGTCGTAATTGATATGCGGTGAAACCGGGATTTCGATGATGTCGATCTTCCGCCCGCTTTCGGCGACTTCACGCTTGAAGGCCTTGACGGCATCCTCGCTCGCCGATGCGGCAAACAGCATGATCAGGTTGTTAAGCGCGTCATAAAGGTTTTCCGGCTGACGCACCTGCTTAAGGTCCAGAATACGGCTGACCCAGACTTCCTCGACATCGGGATGATGGTGCAGGAAGTCAAAGAAATTGACCGTATCAACCGTCGCCCCCTCGCAATAGGTATCGCCGTTTATTTCAACCGGTTCCTCGATAAACGGCAGGGCCGAACAGGCACAAAGCGTCTGCGCATTCATCTGCGGCAGATTGTAATGATCGGGCTTGTTGGTAAACAGCTCCAACCGCTGCTGTGTCAGGTTATAGGCATTGTGGAAAAGGGCCGGTTTATCAGGCTGATACAACCGGTCGAAATCAAGCCGATCCAGGAACATGCTGTCTGGCGAATAGATTTTCGCCAATCCCTTGGTCTTGGTCTGGTACATCGCACCGATCATGAAGCGCGACAGCGGATTGACCGCCAGAATACCATTCAACAGCACATCGTTAAGGTTATGGGGCGTCCAGTATTTCGGATTGCCCATGAAATGGCGGACATGCTCGGCGGCCTCACCGATGGCTTCGGGGACGATCAGCCCCTGATAGCTGCCCGGGTTAAAGAAATAGGAAAGCCGGTTGGCGAAATCGGAAAAGAAATCCGGCGCAAAGGCCGATGCAATCGGAAAGCGTTCATAAACGCTTGCCGGGCGGAATATCTTGCGGAAAAACCCGATCGTCTGATCAAGTTCCTGTCCTTCGTCCGCCTGATGCCAGGCCACCGAAAGCCACGCACCGATGCAGGCAGATGACCAGATATCGAACGTGATATCGGGTTCCTGCTGAAGTCGTTTCAGAACCCCGATACTTAATCCGACGGCAGGTCCACCGCCGGACAAAAAGATTGCCCGCTTGATTTTTCTCACAGCTATCTCCCACTCATTTGTCGTTAAACGACTGAACACCCGAACGCTGCGTTGGAATAACGCCGCAGTTGCCAGCGCTTCCACCCAGGAGATATCAGCCCGTCTTGCGCGGGCCTCTGAAGCTGAGAAGCATTATAACCTATTCAATATTTAAGATAATTTACCATTCGACATCAAACTTATGAAAGTTTGGAACAAATATAGACCATCGAATAGTGTCGAAACTCAAATATCTATACCAGTAAAATGCTTCGTAACTTTTATTTCACTATTAGTGTGATGACCGTCACAGGAAAAAGTATACTTCCATGATTGCCACATTACAAAATGAAGAAGGCCGCCAATTTGGCGACCTTCTGTAATCACGGGATTCGGCTATCCGTTATTCGTAATAACCGACCATAAAGATTTTGCCGTCATGCGGCTTTACCCAGGTCTTCTTTTCGGCAAGTTTCTTGGTTTCCGGGTGGGTCCAGGTATAGTTGGACCAGCCGCCATCCGGGTTCGTCTTGCCGGTTTCCACCATGTCGCGAATGATGAAATTGCTGTTCACATCCTGAAGATCCCAGATTTTCGGATTATTGATCAGCTTCGGATTGATCGCATGGGTCAGGAACGTGCCCTTTTCGCCGTCGGCGACAATCACATAATATTCGTCAAAAACATATTCGCCGTCCTTGTCGTTGAAGGTGGCAAAGGACTTGTCCTGACCAACTTCGTCATAAAGCGCGATGGCCTTATCAACCAGCCCCTGTGCGGTTGCCGCCTTGTCCTGGGCCTGTGCAAGGCCGGTGGTCAGGCAAAGTGCGGTCATGGCAGATACAAAAAGACGCATAAGTGTTTTCATCAGGTAATCCCCTTTGATGAACCTGTTGGAAGAAAAATGGAAAATGGATCAGACCGCCCGCAAACGGGCGACAAGCCCGTCCACGGAAGAACTCAGACCGGTCATCTGACGACCAAGCTCGCCGGTTGCCTGCCCGACGGAATCGGCTGACTCGCGTGTGGCACGGGCGATTTCACGCACATCGCCAATCCCGCCTGATACGGTTTCGGCGTACCCGGCGGCTTCGGAAATGCTGTTGCTGATCTGGCCGGTGGCCGTCCCCTGCTCCAGCACGGCATCGGCGATGGCTTTAAGGATACCGTTGACGTCATTGACACTGGCAACAATCGTCTGGATCGCCTCGACCGCAAGAACGGTTTCGGTACGGACATTGGCGATTTCGGATGCAATTTCCTCGGTCGACCGTGCCGTCTGGCTGGCAAGGTTCTTGACCTCGTTGGCAACAACCGCAAAGCCCTTTCCGGCATCCCCGGCACGGGCCGATTCAATCGTCGCGTTAAGTGCTAAAAGGTTGGTCTGTTCGGCAATATTGCCGATCAGTGCCGCCACATCCTCGATCCGGACACTGGCTTCTTCAAGCTTGCGGATTTTGGCATCCGCATCCAATGCCTGCTCGCTTGCGGCCTGTGCGCGGCGGCTGCTTTCCTGGATTTCATTACTGATCTGGGAAATCGCGGCCGCAAGGCTGTTGGCGGCCTCTGAAATCTCGCCCATATTGCGGCTGGATTTGCCCGACGCATCATAGGCATTCTCGCTTTGCTGATCGGTGCGTTCGGCATTGGTCAGCATCGCACTGGCCGATGCCCCGATCTGTTCGATCGCGGCACTGACCGCGGTTGCCGTTCCCTGCACCGATGTTTCGATCTCGGCGGCAAGTTCCTGCATGGTGCGGCGTTTTTCCTCGGCCGCCTTGGCTTCGTCCTCTATGCGTTTGCGCTCGGCTTCCTGCAAACTTTCGGCATTCTGGCGGAACACTTCAACCGCGCCTGCCATGCTGCCCATTTCATCGGTCCGCCCGGTAAAGGGCACATCGATATCAGCCCTTCCATCGGCCAGTTCGCGCATGGTCGCGGTCAACCGCTTGACCGGCACACCGATCACGCGTGTGATGGCAAAACTGATCAGCACCATCGCAAGGACGGCAACAACCGATGCAATGATTGTCTGGTTCTGGGCTGTCATGCCGGCTGCCATCGCATCCGAACTGGCAACATCCATGCGGTTTTCCGCCGTTTCACGAAGCTCGGCCAAGGTTGCCATCAGGCTTTCGTAATCCGACTGTGCCGACCATGAAAAACTCAGCGCCCCGGTATACTCGATATCAAGCATCCCCAGAACCTGATCAATCTTGGCAAGGTAATCTTCGTAAAGCTTGGCCGCACCTTCCGCGATTTCGCGTTCCGGCCCCGGCAGGTTCTGATCACCCAGCATCTGGGTAAAGGCATCGCGGGCCGCCGTAATCTGCGACTGCAATTCCGCATTCACGCTGCTCATGCGGTCTTCGTCAACGCCTGCGGCCGACCATGACAGCAGGCGATAAACCGTCTGATGAACCTTGGTGACATTACGGTCGATATTGCCGATATCGCGGACCTCCGGATAGGCCTCCGAAACGGCAAATTCCAGACCGTTGCTAAGTGATACAATCGCGCGTCCCCCGATGACGCCCACAATGGCAATGGCGATAACCCCGATCAGCGGCAGAACCGCCAACTTGGTACCGATATTCAGATTGACGAAAGTTTTCATTCTGTAACGTTCTAACCAATTGTAACTACAAGGATATCAGGCAACTGCCCCAACAGCTTCCCGGAAGATGGTGACTATGGTGTCACCCTTGTTTTTGCGATGTCCCTTAACCACGTCATTGGCAACACAACGATCATCCGCCGGCCCCATTCCGCCCGATGCGAAATGCGTGCGCGGCAAATGCCGATTGTTTGTTTTTATTGAAAATCTGATGATATGCCGGGCTTGGATAGCCACAGACAGGTGCGCAGTTCCGCACCGGATAAAGTTCGGATCGGCATATCGGATATGACGCCCCCGCGTCCCGATGCCGTCCCCCGATACAAGCGCAAGGCTTGCAGCCGCTCTCGCAGCACGTCCCATCCCCGCCATCGTACCCCCACGATCCGACAGGCGCGCAAAAATGCACCCCGTCATACAGGTTTCCGCGGCATAAACCGATCTTGATCGTTTCCAGGGATATTTTCTTCTATCACCTGACCGCGCGGCAGAGTGTAGTCAGCGACCACTAGCGCAACCAAGTGACATGTTTGTTAGGATATTAGTTCAAAAATGAGACAAGAAATACTACCCTAAGGTATCCGTTTCCTATCGGGGTATCGTATAAGTATTACATCGCAAAGACTTATACATTCGCAGATTTATACTGTTTTCTAATTTAGTTTTTCATACTTTACAGAACGAAGATTTCACTGTCCGCTTCCGGAGTCATTCGGCCTGCTGCCGTCCTTCCGAATGAAATCAGTAATTTCTTTCTGCGCGCTGCTGACAGTTTCTGATCCGGCTCCGGCGCGGGGCGGACAATGGCTGCCTCGAACCGGTCGGCAACGATCAATCCGACATCAACCGGGATCAGGTCGCGCGGAAATTCCATCGGCACGGCAAAGAAAAACCGGTCGCAATAATCAAGATAGCTTTCCCACTTCTGATCAACGCGAAAATCCTCGATTGATGATTTGACCTCGACCGCCCAAAGATCACCCTTTTCCCCAAGGGCCAGCACATCAAGCCTCCGCCCGTTACCAAGTCTGAGCTCGGTCAGGCACGCCATGCGGTGATGATACAAAAGACGGCAAACGCCTTCTGTGACTTCGCTTGTGATTTGGGGGCGATTGCGGTCATTCATCGCCACAGGATACAAAAACAAAAGCCCGCTCGAAAGCGGGCTTTGCATCTTGGCGCGACACTCCTGACAAAGCAGATCAGCTCATGCCAAGTGCACGTTTGTAAACCTCAAGGATTTCTTCCTGTTCGGTGCGTTCGTGATCTTCCATTTTACGCAGACGGATAATCTGGCGCAAGATTTTCACGTCATAACCAAGCGCCTTGGCTTCACCGTAAACTTCCTTGATATCAGCCATCAGGTTGGCTTTTTCTTCTTCAAGGCGTTCGATGCGTTCGACATAGCTCGCAAGCTGATCGGCTGCGATTCCACCGACTTCGGTCATTCCTGATATTCTCCGATCATGTTTGCGCAGCGGAAACCGGTGCGCTGAATTTCAATGCGGCGCGACGATACTCAATGCGCTTTGCCATGACAAGACCCGTTCGCCCGGCAAATTTCAGACGGCTTTCAAACTGCCGATTTTTCGCCGGGCACCGTATGCATGATCAGGTGATCGGCCACCGCAAGCAACGCATCGCGCGGGCTGGCGCCGTTTTCCACCGCATCGGTATAAATCTCGCGCTGGCGGCGTGCGCTTGTGCCGCGTTTGATAATGGTGCGCGCATGTTCGACTTCGGCAACACAGCCGAAATGCTCCGCATCCGGGCGGATCAGTTCAATGATTTCTTCAAGCAGATCGGCATAGGGCACAATCTCCGCCCGGCCAAAATCGATCAGCCCGGTTTTATCCCCGGCGTCGCTGCCATACCGGCACGCCCGCCAGCGATTTTCACGCACCAGCATGTTCGAATAAATCCGCCAGCGCTGGTTATTACGCCGCAAGCGATACAGCATCCGCATCAGGCATCGCGTGATCGACGCCACACAGACCGCGTCTTCCAGATCGGTGCAGACATCGGCAATCCGCATTTCAAGCGTCGGCCAACGGTCAGATGGTCGCAAATCCCACCAAAGCTTGGTGCCATCTTCGATCACACCGGCCTGGATCAGCATATCGACATGGCGGCGATATTCCGCCCATGATCCGAACACTTCGGGCAAACCGGTACGCGGCAGATTATCAAACACCGAAAGCCGAAATGTCTGAAGCCCGGTATCCCGCCCCCGCCAGAACGGCGAACTGGTCGTCAGAGCCAGAAGATGCGGCAGAAAATAGCTCGCCTGCGCCATCAGTTCGATCCGCAGGTCGTCATCCTCGATCCCGACATGCACATGCATGCCGCAAATCAGAAGCCGATCAACAACCGTGCGAAGGTCGCGCGCAATCGTGCTGTAACGCTCTCCCTCGGTGTGTTTCTGGCTGTCCCATTGCGCAAACGGATGGGTCGATGCCGCCAGCAACGCCATGTCATAACGTGCGGCAATATCGGCAACCGTGCTGCGCATATGCGTCAACTGGTCGCGGGCCTCGGCGGCACTGTTGCAAACCTTGGTGCCGGTTTCGACCTGGCATCGCATGAACTCGCTTGAAACCTGATCGCCCAGTTCGGCCTTGCAGTCTTTCAGAAAATCCGCTGCCGGGTCCGTCGCCAGATCGCGACTTTCGCGGTCCACCAGCCAGAATTCTTCCTCGATCCCGATGGAAAAGCCCGGTTCGCGCGAATGGGACACCGCCAAATCAGTCTCTCCTGATTTTATAAAGGTTCGGGTCGGCCAGGATGTCGACAAAGGCATCGCCAAGGATTTTGGCCCACTTCTCACATCCCGCATCAGTATCAATCAGATCCTGGCGGATTTCAATCGACACACAGGGCAATCCACCGGCCTCGCCGTGATGATCGATGGTGTAATCGGCCATATGCTGCCCGGAATAGGGTTCGTTATCACCAATCGTCAGATCGGGATTCTGTTCGCGAAGCTTTGCCAGCAACGGCACCGGAATACGGTCATCCTGATCCCACAACACGCCGATCTCCCACGGGCGTTCAAACCCTTGGAACACCGGGGTAAAGCTATGAATGGCGATCAGGGCCGGGACGATTTTATGGGCATGGAAGTTGGCAATCCGTTCCTCGATGGCCCCGTGATAGGGCAGGAAAATCTCGCGGATGCGTTTCATATGATCAGAAGGGGAAACGTTTTTATTGCCCGGCACCACCGTCTGATCGGCGATTTCGGGCATCCCGGTCGGGTCCCAAAGCTGCCGGTTGCAATCGATCACCAGCCGCGAATAACCGCCCAGAACCGCCGGGCAATCAAACCGTTCCACCAGAATTTCGGTCACCTTGCGTGCCCCGATATCCCAACCGATATGGCGCTTGCGTTCTTCTTCCGGCAGGCCCAGCGTGCCAAGGCTTTTGGGGATCTCGCGCGAAGCATGGTCACAGACAAAAAGCGAATGCCCCTTGCCGTTCTCGTTCAAAACCTCAAACGGTGCGGGATCATCATGACCCAGCAGCGACCCGGTATGGTGGCTCACGCGAATTCTCCTGAAATTGGGGCAGCTTGAAATTTTCGGCTCCGAAACCGGCACGAACCGGCACATCGGACCCTGTTGAACTATCAATTTATTGCTGGACTGACAAGGTCGCCCGCACGTCCCCTTTACAACAGTTCAACGGACACTTTGCAGCAACGCCAAACATCCCGTAAAGTGGTATGACCAATAAAATCAAACGCGTTTGTCGGCTGGAGTACAGTCGCTGCTGGAGTGTTCAGAACATGCCGCCTGTCAAACCTGTACCGTCTTCGGACACGGTTGATGCCAACCGGCCCAAAAGGATTGCCGATCAGGTTGCCGACAAGCTTCTCGACATGATCACTGCGGGCATGTTCCTGCCCGGTGATCGTCTGCCGGGCGAACGCCAGTTGGCCGAGGACATGAAAGTCAGCCGCGTTTCGGTCCGTGCGGCCCTGCAAAAGCTTAAAACCCGTGGCTATCTGCGCGCGGTTCAGGGCGGCGGCACCGAAGTCCTGTCTTCCACCGGGGTCGAAATGGATACCGCGATGACCGATCTTGTCCGTGACTCGCTTAACAACTTGCGCGACCTGCAGGAAATCCGCTGCACGCTCGAAACTTGGGCCGCAAGGCGCGCTGCCATCAATGCCAGTGACGAGGATATCGAACTGCTGCGCATCGCCTACCGGCAGGCCCACGATCCGCGCCGCGCGCCAAAATACCGTGCCGATGATGACCATCGCCTGCATATGATGATCGGCCGCGCCAGCGGATCAATCATCTATTACCACGTCATGAAAATGCTGCACGATGTCCTGCAGGCGGCCCTGACCGAAATCCGCTTTAACAATCTGTCCGGCCCGTCCTTTGACCGGATGGTGCAGGAACACCATTATGCGATTGTCGAAGCCATCGCCGCCCGTGACCCGGACGCCTCGGAAAAGGCCATGTCCGAACATTTGCAGGCGGTCATCGAATATTTCAAACTGGCCGCAGTCAACAAACCGAACTGAGCCGCAAATACAATTTCAAGAACGATAAAAATACGACCATTCAGGGAAACCAGACATGACGACATCGCGCGACACGCTTTTGCAGTTGATGGATGCCGCCCTTAAGGCCGCCGATCCTGCGGTCCAGATTCCGCGCAACCTGCCGACAAAGCCCAAGGGCAAAACCATCGTCATCGGTGCGGGCAAGGCATCGGCCAATATGGCGCAGGCGTTTGAAAAGGCATGGGATGGCGATATTTCCGGTCTGGTTGTCACCCGCTATGGTCATGCCGTCCCGTGCGAAAAAATCGAAATTGTCGAAGCCTCCCACCCGGTCCCCGATGCCGCCGGGCAAAAGGCCGCCCAGCGTATTCTTGATATCGTCAAATCCGCTGGTCCCGATGATCTGGTGGTCTGCATGATTTCGGGCGGCGGATCGGCCCTGTTGGCCCTGCCCGGTCCGGGCCTGACACTCGAAGACAAACAGGCAATCAGCAAGGCCCTGCTCCATAGCGGTGCGACCATTTCCGAAATGAACTGTGTGCGCAAACACCTGTCCGCGATCAAGGGTGGCAGGCTAGCCGCCGCCAGTGCACCCGCCCGCATGGTGACCTATCTGGTATCCGATGTCCCCGGCGACGATCCGGCGATCATCGCATCCGGTCCCACCGTTGCCGATCCGACAACCGGGCAGGATGCGCTTGATATCATCCGCCGCTACCGGATCGAAATCCCGCTGGCCGCGACCGAACTTTTGAATAACGACATCCATGAAACCGTCAAACCGGGCGACAAATGCTTTGACGGGCATGAAGTGATCATGCTGTCACGCCCGCAGGATAGCCTGGAGGCCGCAGCAAAGGTCGCCCGCGACCTTGGCATCAATCCGGTCATTCTGGGCGATGCCATCGAAGGCGAAGCCCGCGAGGTCGCCATCGTCCATGCCGGGATCGCCCATCAGGTCGCCCATCACGGCCAACCCGCCGCCAGACCCTGCGTGCTGCTATCGGGCGGTGAAACAACCGTCACGGTCCGCGCCAAGGGGGGCCGTGGTGGCCGCAACAGCGAATTTCTGCTCTCCCTCCTGATCCAGTTCCGCGATCACGAAGGGTTCAGCGCGCTTGCGATCGATACCGACGGCATTGACGGCAGCGAAGATAACGCCGGTGCCCTCATCGACCCGACAAGCTGGCAAAAGGCGATATCGGCCGGAATCGACCTTCGGGAATATCTGGCCAATAACGACGCCTATAGCGCGTTTGCCAAAATCGACGACCTCCTGATCACCGGCCCGACGCTGACCAACGTAAACGACTTCCGCGCCATCCTGATCGAATAACCGGGACCTGCACCCCCACCAACCCTGCTTTTACAATAGCTCGTTGTATCAGCAGGCATGCCCTTTCACGCCCGATAACATCGGGCGGCTCAACCGGCAATGATGTCCCGAACTGGTGGATGTTAACCGGTTCACCCTGTTTCATACGCTGGCGAACAAACTCCATACGCTGACTTATGGAAAGCTCTCCCAAGTCCGGACATAGTCTTTTTCATAGCAGAAAAGCCAAGCTGACAAGCTGCTACGTGTTGAAGAGATGCCTGAAGCCGGATTGCATCACGTCGAGTTGAACCGCGCTCTGACGGTCGTGATCCCGAACAAGGCTGCGTTGTCCGGGTGATATCTATCAAGTCCCCCAACTGTCACCCGGACAGCATTCCTTTGTGGGAAGCAAGAGCAAGCCATGAGCAATCAACTTTCCGCTTTACTGGCCCTATGGCGACAGCACAGGGACGAAACCGAATGGGTCCTCGGTACCGTTTATCGTACCGAAGGCTCCGCCTACAGCAAAGCCGGGACAATGATGCTGATAAATGGAAAAGGTCAGCAATTCGGGCTGCTCAGTGGTGGCTGTATTCAGGCCGACATTGCCCGGAATGCCCGCAAGGCAATCGTCACCGGCCAAACTGTCATGCTTGTCTACGATGGCAGTGACGAGGACGATTTGTCTTTCAGGCTCGGTATCGGATGTGGCGGCACGGTCTATATAATGCTCCAGCCCGTCACACCCGCCAATGACCTTGACCTAAGCAGCCTTCACACAGCACTTTCCCTACGTCAAAGCGGTTTCTACCGGCAGAAAATCGGCGACGTGATCAGTCGCTTCGAACCGGACCATGTATCCGGGCAGTCGGCGTCGTGGATTGAAAATCACGAAGATGGCGACTGGTTGGTGACGCCGGTTTTACCAGAACCTCACATACTGGTTGTTGGTGGCGGTGTCGATGCTCGCCCGGTGGTGAATATCGCTCTGGAAATGGGATGGCAGGTAACACTTGTTGATCCTCGTAGCGCCAATGCGCGACGTGAACATTTTCCGCCTGCTTCCAATATCCTTCGAACCATTGATCACAGTCTCGCAACCTATGTGCAGGACAAGAGGATCGAAGCCGCCATCCTGATGGCACACAGTGTCACCATTGATGCTCGGGCACTCGCAATTCTGAGCCATGCACCACTTCGTTATCTGGCTGCACTCGGCCCAAGGCACCGCTTTGCCGATATCCTTCAGCACGCAGGCATTCGTACCAGTGATCTGCCGTTCACAGTAGCAAGCCCCGCCGGACTGCCTATTGGCGGACGCCTTCCCGAAAGCATCGCTCTTTCGATACTGGCAGGCGTGCACTCAGCCCTTTTTGCCAGTCATTCGACCTGAACTGGCAGTTTTTCTACCGGCAGCCTTATCGCAGATAGCCAACCCTCATAAAGGAATAAACCATGACAGCGTTTAAGCTAAATGGACGTGCAGTAGATGTCGATGCAGCACCAGATACGCCACTGCTATGGGTCATACGTGAACACCTTAAACTTACGGGCACCAAGTTCGGTTGCGGTGTAGCACAATGCGGCGCATGCACGGTTCATATTGACGGGGAAGCAACACGTTCCTGCGTCACCTGGCTTGAAGACGTGGAAGGCAGCGAAGTCACCACCATCGAGGGCCTGTCGCCGGATGCCAGTCATCCGCTACAGAAGGCCTGGATCGCCGAGCAGGTCCCACAATGCGGTTACTGTCAGTCAGGACAGATCATGCAGGCAGCAACCCTCCTTGAAAACACCCCCAACCCCACCCGCGAGGAAATCATCGAACATATGGATGGCAATATCTGCCGCTGTGGCACGTATGTCCGGATCATTGCCGCCATCCAGCGCGCCGCAAAGGAGGTTTGAAAAATGACCAGAACAACAGAACCGGTAAACCTTCGCTGCCGGGCGATCTCGCGGCGCAGCTTTCTGATTTCAGCAGGCAGCGTCGGTGTCGCGGTTGCCTTCGGTAGTCTGCCGGGTCAGGCATTTGGTGCGATGATGGCGTCGTCGGTCGAAGGCAGTTATCTTCCGAATGCCTGGGTGTCCATTTCGACTGACGGGACCGTTACGATCATGTCTCCCGCCTCCGAGATGGGGCAAGGCATCATGACAACGCTGCCGCTCCTGATCGCCGAGGAAATGGATGCCAATTGGGATGATGTGAAAATTGTGCAAGCGCCCTCTGACGCTGAAACATTCGGGAACCCGGGTTTTTACGGCGTTCAATTGACAGGTGGCAGCGAATCCACGCGCGGATATTTTACCCCGTTACGATTGATCGGTGCGCAAACACGCCAGGTAATATTGGCAAGCTGTGCAACCCTTTTGAACGTCCCGCAAAGCGAGCTTTCCACCGAACCCGGCAGGGTCGTACACTCGCTCTCGGGCCACTCCCTTGGGTTTGGTGATATCGCTGCGAAGGGTGTTCTTCCCGATATCCTGCCACAGGTCACCGAAGCGGACCTCAAGACACCGGAACAGTGGCGCTATATTGGCAGGCGCGATATCCCGCGCATCGATGTCCCGGCAAAAGTCAATGGAAGCGGAATATATGGTATCGATGTCCAGCTTCCGGACATGCTCTATGGCGCGGTATTGCGACCACCAGTACAGGGTGAAAAGCCGGAAACCATTGATGACGAAGCGGCACGGGCGGTACCGGGTATCACACATATCGTTCCGCTATCCTATGGTGTCGGGATTATTGGTGAAACGGTCGAGGCGACAAAGCGCGCAAAGGACCTTTTGCAGGTAAGCTGGACCACATCATCAAGGGTGCGAAACTACACAAGCGACCAGCTACTCGAACAGTATCGCAAGGTGGGGAATGACCTGTCTCAGGCGGGTGTTGAAGCCCATGCGCAAGGCGATACCGAAACCGCCATACGCAATGCCACAACCGTGATCAAGGTCGATTACATGAGCGACCTTATCTATCACGCAACGATGGAACCGATGAATGCCACAGCTCAGGTTACCGGCGACACCGTGGAAGTCTGGGCTCCGACACAAGGCCCGACAGGCACCCAACGCTTTGCCGCCAATGTCATCGGCACAACGCCTGACAAGGTCAAAGTGAACACCACTCTGCTTGGTGGCGGGTTTGGCCGCAAGGCAGAAGCAGACTTCATTATCGACGCGGTGTCATTGGCCAAGGAATCCGGGGGACGGCCAGTCAAAGTCATCTGGAGCCGCGAAGACGATGTGAGACATGACAAGTTTCGCCCTCTTGAAGCACAACATATTCAGGTCGGACTTGACGCTGATGGCAATATTACCGGTTGGCGGCACAGAATTGTTGCCGACTCTATTTTCGCTCGCACAATGCCCGAATTATTCAAAGACATGGGTGGTCACGACGATGTCGTAACCGAAGGCGCACATTTCAATTATGCCGTTCCCGCGCACCGGATCGATTATATCCGTCAGGATAATGGTCTGGACATCGGTTTCTGGTTCGCTGTCGGGGTCGGCTACACCCGGTTCGGCATCGAATGCGTCATTGACGAAATCGCTGCTGTCAAAGGCAGTGATCCCGTGGAACTGAGACTAGAGCTTCTAAAGGATCAGCCCCGCGCCAGAAACGTCATCGAAACCGTTGCCCGTATGGCGGACTGGGACCGCCCCCGCGATGATCGCGCACTGGGCATTGCCTATGCTGATGCGTTCGGTTCACATTGCGCCCAAGTGGCCGAAGTATCTCTCAACCGGAAAACAGGCGAAATCCGGGTGCACAAGGTCTGGTGTGCGATTGATACCGGCGTCGCGGTCCAGCCACGCCATCTTGAGGGAATGATGATCGTCGGCATAACGAACGGCGTAAGCCAGACATTGTTCGAGCAGATAAACATCGTCGACGGCGAAGTACAGGAAGGAAACTTCGACACCTACAGGGTCATACGCATGTCGGATGCTCCGGAAATCGAGGTCTCTGTTGTGCCGACACCGGGCAGCCCGGTCGGCGGCGCAGGTCAGGCAGGCCTTCCGCCCGTCGGTCCCGCGATTGCCAATGCAGTCGCCCGGCTAACCGGTGGTGTCAGGCTTCGGCATTATCCGTTCCTTCCTGAACGGGTACTGGAAGCATTGAACGCCTGATGATCCGGCGATTTTTCTTGCATCATCAAGCCGCCTGCACAACGCAGGCGGCTATTTATTTGCCAACACCATATTGTCGTGGCGAACAGCCCATGACCCTTTTGAACGCCGTGCTGAATGCACTTTCAGCTTCGTAACCGACCGATAGCGCGATGACGGAAACCGGCTCATTGGAAGTTTCAAGTTGATCGACAGCCAGAAGCATACGCCAGCGCGTAAGATACTCGATCGGAGTTTCCCCAACCTTCTCCCTGAATCTCTGCGCAAAGATTGAACGCGACATTCCGGCATACTCGGCTAATTCCTGCAGCGTCCAACGTCGCGCCGGGCTTTCATGCATCGCCTGAATTGCCTGCGCCAGTCGTTTATCGGCAAGGGCTGAAAACCATCCCACATCACCGGAATCAACCATTTCCGTCAAATACAGCCGCAACGCCTGCACCAGCATCATATGCGCAAGATGCTGCGCAATCAAAGAACCTCCCGGCTCTCTCTGACGCAGTTCCTCCATCATCCGCTCGACAGACCATCGCAAAGCTTCTCGTTCTGACTTTTTACGAATATGGACAATAGGCGGCAGCATTTTCATAAGAAGCGGCGCGCCGCCGCCGCTTACGCCGAAACGACTACCCGCAAGAAAAAAATCGCCGCCGCCGTTATAGGTAACGACACCACCATCCCGTGCTGGCGGGAAAATCGTACTGGCACAAACCGATGGCACCGACATCTCGCTTGCAAGACGGAAAGGTTTACCACTCGGCAACACAAAACAGTCGCCTTCCTGCAGACGCACGGGATCAGAAACACCCTCTACAGAAAGCCACCCGTTTCCGGAAATGACCGAGTAACATTTTATGCGGTCCTGCTGGCCGGAAAACTGTATCGACCAGTCCCCACCCGCATCAAAGCCTGCGGATACATAACTGCGCGGCTTCAGAAGCGCCAAAACGTCCGAAAGTGGATCCATAAGACATTCCTCAAAATTTAATGACAGTCCGCCTCTGAATGCTTTTGGCGTTCACGCTGGGGTCAACGAATTTTACTCTGACGTTATCTTCATATTTCGGCGTGGAAATTATGGCACTTGCTCGGAATTCTCCATGCTGCAACGTCCAGATTCCTGTCGAGAACGTCCGAACCCGGCAATTATCCTGCTATCAGATACAAGTTGAAAACATCCGTTCTTCTGCGTCCAAAGGCCACCGAGAACCTATGAGGCCGCAGGCATCCACGGGCGGATCCAGTCAAGACCGGCATCGGTATTGCCATGCGGCTTGTATTCGCAGCCGATCCAGCCGTCATAACCGACCCGGTCCAGCATATAGAACAGGAACGGGTAATTAAGCTCGCCGCTATCGGGTTCGTGCCGCCCTGGCACACCGGCAATCTGGATATGGGCGGTTTTGTCCAGATGCTTGTCCAGACGGGCCGCGATATTCCCGCCGACAATCTGCGCATGGTAAATATCGAATTGCAGCGCCAGATTGGGATGATCAAGCTGATCAAGGATCATGGCGGCCTGTTCGACGGAATTAAGCAGATAACCCGGCATATCAATCGGATTGATCGGCTCGATCAGGATTTTGACCCCGGCCTGTTCGGCCAGATCGGCGGCATAAAGCAGATTGTCGCAATAAAGCCGCGCCAGTTCCCCGGCATCTTCGCCCTTGCCCATCAGGCCCGCCATGCAATGCAGCATGCCGCACCCGGTCGCGGCCGCGTAATCAAGCGCCCTGACCACGGAATCGCGAAACGCATCCTCGCGCCCCGGTCGGCAGGCAAGCCCGCGCTCGCCCTTTTCCCAATCGCCGGTCGGCATATTGAACAAAACATGTTCAAGCCCATTGTCACTCAGTAGCGATTTGACGCTTGCCATCGGCATGTCATAGGCGCCGACATATTCGACCCCGCCAAACCCGGCCGCTGCCGCCGCCGCGAAACGTTTTTCAAACGGCAGATCGGCAAACAGGAATGAAAGATTGGCGCTGAAACGGGGCATTGGACACCTGATCGAAGCATGGGTTCGGGTCGTCATGGTTTCGCATCACCGCCGCCGCGTCAATGCCAAAGCAGGACGGCATCCCGGACACCTTCATCACACGGCACCATCTTTGGCAATTTCGTCCGCAAGCCACGCACCGAATGCCTCGATTTCCTTGATATTGGCACTCTTGCCGGTATGGATCAGATGATAATGATGCCCTTCCATCACCGGGCCGAATGGCTGCACCAGAAGCCCTGCGGCGATTTCCGAACGCACCATTTCCGAACTGGCCAGAACAACACCCTGGCCTGCGATGGCCGCCTGAATGGCATGGGTATCGTCACTGAAACTAAGCCCGCTTGATAAATCGACATCATCCAACCCGGCCCGCTTGCACCACCTCGCCCAGATCGGCGTCGCCTCGTCCGGGCGCAACCATTCCAGATGCAAAAAGGTCTGTCCGCGCAGGTCGTTGGGCTGCTGGATATTCAGCATCGGGCTGCACACCGGCGCGAACCGGTCGGCAAACAGGGTTTGCACCACCATGCCCGCAAAAGGCCCCCGTCCATATCGAACCGCGGCATCGGCCATCCCCGAATTAAGGTCAACCACCTCGGCCGAAGTATGCAGCCGCAAATGGATATCGGGATGTGCTGCCTGAAAACCGCCAAGGCGCGGCAACAGCCATTTGGCCGCAAACGACGCCAACACCGATACCGTCAGGCTGCGCTGTTGCTTGCGCGCTTTGACCCGATCAATGGCAACGGCAAAACCGGCAAAGCCATCGCGCAATGTGGGATAAAGTTCCTGCCCGGCGGCGGTCAGTGTCACCTGCCTTGGCTTGCGGTCAAACAATCGCACACCAAGCGTTTCTTCAAGCAATCGCACCTGATGGCTGATCGCGGTCGGTGTTACGGCAAGTTCGGACGCCGCCCGCTTGAAACTAAGGTGTCGGGCGGCGGCTTCAAAGGCGCGCAGGGTCGCAAGCGGGGGCAAGGGCATATGGATGAACTCAATTCATCTATTGGCTGAGATATTCGATTTTGATCAAAACCTGTATCCAAGTCAAATATTGGGTAACGCAAATCGAAACAGATGAACAAAGATCATCATTACAGATCAAAGGTGCCCCATGACAACCATCCTTCATATCGACAGCAGTGCGCGCCCCGGCCGATCCGACACCCGCGCCCATGGCTCCCACTCGCGCCGCCTTAGCGCCAAATTCATCGAACAATGGCGCGCCACCCGCCCGGATGACGAAATCATCTATCGCGATGTCGGCGCCAATCCCCCCAATCCGGTGACCGGTGACTGGGTTCATGCGGCCTTCACCAAACCGGCCCAGCGCGAAGACTGGATGCATCAGGTTCTGGCCGAAAGCGACGAACTGCTTGCCGAATTGCTGCGTGCCGATGTGATTGTTGCCGGGGTGCCGATGTATAATTTCGGCATGCCCGCCCAGATGAAGGCATGGATCGAAAACATCGTCCGCGTCGGCGTCACCTTCGGCTTTGACCGGTCGCGCGATGGCGAACCATATTGGCCGATGCTGACCGGTGGCAAATCGGTGGTGGTCTTATCCTCGCGCGGTGATTTCGGATATGATCCGGGTGGACGTGTTGCCCATCTTAACCATGTCGAAGGCGGCGTCTTTGCCCCGCTGGAATATATCGGCATCACCGATCAATACAGCACCGCCATCGAATATGACGAATTCGGCGATGAACGCACAAAAAAATCCATCGCCGATGCCGAGGCAAAGGTTACCGACATCGTCATGCAACTACAGGCACGTCACACGCAGGTGTCCGATATCGCCATGACGGCATGAAAAGCCTGATGGCCCCATCACCGGGGAATGGATCGCCCCCTCATTCCCCCGGTGGTGTTCTTGTCGTTTTTCTGCACCGGGCTTGATGCTGCGCTTTGGGCGGGGCTTGCCTGATCCGATACCTCGCCCGACATCAGCCCGGTGATCAGGCGCGCGCCTTTTTTACGGAACAGATAACTCCAGACCCACTGCACCATCACAAGGGCCGGCGCGCGCAGACCGATCAGGAAATAGATATGCGCAAGCCCCCAGAACCACCACGCCAGCCAGCCGCGCAGCTTCAACCCGTTCAGGTCAATCACCGCCCGATGGCGGCCAATCGTCGCCAGATTTCCGGCATGGCGATAGGCAAATGGCGGCGTTTCACGGCTTGCCATATGATCAAGAATACGCCCGCCAACATATTTGCCCTGTTGCTTGGCTGCTGGCGCAATCCCCGGCACCGTCATGCCATCGCGCCACGGCACATGCGCCGCATCACCGATGACAAAAACATCCTCATAACCCGGCACCGAAAGGTCGGTATTGACCATAACCCGGCCACCCCGATCACATTCCCGCCCGGTCCAGTCGGCCAGATGATCAACCCGGACCCCCGCACCCCAAATCACATTGGCGCTCGGAATAAACTCATCGCCAATCTGCGCACCCATCGCGGTAATGTCGGAAACCTGTTGATTGACCCGGACCTCGACCCCGATTTTTTCAAGGGATTTGCGGGTATATTCCGATAGATCCTCCGGGAATGCGCCCAGCAATCTGGGGCCGCCTTCGGCAAGGATGATGCGTGCATCGCGCGGATCGATCCGGCGAAAATCATGGGATAATGCCTGCTTGGCAAGCTCGGCAATCGCCCCGGCCATCTCAACCCCGGTCGGCCCGCCGCCAACCACAACAAAGTTCAGCAACCGACGGCGTTCTTCCGCATCCTCGCTGTTTTCCGCACGCTCAAACGCCAGAAGCAGGCTTTTGCGGATATCGGTCGCCTCGGTAATGTTTTTAAGGCCCGGTGCGACCATCGCCCAGTGATCATTCCCGAAATAGGATGTCACCGCCCCGGTCGCGATCACCAGATAATCATATGAAAGGTCGCGATCCCCCGCGATGATCCGCCGCCCCGGCAAATCAAGCCCGGTGACCTCGCCCATGAAGACGGAAACATTGGGATAACGGCTGAAAATACTGCGGATCGGCCAGGCGATTTCGGCCGGTGACAGGTCGGCGGTCGCCACCTGATACAACAGCGGCTGAAACAGATGATGATTGCGTTTGTCGATCAGGATGACATCAACATCATCCTTGCCCGCAAGTTTCTTGGCGGCACTCATGCCCCCGAAACCCGCGCCAACAATTACCACCCGTTTTCTGTCCGTCATGCCGGTCATGCTCCTGTCATGCATTTGTCCGACCCCGGTTCTAGCTAGTCAGGAACGGGGTTATTTGCAAGTTATTCAAAAAGAACAATCGGATGGACAATTTTGTCCCTTACCGGAACGCGCGACAAGCTGATGCGTTCCGATTATAAGGATCACATAGTTCACCAAGCCCCAAAAGAGGCCCGCTATGACCGACGAATTCGCCCTTCATCCGCAACTTGCCGCCGATACCGATCTCGTCACCGACGGGCCGCTATCGCACGTGCTGCTGATGAATGACGCCCGCTATCCCTGGCTGATTTTGGTCCCCAAACGCGCCAATCTGGTCGATTATGACGACCTGAGCGCTGATGAACGCAAATTGCTGGGCGATGAATGCGCCGCTGTTTCAGCAACACTGAAACGTCGCTTCGACGCACATAAAACCAATGTCGCGATGCTGGGCAACATGGTTCCGCAACTGCATTGCCACGTCGTCGCCCGGTTCAAAAATGATGCCGCTTGGCCCGGCCCGATCTGGGGTGTCGGCAAGGCCGAACCTTATGACGAGGAAACCGGCAATGAACGGCTGGCGATCCTGCGCGCTGATCTGATTTCGGCTTTCAAGCATCTTTAATCACTGTCTTCCGGTAAAATCAGTTTACCCCCTCATCGATGCCCATTCTCCAAGGAGAACGTCATTGGAAACTCTTCCGCGCGACACACTTTTTCTTTTAAAACCGGGCTTCACCGACCCGGCTTACCCCGGAACGGATTTTTACTGTTGGCACTGCACATTGATTGATGGCGTTCTCAACGCCTTTCCTGATCTTGCATCAAATCTTGATGTGCGCCATATCGCGTGGCCCCGCCCAAGAATGGATGTCATTGAATTACTGGGCGAGGATCACCAATCCATGCCGGTCATGATCCTTAAGACCGGCACCACCTCGCCCCTTCAAACCGGTTTCATCAATGATCATGCTTTTATCGACAACAAGGATGCTATTCTAACCGCCCTGACTGAAAGACATGGTTTCCCTGCACCGCACCCTTGAAACGCGGCGTCTTCCCTCCTTGACGCATATCAAGGAAGATGAATTTGGAATAATGCAAAAGACGGACAGAACGAATTTTCGGGATGTCCGTCATGCAACTCGCCCTTTACGAAAAATACGATCTGCGTCTGCCGCGCTATACCAGCTATCCGACCGCACCGCATTTCAGCGCATCGGTGAATGGCAAGGTTTTCGAAAGCTGGCTGGGTGACCTTGATCCCGCACAACCCTTATCGCTTTATCTGCATATTCCGTGGTGCCGGGAAATGTGCTGGTTCTGCGGCTGCAACACCAAAATCACCAAACAATATGACCCGGTCGGCAATTTTGTTGTCGCCCTTCGGGCTGAAATCGCAAGCCTGCTGTCAAAGCTTGACCCCGCCCATCGTTTCAAGGTTTCGCACATTCATTTTGGCGGCGGCAGCCCGACGGCACTGAAACCCGAAGACCTGCGCGCGATCATGGCCGACCTGACGGACCGCATCGATATTCTTGACGATGCCGAAGTCGCCCTTGAAATGGATCCGCGCACGGCCACACCGGAATTTATCGATGCCATGGCCGATTGCGGTTTTACCCGTGCCAGCATCGGCATTCAGGATTTCAACCCGTTTGTGCAACGTGCGGTCAACCGCGTGCAATCGTTTGAGCTGGTCGAAGATGTCATTGCCCGTCTGCGTGCGCACAGGATTTCAGGCATCAATGTCGATCTGATGTATGGCCTGCCGTTCCAGACCGTGGATAGCATCATCGAAACCGTCGATCAGACGGTCACGCTCAATCCCGACCGCCTGTCGGTATTCGGTTATGCCCATGTGCCATGGATGAAAAAGCACCAGAACCTGATCCCGACCGAAGCCCTGCCCGACACCGCTGCACGCTGGGCCCAGTACGAGGCCATCCAGACCCGGCTGACCTCGCATGGTTACAGCGCCATCGGCCTTGACCATTTTGCCCGCGATGACGACGCCATGGCCATCGCGCAGAAAAGCGGCCTTTTGCACCGGAACTTTCAGGGCTACACCACCGACCGCGCCGAAGCATTGATCGGCTTTGGCCCCTCGGCCATTTCATCCCTGCCGCAGGGCTATGCCCAGAATGACCCGGCCCTTGCCCGCTGGCAACGCGCGGTCGAGGCGGGCGAATGCGGCATTGAAAAGGGCATTGCGGTCAGCAACGAGGACCGCATCCGGCGCGATATCATCAATGAACTGATGTGCAACCTGACGGTCGACGTCGCCGCCATCTGCGCCGATCACGGCATTTCAGCAGACCGCTTCACCTGGGAGATCGAGCGGGTCCGCGCCATGACACAGGATGGCATTGTCGAAGTTAACGGCACACACATCACCCTTACCGAAAGCGGCCGACCGCTCGTCCGTGCGGTGTGTGCGGCGTTCGACACCTATCTGGATCACGCCCACGGGCGGCATTCACAGGCGGTCTAAGCCACAAAAGGGCCGGAGAACCCGGCCCTCAGACCGCTGACAAAGCCCTCCCGATCCGATTGTCATTCCCAACCTGATCGTCATTCCCGCGAAGGCGGGAATCCAGTCTCTTTCAATCGGGCATGGATTCCGGGTCTGCGCTCTGCTCTGCCCGGAATGACGATTTTGATCCATCGACACGCCAATCCAGCCAACCAGCCCTGCTGCCCCTCGACATCACCAAACGCCACCGACCGGGTGGGCTGGAAGGACAGGACAGGACGGAACGGAACGGAACGGAACTGAACCGGATTGAACCACACCGACCTCGCCTCAATCCCCGGCTGTCCCGAACAAGCACCTCGGGCTCTCGATGGACACCGCAAACGCACCTCGCCCCAAAGCAGGAACGCTGTCGCATGGCAGGCACAAATCCCGCCATCGACGACCGGCCTTTCGGCATCTCCGAATGCACCAGCGGCACCAGCGGCCCCATCGCCAGGCCAAGCTAGCCAATTCAGGCAGCCGATCCAGTGCAGACGCAATTCGGGCCTGCTGATCCTCGGCATTGCCAGACTTCACCGACCGGACTGGCCCCGGACTGAACTGGACCGGACCAACTTCGCCTCGCCCCGGTTCTCGCTGCCCCGAACAGAGGCCCTTGCCCCAAGGGCACAACTCTCCCGTCATGACAAATCACAGTTTTTCGTAAATTTCCCGCAGCCTTACGGCCCGGACGCACCACCGCCGTAATGGCTTTTCCATGCGCCAGTGATGCTCCTTTGGCGATACCGCCGTCGTCCTTTCAGACGATCAGATCGCTGCTCCATCATCATCCCATTCCTGTCCTTGCCGCCCGAAACGCAAAAAACCCGCAAAAGCGAATCACGCTTTGCGGGTTTTGTCTCCGGACCCATTTGTCCTGTTGACTTTATCTTTATGCCACAAGATAAAGAACAAATCAAGAACAATTTTCCAGAAAACCGGAAAAAGTTCCCGACGAAAATTCACCTCGATATAAAAGGTATATTTCTCAATACCTTAATCAAGTAAATCAGCTTCGCCGGCCCTGTCGCTTCCTGAAAGCAGGATCAGTCCCAATCAGGTGCCAACCCGTCGGGGCTGACGATCCGGCCGTTTTTATCGGCCAGACCATGAATGGCCTGCATTTCCTCGCCGCTCAGTTCGAAATCAAAGATGTCGAAGTTTTCCGCAACCCGGCTTTCGGTTGCGGTTTTCGAAAGGGCGATGACGTCATTCTGCTGCAACAACCAGCGCAGAACAACCTGTGCGACCGATCTGTCATGCGATTTGGCGATCTCGCCAAGCTGCTCATTCTCCAGCACCTTGCCATCGGCCATCGCATAATAGGCGGTCAGCGCCATGCCATGCTTGCGCGCGCCATCCATGACCTTGGTCTGATCAATGAAGGGATGATATTCGACCTGATTGGTCACAAGCGGCGCATCCGACAGGGCAACGGCCTCGTCCATCAGGGCAATGTTGAAATTGCTCACCCCGATATGGCGCACCTTGCCTGCCTGCTTGACCTCGTTTAACGCGCCAATCTGATCGGCAAGCGACACATCATTGTTCGGCCAATGCAAAAGCAGCAGATCGACATAATCGGTTTTAAGCTTTTCAAGGCTTTCATCGACCGACTTGATAAAGGCATCATGCTTGTAATTGCTGACCCAGACCTTGGTGGTCAGGAAGATGTCCTTGCGCGGAACACCGCTATCAAGGATCGCCTGCCCGACGGCAGCTTCATTGTCGTAAATCTGGGCCGTATCGATATGGCGAAAGCCGGTCTGGATCGCCTTGGGAACGATACGCAGAACGTCGGCTTCGGGCATGCGAAACGTGCCAAAGCCAAGGGCGGGAATCACCGCACCATTTGCAGATACATCAAACATCTGAATTCCTCATTGGAAATGTCGCGACTGTCTTCGCAACGGCTGCCAAACCCGAAGGTTCCGATAATTCCGGCACTCAGGCCGATTTGCGCACCGTCAGGATGACAATCCCGGTAATCACGACCAACCCGCCCAGCATCTGGGCCGGGCTGATCATCTGTTCCAGCACCACCCAGCCAAACAGCAGGGTGGCAATCGGTTCCATATTCATCACCGGCGCATTGCGCGCCATATTCAGCCGCGGCACCGAGATAAACAGGACGGAAAAGGCACCACCATAAAGCAGTACCAATGCACCAAGCCCGAACCAGCCCGGTGTTGCGGATGGCAATGCCATCCCGCCCGGCACCAGTTCGGCAAAACCGGCAATGATCATCGATGCAAACACGATCACCATGGTGAACATGCTGCGCACCGATCCGCGCAATGCCGATAATTTGTGATCGGTCACCCAAAGGGCGACGGCAAAAGACGTTGCCGCCCCCAGCGCAAAACCAATCCCCTGCCACCAGTTCGCACCAACATCACCATCCATTGCCAGAACACCTGGCACATCAAGTGCTAAAACAAGCCCCGACAGGATGAACAGCATCAGGGCCGCCGATTTGAGCGTCGGCCTTGCCCCGCCCAACGCCCAGGTCAGCAACGCCAGAATGATCGGGAAACTGTTGGCCGTCAGAAGGGCAAGTGCGACCGGAATGCGCGCCACCGCCGAATACAGGCACAGGCTTTGGATCGTGACCAGAAGCCCCAGCAGCAATTGCCATCTGCGCGTCCCGGCCGGAAGCCGGATCGTCTGGCGTTGCCAGATCACAAGCGTAATCAGGATCGCCAATGCCACACCCGACCGGCACAGGATCGCCAGAAGCAACCCGGTACCGTTTTCAAACGCCAGCCTTGCCGCCACATGGTTCCCGGCAAAGGAACAGGCAACAACAACAAGGATCAGAACCGCAATCTGGCGGGGGAAATGTGCGGGAACGGCAGCAGGCAGCGCAGTCGATAAGGACATATCAAAACCGGTTTTGTGGGGCGAACAATCAGAAAACGCCAGAAAGACCATTAAAACAAGCCTTTCCGGCAAAGGGTGCCACATCCGGTGCACAGGACGTGGCAACCCCGATATCGGTTATGCGGTCTGAAGGACGTTATCGGACCGGCGATCCAGCGCACCGCTGATCATGGTCAGACCAACCGCAAACGCGACCAGAAGGGCCGCAACCCACGGCGTTGCCGACAGGCCAAGCGACGAGGAAACAACAATCCCGCCAACCCACGCCCCGATCGCAATGCCAAGGTTAAAGGCCGCAATGTTAAGCGCCGATGCAACATCTACCCCGCCCGGCCGGTGCAGCTTTGCCAGTTGCACGACATAAAGCTGAAGCCCCGGAACATTGGCAAATTGCAGAAAACCAAGGGCGGCCAGCGTGATAACCGCAAGGATCGGCGAGACGGCGGTAAAGGTAAAGATCACAAGTGTGACGGCCTGCAAGGCAAACAGGATGGTCAGTGCCCGGACCGGGTTCCGGTCCGCAACACGCCCACCGGCAAGGTTGCCAACCGCAATCGCAAGCCCATAGAACACAAGGATCAGACTGACACTGGACTCACTGAACCCGGTAATATCCTGAAGCACGGCAGACAGATAGGTGAAGGTGACAAACGTGCCGCCATAACCAAACGCGGTCATGCCAAACACCAGCAACAACCGCCCACTGCCAAGCACGCGCACCTGATCAATCAGGCGTGCGGGCTCCGCCCGGCTAAGGTTCGAGGGCAGCAAAGCCGCAATCCCGACAAAGGCAATCACACCAAGAAGCGAAACACCCCAGAAAGTCGCACGCCATCCCAGCATCTGACCGATGAAAGTTCCCAGCGGCACGCCGGTTACAATCGCAACCGTCAGCCCCATGAACATCATGGCAATCGCTGATGCCCGGCGGTTTTCCGGCACCAGATCGGCGGCAATCGTCGCCCCGATGGAGAAGAAAACACCATGCGCAAAGGCCGAAATCACCCGCGCAACCAGAAGCATTTCATAGGTCGGACTAAGTGCGGCGGCACTGTTGCCGACCACAAACAAAGCCATCAAACCCAGCATCAGGGTCTTGCGATGCATCCGCCCGGTCAGGGCGGTTAAAACCGGTGCACCGAATGTAACGCCAAGGGCATAGACACTGACAATCAACCCGGCCATCGGCAGGGTCACCGAAAGATCGTTTGCCACGGTCGGCAAAAGGCCGACGACGACAAACTCCGTCGTGCCGATCGCATAGGCCGCGATCGTCAACGCAAATAAAGCAAGCGGCATTTCAATTCTCCGTCCCGCGCGCCATGCGACTGCGGGCGCAAATGGTTGGTGGGGCATCCAGCCCCCTTCATTGCCGCCCACTATGCCGATGGAATGCTTGCACGATAATCCGGATTGCGCGACAAATGCTTTTGAATTGAATTCAAAGCCGGAGGATCAGTTGGATAATCGCGCAGGGGAAATGGAAGTCTTCATCCGGGTTGCGGAACTCAGAAGCTTTTCCGAAGCCGGGCGAAAACTGCATCTGTCACCATCGGCTGTCAGCAAGCTGGTGACAAGGATCGAGGACCGGCTGGCAACCCGGCTTCTGGTGCGGTCCACACGCGGATTGCAACTGACCCCCGAAGGCGAAA
The DNA here is from genome assembly GCF_017744215.1 of Thalassospira sp. A3_1. Taxonomy (NCBI): domain Bacteria; kingdom Pseudomonadati; phylum Pseudomonadota; class Alphaproteobacteria; order Rhodospirillales; family Thalassospiraceae; genus Thalassospira; species Thalassospira sp. A3_1. Next base: position 1,272,364 of record NZ_JAGHQQ010000002.1, on the reverse strand, counting down.
TGTATCTGGTCCGCGCCCAGCGTGTTCTCGATGAAATTGATGATGCCGAACGTGCCGTCGCCAGCGGCGGCAAGGCCGCCCCGCGTGGCCGATTGCGCGTCAATGCATCCATCGCGTTTGGTGTGATGTATGTTCAGCCGCTGATCCCGGCCTTTCTTGAACGCTATCCCGAAGTCGAACTGGATTTTTCCCTGACCGACGGGATCATTGATTTGCTTGAAGAACGGGCCGATATCGCCATCCGGTCCGGATCATTGCCCGACTCATCACTAAAGGCCCGCAAACTGGTCGAAAGCAGCCGCACCATCGTGGCATCACCGGAATATATTGCCAAACGCGGCCTGCCCCGCCACCCGGATGATCTCGTGGATCATAACTGCCTGCGATTTAACTTTCCCGTCCCGATGAGTGAATGGCCGTTCATCAATCCCAAAACCGGGGAACGGATTGGCCGGACGATCACCGGAAACTTCCAGTGCGACAGCGGCGCGGCCATGCGCCGCCTTTGCCTTTCGGGGCTGGGCATGGCGCGGCTTGGCCGGTTCCATGTCCAGGGTGATCTCAAGGCCGGAACGCTGGTTGAAATCCTGCCGGACTGGAACCCGAACGAAGAACAGCTGATCCATGCGATCTTTGCCGGGCATGAACATCTTGCCGCGCGCATCCGGGCCTTCATCGATTTTCTGGTTAATCATATCGACCCGTACGGAAACGGCATCCGAATTCCGTAACGATTAAAGCGGCTTAAGAAACCGGCGCGCTCAGCAATTCAAGGCAACGCTGTGCCACCATGCGGGCCGGTTGCAGGGACGGATGTTTGAACGGTACGATTTCGGTATTTGGCAACAACGGTCGGGCATAATCACCATCATACAATGCCTGATGCAAAAGCTGATGGCGCGGGTTTGCGATACCGTCAGGGGCATAGATATAAACCCCGCCTGGTGCGGCGGCGGCCTCGCAACACATTGAAACCGAGTCACCCGTAACAATCAGGATATCCGCCAGCGCCAGATAGCCGAAATACGGATTTTCCGCCTTCGCGTTCCAGTCATGCAGGTGATAGGGCACACCAGATGCGCTCAGCATTTCTGCAATGATCGCCTCGTTTTCCTGCCCGGTGCGGCGACTGGTCGTGACAAGCAGGCTGCCATCAATCGCCTTTGTGGCATCAATCGCCCGCCCGGCCAGTTCACGCGCCATGCTGGCTGTGAAAACCGTGGCCTTGGTGCTGCCGCCAATGATCAGGGCGATATGTGGCTTTGGCAGTCCCTTGAAATGCGGGCGCCAGGTATCGGCTTCGATCAGAAGGCGCGTTTCGGTCACGCGATGCGGGGCACCGGGAATTTCCAGAACATTGTCACGTGCCGCCATCCGGTCATGGGCGGGAACGGCAATCAGGTCGAACGCCCCCTCGCCCCCGTCCGGACGCATGATCTGGCAAATCCGTGTATGGCCGTTGCTTTGCTTTTTGATCCAGCGCGCAATCGGTGCGGTCCGCCGCCCTGCGGCAATCACCAGATCGGGCCAGGGCGCGACAAGACGCGCGCGCGACGCGATATCCACCCCCAAAAGGCTGGCGCGGCGGATAACATTGGGCAGGCGCGCCAGATTGGTATAACCGATATCGATCCGCTTGAAGGGCTGGGCCAGTGCTTCTGCCACGCCGACGGCCTGATTGACGTTTCCGGCGCGATCATCGGCCAGAACCCAGATCAGGTGTGCATCATCATCGGTCATTCAGGGTCGCATCCTTGTCGGACTATTGATTTCCCGTGCAGGCAGGAAGTGCTGGGTCAACGCGGGCACCGGTCACTTTCTGATTGGTACAGACAGTCCGCACTTTTATCAAGCACCTGACGCGCACAGCCTTTTTCGGCTATGCTTTGTTACCAATATGTCATCATAATACATCGGCATAATCTGAAAAACGGTCCGACGGGAAATGCTCAAGACATCAATATCCGCAAAGCGAAGCGCACGGCTGGTTTTGGCCGGCATGCTGATATTGCTGCCTGTTACCGTCTGGCTGACCACGGAACTGTGGCGCGAAACCCGTCTTGTCGAAATCACCGAAGACGGTCGCAACAAGCTGGAACTTTACCGTTCCAACCTTCAGGGCGCGATCAAGGAACACGAATATCTTCCTATCACGCTTGCCAGTGACAAACGCATCATCGACCTTGCCCTGCATTCCAGCCCGTCAGACGCGGCCGAGGTCAATGTCTATCTGGAAAAACTCGCCGCCGACAGCGGTGCATCCGACATCTATTTCATGGATCGCAACGGGACGACAATTGCAGCCAGCAACTGGAACAGCGACGCATCCTTTGTCGGGCGTAATTTCGCGTTTCGCCCCTATTTCAAACAGGCCGAAGCCGGACTGACCGGTCACTATTTTGCATTTGGCATCACATCGAATGTGCCGGGCTACTACATATCGCATCCGGTGCGCCCGAACGGCACGGAATTCGAAGGTGTAATGGTGGTGAAAACCCATCTGGAAACGCTGGTGCAACGCTGGGCACGTGGGAATGAAAACGTTCTGGTGACCGACGAAAACGGCATTGTCATCATTACATCCCGCCCCGAATGGCGGTTCCGCGATCTGATTGGCATCTCCCCCGAAGACCGCCCGGAATTAATGCTGTCGCGCAAATACGGTGAATATCCCCTGGACCCAATGCCGGTTCACCAGGGCGAATGGCCCGGCAATGACGGGATCGGCATCCTGTCCCTTGCCCCGGCACAGATCATAACGCCCGAAGCCCTGCAATCAGGCCAGCCCGCCACCACAAATGCAGAGACGGAAGCCACGGAAAAAGCCCCAAAAGATGCCAAACCCTATCTGGTAATCCGAAGCCCCCTGCCCAAACAGGGCTGGAACATTTACCTGCTGACCGACAAGGCGGTTCTGGATCAGTCGATCCTGACCGCCGGTTTCATTGGCGGGGCGATGCATATCATCATCATGGGAACGATATTTGTTCTGCTGCAACGCCGCCGCGCGATGCTTGAACAAATCGAAATTCGTGACTGGTCGCAACGCGAATTGGAACGTCAGGTACGGCTTCGCACCGCCGACCTCATGAGCACCAACCTGCGCCTTGCCGAGGAAATCAGCGAACGCCGCCGGACAGAGGACGCGCTGCGTACCGCACAGGCAGAACTGGTACAGGCAGGCAAGCTTGCCGCCCTTGGCCAGATGTCGGCCGGGATCGCACACGAAATCAATCAGCCGCTGACCGCCATTCGAAGCTATGCCGAAAATGCGTTGAAATTCATTGCGCGCGGCAATGATGAAACCGCCAGTCGCAATCTGGGCCGGATTTCCGAACTGACCGAACGCATGGGCCGGATCACCAACCATCTGAAAACTTTTGCCCGCCGCCCCAAACACGACACGCACCCCGTTGCTCTTGCTGGTCCACTTGAAAAGGCGATTGACCTTTTGCGCGAAACCGGGCGGGCCGGACTGGCCGATATCCGGTATCAGGCAGCTGAAAACATCGCACTGGTGACCGCCGGGGAAAACCAGCTCGAACAGGTTTTCCTCAATATCCTGAGCAACGCCGCCGATGCCTGCCGGGATGAGGAATTCCCGCAGATCAGCATTATGCTGGAAGAAAAGGATGGCCGCGTTCTGGTCGCGATTACCGATAACGGCCCCGGTATCCTGCCCGAAAACCTGCCCAAACTGTTCGATCCCTTCTTCACCACCAAGCCGTTTGGCGACGGGTTGGGGCTTGGGCTTTCGATCTGTTATGGCATCATGCGCAGCTTTGGCGGCACGATACGTGCGGAAAACCGCCCGACGGGCGGGGCCTGTTTCACAATTGAATTGCGATGTGTTGAACAGATGACCGGGCATGACGGCACATCAACCTCGACGTCATCGCCGATGCCTGATACAACATCCGCCCAAATCGCCGAAACAGAAGGCATGGAAACGGATCTGCTGGTACATCGTATGATCGCCCCATGATCCGGAACGGATTAAAAGGGGAAGGCATTTGAACAACTCGGCCCATTGCGTTCTGTTTGTCGATGACGACGAAGATGTGCGGGAAGCCGCACAGCAAACGCTGGAGCTTGCCGACATCCCTGTCGAATGCCACAGCGACGCCGGTTCGGCGCTGGAACGTGTTCGCCGCGGCTGGCCCGGAATCCTGATTACCGATATCCGCATGCCACGCATGGATGGCATGGAATTGCTGTCCCAGATCCGTAAAATCGAACCGGAAATGCCGGTGATCCTTGTCACCGGGCATGGCGACGTTGCCACCGCGGTGCGCGCCATGCGCGAAGGCGCGTTTGATTTCATCGAGAAGCCCTTCGATCCGGACCATTTCATCGATGTCGCACGCCGGGCCATGGCCCATCGGCAGTTGGTTCTTGAAAACAGGACGCTCAAGGCTGAACTGGCCCGCCACAGCAAGGAAGTATCGGGCCTGATCGGGCGCACGCCTGCCATGGAAAAGCTGCGCACGTTGATTGGCAATATCGCCGCGACCGATGCCCATGTCCTGATCAATGGTGAAACCGGTGCCGGCAAGGAAGTCGTTGCGCGCACCCTGCACGAGGCATCCGGTCGCCCCGGGCAGTTTGTCGCGGTCAATTGCGGCGCGATGCCTGAAAACCTGATTGAATCCGAACTTTTCGGCCACGAAGCAGGTGCCTTTACCGGGGCTGAAAACAAGCGCATCGGCAAATTCGAATTTGCCGACAAGGGCACCATGTTCCTGGATGAAATCGAAAGCATGCCGTTGTCCTTGCAGGTCAAGCTGCTGCGTGTGCTGCAGGAACGCGCGCTGGAACGATTGGGATCGAACAAGTTGCAACCGATTGATTTGCGCGTGGTTGCCGCGACCAAGGTTGACCTGCGCGAGGCATCATCACGCGGGGCATTCCGCGAAGATTTGTATTACCGCCTGAATGTCGTGCAACTTCATATCCCGCCATTGCGTGATCGAAAGGATGACATCCCCCTTCTGTTCCAGCATTTCATGAAAGAGGCGCAAGGAAGGTTCGGGCGGGAATTTGCGCCGCTAAACGGCACCGAAATCGCCCGTCTGACCGCGCATGACTGGCCGGGGAATGTCCGCGAATTGCGCAATGCCGCTGAACGCCGGGTGCTGGGCCTTGATCCGTTTGCCGGTGACAGCGCACAGACAATCGAAAATGTCCTGTCCCTGCCCCAACAGGTCGAAGCCTTTGAAAAAGGCGTGATTTGCGAGGCACTTCGCCAGCATGGCGGCCATGTCACGGCAACGGTCAATGCGCTGGGTGTCCCGCGCAAAACCTTCTATGACAAACTTGCCAAATACGGCATCGTCCCGGCTGAATTCCGCAATAAATCGGACGGCTGACACCACTTGGCAATGTGCCCTTAGGCGTCGATCATGGCTGACCAACGTCACCGTCCGGGAACCGCTTTTCCGGACGGTTTTGGTATTGGTCCTACCAATGGCAGACCCTGATTGCGCCCAAAATCCCGTAATCGATAAAAAAATTGCATTTTCAACTTGAGATATTGTGCGGAAGACCGCACATTGCGAAAGAGGGATGTGCGGGAAAGATAACAAAAATAAGAACTTACGCTGCACCGCACCATCGTGAAATACACCGCAAACCGCTGATATTACTTATCGTAATGGCAGATATGCAGAACTGGCCCGGCAATTGCAGTATTGCACCCCAGCGCCAGACGGCGACCTGAACGACGCCGAGAACTGGCGCGCTACTGGGAAAACGCACAAAGCTTATAGGGAGACTATTGATGCGTCCGATTACCAAAAAACTTCTCGCAACCAGCGTTGCAATGGCAGCCGTTCTTGGCATGACCAGCGCAGCATCCGCACAGGTTGTTGTCAAATACGCTCACGTGGTTGCCCCGAACACCCCGAAGGGTCAGGGCGCTGAGTTCTTCAAAAAGCGTGCTGAAGAAATCCTTGGTGACAAGGTTAAAGTCGAAATTTATCCGAACTCGCAGTTGTTCGATGACGACAAGGTTCTGCCGGCAATGCTCCGCGGTGACGTTCAGCTTGCTGCACCGTCGCTTGCGAAATTCGGCAAATGGACCTCGAAGCTCGGCCTGTTCGATCTTCCGTTCCTGTTCAACGACATGGAAGCTGTTGAATGCTTCCAGAAAGGTGAAAAAGGCCAGGAGCTTCTGCTTTCGATGGCTGACAAGGGCCTCACCGGTCTTGGTTACTGGCACAACGGCCTGAAACAGCTTTCGGCCAACAAGCCGCTTTTGACCCCGGCTGATGCCGCTGGCCTGAAATTCCGTATTCAGAGCTCGGACGTTCTTGCTGCCCAGTTCGAAGCTGTTGATGCCGTCCCGCAGAAAATGGCATTCGCCGAAACCTATTCGGCACTTCAGACCGGCGTTGTTGATGGTCAGGAAAACACCTGGTCGAACATCTATTCCCAGAAGTTCTTCGAAGTTCAGGATTACATCACTGAATCCAACCACGGTCTGCTCGACTATCTGGTCGTGACCTCGACCAAATGGTGGGACGGTCTTGATCCGGAAATCCAGGCTGGCCTGAAACAGGCCATGGACGAAGCAACCGAATACTCGAACGGTCTGTCGGGCAAACTGGCCGACGAACAGCGCCAGCTGATCGTTGACTCGGGCGAAACCGAAATCGTCAAACCGTCTCCTGACGATGTCAAAGCATGGCGCGAAGCCATGAAGCCTGTCTGGGCTCAGTTCGAAGGTGATATTGGTGCCGATCTGATCGAAGCCGCCGCCGCCTGCAACAAGTAATTCCTCGAACCTAGAGGACCGTTACCGCTATGATTAAAACGGTCGTTGACCGGCTGGAGGAGGGCATTATTGCCCTCCTTCTCGCCGCTATGACGGTACTGACTTTCGTCAATGTCGTTCTTCGTTACGGCTTCAATTCCGGTATGACCTGGTCGATGGAAATCACCGAATTTCTGTTTGCCTGGCTTGTGCTTTTCGGCATGTCTTATGGCGTCAAGGTCGGATCCCATATCGGGGTCGATGCCCTTGTGCAGCTGTTTGCAAAACCCGCCCAGCGCATCACCGGTATCTTTGTTGCCCTGGTCTGCATGACCTATGCCGCGCTCATTCTTTATGGCGGTTGGGAAAGCATGACCTTCTATCACATGATCGGTATCGAGGCCGAAGATTCCCCGATCCCGATGTGGGTGGTCTATCTGATCCTGCCGCTTGGCGGTGCGTTACTGCTGTTCCGTCTCGGACAGGTTCTGTGGCGTATTCTTTCGGGTCAGCAAAACGGATTCTCGCTTGCAGACGAGGCACGCGAGGCGATCGAAACCATTGGCGAGGGCGATGAAGCCGAAGCCATGGCCGACGGCATGGTCCGTCGCGACAACGATAAATGATCGCGGGGGAACGCCTTAAATGACAATCGCATATCTGTTCATCACGCTGTTTGCGTTGATGGCGCTTGGCACCCCGATCGGCGTGGCGCTGGGCCTGTCATCCATCACCACCATCCTGTTCTTCGGATCGGACTCGCTTGCGACCCTGATCGAAAAACTGTTCAACGGGATGGAACATTACACCCTTCTGGCCATTCCGTTCTTCATCCTTGCCTCGACCTTCCTGTCGACCGGCGGGGTGGCACGTCGTCTGATCCGCTTTGCGGTCGATACGGTTGGCTGGTTCCATGGCGGTCTTGCCATGGCGTCCGTCCTTGCCTGTATGCTGTTTGCCGCCGTTTCTGGTTCCAGCCCGGCTACGGTTGTTGCCATTGGTTCGGTGGTGATCGCCGGCATGATCAAATCGGGGTATCCGCGCAACTTTGCCGCCGGTGTGATCTGTAACGCCGGTACGCTTGGCATTCTGATCCCGCCATCCATCGTGATGGTGGTCTATGCCGCGGCAACCCAGGTGTCGGTCGGCCGCATGTTCCTGGCCGGTGTCATTCCCGGCCTGATTGCCGGTCTGATGCTGATGGCGGTGATCTATGTTGTCGCCCGGATCAAAAAGCTGCCCAAACAGGATCGTCCGAGCGCTTCGGAATGGTTTGAAGGCCTGTTTTCCGCATCCGGTGGCCTGCTTCTGGTGGTTGTGATCATGGGTGGTATCTATGGCGGGATCTTTACCCCGACCGAAGCCGCAGCCGTCGCATCCGTCTATGCCCTGCTGGTCGCTATCGTGTTTTATCGCGATATGGGCCCGATCAAGGGTGTTGCCTGGGTTCCGGAAAAAGGCATGGGTGTGGGCGCTATCATTGGCTACAACCTGCCTAAAATCGGCAAGGCCATCGCGCTGATCCCGTTCGACAAGGATATCCGCCACGTGTTGCTGGAGTCCGGCAAAGTGACCATCATGCTGATGTTCATCATTGCCAACGCCATGCTGTTTGCCCATGTGCTGACATCCGAACGCATTCCGCACACCATTGCTGAAACCATCATCAACTGGGGTCTAGAACCTTGGGCCTTCCTGATCGTGGTCAACATCATCCTGTTGATCGCGGGCAACTTCATGGAACCTTCGGCCATCCTTCTGATCATGGCACCGATCCTGTTCCCGATTGCGATGAAGCTTGGTATCGATCCGATCCATCTGGGCATCATCATGGTTGTGAACATGGAAATCGGCCTTATCACGCCGCCGGTCGGGCTTAACCTGTTCGTGACGTCGGGTATCACCGGCATGTCGCTGGTTCAGGTGGTTCGTGCAGCCCTGCCTTGGCTGATGATCCTTCTGGTATTCCTGATCATCGTGACATACATACCGGCAATTTCGACATGGCTTCCGACCATGCTGATGGGCCCGGAAAAGGTCATGAACTATTAGATCAGGCGAGAACTAAAAACCTTGCAAACGGCACCCCATCACGGGTGCCGTTTTCTTTTGCGGCCTGTATTCTTTTGCCGCTTCAGACGGTTATATGCATAGCTGATATTCAGGCTGTCAAAATCGCCGGGCTGGAAAAAACAGAATTTCCGTGGATAATGGCACAAATTGAATCGTTTCAGGCTGCGATCCACCCGGCCCCGCCATCCGCAACGGTGCGGCCTTCCTGATGCCACTGCCATATCTGACCGGAATTTTTGCCCCGCCCTCTATCCGGGTGTTGGCGATATGTCCCGTTTCCTGTCATTCCGGCCGGCCTTAAGGAAGTCCGTTAAAGACCGATACTGGAAACCGGACAGATCACGCCCCACCTGCCACCATAAGAAACGGATACGGAAGTCATGGCGAATACAGATGCCAGCGCCCCGATCAACACGCAGCGCCTTGCGATCCTGCTTGCCGCCCTGATCGCGACCGCACCATTTGCGATTGATACCTACCTGCCTGCCATTCCGGCGATGGCAGCAGATTTTGGCGCGCCGACGCATAATGTCGAAGTATCAATCAGCATGTTCCTGATTGGTTTTGCCCTGGGGCAACTGATTGGCGGACCGCTTTCGGATCGCGTTGGCCGTCGCCCGGTCGCGTTGATCGGGCTTGTGATTTACATCATCACCAGTGCGATCATCATTTTCGTCGACAGTTCTTTTTCGCTCAACGTCATGCGCTTTATCCAGGCGATTGGCGGCGGTTTTGCCCTTGTGATTGTCGGTGCATCGGTCCGCGACCTGTTCGATGGCAAGGATGCCGCGCGCATGTTTGCCCTGATCGCGGTGATCATGATGATTGCCCCGCTGGTCGCTCCAACGGTTGGTTCGGCCCTGCTGGTCTATTTCCAGTGGCAGGCGATTTTCGTCCTGCTCGTCATCTATGGCAGCGTCATGCTGGTGATTGTGTGGTTCAAGTTACCCGAAACCACCAAGCTGCGCCCGCGCTATGCCGGGCCGGCGCGACGGGTGTGGTGGACCTATCTGGAAGTCCTGCGTACCCGCAAGGCAGTTGGTTTCATGCTGGCCCACACCGGGGCAAGTGCGGTCATGTTCAGTTTCCTGACCGACAGCCCGTTCATGTATATTGATTATTTCGGCGTGTCACCCAGCCAGTTCCCCTATCTGTTCGGGGCGAATGTCATTGTCATCGTGATCTGCAACCGCCTGAACAATCCGTTGCTGAAACGGCTTGAATGCCATCAGATACTTGCGATTGGCACCGCCCTTCAACTGGCGGCCGTGATCGGATTGTTCATTGCGGTGAATGCGTTCGAGCCGTCGCTATATGCTGTGGTACCGCTGGTGATGGTTGCTGTCGGCATGATCGGGCTAACCGCACCAAACGCAACCGCGGCCTTCATGCAGTATTTCCCACATATCGGCGGGACGGCCACCGCCTTGATGGGGACCATACAGTTTGCCACCGGCGCATTGGCAGGCACCATTATCGGACAGGTCCATGACGGCAGTCTTCTGCCCGTGACAGCATCGATGCTGGCCTTTGGCATTTTCGCCAATGTCATGGTTCATTTTGTGGCCGAGGCAAAACAGATCGAACAGCCTGCCCCAACCCAAACCGACGATGCCGTCGCGGTTGCCGCAGATTAAGTACAGACCGGTTAATGCCAACAAGGAGCCCCACCAGATGGCAAAGATGAATTTCAACGATTACGGCCGCGCCATGGCCAAATATAACAGCTGGCAAAATGGTGTTCTGTACGATCTTTGTGATCAGATCGGTGACGAGGAACGCCGCCGTGACCGCGGCATGTTTTTTGGCTCGATCCACGCAACGCTTAATCATCTGCTGTATATAGATCACCGCATCCTCGGCATTCTGAAAACCGGACAGGCCGAGCCATTTGATGCCCGCACCGTCATGGCCGATGATTTCGAAACTCTTGGCAAAATGCGGATCGAAACCGACGCGGCAATCGCCGAATTCGTCGATTCCAGCGATCATGGCTGGCAGGATGACATTCGCGAATTGATGGGGCTGGATGGTGTAACCCGCAAATTACCGCGCCAGCTTTTCCTGATGCAGCTTTTCAATCACCAAACCCATCACAGATCGCAAATCACAAGCGAGCTTTACAAGATGGGTCTGGATTACGGCATCACCGACGTCCCACTGACGCCGGATTTGCCGTTATAACCTGACGATTATCTGCCTTCAAACACCGCTTTTCGCTTTTCAAGGAAGGCGGTGTAGCCTTCCTTGAAATCCGCACTGTCAAAGGCGCGGTATCCTTCGTCAAATTCCCTTGCGTCAATCGAACCGCCTTCTTTCAGGCGGTTGATCATTTTTTTGTGCAGGCGCTGGGTGATCGGTGCGCCCCCGGCAATCCGGGTTGCTGTCGCCGTTACTTCCGCATCGAATGCATCAAATGGCACATGGCGGGCGATAAAGCCGATTTCGCGCGCACGCGCGGCGTCAAAAACCTGCCCTTCCAGCAGGATTTCAAACAGGGCTGCTTCGCCCAGCAGATCCAGCATGATCTGCAATTCCGGATAGCCCAGCGTCGCGCCAAGCTTCATCGGCGGCACAGCGAATTTTGCATTATCGGCTGCAATCCGCAAATCGCAGGCCGCAGCCAATACAAACGACGCCCCGATGCACGGCCCGTCAATCGCGGCAATCACTGGATGCTGGCAAACCCGAAGCGCCTGCAAGGCCTCGGCATGGAGCATTCCGTAATCGCGCGCCTTTTCAAACCCGTCACGTTCGCGAACAAATTCATGAATATCCGCCCCGGCCCCAAATCCGGCCCCGCTGCCGCCGCGAATAACGATGCAACGCAGGTTGCTGTCCCCGCCAAGATCGTCGGCAATCCGGGCAAGTTCCCCCCACATCGGCTTGGTCAGCGCATTTTTGCGCTCCGGCTGTGAAATGGTGATGGTTGCAATACCGCCGTCATTGATATCGACGACGAGTCCGGTTTCCTGCGACATGGCAGTGCCTTTCAGCTTAATTCGGTAAAGCTATACCAAATAAACCCAAAACCGGACTTTGCCAATGCCTGACAAGGGTTTGGGGGGTTATCCCTGTCTTCGTGGCGACAAATCAGGATGCAGGGACGTCACGCACCCCATGCGCGCGAAGCCGCGCTAGCGCCATCTCGATATCAGTTTCATAATGAACCAGCGGCGGCTTGACGCCGTGCGCAAACAGTTCCCGCCGAAGGTCATGCGATGTGCCGGTCAGAATGACCTCGATCCCGCGTCCATGAGTCTTGCTTGCCAGCCCGGCAATCGTATTGGCCGCGGTTGAATCAAGAAACGGCACGGCAGCAAAATCAATGATCAGCGCCTTATGCGTATCGCCAATCCGGTCCAGAACCGATCCGATCGATGCCGCTGCCCCGAAAAAGAACACGCCGGTAATCCGGTAAATCATGATGTCAGGATCGGTTGTCGATGAAATACCCGATGCCCCGGCCCCGCCGGTCGTGCCATCCGCCCGGTCTTCGGACACAAACGGGCTGTGGGTGGCAATTGCGGTCGTTTTTGACATCCGCTGGATAAACAGGACCGATCCCAAGGCAAAGCCGACCACAATGGCCTCCAGCAGATCACGGAAAATCGTCAGCAGGAACGTCGCCAGTAACACCGCCGCATCACCGCGCGATGCACGCAGCAAGGTAGCAAAGGCATGTTTTTCGATCATGTTCCACGCGACGACCGCCAGCACCCCGGCAAGACTTGCCAGCGGAATGAAACTTGCCAGCGGGGCCGCCACCAGAATGAACAGCAGCAAAAACAGCGCATGCAGAACCCCGGCAACCGGACCATGTGCACCCGCACGGATATTGGTCGCCGTGCGCGCAATCGTGCCGGTCACGCATATGCCGCCAAACAGGCCCGATGCCATATTGGCCACGCCTTGGGCCACCAGTTCGCAGTTCGACCGGTGATGCCGCCCGGTCATGCCATCGGCCACCACGGCGGATAGCAGCGATTCAATGGCGCCCAGAAGTGCAAATGCAATTGCGTTGGGCAAAACCGCCTGCACTTTCTCAAGGGTGAATTCCGGTAGGGCCGGTGCCGGAAAATCGCATGGTATACCGCCAAAGACGCTGCCGATGGTTGATACCGGCAAACTGAAAAATGCTGTTGCCAACCCGGCCCCGGCGACGGCAATCAACATGCCCGGCCAGTGCGGACGCACCCGTTTGGTGCCAATGATCACAAGGATCGTCGCCCCGGAAAGGGCAACCGTTACCGGATCAATCCCCGGCAAGGCGGCCCAGATCGCCGGAAGCTTTTCCAAAAGCGGCCCCGGCTCCGCCCCCGACAGGGTCAGCCCCAGCAGATCCTTGATCTGACTTGCGAAAATGATCACCGCAATCCCGGCGGTAAAGCCAACCGTCACCGGATAGGGAATGAATTTGATATAGGTGCCAAGCTTCAATGCCCCGATGGCAAGCAACATCACGCCTGACAGGATGGTTGCAATAAACAACCCGTCCAGTCCGTGCGCCTGCACCGTGCCCGCAACCAGAACGATAAACGCCCCCGCCGGTCCACCGATCTGAAAACGGCTGCCGCCCAGAAGCGACACCAGAATGCCACCAACAATCGCCGTATAAAGCCCCTGCGCCGGAGAAACGCCCGATGCAATTGCAATCGCCATTGATAGTGGCAGGGCAACAATCGCCACCGTCAAACCGGCAATCGCATCAGCGCGAAGCTCTTTAAGTCCGTATCCTTCGCGCAGGACGGTAACAAGTTTCGGTGTAAACAGGTCGGCATATCCGGGTTCGGATGCCGGATTGATCTTCGAGGTTCTGGTTTCCATAGTCTCCGGCAGCCTTGCAAAAGGCGGCGGGATCGTCGGCATAAGTCGGCGGTCGCCGTCGCAAAATTCGTTGCGTTTTATTCCTCGCCCTGCCCGTTATCCCGGGCAGGTCGCGTTTCGGGTTCCTTCAGGCGCACACCGCGCCCTGTCGCAATGCTCGGTGCCTGATCACCAATCAGCTCGATCCCGGCCCGGTCAAGTGCATCAACCACCTTGGCCAGCGTATCGACCACACCGCGCACATTGCCCTTGCTGGACTCCATTCGCTGGATAGTCGGCACAGAAATCCCGGCCATCTCGGCCAGTGTTTTCTGATCAATGCCCAGCAACGCACGCGCCGCGCGCATTTGTCCTGCGGTGATCATGAAGCAAACCCTCTATCCAAACATGACCGAAGCCTAACAAAAGGCATTTTGAACTGCAATTATGATACCTCAGATATCAATAGTGATATTTCAGGTCAGCATTGTGTTATTCGCATCCGGTCCTGCTGCCCGCAAATTTGGCCCCGGCAACACCGGGCACCTGATCCTGACCAGCCGGACAGCGGCTTTTCTTTGCGCTTTGCGTTCAAAAACGTTAAGAGGTGCGCAAATATTCGATCCGGAAAAGGGTATAGTCGCCATGACCAACGAAACTTCGACCGCGCATTGCTCGTATGCCGCCAAAACCGTCGCAAAGATTTTGCTTGATATCGGGGCTGTGAATTTCCGCCCGGAAGAGGCCTATATCCTGACATCCGGCTGGGCAAGCCCGGTCTACATCGATTGCCGCAAGCTGATTTCCTTCCCGCGCGCACGCCGCAAGGTCATGGAACTTGCCGCGCGTCAGGTTTCCGACAAGGCCGGTTACGAGGCATTTGATGCGGTCGCCGGTGGTGAAACCGCGGGCATCCCCTATTCCGCTTGGCTGGCCGATGTCCTGGACCTGCCGATGCAGTATGTCCGCAAGAAGCCAAAGGGATTTGGCCGCAAGGCACGGATCGAGGGCGACATCCACGAAGGCCAGCGCGTTCTTCTGGTCGAAGACCTTGCCACCGACGGCGCATCAAAAGTCAATTTCGTCAATGCCATCCGCGAAACCGGCGCCGAATGCAAACATGCCTTTGTCGTGTTCTTCTATGGTGTGTTCCCCAACGCGCTTGAGGAACTGAAAAAGGACGACATCGAACTGCATTACCTGGCAACCTGGGCCGATGTTCTGGCCGTTGCCGAAGAAGGCGAATACTTCCCCAAAGAAGCCATCGAAGGCGTTCGGGCCTTCCTTGCTGATCCAATCGGCTGGTCAAAAGCCAATGGCGGAAAGCACGACTAAGCCGGCAACACATTGCCAATACAAACGCCCGCAGATTTTCCCTGCGGGCGTTTTGCTTTTGATGGCCGGTCTAACGAGATTTATCCCGCCATATCCAATTCCGGCTTTGTCACCTTTGCCGGGATCGCCGCCCCGACCTCGCGTGCTTTTTTCAAGAGCTCCGCAGGGTTATTGCCGTCGGCCAGCAACATCAATTCCGAAGTTGCAACTTCCACTCCGCAATAATCAAAAATACCCTGATGGATTTGCAGCTTCATCGCCCCGAAATATCCATGCCGGGCAAAGGTCCCAAGCCCTGCCCCACCAATCGCGACAAGATGAACCTTCAGATGGTTCAGCTTTTTGATCACCTTTTCACCGTCGATATCCTCATAGGCCCAGCCATTTGAAAACACCCGGTCGATCCAGCCTTTCAGGATTGCGGGCATCGACCACCAGTAGATCGGAAAAACCAGCACCAGCGTATCGGCGGCATCAATCCGCCTTTGTTCGGCAAGCACATCGTCCGGGAACGGTGACCTCATCTCGAAGGCCGCGATATCGTCCTGATTGAAACGCGGATCAAATCCTTCCTCCGACAGATCGGCAAGCTCGAAACTGTGTTCGGCCCCGGCATCCTCAATCCCCTTGCCAATTTGATTGGCGACCGCATGACTGAACGAACAGGAATTTGGATGGGCGACAACAACAAGCGCACGCATGGCTTATCTCCTTGCTAAGTGATTGCCTCTTAACGGCAATCATTATATACTATAAGTAAGTTACTATCCGTAAGTTACGTTTGGTATATAGCCATGTCAAGTCTCGGTGCAAAAAAGTCTCCGTTGCATAAGCCCCGTAAACGTATGACCCGCGAAGATCGCAACCGGCAACTTCTCGACGTTGCCTGGAAGATGATCCATGACGGCGGAACCGAGGGGCTTAGCCTTGGAAATCTTGCCGAACAGGCCGGGGTTACCAAACCGGTGGTCTATGATCATTTTGGCACCCGGTCTGGTTTGCTGATCGCGCTTTATCAGGATTACGACCAGCGCCAGACCGCATTGATGGACGCCACTCTGGCCCAAAGCAGCCCGACCTTGCGCGACAAGGCATCGGTCATCGCGGCATCCTATGTTGACTGTGTGCTGTCACAGGGACGCGAAATTTCGGGCGTGATCGCATCGCTTGCCGGATCGCCGGAACTCGAACAGGTCAAGCGGGACTATCATCTTCTGTTTATTGATAAATGCCGCGATATCCTGTCGTCTTTCAGCCCGACGGGGAAAATCCCCATGCCGCGTCTTTGGGGCTTTCTGGGTGCCGCCGAGGCCCTCTCCTATGCCGCGGCAACCGGTGAAATCACCGCCGATCAGGCAAAGCAGGAATTGTTTGAAACCATCATCGCCATGGTATCGCGTGATAACCATGACTCCGGGAACTGATGGCGCCAGTGCTGTCACATGCCCTTTTCTGGACATCGGGTTTAACAAGGTCCAATATATTCCAAAGCAAAAGCAAGGCCGTATGATAAATGGCACTGTCAGGTTATGGGAACGGCCCGGGCGCATCATCGCTTTGCGGCCAAAGGAGCAACTCATGAAGATCAGAAGAGCCGGCCCCCTTTCCGGTCTTGTTGTTTCCGCTTTGATACTGTCGGGGTGCGTGCAACCCACCGCACAAAACAGCCCCGCCGCCGATACCACCGCGGAAATAGTAACTCCGTGGGGTGGCCCGACCACGGCAACATCCGCGAATGCGACAGCCAATACCGCAAATGACAAATTCGTCATGACTCCAAATCCCCAAAAGGCCGCAATCACCGACATACAGCGCCAACAGATCGACGAGGCACGCATCGCGCTCGACATCCTTGATCGCATGGCACAACGTTGTGTGCAGCAAAATGACCCGGCAGCCTGCAATACACTTCAGACCAACTGGTCAACCCTGTCACAGCAATTGCACAAAAGCCTTTCGATCATTTCGGGTGACAACATGGGGGTAATGCCATCGGCCGGTGCGCCAATAATGAGCGATCCGACCACCACCGAAACAATACCCGGCACATCCGCGGCCCCGACCATGGAAAAAACCATTCCGATGATGTCCTGGCCTGCTGACGGTTAACATCAATAGAAATTTCAGAATAAATGAAAAAGACAATTTCTTTTAATGAAAGCGAAAATGAGATCAGGAGGAAGAGTTGCACGAAAAACGCTATCAGGTTTTTATTAGCTCTACCTTCGAGGACCTAAAAGATGAACGCCGTGCTGTACAGGATGTCGTAATAAGCACCGGTGATTTCCCAGTTCAAATGGAGTCTTTCCCCGCAGCAGACGAAGATCAGTTCGAGTTCATAAAATCGCTTATAAATATGTGTGATTATTACATTTTAATTATTGCGGGGCGATACGGAACGATTTCTGACGATGGACTGAGTTATACGCATAAGGAATTTCGCTACGCGGTATCGCAAGAGGTGCCCGTTCTTGTAATGCTACACAACGACCTCAATAAAATTGAAGCGGGAAAATCCGAAAAATCTGATGATGGCAGACAACGCCTTACAGCTTTTATAGCCGAGGCACAGACTGGCAGGCTACGCAAGACATGGTCAAGTTTGGAAGGCTTAAAGCTCGCCGTTCGCGAAGCTCTGGACAACGCGAAAGCCACCAAACCGAGGATTGGTTGGATAAGAGGCAACGCAGTCACAAGCGTTGAAGCGTTGGAAGAACTGAATGAAGTTCGGAAAGAAAATGATAAATTCAAAAAAGCTTTAGGCGATTTGGAGATTGAACTCTCCATGCCCCCTATTCCCGATCCAAACAGTACCATTATGATTGACTTGTTGGCGAACAACACCGGCTGGAATCAAGGGACTGACGTAACAATACAAGCCTCTTGGATTGCTTTTTTTCCTATTTTCCATAGCAACTTGAAATGGCGGACGAGCGATTGGGATGGAGAATACAAGTACTATGTCGAGGAAACTGAGTCCTATGTAGCTATTGGTTCTGCAATAGCAGAAAACTTAGCTTCTATTGATACGTCGGGCAGCTTCAAGATCAATAAAAGCGGTTTTCAGCGACTAATGGATTACTATATCGAAGCAGGACTAATGAACCCGATAGGACATGAAGAACCTTTCACAGAAACGGCGCAAAAAATCGCTCGCAGGCATAGTATTTCGGGCAATCCCTCGACGTCTTTCAAAATTGTGCAAGGAGAAATCAATATAACACCAATAGCAAAACCGACCGTCGATGGCCTGGATGATGAAATTCCATTCTGATAATGTCACCCTGCAGACGGTCGAGCCTTTTGGGGAAGGTCATTTTCTCGCCACAGGGTCACGCGACACTCAGATACACGCGATAAGTGCAATTTGAGATAGAACAAAGAACGCCACTACTGATCGCATTAGACTGCTTCTCATAACCACGCTAGCCGCCTTGATCGAAGGCGGTGCTGCCCGGAAAAGGAGACTGGCAGATGTATCGGGATATCCTTGTTCATATCGACAATTCAGCCCCTTGCGCACAGCGCCTTTCAGTTGCCCTGAAAGTTGCCAAGGCGCAAAAAGCCCATCTGACCGGGCTGTTTCTTCTGCCCTATGCCGAAATTCCGCGTTTCATGGAAGTTCAGATTTCCCAGGAAATCGTCAATCAGCAGCGCGCGGCCATGGCCGAAACAGCCAAGGAAGCCAAGCGCGACTTCGCCAAAGCCTGCGAAGACGCCGGTGTTACCTTCAGTTGGCAGGAAACGCCATGCTCGGCAGCCGAGATTGCCGACACGGTTGCCATGTATGCCCGCCATCATGACCTGACGGTTCTGGGGCAATATGACCCGGACAGTGCCGATCCGTCCTCAACCTCGGAAATGCCTGACAAGGCAATTCTGACCGCTGGCACCCCGGTTCTGGTCGTCCCCTATGCCGGTCGGTTCGAAACGATTGGCGAACGCGTTATGGTTGCGTGGAAGCCGTATCGCGAAGCTGTCCGTGCGGTGAATGACGGCATGGCCTTTCTTGAAAATGCAAAATCGGCCCTCGTTCTTTGTGCCGATCCTAACAAGGGCGCCCGTGACTCCATTCCTGTTCCCGGTGTCGATATCGGTTCGCGGCTTGAACGCCACGGGGTGAATGTCCGCAAGGAGAACATGAATGCCAGCGGCATCAGCGTTGGCGACCTTCTGCTGTCGCGTGCGGCTGATGAAAGCATCGACCTGATCGTTTGCGGTGCCTATGGCCGCCCGCGCCTGCGTGAATTGATGATGGGGGGTGTGACACAGCATCTTCTGCGTCACATGACGGTGCCGGTTCTGATGTCGCACTAGGCTGCGACCAACGACATCGTTACCAAGCCGGCCGGTGCCCTTGCCCGGCCGGTTTTGTTTGTCGGTTTCGTTTTTGCCGATCGCGCCAAAGATCTTCGCCAAAGCATGGTCCAACTATTGATTCCCATGCCGGAAATAGCTGACTAAAGTGCCTGAAAGCATCAGGATCTTTCCTGCACGAAACAGAGGTTCGCCATGACCACCAACGCCACCACCACGACAATCGATACTGCCCCGACCGCCAAAGGCAATTCCGCAGCCAGCCGCGATATCGCAAGCTATCTTCATCCCTATACCAACCTTGCTACTCACGAAAAAACCGGGCCGCATATCATTTCAAACGGTCACGGGATTTATGTGACCGATGACAATGGCCGCGATTTTATCGAAGGCATGGCCGGTCTTTGGTGTGCGTCGCTGGGATTTGGCGAAAATCGCCTTGTGAAAGCCGCGACAAAGCAGCTTGAAACCCTGCCCTATTACCACACCTTCGCATCGCGCAGCACCAACCCGGCGATTGATCTGGCCGAAAAGCTTCTGGAACTTGTACCTGTCCCGATGTCCAAGGTTTTCTTTGCTAATAGCGGATCAGAAGCAACGGATTCCGCGGTCAAGATGGTCTGGTATTATCACAATGCAATTGGCCAACCGGAAAAGAAAAAGATCATCTCGCGCAAGAAGGGTTATCACGGGGTGACGGTGGCTGCGGCCTCAATGACCGGGCTTCCGGGCAATCACAAAATGTTTGATCTGCCGATTGACCGCATCATCCATACCGAAACCCCGCATTACTGGCGCGAGGCCCAGCCCGGCGAGGAAGAAGAGGATTTCGCGACCCGTCTTGCCGAACAGCTTGAAGACCTGATTCAGGCCGAAGGCCCGGAAACCATCGGGGCGTTTATCGCCGAACCGATCATGGGGGCTGGTGGCGTGATCGTGCCGCCGCGCACCTATTTCGAAAAGGTGCAAGAAGTTCTGGACCGGTATGACATCCTGTTTATCGCTGACGAGGTCATATGCGGATTTGGCCGGACCGGACGGATGTTTGCCACCGAAACCTTCCGGCTTAAACCCGACATGATCACGGTCGCCAAGCAGCTTTCATCGGCCTATCAGCCGATTTCGGCCCTGTTTATCAATGACAGGATTTATCAGGCTGCGAAAAGGGCATCCGACGAGATCGGTACATTTGGCCACGGCTTCACCTATTCCGGCCATCCGGTCGCGGCTGCCGTTGCGCTTGAAACCCTTAAAATCTATGAGGATGATGGCATTATCGACCATGTCCGCAATGTCATGTCACCATTCCAGAAACGCCTCAAGGACCTCAATAAATTCGAACATGTCGGCGAAACCCGCGGACGCGGGCTGATTGGCGCATTTGAACTGGTCCAAGACAAATGCCTGAAAACACCAATGCAGCCTGTCGGTGCTGCCGGTAAGGCGGTTGTTGCAAAATGTATGGACCACGGTGTGATCCTGCGTGCACTTGGCGATAGTGTCGCCTTCTGCCCGCCGCTGATCATTACCGAACAGCAGGTCCACGATATGTTCGACAAGGTCGAGGCTGCTCTTGGGGACTGGCACAACAGCCTCGGCTGAACTGTCCCAGAACAGAAAACCTTTACAAAACAAATAGATGCCGCTGCATCGATGAAGACGCAGCGGCATCGCCATAGCAAGAAACTTTCAATTAATGGCGGTTGATAGATTTTATTGCTTGTTTGAATTGATTTAATTGTGGGTCGGAAGTCCTTTCAAAACCTTGCCAAATGCGATCAATAGCGCCAAATTGGGAACAGGAATTGAACAGGGAACCACCCAACGCCATGAGTGATGGCGAGATCGACAAACAATGAATGGACGCCTTCTTTGACAGCGTGGTTCGCAGCGACACTGAAAACGACAATCGAAGTGAAACTGGAATCGCTTTAAAATTTTTGACAAGGGTCAATGCCAAGTCGGAAGCCATGTCCGATAAGGAAGTCATCAAGACCCGGTCAAACGGGACCATGCTGATCCGGAGATGTACGCATATCCGGCCAGGACCAGAGCTTTGCCAAGGGTGAGAGAACGGGATGAAAGACAGCCCGTACCTGCGGTAAAGAGACAGGCGAAAGACACAAAAGATGAATTATAACACCTTCTTTAAAGACGCGTTGTCCGGCCTCAAGGCTGAAGGCCGTTACCGCGTATTCGCCAATCTTGAACGCATTGTCGGTGAATTCCCCAAAGCCATGTATCATCCGGGAAACGGTGATGCGCCGCGCAAAATTACGGTCTGGTGTTCAAACGACTATCTTGGCATGGGACAGCATCCAAAGGTTCTTGAAGCCATGCAAAACACCATCACCGGTCAGGGTGGCGGAGCAGGTGGCACGCGCAACATTTCCGGTTCCAACCATCTGCATGTCGCGCTAGAGCAGGAGCTCGCCGACCTGCATGGCAAGGAAGCGGCCCTTTTGATGACATCGGGCTATGTTGCCAACTGGACGACGCTTTCGACCCTTGGCTCGAAACTGCCGGATTGTGTGATCATTTCCGACTCGTTTAACCACAATTCCATGATCGAAGGCATGCGCCATTCCAAAGCGGAACGCCGGATCTGGAAACATAACGATGTCGAACATCTTGAAGAAATCCTGCGCGATCTCGGGCCGAACCGGGCCAAGATCGTTGCGTTCGAGTCCGTTTATTCAATGGATGGCGATATCGCGCCAATCGCAGAAATCCTTGATCTTTGCGAAAAATACAACGCGATCTCCTATCTCGACGAAGTGCATGCGGTCGGCATGTATGGCCCGCGTGGCGGCGGCGTCGCCGAACGCGACGGCGTGATGAATCGTGTCGATATCGTTCAGGGCACGCTTGCCAAGGCATTTGGCGTGATCGGTGGCTATATCGCGGCCAAACATGACATCGTCGATTTCGTGCGCAGTTTCGGGAATGGCTTTATCTTCACCAGCTCCCACCCGCCCAGCATCGCGGCCGGAGCACTGGCCTCGGTCCGCCACCTCAAGGACAGCAATATAGAACGCGAAGCCCAGAAAGAACGTGCCGAAACGCTGCGTGAACGCATGCGGACGGCCGGTCTTCCGGTGATGGATGCGCCAAGCCATATCGTGCCGCTGATGGTGGGCGATGCGGCAATGTGCAAGGAAGCCAGCGACCGTCTGCTATTTGATCACGACATCTATGTTCAGCCGATCAACTATCCGACCGTACCGCGCGGCACAGAACGGCTACGCTTTACCCCCGGCCCGCTTCACAATGATGAACTGATAGATCATCTGATCGACTCGCTTCTGGTGGTTTGGGGCCAGCTTGGTATTGCCAAGGCAGCTTGAAGCTTAAAATCCCACTGCATATGACAGAATACTGAAGGCCGTTGATTATCGACGGCCTTCTTTTTTGTGTCAGCCAATCATTGCGGAACCCCTCTTCGGCAGATCGGGAAATGATTGTTCTCGTGATGTGGTTGTTTGCTTTCGAAACTTCCCATCCTATATTGAAGCGATTGCTATCACACGGTGTTGGCACAGCAACCATTTACCATCTTGCAATTAAGAACCGTTCGCGTTAACTTCGGTGTCTGCAACATGACAGGGACCGTTTATGTATTCGGATAGAACCTTGCTGCCCAAAGAATGTCTGCGCCTATGCGCACTTGGCACCCTTGCCCTTTCCGATAAACCGATCAGCTATGCCGATCTGGCCAATTCAGTGCGCCATTTTACCGCCCATATCATGGGGCCGTCGCTTGATATGATGGGGAGCTCGCTTCAGCTTCTTAAGCTTGAAGGGCTGGTGCGCGAAGATTGCAACAGCGGGTCATATTCGGATGCGCAATTGTCGCTGACCAAGGCCGGACATGACAAGTTCCAGGAACTGATGCAGGGAACACTTCGCGATACATCAGGCGAGCTTTCGCGCCTTGTGATGGCACTTAAAATGCGGTTCCTGCATCTGCTGGATGACGAGACGCGCCGCGACCAGATCGAAATCCTGCATGACGTTTGCGAACTGGAACTTGATCGCGTTCTGGCACTTCGCGAAGAGCACGCGAACGAAGCTGCCCCGTTCACCGGATGGCTTGACATGGAAGCACGTCGACTGGAACAAAAACGCGATTGGCTGAAAAGTCTGTTGGCCTAATTCCAATTCCCGTTATAGTCGAGAGATAGACCTGCAGGTAGCGGGTGCCAAGTCACAGGATGGGACGGGTCCGATCATGCTTATCCGCGATGAGACAGAGGCCGATATTCCGGCAATCCACGCATTGCTGGCGAATGCGTTTGCAACCGCACCACATAGCCAGCAAACCGAACATCTGATCGTGGATGCATTGCGCGACAAGGGCCGTTTAAGCCTGTCGCTTGTGGCAATCGAAGATGACGAACTTGTCGGTTGCGTTGCCTTTTCACCGGTAAAAATCGACGGCCAAGAAAGCGACTGGTTCGGTCTTGGCCCGGTTGCGGTCAACCCCGACCGGCAGGGCTTGGGGATCGGATCAGAGTTAATCCAGGCCGGAATCGCCAGACTGCGTATCAATGATGCAGCTGGTTGCGTGGTCCTTGGCGAACCGGACTACTACAGCCGCTTTGGCTTTGCGCCCCTGCCCGATCTGAAACTGGAAGGCGTTCCCGACCAGTATTTCATGGCTCGACCGCTGATCGATACTATTCCGGCAGGAAATGTTGATTACGACCCGGCCTTTTACATCGCCCCGCAGCACTGAACAAAAGAAAACAGCCGGAAATTCCCGGCCGTCAGCCGTTTGATAGCTTATCATCAACAGCTATTGTGCCCCCCGTTGATCCGGATTTCGGCTCAGTATAAATGCTGCCCGCCGGTGACAAAGATTTCCGTGCCGGTGACATAGCTGCTGTCGTCGCCGACCAGATAATGCACGGCGGCGGCCACGTCTTCGGGGGTGCCCATTCGGTTCATCGGGATGCGGGGCACCAGTGCCTCGTATTCAGGGGAAATCATTGCCGTTTTGATTTCCCCGGGGGCGACAGCATTAACCCGCACACCCAGTTCGGCAAACTCCACCGCCATTTCACGTGTCAGCCCCGAAAGGGCGGCCTTCGACGTGGAATAAGCCGATCCGGCAAAGGGATGGACATAGTGGCCTGCGATCGAGGTAATGTTGCAAATTGCCCCCTTGCCCCGGTGCAGGGCAGCGGCAAAGCCACGCGACAAAGTCAGCGGGGTAAAGAAGTTCAGTTCGAACACATCACGCCATGCCTCGATATCGCCATTCAGGCAGCCCAGCCGCTCTTTATAGGGCGTTTTGGGCGATACACCTGCATTGTTCACCAACGCATGAAGCGGATCTTCGCCCAGTACTTCGTTGGCCTGTTTGATGAAAAATTCGACATCTTCGGGTTTGGAAAGATCGGCGGCAATATGAATACCCTGTGCCGGATCACGCGGGCAACTGGGCGGCGGGGCCTCGCGCGAGCAGCAAATCACCCGCCAGCCACGCGCGGCAAAATAACCGACCGTAACATGGCCAATCCCGCGGCTTGCGCCGGTCAGGACAACAGTTTTCGGGGCATTGGCATTCATTGGGCGGCTCTTTCAAATCCCGCGCGCCAAAATGGCGCGTTATATAGTGCAATAATCTTCTTATAGCATTGCTATCCGCGGCAGGCACCTGTCGCAACACGCGTTCCTATATAGGATGAAGGTTGTGCCAAAACCAGTCAAACGGCTATGATCATTGTCAATTCAGGAACGGACATCCGATGTGCAGCCAATACCAGCTTATCAGCGACATGAATGCGTTTCAGGCGCAATTGGCCATCGACCTTACGGATATCATTCGAAAGGAAGCATCGGATTTTCCCAATGAAACCGTCCCTGAAGATCAGGAAGAACTGGAAACAGAGACGGACGAAACCGTCTTTGAAACACTGTCAGGCATTCGCCGCCCGACCGATCCGGTGATTGTCATCCTGCCGGGGCAAAAACCCGTCTTGCGCCGCTGGGGTTTAAGCGTTGCGACACTGAACGCGCCATTGATCAATGCACGCGCCGAAACCCTTGATCAAAAGCCGACCTTTCGACCGTTGCTCGAACGGCGTTGCCTGATCCCGGCGACAAGCTGGTTTGAATGGCGCAAGGACGGCGCAGTCAAACACAAAACCCGTATTACCTTGCCCGATCATCAGCCGGTGCTGTTTGCCGGGCTTGAAAACGGGACGGAGGCAGTAATTATCACCTGTGCCCCCGCGCCCTCGATCGCGCATATCCATGACAGAATGCCCGCCGTGATCGGACCGAACCATATCGCTGGATGGCTTGATCCCGCCAACCAGTTTGACACCGTGCATCACATGCTGGGCCCGGTGCCCGATCATGTTCTGAAATGGTCCGAAGATTTGCCGGACAGCACCAAAACCGTCAAGCAGGACGACGGCCAGATCGATCTTTTCTGATCGGCCGGTCATGGATCTGGCGGGTTATTCGCTATCCGCGTCATTCGCCGCACAGGGCGTTGCATTGCAGGCGCTAACAGTGCCGGTGGCAACATTGCCATAACCGGCCACAACCGCACCAAGATCGGGCAAACCGACATTCTGGCGGGCGATTTCCCGGGCCAGATCCTCGGACATGGAAGCGAAATCAATGACATCGCGAAGTGATAACATGGGAATTCCCCTGCCAGACGTTTCTTCCACTGTTCTTTTATCGGGCGGAGAGCCTCGTTAATCGGGCTTCCGTCTTTGTAAGATTTCAGTAACGGTGGCCGGTTTTCTTCGCAGACGCAACAAAAAAAGGCGCAGAAGACTGCGCCTTTAGTGTCATATACCAATGATCATACAAATAATCATCCGGATTTCAGGATGTTACGTGACCGTTGGGTCAATGCATTATCCAAAGCGGCAAAGTGCATTTTGCCAGCATGTCCTGGGTCACACCGCCAAGAATCATTTCCTTGAAACGTGAATGGCTGTACGCGCCCAGAACGATGCTATCGGCACCAACCTTTTCCGCCTCCGATATCAAGGCATTAGCAACATGCGACTGTTCGGGTAATTCGGACACCCTTGCCTCGACTCCGTGCCAGACAAACTGTTCGGCCAATGCCTTGGCACAGGCCCGGCCATGAGGGACCTCGCCGACACTGACGATGGTGACTTCCTTGGCCGTACGCAGAAGCGGCATGGCCGATGTCACGGCGCGCGCGGCTTCGACCCCGCCATTCCAGGCAATCACGACTTTTTCACCAACGGTTTCCGGTGTTTTTTCCGGTGCAACCAGTAACGGGCGACCGGTTTCCATCAGGGCGGCATCAAAGGTTAGCGACGCGGCAGCTTCGCGCGGATCGCGGCCAATCACGACAAGATCAAACAAACGACCGCGTCGTGCGACCGTTTCGTCCTCGCGACCGTTATCACGCCGCCATGCGCAGGTCGCCTGAAGGTCAGGCATCGGAACCGCAGCCTCCGCGACGGCAGCGGCATCACGTGCCGCGTCATAGGCTGCACGCCCGCGGGTTTCACGTCGCTGGGTTTCGCTTTCGGCTGCCCGCATCATTTCTTCGATGATCAGACCCGACATGCCTTCACCCACAATCGGGATCGCATCCTGGGGTTCGGCCGCGACAAACAATGCTTCGAGATGTGCATTAAATCTTTTGGCCGTTCGAAACGCCAGATCAAGTACACGCTGATCTATATTCGAACCTGCCACCGGAGCCAGAATCGTTCTTACTGCCATCGCACTCACTCCCGAGATTGGTGTGTCTTTCGACACATATGTCTTGTTGCGGTCAGTTCAACGCGTCAAGACGTCATGCAGGGCCAGTCTGCAACCGCAAAACGCATCTTTCCTTGTTCAAGATCAAAACTTTCATAAAAGAACCCGTTTTAATCAACGAAACCGGCCTTTCCGCTACGAATTGCTTAGCTGGTGACGAAATCCAGTGTAACATCAAACCAATGCGTTGCCGAACGACGAAGATTAAATAGATTAACCGGTTTGTCGAATTCGACGCGCCAGAAAATAGCCGAACCGACTGCGAGAATGGATACTGCGCCTGATGCCTTATAGCAATTTACACAAAAACGCTCGCGATGCCGCAGAGTTCCTGAAAACATTGGGAAATGAATGGCGCCTTATGGTTCTTTGTTCACTGGGAACAACCGAAAAATCGGTCAGCACACTGGAAGGTGAACTGGGCATCAAGCAATCGGCTCTATCACAGCACCTTGCCAGATTACGCCGTGACGGGCTGGTGAAAACGCGCAGGGAATCGCAAACGATTTATTACTCACTGGCCAATCCCGATATCATGAAGATCATCGGCGTATTGCAGGAAGTATTCTGCCCTCCCGAGGAAGCTTAAGACTTCCTCCGACCCGAAACGCGCAGATCCCGGGGGCCGCGCGTTTGCATTTCCGGAATCTGGCAACGTTTCCGAAACCTCTCAGGGGAACAGCTTCTGCAGGTTCCACCCCTTGTCGTCGGCATCGCGGGTGTAAAGCTGGCGATCATGCAGGCGAAACTTACCCTCGGACCAGAACTCGATACGATCAGGGATCAGGCGGAAACCGCCCCAATGGTCTGGGCGTGGCACTTTTCCCAGTCCGAACCTGGCGGTAAATTCAGCAACCCGTTTTTCCAGATCGAACCGGCCGCTCATTGGGCGGGACTGGATTGAAGCCCAGGCACCAAGCTGGCTACCGCGCGGACGCGATGCGAAATATTCATCTGATTCCGCACCGTCAACGCGCGTAACTGCCCCTTCGATACGCACGCATTTTTCTAGCGACTTCCAGTGAAAGCACAGTGCGGCAAAGCTGTTTTCGGCAAGCTGATCGCCCTTGCGGCTTTCATAATTGGTATAAAAAACAAAGCCGCGCTCGTCGAACCCCTTTAGCAGAACGATACGTGCCGAAGGCCGCCCGTTGGCATCAGCTGTCGCCAGCGTCATCGCATCGGGATACGGTTTCTCCTTGTTTTTCGCCTCGTTAAACCACACGTCAAAAAGATCGAACGGAACCGCGTGGGCTTCATGCCCAATTTTTGGCGTATTTTTTTCGTCCATTGGGGTCAGGATTCCTTTGATAGTTCAAAATCCGCACCAAATTCGAAAGATACGGGTTTTGGATATACGTGAAACGACGCACTCAAGATCGTTCCGTAGATACAGAACATATCGGTTGGGACAGGAAAGACAAGGTAGGCAAATAAATATGAAATTCCGTCATATCGTTATCCCCGTCATGATGACCGCATTCATTGCCGGTTGTGCACAGGATCAGGGCCAGAAACAGACCGCAGGCACCCTTCTGGGCGCGGTTGGTGGTGCTGTTGCCGGTGCCCAGTTCGGTAAAGGATCGGGGCAGCTTGTAGGCGTTGCACTTGGTACGCTTGCCGGTGCCTTCATCGGTAGTGAAGTAGGCCGGTCGCTTGACAATGCGGACCGTGCCATCATGGCGCAGAACACTCAGCGGACACTTGAAAGTGCCCCCACGGGCCAGACTTCGACCTGGAACAATCCCGATACAGGTGCGCGGGGTACGGTAACCCCGGTTCGCACCTATCAGGAGCCCAAAACCCAGGAATATTGCCGTGAATACCAGCAAACCGTCACCATTGGCGGCAAGCAGGAAGAAGCTTACGGCACCGCATGCCGCAAGCCGGATGGCAGTTGGGAAGTTGTGAACTGATCTTCACGGCATGACATTTAAAAAAAGCGGCGCGTTCCTTGCGGACAGCGCCGCTTTTTCATATCTGAGCCATGTCAAGGACTGCAATTAAAACAAATGGCTTCCTTGCCACAGCCGATACAGGCTTATAATACATCTATAGAGTTTCCCTTTATCCAACCGGTCAGGCGATGCAGGATCCCTACAAGACTTTGGGCGTTGCCAAAAACGCCACCCAGGACGAAATCAAGAAAGCCTATCGCAAACTTGCGCGCGAGCTTCATCCGGATGTCAATCCCGGCGACACCAAGATCGAAGAGCGGTTCAAAAAAGTTTCGGCCGCCTATCATCTTCTGGGGGATGCCGAACGTCGCAAGAAATATGATGCGGGCGAAATTGATGCCGATGGCCGTGAAACCGGGCCGTTTGGCCGTGGTGGTGGCGCGCGTTACAGCGGTCAGGCAGGTGGCGATCCGTTCGGATTTTCCGGTGCCAATGCCGAGGATATCTTTGACGAGATTTTCGGCAAAGCCGGCCGTGGTGGTAGCGGATTTGGTGGTTTTGGCGGTCGCAGACAGGCCGAAAAG
This sequence comes from Thalassospira sp. A3_1, assembly GCF_017744215.1. Lineage (NCBI taxonomy): Bacteria > Pseudomonadati > Pseudomonadota > Alphaproteobacteria > Rhodospirillales > Thalassospiraceae > Thalassospira > Thalassospira sp. A3_1. The sequence continues at coordinate 1,242,827 of NZ_JAGHQQ010000002.1, read as the reverse complement.
GTCAAGGGACCCAATATTTCCTATGAACTGAGCCTTGATCTGGCCGAGGCAATTATCGGCACGACCAAGCGCATTAACCTTGCCAGTGGCAAAAGTCTTGAAGTCCGCATTCCCGCCGGAAGCGAAGATGGCCAGACCCTGCGCCTGAAAGGCCAGGGGATGGCGGGCATGAATGGCGGGGAGGCAGGCGATGCGCTGATCAAGCTGCATGTCCATCCCGATAAAACGTTCCGCCGCGAAGGCAATGACCTGCATTGCGATCTGGCTATCAGTCTCGCCGAGGCAGTTTTGGGTGGCTCTATCGAAGTCCCAACGATCAATGGCAAAGTCAGCATGAAGCTGCCGGCCAATGCCAATAGCGGCACGAAACTGCGCCTCCGCGGCAAGGGGGCGGCCTATGCCCGGGGTGACAAACGCGGCGACCAATATGTCCATCTGACTGTCAAGCTGCCGGAAAATCGAGATGACGAACTGATCGATTTCGTTCGCGAGTGGTCGGAAAAGCATCCCTATAAGGCGCGCTGATACACTGATCCGGTGCCCCCTGCACCGTTAACGGTTTGACCGGACTCAAGACCTGATCGGATTTTCACAGGCATTCTGCCTTTGCAGTTTCATCTGACAAAGGCAGAAACCATGCGACCCATTGCACTTTCGACCGTTCTGGCCGGTGTTGCCCTGGTCGGACTTACGGCATTTGTCGGCACGTCACGTCCGACACTTGAACTTTCCTATACCGCAGATTGCCAAAACAGCGCCGATTGGCAAAGCCTCCTTGAGGCCGAAGGTTTCGATGTTCATGCCGCACAGGTCAGCAACCTGTCGCTTTCGGAACAGCAGGCGATGATGATTACCCCGGCATCGATGCGCGATTGCAAGATCGGACGGGTTGCGGGTTACAGCGTGATCGGCGAAGTTCCGTCGGGCGATATCGTAATGCTTTTGCGGCGCAAACCGGCCGATGTCATCGCTCTTGCCCGTGACGATCAAACCGACGAAACAGTCGCGATCCATTATGACGGCTCCGTCGAACGCAGCAGGTCATCGCAATGAGGGGTATTTCGCGGTTGCGGCTTGCCTTCACCGGGATCGGAGTGGTGACGGCTGGCGTATTGTGGGGCAGTGCGGCCATGGTTTGGCTCTCATTGCCGGACGGATCGCCAACTTTCCTGCCAGCAGACAGCCTTTTGCCCGCAATCGCGATCAGTCTCGCGATCTTTGGCGGACTTGGCTTTGGAGCGGCGGTTTTGACCGAACGCTGGGAAAATGAAAGCCTTAGAAACCGGTCATCAAACCGGTCCTAGGTTGGGGCCGGTAGCAGGCCCCTATTTCTTCCTCTGCCCGACCATTATCATGTCCCTGTCCTCTGCGCTTCCGGCAAAAGCATCGAACTGTCGGCCGATTTTTTTGAACACGGCAAGGCATTGTTCAAGTTCTTCGTCGGAAACATCGGCGAAAATCTGGGCGCGCACACCCTGTATCACCGCCTGGATCTGACGCAATGCCGGTTCGGCCTTCGCCGTCAGATGGACGGTTTTTGCCCGCCTGTCATCAGGAACTTCGCGCCGTTCGATAAGTCCCTTCTCTTCCAGCCAGTCCAGTGTTCGCACCAATGTCGGCCCCTGCACTCCGGCCACACGCGCCAGTTCCTTTTGGGTCAGGTCAAGATCCGCCGTGCTGAGGCGAAACAGGATGATCCAGCGTGCCTCGGTCAAAATAAAGGGCGATAGACGCCGATCAACTTCGGCGCGCCATTGTCGGGCAAGCATACCCAGCCAGATACCGAACTGTTCACGTGACGCATTGCTATCAGGGGGATTTGTCATGGGAAACACCTGCGGGAGGATTTTTGATCCTAAAGATTTAGATAGATAGCTATCTATCGTCAAGGAAGCTGCTTTGAAAATCCCAACCAGGAACAACACAACCCTATCTCGCAGGGGCGGGTTCGCGTTACCATATGAAATAAAACACTTTCCATTCGCCAATCGTCATACAGGGAAGACACAGGGCACGCATGGAACAATTCTGGAATCCCGACCAGCTCGTGATCTGGCTTGAACAGGCCGCCGCATGGGTGGAAACCAATGTCCTGCTTGTCCCGATCCTGTTGCAGATTGTTGCCTGCCTGCTTGCGGTGATCCCGGCCCTGTTGCTGCGCCGTCCGCTTTCGCATCAACTGGCCCGTTTGCAAAACTGGCGGGCGCTTTTGCATTATGCTGGGTTCCGGCGATTGCTTGCAGTTTTGCCCGACCTGGCATTTCCGATCATTCTGGTTCTGCTGATCTGGTTTATTGATGCCGTCGCGATACAGGCAGGGCTTCGGCATAATATCCTGCGTCTCGTTGCAAGCCTTCTGAATGCGTGGATTTTCATTCGTCTGGGTACAGCCGTTGTCAATGATCCAGTCTGGGCACGCAGCATTACGATCATCGCCTGGGGGCTGGCTGCGCTTAACATCGTCGGCTGGCTTGATCCGACGATTGACCTGCTGGACAGTCTTGCCCTTCAAATCGGGCAATTCCGGATATCGGTATTTGGCATCCTCAAAGCGATGCTGTCGCTGGCGATCCTGCTATGGGTTGCATCCTTTGCCTCGCGCATTTTCGAACAACGCATCCAGAAGGTTCATCGCCTGACACCCTCGGTTCAGGTGCTGATGTCCAAGCTTCTGAAACTCGTGCTGCTGTCGATTGCGGTTTTGTTCGCGCTATCGACCATCGGTGTTGATCTGACTGCCCTTGCGGTGTTTGGCGGTGCGATCGGTGTTGGCATCGGGTTTGGTTTGCAACGGATTGTCGCCAACCTGATCAGCGGTGTAATCCTGTTGCTGGACCGGTCGATCAAGCCGGGGGATGTGATCGCGATTGGCGATACGTTTGGCTGGATACAGTCGCTTGGCGCGCGTTACACAGCGGTCCGCACCCGTGACGGCACCGAATTCCTGATCCCGAACGAAGACCTGATCACCAATCAGGTCGAAAACTGGAGCCACTCGGACGTCAAGCTGCGCCTAAAGGTTCCGGTCGGCATCGCCTATCGCTGCGATCCACATTTCGCGATCAAATTGTGCAATGAAGCCGCGGCAAAATGCACCCGCGTTCTGGACAATCCGGGCCCGAATACATTGCTGCGCGGCTTTGGCGACAATTCGGTCGATCTTGAGATCCGTTTCTGGATCACGGACCCACAAAACGGACGTGGCAATATCATCAGCGAAGTTTTGCTGAACGTCTGGGACAGCTTTAAGGAAAACGAGATCGAAATCCCGTTCCCGCAACGCGATCTGCATTTGCGCAGTAGTGATGGCGATATCCGGGTCGAAATGAGCCGTCCGGATGACGCATCCGGTGATCCAACACTGGACAGCCGGGATTAATCAACGATCTGCGTCATATCTTTTGGCCCGATTTCCCCTGATGATTCCTGTTCCCGCTTCGGTTCCACCGTTTCGGGTACCTTGTCCTCGGATTTTGGTAAATCAAGAAGCTCGGCAACATTGACATCAAGTACGGTCTTGCGTGTTTTTTCCAGTTCGACCAAACGTTCGCGCATCGCAACCGGCCAGCCACCATCGGCATTGACCAGAAGTAACCGGTCATAATCCAGAAACAGGCCAAGTCGGGTCATCAAATCCACGAGCGTAATCCGCGACAAATCCCCCGATAGCAGCCAGCGATGGCTTTCGGATCGTTCAATCAGCTTTTCACGACGAAGTGCTGCCAGCGCCCAGTTCAGATCCCGTCCGCCAAGTTTGGTTTCACGTAACATCCGACGATAGGTTGGCGGTTTGGAGGCCTCGTGGAAACGGTGTTGTAGATATTCCAGAACCCGCAACACAGCGATGATGCGTTCCATCTGCCCCGGCACCGCCCCACGCGGATCGGGGATCAGTCCGGCGGCGCGCGCCGCACGCCATTCGGACCGTGCCGCGGCGACCTGGGCGCCCAGCAAGACAACAATCCAGGTCAGATACATCCATAACAGGAAGATCGGCACAATCGCGACCGCGCCATAGATCGTCTGATAGGTCGGGAAATTAATGACGTAAAAACCAAATCCCTTTTTAAGTGCCTCGAACAGACCGGCCGCTACCAACCCACCCAAAATCCCGTCAATGATCACGACCGAACGGTTCGGCATACCGATAAACAAAAGCGAGAAGGCAATCGAAGATAACAGGAACGGTGCCAAAAACGTCAATTGCCCGATATGTTCGCCCAGCCCATCGGCCCCGACCATATAGCGCATGGCAAAAATGTAGGATGCCACCGAAAGGCTTAGCCCCAACAACATCGGCCCGACCGTCAGCAGGGTCCAGAAAACAACTAGTTTCGCCAAAAGCTTGCGCGGGGTGGTAACACGAAAGACATCGTTCATTGCACCTTCGATCGCACCAAGCAGCATGACGGCCGTCAAAGCCAGAACAATCGTGCCTATTGCTGTCATCTGGCCGGTATTTTGAAGGAACCCACCAAGATAATCGGTTACCTGTTCGCCGGTTTCGGGAAGGAAATTGTTCAGGACCACGCCCGTGATCTGGTCCTTCCACTGGTCAAAGACCGGAAAGGCCGAAAGAACCGTAAGAGCCACGGCAAGGAACGGCACCATTGCAAGAAGAGTTGTATAAGACAGGCCTGCTGCGCGCTGGATGGATTTATCATGGATAAAGCGCATGATCGCATAGCGCCAAAATCCGGTGCGATCGTTCAGTATTTGCCCGATTGGAACCATTAAACACTTATCCCTGCGCGATTTCCGGTTATAGTGTAATTGATCAACAGGATAGCGCGCCGGCACAAGATAAAACAGGCCAGATTGACCTTGGCTTCGCTTTGTGTAGGATGCGCCCAATGTCAAATGCCTCCTGTGTGGGTCACAGCTTTGTTCCGCGCTGCATGCCTGCCAGAGAGAGATCGTGGGAACGAGAGGGAAAATGAGCTTTTCCGCCGAAAACATTTCCGGCCTGATGGCTGGCAAGCGTGGCCTGATCATGGGCGTCGCGAACGATAAATCCATCGCCTGGGGTATTGCACGCACTGTGGCTGCCGCTGGCGCCGAAGTTGCTTTTACCTTCCAGGGCGAAGCACTTGAAAAGCGTGTTCGGCCATTGGCGGAGTCTGTCGGCAGCGATATCGTCCTGCCCTGCGACGTGACCGATGCGGCAAGCATTGATGCCGTGTTCGAAACGCTGAAAGAAAAATGGGGCAAGCTGGACTTTGTGGTTCACGCTATTGGATTTTCCGATAAAAACGAACTTCGTGGTCGCTATGTAGATACCTCGCCTGAAAACTTCGCGCTTTCAATGAACATCTCGGTCTATTCCTTTACCGCCGTTGCACAGCGCGCGGAAAAGCTGATGACCGATGGTGGTTCGCTTCTGACCCTGTCCTATTACGGGGCGGAAAAGGTGATGCCGCATTACAACGTCATGGGCGTTGCCAAGGCGGCCCTTGAAGCCAGCGTGAAATATCTTGCCAATGACCTTGGTCCGGATCGCATCCGTGTGAATGCTATTTCGGCAGGCCCGATGAAGACCCTTGCCGCGTCGGGGATTGGCGATTTCCGCTATATCCTGAAATGGAATGAATATAATTCGCCGATGCGCCGCAACGTTACCCTTGATGATGTTGGTGGGTCGGGCCTGTATTTCCTGTCGGACCTGTCAACCGGTGTCACCGGGGAAACCCATCATGTCGATTGCGGTTATCACACCGTTGGCATGAAGCAGGCAGACGCACCTGACATCAATGTTCAGAAAGCCTGATCTGAACATGATATGATCTTGCGGGCTGCCTTGCTGGCAGCCCGTTTTGTCTTCAAACACCTGAATTCTGGATATCGGAAATGGCTGGCAACAGTTTTGGCTCCCTGTTTCGCTTCACCACCTTTGGCGAAAGCCACGGCCCGGCCATTGGCTGCGTCATTGACGGTGTGCCGCCGCTTCTTGACCTGACCGAGGAAGACATCCAGCAGTTTCTTGAAAAACGCAAACCGGGCCAGTCGCGCTTTACCACCCAGCGCCGCGAACCCGATCAGGTCAAAATCCTGTCAGGCGTGTTCGAAGGCAAAACCACCGGCACCCCGATCGGGCTTCTGATCGAAAATGTTGATCAGCGATCCAAGGACTACGGCGAGATTAAAAACCAGTTCCGTCCGGGCCATGCCGATTACACCTATTGGGAAAAATACGGCATTCGCGATTATCGTGGCGGTGGGCGTTCATCGGCACGCGAAACCGCGATGCGGGTTGCGGCCGGGGCGATTGCGCGCAAAATCCTTGGCGATGACATCAAAATCCGCGGCGCCCTGATCAAGATGGGCACCAAGGAAATCAATCGCGACAACTGGAATTGGGACGAAGTTGATAACAACCCGTTCTTCTGCCCCGATGCAGCCGCCGTTCCGGTTTTCGAAGAATATCTTGATGGCCTGCGCAAGGATGGATCATCCGTCGGCGCCGTGATCGAAATTGTCTGTTCCGGTGTGCCGGTCGGGCTTGGCGATCCGGTCTATGACAAGCTTGATGCCGATATGGCCAAGGCGATGATGACGATCAATGCCGTCAAGGGTGTTGAAATCGGCAACGGGTTCGAAGCCGCCGAACTGACCGGCATCGAAAATGCCGATGAAATGCGCATGGGCGAAGATGGCAAACCGGTCTTTGGCTCCAACCATGCGGGCGGTATTCTGGGCGGGATTTCTTCCGGTCAGGATGTTGTCGTGCGCTTTGCCGTCAAACCGACCAGCTCGATCCTGACACCGCGCAAAAGTGTCGATATTTTCGGCAAGGATGTCGATGTCGTGACCAAGGGCCGCCATGACCCGTGTGTTGGCATTCGCGCCGTTCCGGTTGGCGAAGCCATGGCTGCCATCGTTCTGGCCGATCATCTGCTGCGCCATCGCGGGCAGTGTGATGGCTGGAATCGCAACAAGTAATTCCGGCGGCATTATTTTCCTGCATTAGTCTGTCACAAGCGGGATCGTGCACCGTCAATGGTGCATGAACCCGACATTGTACAAAGCCCTGATTATGCTTGCATCCAACAGCAAACCGGCATCGGCCACAAAGCCCGCCGGGCGGGATGGTGGCTTGGGCAATCGCACCGTCCTTTATGCCGATGAACCGGTCGATTTGCCCGATTGGGGAATTGCGGCCCTGCCCTCGATGATCCTTGGCGCAGCCCCGCAAAGCTGCCTTTTCGTCAGCGACCTGACGGTAGAGGAACCCGAAAACGACGCGGAAAACAGTGCCGGAACGCCCGGTGACGCGGACACACCTGCGCCTGTCAAAGTATCCTTTTCGCTGACTGTCGACAGCGCACCTGATGACAATTCCAAATTGATCCAGCGACAGATCACCTGGCGTCTTGCCATGCCAGCAAGCACCTTCCGGCAGATCACAACCAGCGCCAACAGCACCCCGGTGCGAGCCCCCGTGATCCGAACGAAGCTGGTCCTGCGCGGTGTTATTTGTGATGTTGAACTTGGCCTGCTGGAAGTACCGGGCATTACCCAACCGCTTCTGGTCGGGCGCGATACCCTGTCCGACCGCTTCCTGATCCGCCCTGATCATGATAAAGCCGCCCCGACCCCGTCGCCGTCCGCAACGCTTTCGATCACGCCGGACGAGCCCGCCGCACCGGCAAAACCGGTTGATCCTGCCCCGACACCGGCAACAGCAACACCAGCAGAACCGGGAAAAGCACCGGATACAAGCAACGCAGCGCCCCAATCCGCCGCATCCAGCCCGGATATGCCACCGGTGCCTGTACCGTCGGAAAGCGAGGCGGCATCAGCACCGGCAACCACTCCAACTCCAACGCCCACCCCAGTTCCAGATGCGCCTACCCCAACCGCAGATCAGGGCGCGGCACCTGCGCCTGCGGCCGATATATCAGGCAGTACCACCGCCGTACCGGATGGCACGAATGGCAACACCGCCCCAGCAACTCAACCGCCCCCCGCGACACCATCGACGGACCAAGGGGGCGATGCTTCTGCTGCCTCGCAACCGGTCGAAGCTGATAAGGCAACATCGACAACGCCTGCCTGAATTCACCAATCGCTTTTCATCACAAATTGCATGGGGGCGTTGATTTTTGGACCAAAGCCGCTATCTCGCTTTTATCAGGCAGCCCGCATTCCACGTGCGGTTAGATGCCTGATGGTGATGAAAGGGGCAATACCGCATGCTGTTATCAGGACCTGAGCAAAGTCATGCCATGCCAACCCGCCGCAGCCTGCTGCAAGGCTGGCTTGCCGCCAGCGCGGCCGGCATTTCCGGCATTTCCGTGGGGATGTTTGCGCCAATCTTGAGCGCCCAGCCAATAAAACGCGACATCACGCCATCCTGTGGCTCCGATGATGAACCAACCCGCAGCAGCACTGAAGGTCCGTTTTACAGCAACCAGCCCCCGGAAAAATCCGATTTTCGTGGCGATGCAGATGGCGATCCGGTAACCCTGATCGGGTTTGTCCTGACCCGCGATTGCCAGCCGATCAGCGGCGCAATCGTCGATCTTTGGCATGCTAATCGCGACGGCGAATATGACAATCGCGGTTTCCGGTTACGCGGTTATCAGAAAACCGATGCCGATGGCCGGTACTTTTTCGAAACCATCCGCCCCGCCGAATATGGCAGCCGCACCCCGCATTATCACGTCAAGGTGCGAAACGGGGACGACAGGGTTCTGACCACACAGCTTTACTTCCCCGGCGAAGCCCGCAACGCGCGGGACTTTCTGTTTAACCCGGCACTGCTGATGGATATTCAGAAGGCATCTGACGGCGACATCGCGCGGTTCGATTTTATTCTGGCCTGATCAGAACCGTTTTTCCGAAGAATTCCGACACCAAGAATCTCCTTTCGGGCATTTTTGGCTTGCATCGTGTCGCGTCAAACGTCTATGTTAACAATATTAACATATGCAAGAATACAAGAAACCGGAATACGAGCTTATGGGAAAATACCACCACGGTGACGTCCGCAATGTCCTGCTGCAAAAAGCCGAAAACATCCTGAACGAAGAAGGTCCGAGCGGGCTTTCGCTGCGGCGGCTGGCGCGCATGACCGGTGTGTCGGAAGCAGCGCCCTATCGTCATTTTGACGGTAAGGATGGCATTTTGGCGGCAGTGGCGATTAATGCGTTTGAACGCTTTGCAGAACGGCTGGAAAATGTCGCGGCCAATGTCCAGAAGCACGAAGAACGGATCATGGCGCTTGGTGCGGCTTATGTGCATTTCGCGGTCGATTTCCCGCAGCATTTTCGCCTGATCTTTGGCCGGGAACGCCCGCCGCTCGATCAATATCCAGAACTTCGCGAGGCGGCCGATAACGCGTTTGACGTTTTGCAACGCGCCGTTACATCAGTTGATCGTCGTGCCGATATGACCCTGAACGAAGCAGCCACCGCCTATAACCGCGCCCTTGCGGCATGGAGCCGCGCACACGGCATCGCCATGCTGGTGATTGACGGGATGATTGTTCCGCCTGCCGATCAGGAACTTGATGATTTTGTGCTGGGGCTTCTTGCCGAAGACCTGACAGCCCCTGAAAATTCCTGATCCCGATATCCGCAAATCAAAGGCCGCCAAAGATGGAATACACCACCGTCAAATTCATTCACCTTCTGGGTGCCGTGCTGTTTCTGGGCAATATCATCGTCACCGCAGTCTGGAAAAGCCTGGCGGATCGCACGAAAAATCCGGTGGTTATTGCCTTTGCCTGCAGGCTGGTGAATGTCACCGATCTGGCTTTTACCGCCTTTGGCGCGGCACTGGTGGTGATTGGCGGTGTCGGGCTGTTTCATGCCGGCGGTACTTCACTTTCCGATAGCCCGCATCTGACGATGGGTATCAGTCTGTTTGCCATGGCGGCTGTGCTGTGGCTGGTCGGGCTTTTGCCCTTGCAGCTCTATATGTCGCGGATTGCCGCCCAAACGGTGGCAGCAGGCGAAGCCACCATGCCGGTGGCCTATGATAAGTGCGTAAAGCTTTGGATGGTGCTGGGCATCGCGGCAACGTTGCTGCCGGTTGGTACGCTTTGGTTCATGATTGCGCGATAGGACATTATCCCAACGAGGCACAAAATAAACTGTAGGTCGAGAACAAGCCAGCCCCCTCAAGCACAATTACAAGTTGACACACCACCAGTCACAACCATAGCTTAGACAAAACACATTAGAGAATCCTGAAAAATGTTAGCCAGACTGACCTTAGAAAACTTCAAGGCTTTCAAAGAATTACAAACATTTGATCTTGCTCCGCTAACATTGATCTACGGCCCAAACTCAGCGGGCAAGAGTTCAATCATTCAATCTTTGGCTCTTTTACGCCAGACACTTGGTCAAAAAGCAATATTTTCTGATCGGCTGAATTTTCGTGGTGACTTGGTTGATTTGGGTAGCTATCGATCAATCGTACATAATCATGACAAGAAAAATAGGATAAGAATATCAATTGATTACACGGTGAAAGAGCGATCCGTAACACCTTTAAGTTCAATGCCAAGAGAGCTACCTAGAGGTTTAGATTTATTTTTCAAGAGTGCAAAGGGTATTGGCTCAAGAAAATTCAATTCATCACAGTTGGATGAGGTCCGATATCGCTTAGATCAAGGACGGCTACTAAACGTATCACTAATAGAAACGATACCGGATAAATCTCACAGAGTTTTTGACGCATACAAAGAAGGCATGCGTTTCTTCAACTGGAAAACAAAAGACGACCTGAACGCATATTGCAGCCTTGTAGATGCATTATGGGAGAGAAGAATAAAAAGACCCGCAAGTTACAGGAGCCATCAACTTCAGCTAAGTCTTCTAGATCAGCAGTCTGCATCATTTCCAGAAGCAACTAAAGAAACGCTAGAACTTCTAAAAGGAGCAATTTTCCATACAAGAGGTTTACTCCCATTTCAAATGGACGCTGACGAAGAGTTTCTCAATTATAATGCGATGTTGGCGCCCAAATATCGGAGATCACCGGTATGGCAATTCCACCTAGAATTCATAAGAGAAATATCCAAAATCTCGTACTTGGGACCGATCCGAAGCCATCCGGAACGTCAATACATTCTGACAGAGGACTTACCTGATCAAGTAGGGCCCAAAGGTGAAAACACCGCCAAGATTTTATTACGGCAGCAATCAACACTAACGAATGAACTAGACGCCTGGCTATCTAGGTTCGAAATAAACTATCGTACAAAAATCCGCCACGTAGGAAACGAGTTAACTGGAGAGATTGTGTCTGTAAACTTAATCGACACAAACTCAGGCGTGGAGCTAACCCCATTAGACGTAGGCTTTGGCATAGGACAAGTATTGCCGATTCTTGTCGAAGGCTTATCAAGTAAACGAAAAACCATCTGCGTAGAACAGCCAGAAATTCACTTGCATCCGCGCCTCCAAGGCCATCTTGCTGATTTTTTCTTAGAAACCGCTTACCACCCCCGCACAAACCCAGAAGGCGTTCAATGGGTAATCGAAACACACAGTGAATCGCTAATGCTCCGTCTCCAAAGACGAATAAGAGAACGCAAGTCTTCAAATCCAATTCCGTTAGAAGATATATCAGTTATTTATGTAGATCGCACAAATAGAGATAACAGCAGAGCAACACAAATTCGTATAGATAAAGATGGAGACTTTATCGACGAATGGCCAAACGGGTTCTTTGAAGAAAGGTTTTTGGAGTCATTTCTTTAGTTATGCTGGCGAACTTCATTTTAGAACAAGATTCTATTTCAATGGACCACACCGGAAATGCGCGAGATAAGAAACTCGCACTAAAGTGTTTTGTAAAAACGTGGCAAAAATTTGGGATTCTAGTCACAACACCAAAAGGCAAAGATATTATCTTAAATGAACTTAAAAAGAATCCGTCAACTTTAGAGTTTTTAAAAAATATATCGAAGAGCCAAATAAACTTGTGCGAAGATAATGTTTTTGATGGGTTTTATGAAAATGAACCATCACACCTACGCTACAAAAGCTTAACAAGCTTGGCATTAGTTACCGAACTCACGGCAATAGATAAAGGACTTAACGATGATTCTGAATTTTCTATTTTATCAGATGATATAGAGATAACTCCTATTCAAAACTTTGATCAGTCAAATGTTATAAACTCAACAGCAGAAAATCAAGTTTCAACCATATCTCAAGGTACAAGAACCTCTACCATCTGGGAAGAGAGGTTCTCACCTCTTGAAAAATGCTTTAAAAAATGGGTAATAGTGGACAGATATGCTGGGATTAATATTTTCGACAACTCCAGAAAAAGTGGCTTGCAAAATATAATTGAAAAACTAAATAACGGATCAACCAGCCATACTCTTGAGATATTCACCGCGCACCAAGAGAACCAAAAAATAGAAGAAATAGTAGATAGAATACAGCATTTTGCATGCCCAAACATAAAATTAAAAAATATAATAATACACATGGGACCTGATAGCATATTTCCAAACAATGCTCACGATAGATACATTAGACATGAACATTTTGTAACATATATCGGAATAGGCGTATCTATATTTTCTGGCGAAACATGCAATCAAAGATCAAGCATATCATTTACTCTATCTCCGCGAAACTTCTCCGAGTCCTTATCAACGGAACAACATTTAAGAGAAAAATCAGAAACTGAGAAACTACAATTCTAAGTATGTTAAGTATAGAACTTAGCGAAATTTCAAAATATACATAACCTAAATTTAAAGAGTGCGGCGCCGCCGGGTAGCAATCAGAAGGGCCACGACCACCGCCGCACTGCCCATGATGTGCCACTGATTGAACATCTCGCCCAGGATGACAGCCCCAAGGATCGAGGCGACAAAGGGCTGCAACAGCAGGATCATTGATCCGGTCGCCTCGTCCACGCGCTTCAGTCCGACCGACACCATCCCCTGCCCCAAAACATGCACCAGCATCGCAAGACCGATCAGCGCCAGCCAGCCTGTCATATGTGGCGGCAGGACGAAATTTCCTTTGATCACCATCATCACGCCCAAGGCAATCATCGTGGTCAGGGTGCTCCAGAACATGATTGATGCGGCACTGTGATTGCGGCGCAACCGGCTGATGACAATCAGATAACCAGCATAGAAAAAGGCGGCCAAAACGGCAAAGGCATCGCCGCGCATGGATCCCGCGCCTGTCTCACTGGCGCGAAACAGGAAATAGCCGCCAATCACGGCAAACGGTACCCCGCACCAGAACATCATGCCAGGTTTGCGCGCAATGCCAAACAGACCAAGGAACCCGATAATCACCGGGGCAAGGTTGTTAAGCAAAATCGCATTGCCGACCGTAGTCATTTCAATTGCCATATGGCAGGCAACAAGGTCGGCTGCGAAGAAAAGACCGGCAAGGATCATCAACCCCGTGTCACCATGCTTGCGCGTGGAAACGCCATTTTCGTTGGCTGGTTTTGATGATCCTGCCGGCATCAAAAAGACGGTCGCGCCCAACACGGGGGCTGCGAGCGCGACACGCCAGAAAGCCGAGGCATCGGGTGACACACCGCTATAACGCACAAAAATCGGACCGAGCCCCATCAGGATTGCGGCCACAACAAGGGTCGCAATAGCCCAGAATGATGACTGAGCCATCAGCTTTAATCCTTCTTCTCGCTGCGCAATGTCCGTGGTGGCGGAGGGAGTAACAGATGTACTTCCGGCATTGCGAAGGATGTCAGGTAAGGCACGGGGCATGGTCTGGTCTTTCGAAACGATAGCGGGGTGCAGGTTGTGCAAAATGCGCCCTGGCTGATAGCGATTATCTTGCAGCAGTGCTATATCGATGTGAAATTGCTTCGCCTTATTGTCGGGATAAATTGCGCTTATGGCTCTTCTGAATGTCGATATCGATCTGCTCAGAACGTTTCTGACCGTGCTGGATACCCAAAGTTTCACACGCACGGCCGAACGCCTTTTGCGCACGCAACCCGCCATCAGCCAGCAGATCAAAAAGCTTGAAGATACCGTTGGCGCACCGCTGATTACGCGCGACCGCAACGCCATCACCCCAACCACAACCGGACTTGTCGTCAAATCCTATGCCGAGGGGATTATCGGCCTGAACGACAAGATGCTGGCCGATCTTCTTGATGCGGCACCGGCCGTGCTGCGCATCGGGCTTCCCGACGATTATGCCGCGATCTATCTGCCGGAAATCCTGCGGATTGCGGCCCTGCGCCTGCCGGAAACAGAAATCAGCTGCCATGCGGATATCAGTCGCAATCTCGGCAAACGGGTCGCCAATGGCGATCTTGATCTGGCGATCCTGACGGCAGACCCCGAAACACCCAGCCTGCATGTGACATCCGAACCACTGGTCTGGGTGGCGGATGCCGGGTTTGACCATCAGGCACGTCCGCTTCGCCTGTCGATGTTCCATGATGGCTGCGTGATCCGCCGTTCCGTGACCGAAGTCCTGTCACAACAGAACATCGCCTTTCGCATTAGCCACAGCAGCGACTCCAATTCCATGATCATCACGGCAATTGATGGCGGCCATGCGCTGGGGGCGATGCCGCGCTGTACGGCTGAATATGCCGGAATGCAGATTGTCGATGATCCTTCCCTACCGCCGTTGCCAAAGATCGACATCGCCCTTCTGGTGCGCGAACAGGCCAATCCTGCGGTTCGGGAACTCGCCCTTGGTGCGATTGCGGCCCTTGCACCGTCAACACCAGCAGATAGCGGCGGAGACAATCACAGTCTGACCGGCACAATTGCGCCTACCATGGCACCGGCTTCTTCCACCATATGAAAAGACTTTTTATGCGGTTGATCGCCCGATAACGCCGCCCATAAGATGCCCCGGCAAGAAACAGCCGTTTCAATAACATCCTGCCGGAGACGCCCGATGCTGACCATCAAACGCCTGTCGATCGATGACGCCAAAATACTGATCGAAGGCGCACGCAATCGCGCCACCGAAATCGGTATTCCCATGTGCATCGCCATCACCGATGAATCCGGTGTTCTGATTGCCTTTGAACGCATGGATGGCGGCAAGGTCACCAGCACGACGATCGCCCAGGACAAGGCATTCACCGCCGCAGGTGCGCGCAAGGCCACCCACGAATATGCTGCTGCCGCCCAACCGGGCATGGTGGCATTTGGCATCGATTCCGAATGTGGCGGTCGCCTGTCGATTGTGGCTGGCGGTTTGCCAGTATCGGTGGACGGGGATGTTGTCGGCGGGATCGGTGTCAGTTCCGGCACCCCGCCGCAGGATCAGGATTGCGCCCAGGCCGGGATCGATCATTTCCTGAAAGCAATCGGCAAATAAGCCCACCACTATTGGCGGGAATCGGCATTGATTACGCTGATTTCCGCCCACCGATCAGAAATTCGACATTGCCTTCCGGCCCGGTGATCGGGCTTGTCGCGATGCCAAGCACCTCCCAGCCCGGAAGACTCTCCAGCCAGCAGGAAATGGTATCACAGACTTCCTGATGCAGTTCCGGTTCACGCACCACACCCTTTTTCCCGACACGTTCCTTGCCGACTTCGAATTGCGGTTTGATCAGGGCAATCAGCCAGCCGCCCGGCCTGACCAGATCAAGGCTTGCCGGAAGCACGGTACGAAGGCCGATGAAGCTGGCGTCGCAGACGACGATATCAATGGGATCGGGAATTTGTTCGGATGTGATGTGACGCGCGTTGGTCTTTTCCATCACGACAACCCGGTCGTCATTGCGCAGTTTCCAGTCAAGCTGCCCCTGCCCGACATCAACGGCAAAGACCTTGGCCGCACCGTTTTGCAGCAAGACATCGGTAAAACCGCCGGTCGAGGAGCCGACATCAATCGCGGTAAAACCGGTGACATCAACACCGAACTCGGCAAGCCCCTTTTCAAGCTTGAGCCCGCCGCGCGATACCCACGGATGGGGTTGCCCGCGCAGGGTCAGTGAAATGTCTTCCTTGCATTGCAGCCCCGGCTTATCGAGCCGTTGCTCGCCGCTAAAGACATTGCCTGCCATGATGAAAGCCTGCGCCTTGGACCGGGTTTCCACCAGTCCGCGTTCGACAAGCAATTGATCCAAACGTTTCTTTGCCATGCGCGGGTTTTAACGCAAAGCAGCGCAAGCGTCTAGCTTGCCAGTGGTTCCAGATAGCCGCGCGGCACGATGGCAAGAAGATCGTTTAACGCCTCGCCCTGGACCGCGACATGCTGGTGCATCAGCTTGCCCGCCCGTTCGGCATCGCCGGTCGAAATCGCTTCGAGGATTTCGGAATGCTCGGCATTGGATTTTTTCACCCGGCCAGGCCGGTGCAACTGCAAACGACGATAGGGTGCGAGCCGGTTGCGCACATTCTTGGTCTGGCGTTCGAGGAAGCTGTTGCGGCATCCGGAATAGATCACTTCGTGGAAATTGACGTTGGCCTCGTAATAGGCATCGGCATCCGCATGTTCCTGAAGCTCGCTGCATTCCTTACCAAGTGCGATCAGCTTTTCGATATCCGCACGCGGCATGCGACGTGCGGCAAGACGCGCGCACATGGCTTCGAGTTCGGCCATGACTTCGAACATTTCAATCAGATCGGCCACCGTGATCGAGGCAACAATGGTCCCGCGACGAGGCATGGTCGCGACAAGTCCCGACCCTGCCAGCGTTTGCAGGGCCTCGCGGACCGGGGTGCGTGAAACGCCGAACCGTTCCGACAGGCTGCGCTCGTCCAGCTTGTCGCCGGGTTTAAGAACACCGGTGACAATATCGCGTTCAAGTTTCTGAACCAGATCGGTGGCGAGCTTGCCGTTCCGTGACATGGGAAGCCTCATCCTTACGCTGCAATCGTGGTATACCAGAACATAGAAAATGGTACCGCGCAAAGCCTTTTCCGTGCTGCTCTGCATCGAAATCCTGCTGCGATGCAAAAGTTCAATCGCAGAAAACCGGGAAAATGGCTGCAATCCTTAAGCGCACATCTGTGGCACCGCAATACACATTTCTGGTATACAAAAACCCGTAGACAGGATGCCAGAAATCTGTAACGCTTTTTGATATTGCGAAATCCGCACCAATAAAAAGACGTGCAAACGCGTCATGAATGCATCCAGAAACGCATGCTTCATCCGGGAGGAAAAGATGAAGATTTTCAAACGTACTCTGTCGGCGTCTGTCGCCGCCATCACCCTGTCCATCGCCGCCTTCGGTATGTCCTCGAACGCTGATGCGGAAACGCTCAAGCTGTCGCACCAGTGGTCGACCGGCGATGTCCGTCACAAAGTCGCGCAGATCATTGCCGACGAAGTCAAAGCCGCCAATGTCGATCTGGAAATCCAGATTTTCCCGTCCGGCTCGCTGTTCAAGGCGAACGAACAGTGGACTCCGATGGAACGCGGTCAGCTTGACATGATCGTCTATCCGCTGGCCTATGCCGGTGGTCGTATTCCGGCAACCAACCTGACCCTGATGCCGGCACTGGTGAAAAACCATGACCATGCCGATCGCCTGAATAACTCGCCCTTCATGGCAAAAATGGAAGAACTTCTGAACGAAAACGGGGTTGTTACCATTGCCAAGGGCTGGCTGGCCGGTGGCTTTGCCTCGACCAAGGGCTGCATCCGGGTTCCGGATGATGTCAAAGGCCTGCAAATTCGTGCAGCCGGTAAATCCTTCGAACAGATGCTTCAGGGTGCCGGTGCATCCATCGCCGCAATGCCAAGCTCGGAAATCTATCCGGCGATGCAGACCGGCGTTCTGGATGCCACCAACACCAGTTCGTCCAGCTTCGTTTCGTATCGCATTTACGAACAGGTGAAATGCTATACCCCGGCGGGTGCCAACGCGCTGTGGTTCATGTATCAGCCGGTTCTGATGTCGAAGAAAACCTATGACGGTCTGAACGACGCCCAGAAAGACGCCCTTGCTGCCGCTGCCAAAAAGGCCGAGGCGTTCTATTCCGAAGAAGCCCGTAAAGAAGACGCTGCCAGTGTCACGGTCTTCAAGGATGCCGGTGTTGAAATCGCAGATCTGACCGACGCCGACTTCAAGGCATGGCAGGACCTCGCCAAGCAGACGTCCTATGCCAAGTTTGTCGAAGAAACCCCGGGCGGTCAGGAAATGCTCGATATGGCTCTTTCTGTCGAATAATGGTGTCGTGGCGCCGGGTGCATGCCCTGCATGCCGGCGCCACTTCTTTTCCGCTTTTTTGCGACGACCTTGATCTTCAGGAGTCCCAGCGTGGCGAACGCAGTTTTTCCCAATTCCTTGCCGGTTGATCTGCCCGACGATGGCAATCCCGCCCCGCGTGCCCGGTCCAACCATAACAGTTTCCCGCCGCCACCCGATGTCGAACCGCTGCCCGAAAAACCCGGCAGCAACGGCAATGGCGCGCGCCCTGCCCCGATGGCACCGCGTGGCCCGCTCGATCATGCGATCAATTTCGTCCACTTTCTGTCAAAGGCCTGCGGTGTTGCCGCAGCGTCGATGTTCTTCATCGCCATGCTGCTGATCTGCCAGCTTGTCTTTATCCGTTACATCCTGAACTCATCGACCGTCTGGCAGACGGAGGCCGTGATTTACCTGATGATCGGCGGCACCCTGATCGGGCTTCCTTATGTCCAGCTTCTGCGCGGGCATGTGAATGTCGATCTGCTGCCGATGTATCTGAAACGTGGTGCGCGCAAGCTGCTTGCGGTTGCGACCCTGCTGTGCGGCCTTGGCATCAGCGGCCTGTTTGCCTTTTACGGCATCGAACTGGTCATCGAAGCCTATCAGGGCGGCTGGAAATCCCCGACCATCTGGGCGGCTGAACTCTGGAAGCCCTACCTGATGCTGCCGGTCGGTTTTGGCCTGCTGTTCCTGCAATTATTCGCCGATCTGCTGTGCCTTCTGACCAACCGGTCGAAAGCCTTCCATATCGAAGACAACCCGTTTTAAGGAGCTGGTGCAATGGATCCGCTTTCACTCGCAGCACTCGTTGGCATTGTCACCACCCTGATCCTGTTTTCCGGCATTCCGGTCGGCATCGGGCTTCTGATGGTTGGTGTCGGCTTTATCTGGATTTTCGATGGCGCAAGTGCGTTACCGCTGCTGCCTGAAATCCTGTTTTCCAAACTCGAAAGTTTCGAAGTTCTCGCGATCCCGATGTTCATCCTGATGGGGGCGGTTGTCGCATCGTCCCGTGCGGGTGGTGATCTGTATTCCGTGCTGGATCGCTGGTTAACGCGCGTGCCGGGAGGATTGGTTATTTCCAACCTGGGGGCATGCGCGATCTTTTCAGCCCTGTCGGGATCATCACCGGCGACCTGTGCCGCGATTGGCAAAATGGGCATCCCCGCCATGCGTGAACGCGGCTTCCCGAGCTCGGTTGCGGCCGGTTCGATTGCAGCGGGCGGTACGCTTGGCATTCTGATCCCGCCAAGTGTCACCATGATTGTTTATGGTATCTCCACCGATACATCGATCGGGCGGCTGTTCCTTGCCGGTCTTCTGCCCGGTCTGATGCTGACGGCACTGTTCATGGCATGGTCGCTTTTTTCGACCTGGCGTCAGGGAAATGCATCGGTTGCACTGGCATCGGTGACCTATAGCTGGAAGGAAAAATTTGAAATCCTTCCGCGCGTCCTGCCCTTCATCGTCATTATCTGTGCTGTTCTGTTCGCGCTGTATGGCGGGGTGGCAACGCCTTCTGAAACGGCGGGTGTTGGTGCGCTGTTCTGCCTGATTGTCGCGATGATCATTTATCGCATGTGGCAGCCGGGCAAGCTTTGGAACATCATGCGCGACACGACCAAAGAGTCAGTGATGATCCTTCTGATCATCGGGGCTGCCGGTCTGTTCAGCTACATGCTGTCCTCGCTGTTCATCACCCAGTCGATTGCACAGTGGATTTCCGCCCTTGACGTCAACCGCTGGGTCCTGATGGGCTTCATCAATGTGTTTCTGCTGATCAGCGGCTTCTTCCTGCCGCCGGTTGCCGTGATCCTGATGTCGGCCCCGATCCTTCTGCCGGTGATCGTCAATGCCGGGTTTGATCCCTACTGGTTCGCCGTGATCCTGACGATCAACATGGAAATCGGCCTGATTACCCCGCCGGTTGGGCTTAACCTTTATGTCATCAACGGGATTGCGCCTGATATCCGCCTGCAGACGATCCTGAAAGGTGCGATGCCCTATGTGCTTTGCATGGTGGTTGCCATCGTGATCCTGTGCTTCTTCCCGCAAATCGCCACCTGGCTTCCCGAAACGGTCATAGGGGGACGCTAAAATGTCCGGAATTTCCGTAAGAAGCTGGATATCCAGCATTGCCGATCGCGGCCGGGAGCTTCTTGACCTGCCGCTATCGACACCGCAGGACCCGTTTGCCCAGCTTAAAGCCATGTGCAAGGACCTTGTGTCGCAAAAGGGCGAAGCCCGCGGAACGGCGGTTGCCCGCGAAGTGGTCCGCATGTGGGAAACCCTGCCCGAAGCAGATCATCTGCGCTTTTTCGAAATGATGCAGAATGATTTCAGTGCCAACCGCACCGAGGTCAAGAAAGCAAGCGAGGCCTTTGCCAGTGATCCGTCCGAAGCCAATCTGGCGGTTCTGACCCACGCGTCAGAACCGGCCCGGCAGGAGCTTCTGCGCCGGATCAATATGGCACCGGGCGGCACGCGCGCGATTGTCGATATGCGTGAAACGCTTCTGGGACTGATCAAGGAAAACCGTCACCTTGAACCGCTTGATGCCGATATGCAGCATCTGCTGACAAGCTGGTTTAATCGCGGCTTCCTTGAACTGCGTCATATTGATTGGGATACGTCGGCGGCCATCCTTGAAAAACTGATCCGCTATGAAGCGGTTCATGAAATCAAGGGCTGGGATGATCTGCGCCGTCGTCTGGCAACGGATCGGAAATGCTTTGCCTTCTTCCATCCGGCGATCCCCGATGATCCGCTGATCTTTGTCGAAGTTGCCCTGGTTCACGGGCTTGCCGATAGCGTTCAGGCCCTTCTGGCGCCGGAAATCGACGAAACCGCCCCGGAAAAAGCCAATACCGCGATCTTCTATTCGATCAGCAACTGTCAATCGGGCCTTAAGGGTATTTCATTTGGCAACTTCCTGATCAAACAGGTGGTCGAGGAACTTAAACGCGAGTTCCCGAAACTCAGACAATTCGCCACCCTGTCGCCCATTCCGGGCTTCATGGGATGGCTGCGCACCCGTCAAAAAAGCAAGTCTGACGATGCCGATATCGCCGCCACCGTCCTTGCCGCCATGAGCGACGACGACTGGATTGATGACGCGGAAAAAGTCACCGAGCTTAAAAAGCCGGCGATGATGCTGTGCGCGCGTTATCTTGCGACCTGCAAGCGCGGTAAATCGCCGCTTGATCCCACCGCACGTTTCCATCTTGGCAATGGCGCGCAGCTTGAACGTCTGAACTGGCTTGGCGATACATCGTCCAAGGGACTGCGTCAGGCGGGCGGGATGATGGTCAATTACGCCTATCACCTTGACGATATTGAACGAAACCACGAAGCGCTGATGAATGACGGCAAAATCGCCGTTTCGAAATCGGTCATGCAGCTTACGGGAAACTAGGACAGAACCATGTCGGATAATCTTTTCAACGAATTTACCAAACGTTTCCCGGCGGACCGTTCGCGCACCTTTCTGATCGAACGCGACGGCACTGAACGCAGCTTTGCCTGGCTGCTGGATCGTACCGGGCGTTATGCCACGGTTCTTGCCGATCATGGGGTGGTCAAGGGCGACCGTGTTGCCGCCCAGATCGACAAATCATCCGATGTGATCGCGCTTTATCTGGCTTGCCTGCAGCTTGGCGCCATTCACCTGCCGCTTAATACCGCCTATACCGGCGATGAAATCGCCTATTTCCTTGGCGATGCCGCCCCGCGTGTATTCGTGTGCCGCCCGGCCCATATTGATGCCGCCAGAACCCTTGGCGCACAGAACAATGTCGGTGCGGTCCTGTCGCTTGGCGACAAGGGCGATGGTACGCTGAATGATCTGGCCGCCAGTGCCAAACCGCATGGCGACGTCGCAGATGTGACCAAGGATGACATTGCCGCCATTCTGTATACATCGGGCACCACCGGCCGTTCCAAGGGCGCGATGCTGACGCATGGAAACCTCGGCTCCAACGCGCTGACCCTGCACAAGGCATGGGGTTTCAGGCCGGGTGATACGCTTTTGCATGCCCTGCCGCTGTTCCATACGCATGGCCTGTTTGTTGCGATCAACATCATGCTGGTCAATGGCGGCAAGGTGATCCTGCTTCCGAAATTCGATGCCGATGACGTGGTTGAACGCCTGCCGAATGCCACGGTTATGATGGGGGTTCCGACCTTCTATACCCGCCTTCTGGCCCATCCGAAGTTTGATAAGGATCTGGTCGCGAACATGCGCCTGTTCGTGTCGGGTTCGGCGCCGCTTCTGGCGGAAACCCACGATGCGTTCTTTGAGCGGACCGGGCATAAAATCCTTGAACGTTACGGCATGACCGAAACCTGCATGAACACGTCAAACCCGCTGGATGGCGAACGCCGTCCGGGGGCGGTCGGCCCGACCCTTCCGGGGATCGAGGCACGGGTTTGCGACAAGGATGGCAATGTCCTGCCCGTCGGTGAAATCGGTGTACTTGAAGTTCGCGGGCCCAACGTTTTCAAGGGTTACTGGCAGATGCCGGAAAAAACCGCATCCGAGTTTCGCACGGACGGGTTCTTTATCACCGGCGACCTCGCAACCATCGGCGCAGACGGTTATGTCACCATTGTCGGGCGCGACAAGGATTTGATCATTTCGGGTGGTTTCAACGTCTATCCCAAGGAAGTCGAGGAGATCATCGCCGAGTATGACGAGGTCGAGGAAGTCGCGATCTTTGGCCTGCCGCATCCCGATTTCGGCGAAGCGGTTGCCGGGGTGATCGTCCCGGCCAAAGGTGCCAAACCCGATGCCGAGGCCATCATCAAACGCACCCAGGACAAGCTTGCAAAATTCAAGGTGCCGAAACGCATCTGGATGCTCGACGAATTGCCGCGCAACACCATGGGCAAAATCCAGAAGGCCCAGCTGCGCAAGGATTATGCCGATACCTTTGCCACCCCGTCGGGCAAATCTGCCAACGGGTAACTGCACACTCTGTTTCGTTTTCCCGTGTCTCCCTGCTGTCTTGCAGACAGCCAAACTCCTTCACCGGCCGGAAATTCTGGCCGGTGATTTTTTTGCGCGGATTCTCAAAAAGTTCTTGATTTGTTCTTTTTGTTATGCTAGAAAAGAAAAGTCAACGGGACAAAAGCGCCCGGACCAATACCCGCAAAGCGTGATTCGCTTTGCGGGTTTTCGCGTTTTGGGCCAGATGAAAGTGATGATGATGCAGCAGCATAAAGACAGACCGATCCGGCAGCAACATCGCCGGACGATGACCGGCGGGTGGAAAAGCCATTACGGAGGTTTTGCGCCCGTGTCCTAACCCACCCCAAGGTCACCCAAAGGTCAAGACGGGAGAAGTGCGCCTTGTTGGCAAGGCAACCGGTAAAATTGTGATCGACAGCGGCTGGGCTGCGCCGGGCAGCGTCAGGCAAGCGGTGGCTGATGATGAGCCATGATGGGAGAGGTGCGCCTTGTTCGCGGAGCGGCTGCAAGATTGCAATCGGCAACGCCCTGGCTGCGTCGGGCATCATTTGGCAAGCAGCAGCTGGTGATGGGTCCGTTGGCGATAGGTCAGAACGGGAGAGGTGCGCCTTGGTGGCGAGGTAGCCAGCGAGATTGCAATCGGCAGCGGCTGGCAGAATTGGGCAGCAGGTGGCAAACAGCGGCGGAAGATGGGTCTACTGGAGGGGGCGGTCCGGGCGACTGGAGCGACTGGCTGGGGGCTGGGGGCTGGGGGCCGTCGGCTGTTTGGATTTCGTATTCGCCAAACTGGGGATATCCGACAAAGGAGCCAGCGCGGCAAAGGTTGGCGGAACCATGTGCCAGAGGCAGCATGGGAGGATCGCGGCAGGTTTCGGGTAGCGGGGAGATCTGGGCGATAGCTTGGGATGACTTGGCGGGAGTCCTGCGGCAGTTCGGGTTCCCATGTTCGCCAGCCGGGGAATATCCACCGAAGGAGCAGCGCGGCAAGGGTTCGCGGAACCACGTGCCGGAGGCAGCATGGGAGAATCGCGGTAGGTTGCCGGTCATCGGGCGGCGGGGAGATCAGGGTGATTGCTTGGAGCGGTGTGGTGTGGGGATTGGCCGGGTGTGGCGTGGACTTGGTTGGCCTGACTGGATTTGGCTTGGCCGCGCCGTCTGGCAAATCCGCCAGCGATCGGAAGTTCTGGTGGATTTTTTTTGCTGAAATGCCGGTTCCAAGGATGCACTTGGAAAACAGTGCCAAAATCAGCATGATGGGATGAAGGTCCCCACGCTCTGACATATCAGCCTGCCCGTTTTGCGGACAGGGATCGGGATAAAGGCAATCGCATAGCCATGGCGAAACTTGACGACGCAATCAACCGGATCACGAGTGATATTTCCCAAACCGGTGCGCTGACCGCAGAAGCGTCGCGCCGGTACGAGGAAATGTTTCCCGGCTTCCGCGCCGAACTGGCCCGTGTGCTTGAACAGGCACCGACCATCAGTGACGCCGCGCAGGCGGCCATGATGCTGGTCGATGCGGCATCCCGGACCCTGCGTGACAGCTTTCCCCATCAACCCCATTGCGACTGCCGGGATGGATGCAGCGCGTGCTGCCATCTGTTTGTTGCGGTGCCACCCGGCGTCACAAGCCTGATTGCCGACCATATCCGCAAGACATTCCCGTCTGATGAACAGCAGGCATTGCTGGAACGTCTGGACCATGCAGCACGGATCATTGAACAGGCTAAAACCACATCCGAAGTGCGCGCACGCTGCCCGCTTCTGGGGGCGGATGAAAGATGCACGATCTATGAGGTTCGGCCCCTGACCTGCCGGGCCTTTACATCGTCGAGTGCGCCGCGTTGTCACACCATGGTCTTTGGCGACGAACATCAACGCAAAGACCGCATTGATCAGAATCCTGGGCATTTTCGCCTGCATCTTGAAGCCACCGAAGCCCTGCAGGACGCCGCCAGGGCACGCGGGCTTGACGGGCGGCAGAAGGGGTTCGTCCACGCGCTTCTTGATCGGCTGGCACCATCGCAGGATCGGGCAGCCGATTAAATTTTCGGCTTGTTTGTTGCATCCTTGCGGAACAGGTCCATTTTCAAGACGTTCACAAAATTCATTCCTTTCCAGATCAACGCGGACACAGCAGCACATGAACAGTTTTCCCGATCCCAAGGTCGCCTTCGTCACCGGTGCAGCGCAGGGCCTGGGACTGGGCATAACGCAGCATCTTCTGTCCACCGGGTGGAAGGTCATGCTGTTTGATCTGGATGCGGATGCCGGGGACGAGGCCATCACGGCCCTTCCCGAAGAACAGCAGGAACGTGCCCTGTTTTTCAAGGGCGACATTGCCAATGAACATGATGTGGCGATTGCGGTTCAGCAGACCGTTGACCGGTTCGGGCGCATTGACGGACTGGTCAATAATGCCGGTATTGCCGACCCGCATTCGGGATCGTTCGAACATCTGGATTGGGAAAGCTGGCAGCGCGTGATCAATGTCAATCTGGGCGGGGCGTTTCTGGCGGCCAAACATGCGACCCAGCATTTGCGCAAGACCCGCGGGGCAATCGTCAATATCGCATCTACCCGCGCCTTTCAGTCAGAACCCAATACCGAAGCCTATGCCGCGTCAAAGGGTGGCATGGTGGCATTAACCCATGCCATGGCGGTCAGCCTTTCGGGGGCAGTTCGGGTCAATGCCATTGCGCCGGGCTGGATCGAAGTTGGTGACTGGCAGAAATCATCCGCCCGTGAAGAACCGCAACACCGTGACATCGACCGCCAGCAACACCCGGCGGGCCGCATCGGAACCCCGGATGATATCGCAAAGATGGTCGCCTTCCTGCTTGATCATGAACAATCAGGCTTCATGACAGGCGAAACCATCCGCATTGATGGCGGCATGACGCATAAAATGATCTATGCCGATTGACCGGAGGCCTTGGGCGGACGTGGCCTTTTTCCTGCCCCCTTCCTTCTGCGGATTTGCGGTTTCCTGCGAGCGAGTTTACCCCGTTAACATCCCCCAGCCCATCATCCCACTTGGACGTCACTGAACGTCAGGTTGAGTTTCTGAACAATTATATCGCAATTGATAATAATAATCATTTATATTGAGATTGATTATCAATAGTGATAATGAACCCCATATGCAAACCGCCGGGGGCGGTGATCAATCCGACTATGGGGCTCTTTTCATGCACATCTCGTCGACCACAAAACGCCGTACATTCAGTACGCTGTTGCTGGCTTCTGTGAGTATTTTCGCCGTGATGGCGACACCGGCTTATGCGCAGGACACATCGCCACAGCAAAACGCGCAATCAGACGATACCGGCGATGGCGCAACGACCGAAAATGACAGCGACATCAATCTTGCCCCGATCCGGGTCGAGGGTGAAGCCAATGCCAAGGCAGGTGATCCCACCCCGCCGGTTTACGCGGGTGGTCAGGTCGCAACCGGTGGCCGGGCCGGTGTTTTGGGTAACAAGGACAATCTGGATATTCCGGTCAGCATCACCAGCTATACCAGCGAAGTGATCAAAAACCAGCAGGCCGATACGCTTGCCGATGTGGTTGATAACGATCCGGGTGTGCTGACATCCTACAGCTATGGCGGTTCGGGTGACCGCTTCATGATCCGCGGCTTCGTTCTTGACGGTGATGATGTGATGCTGGACGGCCTTTATGGCACGGCACCGCGCCAGTTGATCGATATGTCGATGTATGACCGGGTTGAAGTTGTCAAAGGCGCATCGGCATTCATCAATGGCATGTCACCGGGCGGCAGCGGCATTGGCGGCGGAATCAACCTGATTCCCAAGCGCGCAACAGATGATCCGATCACCAGTGTCACGACATTCTATGAAATGAACAGCCAGACCGGCGGGCATGTCGATTTCGGACGGCGTTTTGGCAAGGACAATCAGTTCGGCATTCGTGCCAATCTGAAATATAGCGACGGTGAAACCGCCATCGATGATGAAGACCGCAATAGCCAGATCGGGTCGCTGTCATTCGATTATCGCGGCGATGATACCCGGATCACGGTTGATGCCGGGCATAATGAAAAGAATATTGATCACGGTCGAACTTCCGTAAACCTTGCCAGCGCCCTGACCAGCATCCCCGATGCCCCGGATGCCCGACATAACTATAATGCGGATGGCACATGGGCCGATCTGGAGGACAGCTTTGTCCAGGGACGGATCGAACATGATGTAAACGACTATCTCATGGCCTATGCCGCCGCAGGCACCCGCCATATGGAAGAATCGGGGATTTATTCCACGCCGACCATTACCGGCACCGATGGCACCATGACCTATGGCGGTTCGACCATCGTTCGCGAAGATACGACCAACAGTGCGCTGACCGGTGCCCGCGTTAAATTTGAAACCGGCGTCGTCAAACATGAACTGAATGCCGGGGTTTCCTATCTTCAGAACAAAAGCCATCAGGCATGGGCGTTCTCGCCCGGTGCATCGGCGCTTACCGGCAATATTTACGGGCCAACACCCACAGGCTATCCGGCGCTGGCAGCGCCATCAGGCAATCTGAGCGATCCGGGACTTCGCAATATCAACGAACTGACCAGCTATTTTCTGGCTGATACCGTCAGCTTCCTTGACGACCGCCTGAGTGTCACGGGTGGCGTTCGTCGTCAGTCGGTGAATACCAAGCAGTTCAGTCTGACCAGCGGTGCGCAATCGAGCAACTATGATGCGGACGAATATACGCCGATGGTCGGGATCGTTGGCAATGTGACCGATCAGGTATCGGTTTATGCCAACTATATGGAGTCCCTGTCGCCCGGCGAAACAGCCGCCAGTGCGGCAAGTGATGCGACCCTGACCAACCCGAGCGAACAGTTGGCCCCTTACACCTCTGAGCAATATGAAATCGGGGCGAAGGCGGATTTCGGCAGCTTTGGCGGTAGCATCGCGCTGTTCCAGATTTCCAAACCGTTTTCTTATAAAAACGCCAGCAACACCTTTGCCGCAGACGGCGAGCAGCAGAACCGTGGCGTTGAATTCCAGGTCTTTGGCGAACCTGTGACCGGCACCCGTATTCTGGGCGGTATCACCGTTTATGATGCGGAACTGTCCGATACCCAGAACGGCACCAATGACGGCAACACGCCGATTGGCATCCCCGACTATGTTGCCAAGCTTGGTATTGAATATGACCTGCCGTTCCTTGAGGGTGCGACGGTCAATGCGCGGGCGGTTCACACGGCATCGCAATATGTCAATGCGACCAACACGCTTTCGATCCCGTCATGGACGCGCCTTGACCTTGGTGCGCGTTACACGACAGAGGTGCACGAATATCCGGTTACCATCCGTGCCAATATCGAAAACGTCACGGATAGCGATTACTGGGCGTCGGCCAATGGCGGCTATCTGACGATGGGTGCGCCGTTGACGGCCAAAATCTCGCTGACCGCGGATTTCTGATCCGGGCCAGTCCAAACAAACAAAAACGCCGCCCTTTGGGCGGCGTTTTTCGTTAAGGGGTCTTGCTTGAACGATCAGGCGCGTGCCTTGCTTTCGGAAAGGCCAAGCGCGCCAAGGGCGGTTTTGACGATGCTTTGCGCATCAAGTCCTGCCTTGGCGTATTGAATGTCGGGCTTGTCATGATCGATCAGGGCATCGGGCAAGGCCATGGTGCGGACTTTGAGCCCGTGATCCAGCAGTCCGTTGCCCGCCATATGTTGCAGGACCATCGCGCCAAAGCCACCAATCGATCCTTCTTCAATCGTGATCAGGACTTCGTGGTTGCGGGCCAGATCGGCGATAAGCTGATGATCAAGCGGTTTGGCAAAGCGGGCATCAGCGACCGTTGCCGGAAGGCCGCGTGCAGCGAGGTCTTCGGCGGCCAGCATCGCCTCTGCCAGGCGGGTGCCGTATGACAGGATGGCTATCTTGCCGCCTTCGCGCAGGATGCGGCCCTTGCCGATTTCAAGAACCTGTCCCTCGGCCGGCATTTCAACGCCTACACCCTCGCCCCTTGGATAGCGGAAGGCGCTGGGGCGGTCATCAATCGCCCATGCGGTTGTGGTCATATGGACCAGTTCGGCCTCGTCTGCCGCCGCCATCAAAACGATGTTGGGCAGACAGCCAAGATAGGCAATGTCATAGGCCCCGGCATGGGTTGCACCATCCGCGCCGACAAGCCCGGCACGGTCCATGGCGAAACGAACCGGCAGGTTCTGGATGACCACGTCATGCACCACCTGATCATAGGCGCGTTGCAGGAAGGTCGAATAGAGCGTGCAGAACGGTTTATAGCCTTCGCACGCCATCCCGGCGGCAAAGGTCACAGCATGCTGTTCGGCAATGCCGACGTCAAAGGCACGATCCGGGAACCGTTCGGCAAAGATATTGACCCCGGTACCCGACGGCATGGCCGCCGTGATCGCGGTGATCTTGTCATCGGTTTCGGCAAGTTTGGTCAGCGTTTCGCCGTAAACCTTGGTGTAGGACGGTGCATTGGGTGTGGCCTTGGCCTGCTTGCCGGTGACAACGTCGAACTTGGCGACACCATGATACTTGTCGGCGGCATTTTCGGCCGGGCCATAGCCCTTGCCCTTCTGGGTCACGACATGAACCAGGATCGGGCCATCAACATCCGCATCGCGCACGTTTTTCAGCACCGGCAGAAGATGATCCAGATTATGACCATCAATCGGCCCGACATAGAAGAAACCCATTTCTTCAAACAGGGTTCCGCCGGTCACCATGCCGCGGGTATATTCCTCGATCTTGCGGGCGGCTTCTTCGATCTGGCGCGGCAGATGTTTGGTCAGGCCCTTGGCCGCATTGCGCAGACCCTGATAGCCCTTGCCCGAAATCAGACGCGACAGATAACCCGACATGGAGCCCACCGGCGGGGCAATCGACATGTCGTTATCATTCAAGATCACAATCATGCGCTGATCGGCGGCGGCGGCATTGTTCATCGCCTCGTAGGCCATGCCGGCACTCATGGAACCATCACCGATAACGGCAATGACGTTTTTGCGTTTATCATCGGAAAGCTGATTGGCGACCGCCATGCCAAGCCCGGCCGAGATCGAGGTCGAACTGTGCCCGGCACCGAACGGGTCATATTCAGACTCGGATCGTTTGGTGAAGCCCGAAAGCCCGCCGCCCTGACGAAGGGTGCGGATACGATCCCGCCGCCCGGTCAGGATTTTATGCGGATAGCATTGATGCCCGACATCCCAGATCAGCCGGTCATCGGGCGTATCAAACAGGTAATGGATCGCAACAGTCAACTCGACCACGCCAAGCCCCGCCCCCAGATGCCCGCCGGTGACCGACACGGCATCAATCACCTCGGCACGCAATTCATCTGCGACCTGCTTCATCTGTGCAGGTTGCAGGCTGCGCAAATCAGCCGGGGTGTTAATCGTGTCCAAAAGCGGGGTCTTGGAGGTCGTGCTCATACCGATCTCGATCTTCAGTTTTGTGTGGCGTTTTTTATATAGCGTTCAAACCAACAGGGTGACGTTTCCTAAGCCCTATTGCAAGCAGCGTAAAATAAACAGCTTCGCCGTAATTAGCGACCCTGAAAATCACCTGATTTGATGTCACCGAGGAACTTCAGCACCACCTGCTCGACCGTGCGGTGAATATCGGTGCGTTCGCGCCCGAAATCCCGGCATAAATAACGAAAGTTTTCAGCAATATAGGGCGTGCAGGGTGGCAGGAATGAATAATGCCCGGCCCCTTTGGCCTTAACAAATTTTGCCCGGCCGCGCAGCAGCGTGCGAAAATGTGCGGCATTGGCTGTTTCGGGCAGGATTTCATCAGTTTCGGCCTCGATAAACAGCATCGGCACCGTCACATCGGCAAAGCCCGCATCGGTCGCGGCAACGCCAAAGGCCGGGGTTACGGCAATCACGCCCGCGATCCGGTCATCGCGCGCGGAAACAACCGGGCCGCCATAACGATCATGCAACTCATCAATTAGATCATCACCGGGCGCGTGCTGGCAAATCACGCGGTCCTGATCGGCATTGAGCGCGCAATAGCTTTGCCAGGCGGCGGCATCAAACTGCCAGCCCGCCATTTTAAGCACCGTCGCCCCACCCGCCGAATGGCCGAACGCATAAATACGATCCGTATCAATGTGAGCAGCAATGCCGTCATGATCCAGCAACAGATCAAGCGCGAGACGCATTTCGCGTGGGCGGCGTTCGATGATCGTCAATTGCCGCGCATCGGACGGATCAAGGTAATTATCGCCATGATGCTGCGGGGCGGCGACGATATAACCGCGCCGTGCGAGATATTCCGCCAGCCAGAACTGATTGAAGCGGTGCCCTTCGGACCCATGCGAGAACATCACCAGCGGATAGGGTCCGTCGCCTGCGAAATCCGCATCGCGGGCCGCCGTCGAGGTCACGCCCATATGGCGCACGGGGCGTTCATCTGCGTGCGACGGATACCAGATCGCAAGCGGGAACGGGTCCCTGTCAAACAGCCGGTCACGAAAACCGGCTGTGTATCTGGCTTGTTCGCTCATGACAGGTGACGGACCTTAACGCCCGCGTTCGATCACGAAACGTGCGACTTCGCGCAACGGTTCGGCTTCGCCGTCAAAGCAGTTCAGGTGATTGATCGCCTGATCACACAGCATTCTGGCCTGCTCGCGCGCCTGTTCAAGGCCCAGAAGCTTCACATAGGTCGATTTATCCTGATCGATATCCTTGCCGGCCGTCTTGCCCAGTTCGGCGCTGCTGGATTCCACATCCAGAAGGTCATCCTTGATCTGGAAGGCCAGCCCCATGTCATGGGCGTAGGATCGCAATGACATGCGCATGCTTTTGGGGGCCTTGCCCAGAATTGCCCCGGCTTCGCAGGCGAAGGCGAACATCCGGCCGGTTTTCAGTAGATGCAGATGGGTGACCTGCGCCTGGTCAAGGCTTTGCCCCTCGCCCGCCAGATCGATCATCTGACCACCGACCATGCCATATGGCCCGGCCGCACGGGCAAGCGCACGGACAAGATCGGTACAGACACGCGGATCGGGATGGGTGCTTTCATCGGCCAGCACTTCGAAGGCCTGCGTTAACAGCGCGTCACCGGCCAGAATGGCGGTCGCCTCGTCAAACTGCTTGTGGCAGCTTGGCTTGCCACGCCGAAGGTCATCATCATCCATGGCGGGCAGATCGTCATGGATCAGCGAATAGCTATGGACCATTTCAACCGCGGCGGCGACTCGCAAGGCGCATTGGCGCGATACCCGGAACAATCCGGCGGAGCTTAGAACCAGAAACGGACGCAGGCGTTTGCCTTCGCCCAGGGTCGAATAACGCATCGCCTGAAACAGGCGTTGCTCGATCTGGCCATTGGGGCGCGGCAGAATGCCATCAAGCGTTTCGCCAAGATCAGCAGAAGCAGTACTCAGCTCAGCAAGCAGGTCGTAACTCACCATATTCTCCGCGAGAATTATTCGATTTCGGTCGGGGTTGCGTTCGGACGGCCATCCGCACCCAGCGTGATTTTCTCGATGCGTTCTTCGGCCGCACGCAGTTTATCGGCGCAATGACGTTTCAGCGCCGCACCGCGTTCATAGGATGCAATGGCATCATCAAGCCCCACCTGCCCCTGTTCGAGCTGCCGCACGAGGCTTTCAAGCTGACCGAGGGCCTCTTCAAAGCTGAGTTTGGCGATATCATCGGGGATCGTGGTGGACGGGGTTGGCTTGGACATATCTGCTCCATTGATTTGATTGGCGCGGAGTTTACGCGGTGACTTGCTCAGTAACAAGGGGTATGCATACTAAGAGCATGCGGCTATTTTTCAGAAACAAGTGCCGCTCTACGAATAGATAAAGTTATAACGAAACGATGGCCATAAAGGGTTTGCCAAATCCTGAATATCTTTTAACTTCCACGATATTGAGAATATGGTGCCTTTGAAACTGCTGCAGAGTATACAAATTGCTTGATATTTCCCGCCTGCGCATATTGCATGTCACAAATTACAGCTTAACGCCCAAGGTACCCGGTTACTATGGCGTACCTTATAAGATTACCAACGGCTTTACGCGCTTGGGGCATAATGTTTTACCCTTTGGGGACAGAGACTTGGCCAGGCTTCTGAACATATTCAGAAGTAGGAAATTTGGGATTCCGCAATTAAATAAAAAATTGCTCGAGGTTGTTGAGAAATTCGAGCCTGATATGATTGTATTCGGCCACGCTGATATGATTACTCGCTCGACCTTGGAAAAAATCAAAGAAAAGTTGCCAAGTGTCAAAATAGCCCAATGGAATGTTGATCCATTATTCTCCTCAGATAATGTGGGACGGATAAAAAGCAAGATCGATCTTGTTGATGCAACCTTCTGCTCAACGGACGGACCTCTATTGACCAAATTGTCTGAGGGGAAATACCGTACTTATTTCATGCCAAATCCGGTTGACATGAGCATTGAACGTCACCGGAACTTTGAATATTCCCGTGAGGAACTGTCTTTTGACTTCGGCATGGCGATAGGAACACCTAACGAGATCCGCAATATTTGTGGAGAAGATTATATTGTTCAGGATCTTTTAGATGATATTGCAAAGTCCAGCTCAAGAATAAGAGCATCATTTCCTGGCTACACAAGTCCCCGCATAACATGCGAAGAATACGATAAATACCTAAGCAAAACTTCTATGAGTTTAAATTTCAGCCGTAGAAATGATGCCTATCTATATTCCTCTGACAGAATTGCTCAGACCGTCGGTAATGGAATTTTGACTTTCGTAGACAGAGCAACGGGTTTGAACGACGATTTCGAAGAAGACCAGATGGCATTTTTCTCAAATAAGGATGAGCTTATTACAAAAATTTCTTATTTTATCGACAATGACAAAGAAAGACAGAATATTGCGAAGCGCTCATGGCATGAATATCATAGAAAATTCAACGAAAAAATCATTGCCGATAACATAATCAAGAATACATATAATGAACACCATTAAAGAACACGTATTCCCGTTCTCTTTTTGTTTTTTCCTGACATCCGGATATTTAATTCACCCAACACCAATGTGGGCGATAATATTTTATGCAATCATAATACCGGCGTTCTTGATAATAACTTTTAAGAACAAAGAGGAGATCACCAGCCTTTTTAAAGACAAGACATTCATTACCGGCGTCATATTGATAATATGGTTTCTCCTGTCGATATCATGGGGAGTAAATCAACCAGAATTTAACATCAAGAAATACATAACGAGATCAATAGTTAATCTTATATTTCTATTTTCTGCTGCATACTTCTTTTCAAACCACACCAAGTGGGAGAATCTACTTTTCAAAATTCTACCTTACGCGGTGCTTATAAACACACTGATATCTACTTTTTTATTTTATGGAGTAGATACGCACACACTGAGCGATAGGTTGACGGGATGGGCTGAAACCAGGCACCCGATACTGGGAAGCTTAGTTGTATTGACTGGGTTCTGCATATCCTTTTATCAATCCCAAATATCAACAAAAAACAAAGACAAAATACTCTACGCTACGATTTGCTTTTCCTGTGTGTTATTTGTAATACTCACCCAAAGCAGAGGGCCACTTCTGACTTTACTTTGCATCGGTATCATATTTTCAATTTTTTCTGGAAAAGTTGTTCGTAGGTGCGCAGTTGGAATACTGTTTTCGATTGCTTCAATTTTCCTTATCAGTGACGAAATCCAAAACCAGGTTATTCAATCACTTTCCAGAAACCCATGGCGTTTTGAAATATGGATGGATGCATGGAAATATATTCAGGATGCCCCAATCATCGGTAATGGCCTGGCAAGCTTGAATACCTTCGGGGCGATCGAACAGAAATTCCCCCACAGCATATATGTATCCTC
Source organism: Thalassospira sp. A3_1 (assembly GCF_017744215.1). Lineage (NCBI taxonomy): Bacteria > Pseudomonadati > Pseudomonadota > Alphaproteobacteria > Rhodospirillales > Thalassospiraceae > Thalassospira > Thalassospira sp. A3_1. The sequence goes on along the minus strand of NZ_JAGHQQ010000002.1, from coordinate 1,207,848 downwards.
GGCATTTTTCGGCGGTGCAATCGGGCTTTTTCTTCTTCTGGCGTTGTTTGCGCAGCTCGCTTGGGCTGCTTTGAATACAGAAGATAGAACCACAAAGGCATTTCATCTTGGTTTGCTATGCGTACCCGTTATCGGCGGATTAACCGACCTTGCCCAAGTCTCCAAATCTCCGGGTGAGTTATGGTATATCCTGTGGGTTCCGGTTACGATTATTATCGGGCATTCGATTAAATCCCGCCGCGAACAAAAGCAACAAGCGCAGCAACCCTCTATTGAATGACTTCAGGAGGTCATCAGGGTTCGCACATGCGCCGCAACGCAACCTGCCAGGGACGGCAGGTCATATCCGCCTTCAAGGACTGACACAACGCGGTTGTCGCAGACCTCGCCCGCGAGGCCGAGGAGCTGTTCGGTCATCCAGACGAAGTCGCTTTCAACAAAAGAAAGGCCCGCCAGCGGATCATTGCGATGCGCATCAAAACCGGCCGAAATGATCAGCAGTTCCGGTTTGAAGGCGACAATGCCGGGCAAAACCGATTGTTCGAAGGCCTCTTTCATTTCAGCCGTCCCCGCCCCGGCGGTCAGGCCGACATTGAGGATATTGTTGGCGCATCCGCGTTCATCCGGGGCGCCGGTGCCGGGATAAAGCGGCCATTGATGGGTCGAGCAATAAAACAGGTCGGGATCGTTATAGAAAAGATCCTGCGTGCCATTGCCGTGATGAACATCGAAATCCATCACCGCAACGCGTTTGATGCCATAGGCATCGCGGGCATATCGCGCACCGACCGCGACATTGTTAAACAGGCAGAACCCCATGGCCCGGTCATATTCCGCATGATGGCCCGGCGGGCGTACCCCAACAAAGGCATTGCGTTCATGCCCGGCCATCACGGCATCGATCGCGACGCAAACGCCACCTGCGGCACGCAGCGCGGCATCGCCGGAGGCGGGGGACACATAGGTGTCGCCATCAAGGGCTTCATATCCGCTTTGCGGGATGGCGGCCATGACACGGTCGACATAGGCCGGATCGTGGACCTTTTTGATCAGGTCAAGATCGGCCTTTGGGGCTTCTTCGCGGTGCAGGAACATGAATTCCTCGGCTTCAAGCACCCGCTGGATCACGCGAAGGCGATCAGGCTGTTCCGGATGGCCCGGTCCCGGATCATGGTCGATGCAACTGTGGTGAGTGACAAATAATGTCGCCATGTTTTCCGGAAACCTTCCTGAATAGATGCACGTCAGATATATCGAATCTTTACAGGCTGACTGGCCTTATTGACCACGATCCTGATTATTATTATTTCATCGTGACAGCCAAAGTTATCCGCTGCCTTGTTCTAGATCATCATAAATCAGTCAAAGACTGCAAGTTTTGAACTTGAATGACTGGTCCAAAATCACCGCGTGAACTGTCTATTGTATACTCGGTGACTCAGAACGAAATATCGCCATAATCTCTGTTCACAAGACAAAGAGTGTCTTGACAGTTTAATGTTATACTTGAGAATAGGAATCTTCCCATTCTTGAATTTCATTAATGGGTTTGAGGCACAAAGACCTCGTTGGTTGGAAAAAATCGGGGATATCCCATCGGAGATTATCACCACGAATGTGATACACCCGATGCCCCAGTTGGGACAAAAGCCGAATATGGCCAGGCTAAAGGGAGCCAAATGGAACTTAACCATCTCGAAAAAAAGGCCGAGCAAGCCAGCGCGCTTCTGAAGGCCATGAGCAATCAGAGCAGACTTATGATTCTTTGCCAACTGAACGAAGGCGAGAAATCAGTCGGTGAACTTGAACGCATTGTCGGACTGAGCCAGTCTGCCCTGTCACAGCATCTTGCAAGATTGCGGCGTGACAAGCTGGTAAAAACCCGGCGCGAAGCACAGACGATCTTTTATTCGCTGCAAGGCGATGAAGCCGTCACCGTCATCAAGACACTTTATGATCTGTATTGCCGCGACGACAGCAGCGCCGTCGCCGCCTAAGATTTATGGAACTTCCCCCACAAAAAAGCCTGTCGGAAACCCGGCAGGCTTTTTTGCGTTGTTCTTAAACACCCGAAACAGACCTAGCCGCATTCGGGGGCTGGCAGGCGTGTCACTTTCTGAAGATCACCGCGCACCCGGAAGCTGCCGTAATTCATTCGCAGTTCGTGGGCGACACCATTTTCCCCGAAATCAACCGCGATCTCGGTCGAGGGGCCATTTTCAGCCTCGCCCAGCGGATAATAGGCCAGGTTCAGGCTGTGATAGGGCTGGCTTGCGATGTTATCGGCATCCTCGGCATTATTTTGCGCCTGTTTCGCGCCCGAAATCACCGCGGCAATCCGGTTGGTCGGCGTATCGCCACTGCCGTCAAAGACCAGATCATTGGCAAATTTGTCGCCCTGAAGCGCACGTTTCAGCAGGGTTACGGAATGCTGGGTCGGGAACATGGTATCGGCCGGCAGTTCCTCGGTGATTTCGACCGGGACTTCGTAAGTGACAAGAACCTTGTCCTTGTCGCGCACCGCATCGCCGACAACCTCGTCCACCTGCACACCATCCAGATAATCGCGCATGCGGAAGCGGTATTTCGATCCGTCAAAGCTTTCCCACTGGGTCATCGAATAGGCGGAATTGATCGCGCCCCCTTCTGCCCCCTGAAGGATCATCAGATGCTGCATCTCGGTGATCCAGCCATCACAGACCTTTTCAAACCGGTAGCCCAGCGCACCGCGCACGCCAACAACAGAGCTGCCAACATCCGACGAGACCATCGAAAAACGATATTCCGCCATATGCGGAACCAGTTCCGTCTGGGTATCGGATGCCTTGCGCACATGCGCCGGATCAAAACCGGCGGGACCGGCGGCAAAAGATTGCCCCGCCTGCGCGGAACAACCCGCCAGAGCAACACAAAAGATCAGCGCCCCGAAGACGGAACGCTGTCGATTTTCAGGACAAACCGTAATAACTGGCAAATCTATTCTCCGGCGGCGTCGATCTCGACAATCCAGGGATCTTTGACACCCTTTTTGGCAGCAAGATGGCGTAAATCTTTTGCATGCTCATGCGAAAGCGGACCAACCGCGACACGAAGATATTCGCGGCCCTTGACCGTCGCACTGATCAGACGCGGCTGATATTCACTGTAAAGCGACAGGACATTTTGCGCGCGCAACTGATCGGCAAAGCTTGCCAATACTACATAGTCCCCCGCAAGCGGCACTGCAACAAGCTTGTCATGCGCAGTGGTTTCCGGTGCGATCACGCTGACCTCGTCGGTCATGATGCCGGTGTCAGTCAGGGCGGCGGTTTGGGTTTCGGCAATCGGTGCGACCGGCTTTGGCGCGGCAACATACCCGGCAACTGCGGCATCGGCTTCGCCCTGCGGGTCAAGGGAGCCCTCGTTTCGAAGCGGGGTACGGTTATAGTCGGGAGTGAACTGGTCCTGTGCGCTTGCGATTTCGACCGGGGCAACGGTCGCTTCGTCATGCGACACTTCGTCATGTATCACCGGGCGCGGCGGCAGATCGGTTTTGACAATCACGGCCGATGTGCGGGCACCGGCTTTGGGTTGTGACCAGTCTTCGCCGGGCGCGTTAACGGCATAAATTGCGGGTTCGGCGTCGCGGATTTTCTGTTTGATCGATGGTGCGCCCGGCTCGGCCAGGGCAACGGCATCATCCAGCAGGACATTGTCCTGACAGACGTCTTCTTCAAATAACGGGCGATGCAGGGCGCAATCGCGTTCGGCAACGGCCGAGACCGCATGATCCGTGGTGCTTTTGCCCGTGGTGACATAGCTGATCAGATCGCCGGCCAGCTTGGCCACCGTAAGTTCCACCGGACCACCGCACGCCGCCAGTGCCAGCGGTGCCGCCACCACAAGTATCTTTTTCAAAACGTCATCCCCCGCAGGATATAAATTGTTCCACGGTGAATGTTGATTGTGACGGGTTAAGATTACGTAAGTATCGAGGGTCAATAGACAAACAAAAACGGCCCGGAAATTTCCGGACCGTTTTTTAACGTCAAAGACAGCAATCAGTCTTTTTTGATTTTCGGCGGAAGCTGCACACGCAGGTGCAGTTCCTTGAGCTGACGGTCATCGACCTCGGCCGGGGCATTCATCATCAGATCCTGCGCCTGCTGGTTCAGCGGGAAGGCAATGACTTCGCGAATGTTTGGCTCGTCAGCCAGAAGCATGACGATACGGTCAACACCCGGGGCAGAACCACCGTGCGGCGGAGCGCCGAATTTGAACGCGTTGATCATGCCGCCAAAGCGGTCATCAACGACGTCCTTGCCATAACCGGCAATCTCGAACGCCTTGTACATGATGTCCGGGCGGTGGTTACGAATGGCACCCGACGACAGTTCGATACCGTTACACACGATGTCATACTGCCACGCCTTGATATCAAGCGGGTTCATGCCTTCAAGGGCTTCAAGACCGCCCTGCGGCATCGAGAACGGGTTGTGGCTGAATTCGATCTTGCCGTCGTCGTCTTCCTCGTACATCGGGAAATCAACAATCCAGCAGAATTTGAACATGCCGTCTTCACGAAGTCCCAGTTCATCACAAACCTTGTCGCGCGACTTGCCGGCAAATTTCGCAGCAGCCAGTTCCTTGTCACAGGCAAAGAAGACCGCATCGCCATTGGCAACGCCGGTGACTTCCTTGATTTTCGCGATACGTTCGGCATCAAGGTTCTTGGCAATCGGGCCTTTGGCTTCGCCGGTTTCATCATAAACGATGTAACCAAGACCAGCCGCACCTTCTTCGCGTGCCCAGGCGTTCAGCTTGTCAAAGAAGCTGCGCGGGCGGCCTGCGGCCCCCGGTGCCGGAATGGCGCGAACCACCGAACCCTTTTCGATGTTCGAGGCAAAGATGCCGAAATTCGAACCACGGAAGGCCTCGGTCACGTCAGACAGGATGATCGGGTTGCGAAGGTCGGGCTTGTCCGAGCCGTATTTCGCCATCGATTCATCAAACGGAATGCGCGGGAACGGAAGCGGCGTAACGTCACGACCACCGCCGAACTCGACAAAGATGTCATGGAGAACCGGCTCGATCGCGTCAAACACGTCGTCCTGGGTGGCAAAGGCCATCTCGAAGTCGAGCTGATAAAACTCGCCCGGCGAACGGTCGGCACGGGCGTCTTCATCGCGGAAGCACGGTGCGATCTGGAAGTAACGGTCAAAGCCCGAAACCATCAGAAGCTGTTTGAACTGCTGGGGCGCCTGCGGCAGGGCATAAAACTTGCCCGGATGCATGCGCGACGGTACCAGGAAGTCACGCGCACCTTCCGGCGAGCTTGCCGTCAGGATCGGGGTCTGGATTTCAAGGAAGCCCTGTGCGGTCATTTTCTGACGCATCGCCGAAATCACACGCGAACGCAGAACGATGTTCGAATGAACGCTTTCGCGACGCAGGTCAAGGTAACGGTGACGCAGGCGGATTTCCTCGCCATATTCGGCATCGCCAAATACCGGCATCGGTAGAACGTCGGCCGACGACTGGACTTCGATATTGGACGCGTAAACCTCGATCTCGCCGGTCGGCAGGTTCGGGTTGACGGTTTCGGCGGTCCGTTTGACGACCTTGCCATCCACCGTGATCACACTTTCGGCGCGCGACTTTTCAAGAACCGCGAAAAGCGGGCTTGAAATGTCGATCACGATCTGGGTGATGCCGTAATGGTCGCGCAAATCGACAAACAGAAGGTTGCCGTGGTCGCGCTTGCGGTGGATCCAGCCGGACAGGCGCACTTCCGCATCGGCGTCAGAGGCGCGCAACGCATTACAATTGTGTGAACGATAAGGATGCATGGTCTTTCCAGGTTGCTTTGTATGCTTGGTATTTCGGGCCGCAAATTTGGCGCAAAGGTGCATGGCTGCACCGCGCTGTCAAACAAAAAAGCACCGCAAACCGACCACCCCGGTCAATTCGGGGCGGTCAAATCGGGTGATCTGTCTGTTTGCGCGACGCGGCGCTTGAAATTCTGCGGTATAAAACGCTGCCAAAGGCCTGCCGTCAAGTGCCCGTCGCAATGGTCTGCATTGCGGGCCGGAATTTCAGGTTGGCGGCGCACCGATGCCCTGCAAATCCTTGACCTTCACAAAGCGGATCAGACGCCCGGTTTCGGGGCGGACATCCGCCCAGTGATCAACGTCAAATTCATACTGACAAAGCCCGCAGGTGGGAAATTTGCGCTTCATCTGCAACAACGCCTCGCCGTCACCATCGCCAAACAGCTGTGCGGCGAAATCCTCCATCCCCGGATTATGGCCGACCATCATCACGCAACGCGCTTCGTCATGAGTCTGGACAAGGCTGTCAAGCAACACCTTCTCGCTCGCCATATAGAGGTCTTCGTTATAGATCACGTCTGACGTGCTTGCAAAATCGCGCCCCAGCAACGTCAGTGTCTGCACGGCACGTGCCGCGGTCGAACACCAGATCAGATCGGGCACCAGTCCCTGATCCTGCAGGTAGCGCCCCATCACCGGGGCTGCCTGTTCACCGCGCCGGTTCAGTTCCCGGTCATGATCGGATCGGGATGGATCGGTCCAGCTTGATTTTGCATGCCTGAGCAGGAGCAGTGTCTTCATAAAATCGGTATCCGGTAATCTCGCGAAAGGCAGACTTTTGCATGTCACATAGGGCGCTGTGAAGCCATCATAAAAACTGACTTAAAAATTTAAGAAAATTGCACCCCGACAAGCAGTTATCCTATACTCCAATCGCAACCGGGGCCTGTCGCCTTATTTCAAGGACACAAACCCACTTTCGCAGGAGGCATAGCGTGACCCACGCCGCCGTTATTCAATCAAGCGCAATCACACTTGATTCGGACAAGCGCTTTATAAACCGCGAACTTTCGTGGCTGGCCTTTAACGGTCGCGTCCTTGAAGAGGCACAAAACAAACGTCACCCGTTGCTGGAACGCGTGCGTTTCCTGTCGATTTCCGCCAGCAACCTTGACGAATTTTACATGGTTCGCGTTGCCGGTCTGGTCGGGCAGTTGCGCGCAGGCATGACCAAAGTCAGCCAGGATGGCATGAGCCCGTCCGAGCAGCTTCGCGCCATCACCTATGATGCCAACCAGTTGATGCAGGATCAGCAGCGCATCTGGCAGCAGCTTAGCACCGAGATGGAAAAGCACGGCATTTCCGTGATCGGACCGGAAGATCTGACGCAGACGGACCGCAAATGGCTTGATGGCTATTTCATGCGCGAAATCTTCCCGACGCTGACACCGCTTGCCATTGATCCGTCGCATCCCTTCCCGTTCATTCCGAACCTTGGCTTTGCGATTGTCATGCAGCTGTTTGACCCGGCGGATGGTCACAACATGCGCGGCCTAATCCCGGTGCCGCCGAAGATCGGCCGTTTCCTGCGTCTGCCGGGCCGCACCGAACGCTACCTTCCGCTGGAACAGGCGATTGTTCTTTATCTGGATAAGCTGTTCCCCGGTTTCGACATGATCGAACATGGCCTGTTCCGTGTCATCCGTGACTCGGACGTTGAAATTGAAGAAGAAGCCGAAGATCTGGTGCGTGTTTTCAAGACCGCCCTGAAACGCCGTCGCCGCGGCAGCATCATCCGGCTTAAAGTCAATGCCAAGATGCCCGAAGACCTTCTGGATTTCGTGGTCGATGAACTTTCGGTCGCACCTGAGGAAGTCGTCAAGGTTGATGGTCTTCTGGGTGTTGTTGACGTCAAACAACTGATCGATTCCGATCTGCATCATGATCTGCTGTTCCCGCCATATGGCGCGCGTTATCCCGAACGGGTGCGCGACTTTGGCGGTGATTGCTTTGCCGCGATTGGCAAAAAGGACATCGTCGTTCATCACCCGTTCGAAGATTTCGACGTCGTTGTGCAGTTCCTGTTGCAGGCCGCACGTGACCCCGATGTTGTCACGATCAAACAGACCCTTTATCGCACATCGGAAAACAGCCCGATCGTCAAGGCCCTGATTGCCGCCGCCGAGGCCGGCAAATCGGTTACGGCCATGGTGGAGCTTAAGGCACGTTTTGACGAGGAAGCCAACCTGCGCTGGGCGGCGGATCTTGAGCGTGCGGGCTGTCAGGTGGTTTATGGTTTCCTTGACTGGAAAACGCATGCCAAGGTGTCGCTGGTGGTTCGGCGTGAAAGCCACGGGCTTCGGACCTATGTGCATTTCGGGACCGGCAACTATCACCCGATCACCGCGAAATTCTATACCGATATTTCGTTCTTCTCGTGCGATCCGGCATTGGGGCGTGACGCGGCCAGTATCTTTAATTTCATGACTGGCTATGCCACCCCGCGCTCGCTTGAGAAAATCGCCATTGCACCGCATACATTGCGCCCGACCCTGCTTGCCCATATCGATCACGAGATCGAAAATTGTCAGGCGGGCAAACCGTCGGGCATCTGGGCCAAGATGAACAGCCTTGTCGATCCGGTGGTGATTGATGCGCTTTATCGTGCCAGCCAGGCCGGGGTTCATATCGAACTGGTGGTGCGCGGCATTTGCTGTTTGCGGCCGGGTGTGCCGGGCTTGTCAGAAAATATTCGCGTTAAATCCATCGTCGGTCGGTTCCTTGAACATTCGCGCATTGTCGTCTTTGCAAACGGCGCGAAACTGCCATCGCGCAAGGCCAAGGCGTTTATTTCATCCGCCGACTGGATGCCGCGCAACCTTAACCGTCGTGTCGAAACGCTGGTTCCGGTGGAAAACCCCACTTGCCAACGCCAGATTGTCGAACAGATCATGATTGCAAATCTGAAAGATACGGCGCAGGCTTGGTACCTGCAGCCCGATGGGTCATATGAGCGGTGCGAAGCAGACGAAAATTCATTCTCCTCTCATCAGTATTTCATGACCAACCCGTCACTTTCAGGCCGCGGCAGCGCGCTTAGCGAGGAAGATCCGAATGTTCCCGTGCTGCAGCTTGATGATTAACGAGTGCATACCTAGACAGGTTCAACCAACCGCATGCTGACTGACCAAAGGGTTTCCAACCGTATTGCCATCATTGATGTTGGCTCGAACTCGGTGCGTCTTGTTGTGTTTGATGGCATGACACGCGCACCGGCCCCGATTTTCAACGAAAAGGTGATGTGCGGCCTTGGCCGTGATCCGGAAAATACCGGACGGCTGAACCCCGAAGGCGTTGAAATGGCAACCGCTGCCCTGCGGCGGTTCGCCCGGCTGTTGCGTGCGATGAAGGTCACACGTGTCGATATCCTTGCCACTGCTGCCGTCCGTGCGGCCAGCGACGGGCAGGCATTTTGTGATCGCGTGCATGCGGAAACCGGATTGACCGTCAAGGTGATTGACGGGCTTGAAGAAGCCCGTCTTTCGGCCTTTGGCATTATTTCCGGTGATCGTCGTGCCACCGGCATCATGGGGGATATCGGTGGCGGGTCGCTTGAACTGGTGTTGCTTGAGGAAGGCGAGATCAAAAAAAGCGTCAGCGTCCCCCTGGGCGCCATGCGCCTGCATGCGGTATTCGGCGCAGATCGTGCCCGGCTTGAGGCAGAGGTCAAAACCCATCTTGATACGGTCGACTGGCTGCATGAAGGTGCGGGCAAACCGCTGATTGCGGTTGGCGGTTCGTGGCGTTCGATTGCCAAGCTTTATATCGCGCAGGAAAACTATCCGATTTCGGTCGTGCATAATCTGACCATGCCACGTGCCGAAATCGCCGAACTGACGCATATCATATCCCAGCAAAGCCGTGTGTCGCTTGACAAGGTTGGCGGTGTTTCCAAACGCCGTATCGATAGCCTGCCGCATGCGGGCCTTGTCATGAACATGCTGCTTGAACGCATGCAGGCCAAGGAAGTTGTCTTTTCGAGCCATGGCCTGCGCGAAGGCTGGATGTATGAAGCCCTGCCCGACGAATTGCGCGAACGCGACCCGTTGCTTGATGCCTGTCTCAGCTTTGCCGAAGACGGCGAACGTTTCCATCAGCATGGCGAGGAACTTTATCGCTGGTCGGCACCGATCTTCCGCGAACAACCGGGAAATCTGGGCCGGTTGCGCCTTGCCGCCTGCATCATCGGCGATGTCGGCTGGAACGAACATCCCGATTACCGTGCGATCCAGAGCTATAACCGTATCCTGCATCACCCCTATCTTGATCTGAACCATCATGACCGGGTGTTCCTCGCCTATACCATCGGGTCGCGCTATACCGGTAATTTCAAGGGTGACGAATCCAGTGACCGGCTGCTTGACGATGATACGCGCAATATCGGCCGCCTTTACGGTCACGCCATCCGCCTTGGCCATACGCTTTCAGGCGGGGTCGAGGGCATCCTGCCCGGTACGGCGCTTGTGCTTGAGGACAAGGTCCTCATGCTTCAGATGCACAGGGATTTCGCGGCCCTGAATGGTGAAGTCGTCGAACAGCGTTTATCAAAACTTGCCAAACTGATGGATTGCGAAAGCCAGGTCGTCATCGTCGATCAGCTTCCCCAACCCTGACCGGGCATGCTATGCTGGGGCTGCTTCCCGAAGCACCCCGTCCGCGGAAAGGGCTGCGCCCGGTCTTAGATGACATATAAACCACACGGTTTCCTTGCCTGTCTGGCGGACACAGGCTTAAGCACAGGGGAATCGTATGTCTGCTTCGCGCACATCGAAATCCAGAATATTTGACGGCCGTCTGAACCTTGAACAGCAGCGCAAGCGCGCCAAGGAACTGCTGAAATCCGCCCGGAGCCAACAGGCCGATGCCCAAACCCGGATTGCGACCCACCTGCCCGGCAAAAGCATTGATGATCTGCAACTGGCCGATAGCCAGCTTGTCATCGCGCGCGAAAACGGCTTTGCCAGCTGGCCGAAACTGAAATCCCATATCGACCGGATTACCGAACATCAGCGCCAGATTGCATCGGGGCATCTGCCAACGCTTGATACCCCGCAAACCCTGCATCTGCGCTGCGGCTCGGACATCAGACATGGCCTTGAACTGGCAGGTTTTGCTGGTGCCTTCATGGAGTTTTCCGATCCGTTCTGTCAGGGACCGGTGCCCGATATGCCCCTGCCCGACTTCATCGAAACGCGGGCACGCTTTATCGCATCGTCCTATCGGATTGATTTTCCCGATGCGCTTTCCCGCCTGCAACGCGAATATGCCGGGCTGGCGACATTGGGCGATTATGATCATGTCGTGCTGTGGTTTGAACATGACAGCTACGATCAACTGATCCTGGCCTTCCTGCTTGATTTCATCGCCACACTCCGCCCGCGAACGCGGCTTGATCTGATTTGTGTGGATCGGGTGCCGGGGGTTGAGCGTTTCATCGGCCTTGGTCAGCTTTCGCCCGAACTGCTGATCTGGTGCTGGGAAAATGCCCGTGCGCCGGTTTCGGATGACATGCTGACATTCGGTCAAACGGTCTGGCCCGCGATCCGTGCCTCAACCCCCGATGCGCTACGCGCCATCATCGATAACGGCCAATCGCCGATCCCCTGCATGATCACGGCCCTTGATCGGCATCTGCGTGAATTGCCCGATCCCAAAAGCGGTCTTGGCCTGACGCAGAAACTGACGCTGCAAATCATCCGGGATCATGGGCCGATCACAGCGGGCAAAATCTTTGGCCACCTGATGCGAAGTTATGACCCGCTGCCGTTTCTGGGCGATTTGATGCTCTGGGATGTGCTTGTTGATATGGGCCGGGCGAAAATGCCGCTTTTCACCTTCCCCGAAGACCCGAGCCAGACGCCCTGGCCGGACCGTACCCTGTCGCTTTCCGAGACCGGCAACGAAGTCCTTTCCGGCACGCGGAATTTCATGGAATTTTACACCGGAGAACGATGGGTTGGCGGCATCCGGATTAGCGGTGCGAAAGGACCTTAAACCAGCTTTCGCGTTACCCTGAAAATCTCGCCCCGCAGCCATTTATGCGGGGCGCTGGCGGCGTTGCGCACATGCCAGGACTGGGCAAAGCTGTATTCGGGGAAATCAAGCGGGAAGGTGCAACTGGCAAATCCCGCCATAACATTGCGTTCAAGCCGCGATGGCAGCGATGCGATCACGTCCGTCCCGCGGATGAGGCTTGCGATGCTGGCGAAGGTTGATGCCTGCAAAACCGTGCGGCGTTTGCGCCCGATGGCATGCAATGCATCGTCCACCGCCGAATGATCGTTATTACCGATGATCACACGGGCATGGGGCACGTTGCAGTACCGGTCCAGCGTATCGGGTGGCACGTCATGGCAATCGGCATCGTAAAAGCAGGCCATATGTTCACGAAACAGGGTCTGCTGCGCGACATCGCCAACATTTTCAGTCATATGCAGGCCAATCGCCAGATCAAGCTGGCCGCTGCGCAGCCGGTCGATCACGTTGGTATCGCCATGGATCGGCAAAATCCGAAGCCGGATATCGGCGGCATAGCCGCGGATGATGCGAAACAGTTCGGGCATGATCACCGCCACCTCGTAATCGTTGGTGCCGATCACAAAGCGGGCTGATTGCGCCGGATCATTCGGATCAAAGGCATCAACGCGGGCAAGGTTACGCAAATCCTGCAACAGGATACGCACCCGCCCGGCCATTTCATCGGCATGGGCGGTCGGCGTAATGCCCCGCCCCGACCGGACAAAAAGCGGATCGCCGACAATCTGGCGCAACCGGTCAAGCCCGTGGCTGACCGTCGGTTGACCGACGCCAAGGCGATTGGCCGCGGCGGTTACCGATCCTTCGTCATAGATCGTCAGGAAAAGCCGCAGCAGACGATAATCAAGGTCCAATTCATCGATATTCATGCATGAATACTATCACCTTGATCGAATTGATCATATGGGAAATCAGGTGCAGTTTCATTTCATTGACGGGCCAATGCCCACCACCGATTACCGGAGAAATGAAACCATGAAAATCCTCGTTACCGGCGCCACCGGCCAGCTCGGAAGCCTTGTTGTCAAACATCTGCTGGACCGCGTCCCGGCCAGCCAGATCGCGGCCAGCGTGCGCAATATTGCCAAGGCACAGGAAATGGCCGCCGGAGGCATTGATGTCCGCCATGGCGATTTTGATGACCTTGCCCTGATGACCAATGCGTTCAAGGGCATTGATATCGCGCTGATCATTTCGGGTGAGACCGATGTTGAAACCCGCATCAAACAGCATCGGACCGCGGTTGATGCCGCCAAGGCCGCCGGTGTCAGACATCTGGTCTATACCAGCTTCATCGATGCGCGTCCCGAAAGCCCGTTCACCTATGCCGCCATCCATGCCGACACGGAAAGCTATATCAAGGCAAGCGGCCTGTCCTTCACCTTGCTGCGCAACAGCTTCTATACCGATCTTCTGATGGCGGGTGTTCCGCATGCGCTTGAAACCGGTGATTTTGGTGCCCCTGCCGGCAATGGCAAGGTCAGCTATATTCCGCGTAATGACCTTGCCGAAGCTGCCGCCACCGTGCTTGCCAATCCGTCCGATCATGTCAATCAGACCTATGACCTTTCGGGTACGCCGATCGGCTTTGCCGATATCGCCGCCATCATTGCCGACGCAACCGGCAAGGATATCCGTTATGTCGATCTGCCGCCCGAAGTCCATACCGGCATTCTGGCAAGCTTTGGCCTGCCCGACCATCTGATCGAGGCGCTCAGCGGCATGTATGTCGGCACGCGTAATGGCGATTATGAACAAACCAGCGATGATTTCGCCAAGGTTGTTGGTCGTGCACCGCAAAGTACGGCGGACTTCCTGAAAGCGGCGCTGAAATAATCCGCTGCAGTCAAAAATGGACAAAACGAAAAACGGGCCAAATCTGGCCCGTTTTTTCATGTCTGCGATTGGATCGCGGGATTTAGTCCTGAGCTTCAAGCTCGACAAATACCACTTCGCCGTTCTTGAGCTTCAGCCCGATCTGTCCGTGCTTGAGTTGGAGGGCATATTGGCCGAACAGCTCGCGCCGCCAGCCATGCATTGCCGGCACGTCGGCATTGTCATCGGCGGCAATATTCTGCAAATCGTCGCTGGATGCCACAAGACGCTGGGCAACGCCCTTTTCCTCGGAACAGAGCTTTAGCAGCACCTTAAGCAGCTCCACCGTCGGGCCGATCCCGGCAGGAAGGTCCGGGCGGAGTTTTGGCTGCGGCCAGTCTTCCTGCGGGCTATCAAGGGCGGCCTGGATGGCTTCGATGATCGCCTGACCGGGTTTGCTGCTGCCGAAATTGCGACCGACACCGCGGGTCTTGTCGAGATCCTTGTCTGTCAATGGCTGCCGGGCGGCAATATCAAGCAGCGTATCATCGCGCAGAACGCGATTTCGCGGCAGGTTCTTGCGCTGTGCCTCGGTCTCGCGCCATTCGCCAAGCGCGCGCGCCACCGCCAGGAATTTCGGGCTGTTGGAGCGGGTTTTAAGCCGAAGCCATGCTTCTTTCGGATCAATCGAATAGATCGACGGATCGGTCAGGCGTTCCATTTCCTCGGCCAGCCAATAGGCACGACCATTGGCTTCGAGCCGTTCATGGAACGCCTCGTAAATCACGCGAAGATGGGTCACATCCGACAGCGCATAGCTTAGCTGTTTGGTCGAAAGCGGGCGGTGCGACCAGTCGGTAAAGCGCATCGATTTATCGATATTCTTGCGCACCACCTTGTTGACCAGCGTCTCGTAGCCGACCTGATCACCATAGCCAAGCACCATCGCCGCCACCTGGGTATCGAATACCGGGTGCGGGACCTTGCCGCTGAGATGGACAAAAATCTCGATATCCTGACGGGCGGCGTGAAACACCTTGACCACGCTTTCGTCCTGCATCAGGTCGAACAGCGGGGCAAGATCAATGCCCTCGGCCAGCGGATCAACCGCCGCACCATTATCGGATGCTTCGGGGCTTGCCAACTGCACAAGGCAAAGCTGCGGCCAATAGGTCGAATCGCGCATGAACTCGGTATCGACCGTGACATATTCGAACTGCCGGAGCTTTTCGCACAACGCGCGCAGTTCTTCTGTATTTGTAATTGGTTCCATAAACCTTGCTATAACATTGCCGGGCGTGATCCGCCAGTAGCTTCGATATGGCAGCTATCATGCGTAAAAATCACGGAAAACCCGCCGCCTCAGATGATTTCATCCTCGTCAAGCAACGGATCGGATTGCAGATGGGTTTCGATGGCATCCATGCGTTCCTGCAATTCCGATGACCGTTTGATCGCCGCCACATGGAAAAGCGCATCGCCCTGATTGACGATGGGCAGATTGGTCCGCCCGATGATCAGCCCGGCATGTTTCGCCACCACCTCGGCATCGCGAAGACCGAACGGGTCGGAAACGGCGGCGACCACGTCGCCCTCATGGACAAATTCGCCCGCGATCTTGAACGTCCGCAAAATCCCGCCGACAGGTGCGCGCAGCCAATGGCTGCTGGATGATTTGAAGGGGGCAACTTTCGGGTCGCGGATGGAGCGGCCCGATGTCATGCCAAGCTTGCGCATCACACGCAAAACCCCCGAAACCCCGGCCCGGATCGACATTTCATCAAATCGGAGCCCCTCGCCCGCCTCATAGAGCAGGATCGGGACTTTGGCCTCTTTGCCGGCCTGACGCAGCGATCCTTCACGAAGCGGGCTGGTCAGGATGATCGGCGCACCAAAAGCCTCGGCATAGGCCATAATGTCTTGATCATCGTCATTGACCCTGATCTGGGGCAGGTTGACGCGGTTCACGGCTGCCGAATGAAGATCAATGCCGAAGTCGGATTTTTCGACAATCTCGGTCAGGAAAAGATGGGCAAGCTGTGCGGCAAGCGATCCCGCCGAATGACCGGGGAAACACCGGTTAAGATCACGGCGGTCAGGCAGATAGCGCGTATGGTTCAAAAAGCCGAACGCATTGACGACCGGCACCGCCAGCAACGTGCCATGCATGCCGCGAAGGGCGGGCGATTTAAGAACGCGGCGGATGACCTCCACCCCGACGATTTCATCGCCATGCACGGCACCACTGACGAACAGAACCGGACCGGGCCGTTTGCCATGCACCACATTGACCGTCAGATTGACCGGCGTGTGATTGGATAAAAGCGAGATCGGAATATCAACGATCTGGCGGGTCCCGGCGGGGACTTTTTTGCCGCCAATCTCGAAGTCCGGGGTTCTGGCTACCTTTGCCGATTTGGCTTTGGATACTTTTTTCCCGATCTCGTTCACAGTTTATCCCTTGCCTTTGGTCCGCACCTTGCCGGGGCGGTAATCCTTTTCCATGAAATCGATAATCATCCCGGCAATGTCCTTGCCGGTTGCGCCTTCGATGCCTTCCAGACCGGGTGATGAATTGACTTCCATCACCACCGGACCGTGGTTGGAGCGAAGAATATCGACACCACAGACATTTAGCCCCATCGCCTTGGCGGCTTCAACTGCTGTTGCGCGTTCCTGCGGAGTAATACGCACGGACCGCGCCGAACCGCCGCGATGAATGTTGGACCGGAAATCGCCCTCGGCCCCCTTGCGTTCCATGCTGGCAACGACCTTTCCGCCAATCACAAAGCAGCGAATATCGGTATTGCCCGCTTCCTTGATGAATTCCTGCACCATGATATCGACATTGGCACCACGGAAGGCCTCGATCACGGATTTGGCGGATTTTTCGGTTTCGCCAAGAACCACGCCAATGCCCTGAGTGCCTTCGAGAAGCTTGATCACCACCGGCGCACCGCCAACGATGGAAAGAACCTCGTCGGTTTTTTTCGGATCATGGGCAAAGGCCGTCACCGGCAGGCCAACACCACGCCGCGACAGGATCTGCAGGGAGCGCAGCTTGTCGCGCGACCGGCCAATCGCGACGGATTCGTTTAACGGATAAACACCCATCATTTCAAACTGGCGCAACACCGCCAGCCCGAAAAACGTCACCGAAACACCGATACGCGGAATCACCGCGTCATAGCCGCTCAGCTTCTGGCCGCCGTAATAGACTTCGGGTTTAAGGGAGGTGATGTTCATCGTGACGCGCAGCGTGTTGATCACATCGATTTCGTGCCCGCGACTTTCGGCCGCCTCGACCAGCCGTTTGTGGGAGTACAGATTAGGATTGCGCGCAAGCATTGCGATCTTCATGCAATGGACTCCCGTGGTCGAGCGTTACTGAATGTGTCGAAAGTTCAACGACAGCGTCGGATCATTGTTCCGAAACAGTGTCGGATTTCAGCGCCGTATAAACCTGTTCCGGTTTCCCCGCCAGATAAGATTTCGACGGTTGAACCAAAAATCTTCCTGCCTTCATCGCGGTCCGCCCCAACAGCATGGGAAAGCCCATCAACGAACGGTTTGCCAGTGAAATTTCGACCCGGATTTTATGATGCCCGACGGCAATATGGGTCGAAATGACATAGCGTTCTTCGGCCTCGCCGTTTGAACTGCGAATCTCGCGCGTTTCAACCAGCGGTGCCATGCACTCAATACGACCATGCCCGTCACCGCGGTAATGCGGCAAGATGAATTTTACGAATTTTTGATTATCGCGATCAATGACACGCGGATTCAACGCATGCAGCGACGATGTCCGCGCGCCGGTATCGACCTTGGCCTTCATGAAGGGTACGTCGAAATCCGGAAATCCGATCCATTCGCGCCAGCCCAGCACATGCCCCGCACTGATCAGGGCATCGGTCTTGGATTTAAGGGACGGTTTAACCTTGGTCTTGCGCGTCGTCACATGCACTATCCGGTAATTTGCAATCGGGCCAATATAACGCCTAACAGCTTGCATCGCCTATCGAAAATGCGTCTGCCCGGGATCGGGATTTATTGAGCATCCATCACAGAGCGGACCAGCGGCAATGTCACCGCCCGCTTTTGCGCCAATGCCTGCCGGTCAATGGCTGCCACCAGTTCGGTCAGCGCGACAAAGCTGCGTTCGATCCGCGGCAGGATATAGGCAATGATCTGCGGGCTTGGTGCCATCTGCCGGTCGGCGAACAGCTTGATCAGAAGTCCGACCATCAGGTCGTCATCGGGCGGAGAAATCTCGCAGACCAGTGCCGCACCCAGCCGTGATTTCAGATCCGGCAGATCGACTTTCCAGCGCGCAGGGGGTTGCTGTGCGGTCATCAGCAAATGCCCTCCGCGTTCCTTGAGCATATTATAAAGATGGAAGCACACCGTCTCGTCGAGGCCAAGATCGGCATCCTCGATCACAAGCCCGGTGGCATCGCCCAGAAGCACGTCCGGGTTCGCCCCGACAAGATCATGCCCCGATACGCTTAACGCGGCCGAGCGTGCCCGCCATACTTCCGCAAGGTGGCTTTTGCCCGATCCGCGCGGACCATAAAGGCAAAGGGCGGGCACCGGCCAATCGGGCCAGTGATCGATCCAGGAAACGGCTTCGCGATTGCAATCAGCGACCATGAAATCGGCCCGCCCCAATGCCGGGCGCAGTTCCAGCGCCAGCGGCAATTGCTGCGGCGAAAATTCCGGCGATCCACCATCCGGCCCCTTTTCGGGTGCCGCCAGCGTATCGTCCATGGTCGTCTTTTTGATCGCGCGGGTCACTGTGAACTCAATTCTCGGCGTCTTTTAACGGATCATAGGCCGGGTTATCCGGGCCGTGATCATATAACCGGCTCCCCAGATACTGCCTTAAACCATATCGCACAAGCACACCGATCACAGCGGCCACCGGCACGGCCAGCATCACACCGAGCAATCCGAAAACCGCCCCCCCGGCCAGCAAGGCAAACATCACCCAGACCGCATGCAGACCAACCTTGTCGCCGACCAGCTTCGGCGTCAGGAAATTGCCTTCCATCAACTGCCCCGCCCCGAACACAAGGGCCACCAGCGCCAGATCGACACTGACCCCGAATTGTGCAAGCGCGACCCCCATTCCGACGGCAAAACCGGCAATCATCCCGACATAGGGCACAAAGGATACAAGCCCGGTCATCAAGCCGATGACAAAGCCGAATTCCAGCCCCACAAGGCTTAGTCCAATCGCATAGAAAAGCCCCAGCAGCATGCAGACCGTCGATTGCCCGCGTACAAAGCCCGCCAGGGTTTCATCGATTTCGCGCGCGCACTGTCGGATATCCTTTGCCGAACGGCGCGGCAGATAGCCATCGACCTTGGCAACGATCTTGTCCCAGTCGCGCAGAAGGTAAAATGCCACAACCGGGGTAATGAACAGCAAACTCAGGAAATTCAGCAACGCCAACCCGCCCGACAACACATTGGTCAGGATATTGCCAACCCACTTGATGGCATTGGCCGTCTGTCCCTTGGCCGAGTCCGATATGTTTTGCAGCGTTTCCGGGGCAACCCGGTCAACGATATGCTGGATATGGGGCAGAATGGTATTGCGCAGCGTATCGATATAGCCCGGCAGCCTTTCAAGGAAACCGGCAAGCTGGTTGCCGATCATCGGCACGATGAGCAACAGGACGAAAATGAAAATCAGGAAAAACAGAACCGTGATAACCGTGGTTGCCAGCGTCCGGTTAAATCCGCGCGCTTCCAACCGGTCGGCCAGCGGATCAAGGAAATAGGCAATTGCCATCCCGGCAACAAACGGCAACAGGATGCTGGAAAACAACCAGATCAGTAGGAAAAAACCGACAATGAAAATCAGCCAGAAACGTGCCTGCTGCCGGATGGTCATGCCCGTTTAACCCCCTTGTTTCGCTGTCATGCTGCCTTGATGATGCCCGCCCCCTCAGATATCTGCGGTACATCCTGCATGATAAAAAGACCGGCGGAATTATCCGCCGATCGACAGGCTTTGCAAACGATCCGAACCGGCTGGCTGGATAAACCAAAGTTCGCCCATCTGGCTCAGGCTTAAATTCTGCTGTGCCAATGCGGTCCGGAACTGATCGATCGAACCGACATAATCCACCGAAATCTGCACTTCGCGGCGCGACATCGCCACAACCCGGCTGGCACGAACGACGGGCAATCCGACAATGCGGTCCTCGATCCGGGCCCAGTCATCAAGCCCTGTGATCGGGATGAACACCATCAACTGCCCACCGGTGCCGTAATTGATCAGGTTGGCACGTTTCCACCCGGCAGAAAGCTGATCCTGTACGCCCTTGGCGGCACGTATCAGCGTGTCGTTCAGGCTTTCGCCCGACTGGGTTGTTTCGGTCACGCCAAATACCTGCGGCGCGCCGCCCGTGTCATAGCGCGTCGCGGTCACGTCAACGGTTTCCGATCCGGTTTCACCGCTAACCGAGGCACTGGCGACAACGGCAACATTCGCACCATAGCGCCGCGCAAGTTCGTTAAGACGTTCCACCGCACCATTTTCCGCCTGCTCGGCCGAAACGGTGCCGATATCCTGCAAATCGCCAATCGGTGCCTTGACCGGCACCAGACCACCCGATGCGAAATTGCGGCTCCAGATATCGCGCCACGGGTTTGGATCATCCCACAGGCTGGTGTAACCGCCCGAATGATAGACCGGCACAACGATCACAGGCTTGGATTGCAGTTCGGCAAACGGGATATCGCGGAAACGCAGATAGTTGCGCAGTTCGGTTTCCTTGAACCGCACAGTCATGTCCGCGATATAGCGCACCGAAGATGTTTTCTCGTTCGAAACCCCGAAATCGCGCACCATGTTATTGATGTCGGCCTGGCTGGGGCTGCCAATTCCCGCGCGGTCCTCGGGCAATGTCAGGCGCGCGACAACCTCTTCGAAGGCCTTGCGCTGCCCGATGGCAAGGGCCTGATCACGTGCGGCCGCGGCGGTTTCTGCGCTTTCGTCAACATGCACGCCCGATACCGAAAAGATATCCTGTGCAAATACCGGAAAGGATAAGGACGCCGAAAGTCCGGCGATACCCGCCAACAGCCTGAATTTTTTGAGTCTTGTAAGCACGTTTGCCTCTTTGCCCATTTTTTCGATGGTTTGATGCTCTTTGTGGCACGAGTGAAGCATTCTGGAAAGAAAACTCTCCCATGCGCACCTGAGCATTGCATATTGCCCGCGTTTGAGTATTTTCGGCCCAGCGGAAATTATCAAGCCCGCGTTTTTTATCAGTATGACGCTTTTTCTGTGGTTATCGATCTGATTAAAGGCGTCACTATGGCGGTATTTCCCGGGTATCTGGTTCATCCGGCCCCGGAACATCGCGCGAATGACAATTTGAAGTCAGGGCGTACTGATGAAAAACGCGGGGTTTCCCGCTTTGTTTTATCCATGCGCTTAAGCCGAGGATCACCCAATGACCGCCTCCAACGGCCTTACCTATAAGGACTCCGGTGTCGATATCGATGCTGGCAATGCCCTTGTCGATGCAATCAAACCGCTGGCCAAAGCAACCAGCAGAACCGGCGTTACCGGTGGTTTGGGGGGATTCGGCGCTTTGTTCGACCTGAAAGCTGCCGGTTACAATGATCCGGTTCTGGTTTCCTGCACCGATGGTGTCGGTACCAAGCTTAAAGTCGCCTTTCTGGCTGACAAACACGATACCGTCGGCATCGACCTTGTCGCGATGAGCGTCAATGACCTTGTGGTTCAGGGCGCGGAGCCGCTTCTGTTCCTTGATTATTTTGCCACCGGCAAACTTGCCGTTGAAAAGGCAACCGATGTTGTCGCCGGCATTGCCGAGGGCTGCAAACAGGCAGGATGCGCGTTGATCGGTGGGGAAACCGCCGAAATGCCGGGCATGTATGCGGACGGCGAATATGATCTGGCCGGTTTTGCGGTCGGGGCGGCGGAACGTGGCGAGTTGCTGGACGGTTCCAACGTTGCCGAGGGCGATGTGATCCTTGGTCTGGCATCAAGCGGTGTTCATTCCAACGGTTATTCGCTGGTGCGCAAGGTTGTTGAACTTGCCGGACTTGATTACGCCGACGATGCCCCGTTCGCACCGGGCAAAAATGTTGGCGAGGCGCTGCTTGAACCGACCAAAATCTATGTCAAAAGCTGCCTTGCGGCGCATAAGGCCGGTCTGGTCAAGGCGCTGGCGCATATTACCGGTGGCGGTCTGACCGAAAACGTCCCGCGTGTTTTGCCGGAAAACCTGACGGCTGTGTTTGACGCCAGCACGTGGGAATTCCTTCCGATTTTCAAATGGCTGTCCAAACAGGGCGGCATTCCGTCGGTTGAAATGGCGCGTACCTTTAACTGCGGCATTGGCATGTGCGTTGTGGTTCCGGCCGATAAGGCCAATGAGGCCGAAGCATTGCTGCGTGAAAGCGGCGAAACCGTCAGCCAGATCGGTGTGATCGGCCCGCGTGCCGGTGATGGCCCGCAGGTCATCATCAAAAACATGGCCGCTGCATGGGAAAAGTAACGCCGCTGAAGCTTGCCGTTCTGGTATCGGGCGGCGGGTCGAATCTTCAGGCGATCATTGATGCCTGCAAGGCGTCCGATTATCCGGCCGAAATCGTTCTGGTGTTTTCCAACCAGCCTGATGCCGGTGGGCTTGAACGTGCGCGCCGTGCCGGTATCCGGGCCGAAGCCATATCGCACAAGGGCTTTGAAGGTGGTCGCGAGACCTATGACAGCACGGTCAGCAGCCTGATTGAAGAATCCGGTGCCGATCTGGTGGTTCTGGCAGGTTACCTGCGTCTGGTCAGCGAGAGCTTTGTGACCCGCTGGAAGGGTCGCCTGATCAATATTCACCCGTCCCTTCTGCCGAGCTTCAAGGGCCTGCATGTCCATCAGGCTGCGCTTGATGCCGGGGTAAAATATTCCGGCTGCACGGTGCATTATGTGGTGCCCGAGGTTGATTCCGGCCCGATCATTGCGCAGGCCGTGGTGCCGGTCCTGCCCGGTGATGATGCGGGTACGCTCGCACAGCGTATCCTTAAACAGGAACACCGCATCTATCCGCAGGTGATCCGCTGGATCGCCGAGGGCCGGGTTTCGACAAATGATGCCGGGGTCGTAACGGTCGCCGATACGAATGCACCCGATTTTGCGCAGATCAATCCGGTGCCTGAACCGAACTGACTGCGCCCGTGGCGGGCGATCCGCAAATGGTTTTAAGGGGTGAACGAAAGTTCGCCCCTTTTTCTTTGGGCGGATATCGACACCTGCAGCAGGAATGCCCGTATCAGCTGTAACAAAACCGTCGACTACAAATTATCGTTTACATCTTGCCAAGCTATTGCGGCGACCCAATAATCAACTATTGGTTTTCACTAATTATAACTCTCAAGCGTATCAGAAACGTCACCTTGTCGGATGCTGCCGAACCGCTCCGGCTTAATCAGCAAGAGCAAAACGAACTGCCAGGCACTCCTGAAGCTGCAATCCCGCCATCAGGGCAACAGTTTCCGAACAATGCAGGTGGAAACCTTAAGTCTCCCAATGGGAGCACGAGCACAGGGAGGCTTTGCCGCCACCCGTTTTAACGGACTGAAGGGAGCTAGACAGCTATGCAACCGAAAATCATAGCGGGCCTGATGGCCGCAGGACTTGCCTGCGCCGCCTTGCCGGGCTTGGCATTCGCCCAAAATGCGCAAAAGCCGAATATCCTGTTCATAGTTTCGGACGACACCGGTTATGGCGATACCGGTCCGTATCTGGGCGGCGAGGCCCGCGGTATGCCGACCCCCAATATCGACAAACTGGCCGAAGAAGGCATGATGTTCACATCCTTCTATGCCCAGCCAAGCTGCACACCGGGCCGTGCAGCCATGCAGACCGGCCGCATTCCGAACCGTTCGGGCATGACGACGGTGGCCTTTCAGGGACAGGGTGGTGGCCTTCCGGCAGCCGAATGGACTCTTGCCTCGGTGCTGAAAACCGGTGGCTATGATACCTATTTCACCGGCAAGTGGCATCTGGGTGAAGAGGATTATGCCCTTCCCAATGCCCAGGGCTATGACGTGATGAAATATGTCGGCCTGTACCACCTCAATGCCTATACCTATGCCGATCCGACCTGGTTCCCCGATATGCCCGACGATCTTCGTAAAATGTTTACCGAGGTGACAAAGGGTTCGCTTTCGGGCAAGGCCGGTGAAAAACCGACCGAAGATTTCAAAATCAACGGCCAGTATGTCGACACCCCGGACAAAGGTGTCGTCGGTATTCCCTATTTTGACGGCTATGTTGAAAAAGCCACTGTCGAGTTCCTTGAAGAAGCGGCAAAGAAGCCCGACACGCCTTTCTTCATCAATGTCAACTTCATGAAGCTGCATCAACCCAACATGCCGCATCCCGATTTCGAACATAAATCGATTTCGAAATCCAAATATGCGGATTCCGTTGTTGAACTTGACACACGCATCGGCAACATCGTCAACAAGCTCGACGAGCTGGGACTGAAAGACAACACCATCGTCTTCTGGACCACCGATAACGGCGCATGGCAGGACGTTTACCCGGATGCGGGTTATACGCCATTCCGCGGCACCAAAGGTACCGTTCGTGAAGGCGGCAACCGCGTCCCGGCGATTGTTCGCTGGCCCGGCCATGTCGAGCCTGACACCAAAAGTGCGGCGGTTGTCGGCGGCCTTGATCTGATGGCAACCTTTGCATCCGTCGCCGGTATCGAACTGCCGAAAGAAGACCGGGAAGGCGAGCCGATCATCTTTGACAGTTACGATATGACCCCGGTCTGGGAAGGTAGTGGTGAGTCGGAACGTGAAGCATGGTTCTATTTCACCGAAAACGAACTGACTCCGGGTGCCGCCCGTGTCGGTCACTACAAGGCCGTCTTCAACCTGCGGGGTGATAACGGTGCCGCCACCGGTGGGCTGGCCGTTGATTCAAACCTCGGCTGGAAAGGCCCGGAAAGCTATGTCGCTGCGGTTCCGCAGATCTTTGACATCCTGCAAGATCCGCAGGAACGCTACGACATCTTCATGAACAACTACACCGAACGCACCTGGTATCTTCCGGTGATCAACCAGGAAGTCGCGGATTTGATGAAAACCTATATCAAGTACCCGCCGCGCAAGGCACAAAGCGAAGTCTATACCGGCCCGATCACGCTTAGCCAGTATCAGCGCTTCAGCTATGTACGCGATGCCCTGAAGAACGAAGGCTTCAATATCGGCCTGCCAAGCGGAAACTGATCCCGCAAACCCGAATGTCCGCCCCGTTGCAAAGCGGGGCGGACGTCTCCGTGAAAAATTGTTCCTGAAAGGGCTTATCCCATGTGGTTCAAGTCAGTCTTTCATGTGCTCGGGGTCTACCTCGTCACCGCCTGCATGTCGGTTACCGGTGCGATGGCACAGTCCGATCCGCTTCCTTCGTGGAATGACGGCGCACCAAAGCAGGCAATTGTTGATTTCGTGACGGCCGTAACCACCGAGGGTGGCCCGGACTACGTCGCCCCAACCGACCGGATTGCAACGTTTGACAATGACGGCACGCTCTGGAGCGAGCAGCCCATGTATGTGCAGCTTGCCTTTGCGCTTGATCGCATCAAACAGATGGCGCCCGATCACCCCGAATGGAAGGACAAGGAACCCTATAAATCGGTCCTTGCCGGGGACCTGAAGGGTCTTGCTGCAACCGGTGAAAAGGGCGTGGTCGAACTGGTTGCCGTCACCCATGCCGGGATGACCAGCGATGAATTCACGAAAATCGCAACCGACTGGATCGCGACTGCAAAGCACCCTAAAACCGGCAGACTTTATACCGATATGGTCTATCAGCCGATGCTTGAACTGGTTGATTATCTTCATAGCAACGATTTCAGGGTCTTCATCGTTTCGGGCGGCGGTATCGAGTTCATGCGCCCCTGGACGGAAAAGGTTTACGGCATTCCGACGGAACGGGTTGTCGGTTCCTCGATCAAAACCGAATACAAGGTTGTCGACGGTAAACCGGTCATCAACCGTCTGCCAGCCGTCGACTTTGTCGATGACAAGGAAGGCAAGCCTATTGGCATTCTGGGCCATATCGGCAAACGCCCGATTGCCGCCTTTGGCAATTCGGACGGCGATTTCCAGATGCTGCAATGGGCAACGTCCGGGGACGGAAAACGGTTTGGCCTTATTGTCCATCATGATGATGGCGACCGCGAAGTTGCCTATGACCGCAAATCGGTATTTGGCAAACTCGACAAGGCTCTGGACGAGGGGCCCGGACTGGGCTGGACAATCGTCAGCATGAAAAACGACTGGAAACAGGTCTATCCCGGCCAGTAAGCTGCGACAGGGAACCCCCGTCCGCCCCGCAATCATCGGAAACGGCCAGAAATGCCGGTCCGAAAGCATATCCGTTGGGAGCATACCCGTTGAAGAGACTCTATGCAGGTTCTGCGCTGGCTGCTGTGTGCATACTGGGTGCGGCAGCCATCTGGTTTTTCGGCAAGGACGACGGTTTTGTTCGCCTTGACGGTGGCACCTTCAGGATGGGTTCGGATCGCCATTATCAGGAAGAACGCGCCGCCCATCAGGTAACGGTCGGCGCGTTCCAAATCAAAAAGACCGAGGTGACAAACGCCGAATTCGCCGAATTTGTCGCCGAAACAGATTACGTCACCACCGCCGAGAGCGACCTTGATCCGCAAAAATATCCGGGTGTGCCCGCCTATCTGCTAAAGGCCGGTTCCATGGTCTTTGCCCAGCCGCCAAACCCGGTCGACAGCCGCGATTTCCGCAAATGGTGGCGTTACGTGGCCGGGGCAAACTGGCGGCATCCGCTTGGCCCCGAAAGCACGATTGACGGCATGGAAAACCATCCCGTGGTTCAGATATCCCCCGAAGACGCGGCGGCCTATGCAAAATGGGCCGGTGGTCGCCTGCCGACCGAAGCGGAATGGGAATTTGCCGCACGCGGCGGTATGGATGGCAACGAATATACCTGGGGCGAAGGATACGATCCGTCGCAAGGCTGGAAAGCCAACACCTGGCAGGGTGAATTTCCCAATACCGATACCAGGGATGATGGCTATCACGGGACCGCCCCGGTTGGATCATTCGCCCCCAATGCCTATGGTCTTTTTGATATGGCGGGCAATGTCTGGGAACATGTGTCGGACTGGTGGGTACCCTTCCACACCGCCGGAACGCAAGACAACCCGCAGGGGCCGCCCAAGGCAATTGCCGCCACCTTTGCCGATCCTTCTGTCGGCCCGATGCATGTGGTAAAGGGTGGGTCGTGGCTTTGCGCCCCGTCCTATTGCCTGCGATACCGTCCCGCTGCCCGCCAGCAGGCCGAAACCAGCCTTGCGACCAATCACGTCGGTTTCAGAATTGTCAAAGATGTCAGCCCGTAACCCGATATTGCCCCCACAGCCATAATGCCTCCGCAATCTGCTGCGCCAATGGCGCGCCCGACCACAACAACAAAGACAGACGAAAATGCGGATTGCCGTCCTTGACCCTGCCCTGGTGCATATCGTGGCCCTTGTTCTGGCAGTGATTGCCGCCCCCGCCCCGCTTCTTGCGAACGAGGCCCCGCCTGCACCGGCAAACTGGCGCGAAACGAAATGTGCGATGTATACCGATATCCGCGCCGAGGTTCTGAAATCGATCCCGCGCGAGGATATCGGGGCCGACTTTATCAAAGCCGAAGAAGACTATATCGCGGGCGGATGCCGGGGCCGCGCCTATGCCTGCCCGACAACCGAAATGCAGCTTCAATATGCCAACGCGGTTTCGCTGCGCGTCATGAGCGGCGGCCTTTCGGGAACGTTCCTTCCCTATGGCTGTCCGGGTGGGCCAAAAACGCCCGCCGCACAATAAGCCGATAATTAGCCAAATGGATGATATTGCCGGTTAATCTGCGTCTTGCGCTGCAACAACTTCACGTCTATACACTGGAGTAATTCCAAACGCAGGAGGCTAATTTGCAGGGTAACGACTACGAACTGACCAAGACCCACGTTGATATCTATAACGGCTTTACCGTCTTTATGAAGTGGGGCACCCTTTCAGTGATCGGTCTGCTGATCGTGATGGCGATTTTCCTGCTCTGATCGGCCTGATCGCGGAACAAAAATGCAAAGCTGCCGAAACCGGCAGCTTTTTTCTTGGCTGCGAACAAACCTTATGCGTTATTTTCACCATCCAAATTCACCCCTGAAATGTGTTACGATGCTTTTGGTGTTTCCCGCAAAGGGTTAGGCCACACCTGTAACAAGTCAGGGAGGAAACGATGCAAGGAAGCGACTATGATGCCGAACTGGTCCAGGTCCACGAAAATGGCTGGCACGGTTTTATCAAGTTCATCATCTGGAACATTATTTCGATTGTCGTCCTTCTGGTCCTGTTGGCGGCATTCCTGATCTGATCATCGGCATATTTCAGGCATAAAAAACGCCCCGCATCTAGCGGGGCGTTCCTTATCCGGCGAACCGGAAACCGTATCTCTGGTCGCTTAGCCGACGATGTCGGAAGCGACAGCCTTAACCGACGATGTCGGTCTGGGCGAAGAAATAGGAAATTTCGATTGCAGCATTTTCAAGCGAGTCCGAACCATGGACCGAGTTCGCTTCGATAGATTCTGCAAACTGTTTGCGAATGGTGCCTTCCTCGGCATTGGCCGGGTTGGTCGCACCCATTACTTCGCGGTATTTGGCAACGGCGTTTTCGCCTTCCAGAGCCTGGACGACGACCGGGCCGGAAACCATGAAGTCTACCAGTTCACCAAAGAACGAACGTTCTTTGTGAACAGCGTAGAAGCCTTCAGCCTGTGCACGGGTCAGAGCGACACGCTTCTGCGCGACGATGCGAAGGCCTGCGTCTTCGATGACGGCATTGATTTTGCCAGTCAGGTTGCGGCGCGTTGCGTCCGGCTTGATGATCGAAAGAGTGCGTTCGATAGCCATTGGTTTCACCTAGCTACTTGTAAAAATTCGTTACCCCCAAGAAGGGACTGCGGAAGATAAAAAAGCCGACGACAAGGCTTCCTTATCATCCGCAGACCCTAAGGTTGGCGCTATATAAACGCCCTTGGTTCGCAACGCAACACATAGTTCTGCCCGCGCAATTCAGACCTGCGCCCCTTGCATCAACGGTTGAACACACCCCGAAAGCCGCCAAATCCCGTGAAACTGCGCCCCTTGCCGCCACGCGATGCTTCGATATTGCCCCGTTCCTCCTGTGATCGACCACTCATGACAGTTTCAAGAATCCTTGCGTCACGGCCGTCCCTGCCCTATTGAAAGCACAGATTTTCAAACGATTCCCGAACGCGGACCCGAAATGCTGCAAATTACCGATCTGACCTACCGCATTGGCGGCCGTATGATCCTTGATCACGTGACCCTGACCGTGCCCGACGGGCACAAACTGGGCCTGATCGGACGCAACGGGGCCGGCAAATCCACGCTTCTGAAACTGATTTCGGGTGAAATCGCATCCGATGGCGGCGATGTATCGATTTCAAACCGCACCCGCATGGGCGTTGTATCGCAGGAAGCCCCCGCCGGTTCGCGATCCCTGCTTGATACGGTTCTGGCCGCCGATACGGAACGCGCTGCCCTTCTGCACGAAGCCGAAACCGTCACCGACCCGAACCGGATTGGCGATATCTATACCCGCCTTGCCGATATCGATGCCCACACCGCCGAGGCGCGCGCGGCATCCATCCTTTCGGGTCTTGGCTTTGATGCCGAGGCCCAGCAACGCCCGTGTGATGATTTTTCCGGTGGCTGGCGCATGCGTGTGGCACTGGCGGCGACCCTGTTCCTGCGCCCTGATCTGCTGCTGCTCGACGAGCCGACCAACCACCTTGATCTTGAAGCGACCATCTGGCTTGAAAACTATCTGATCAACTATCCCGGCACGATCATCCTGATCAGTCACGACCGCGATCTTCTGAACCGCGTTGTCAAACATATTGCCCATCTGACCGATGGCAAGGTCACGATGTATGGTGGCAATTACGACAAATTTGCCAAGACACGCCGCGAACAGCTTGAACTGGCGTCAAAGCATTACGAAAAACAGATCGCCCAGCAAAAGCATCTGCAATCCTTCATCGACCGCTTCCGCGCCAAGGCCAGCAAGGCCAAGCAGGCGCAAAGCCGTATCAAGATGCTGGAAAAAATGGGTCCGGCCATTCCGGTGGTCGAAGATCGCGGCATTTCGTTCGACTTCCCGAGCCCCAAGGAACTGCCCCCGCCCCTGATCAATATTCATGGCGGCGATGTCGGCTATGCCGAAGGCAAACCGGTCTTGCGCAATATCAGCCTGCGCATCGATATGGATGACCGCATCGCACTTCTGGGTGCGAACGGTAACGGTAAATCGACACTGGCCAAGCTGCTTGCCAACAGGCTTGAACTGATGGCGGGCGAAAAACATTCATCAAACAAACTGCGCATCGGCTATTTCGCGCAGCACCAGACCGATGAACTGCGCCCCGATGAAACGCCCTATCAGCATATGGCATCCCTGATGCCTGATGTGATCGAACACAAGGTCCGCGCCCAGCTTGGCCGCTTTGCGTTTGAGGGCCAGAAAGGCGACACCAAGGTCAAGGACCTTTCGGGTGGGGAAAAGGCGCGCCTGCTGTTTGCGCTGATGACGCTTGATGCGCCGCATATGCTGATCCTTGACGAACCGACCAACCACCTTGATATCGACAGCCGCGATGCGCTGAACCATGCGCTTAACGCCTATGAAGGTGCGGTGATCATCATCAGCCACGATCCGTATCTGATCGAAGCCTGTGCGGATCGACTGATTCTGGTGGCCGATGGTACGGTCAATGCCTTTGACGGCGACGTCGCCGAATATCGCCAGTATCTGCTGAACCGGGCGCGTGATGAACGCCGCGCGGACAAGGCAGAGGCCAACGAAAACGGCGAACCGGCGCGGCCAGAGGACAAAGGCAACCGCAAGGCGCTCCGTCAACAGGCCGCCGAAAAGCGCAAGGCCGCAGCCCCCATCAAGCGCGAGATTGAAAATCTTGAAAAACAGATGGAAAAGCTGAGCGCGCGCCGCGACAAAATCAAGGAAGAAATGGCCGATCCGGCGCTTTACGAGCCCGATAACGCCACCAAACTGACCACCTTGCAAAAAGACCTTGGCAAGATCGAAAACGAACTGGCCGAGATCGAAACACGCTGGATGGAAAAGCAGGAAGAATACGAACAGAAGGTGGCGTAACCCGCCGCCTTCTGCTTTCTTCCTTGCCTTTTGACAACGCCGTTAGCTGATCACAAGACCGCCATCCACGCCAAACACCTGGCCTGTGATCCACGCATTCGCCGGATCAAGCAAATGCACGATTGATGGTGCCACATCTTCGGGTACACCGCGCCGCCCCAACGGGATGGTTTTGGCTTCCTGCTGTTTGACAGCGGCTTCCTGTTCGGCGGTCAGCTTCATCCGTTCGCGCAGAAACGCCGTTTCAACCGGCCCCGGTGCCACGGCATTCACCCGGACACCCTGTCCGGCCAGTTCAAGTGCCCAGCACCGCGTCAGATGTTCGATCGCGGCCTTGCTTGCCCCGTAAAGGCCAAGATGGGCGGCGGCCTTACTGCCAAATGTGCTCGACAGATTGACAATCGCCCCCTTGCTTTGCACGAGATACGGCAATGAAGCCGCAGCCAGAAGAACTGGTGCGCTGACATTGATCTGCAACAGATCGGCAATTCCGGCGGCCGTTGCATCGACCAAAGGCTGAACCACGCCGCCCCCGGCATTGTTGACCAGCCCGTCCAACCGGCCCCAGCGATCAATCGCGGTTTTCACCGTGCGGTCCGGCGCATCTTCGGCGGTTGCGTCAATCACCAGTGCGGCAATCCCCGGCACCTCGCGTTCGGCAGCACGAAGCGGTTCTTCACGCCGCCCGGTAATCAGGACATTCGCCCCCTGTGTCGCCAGCAACTTCGCGGTCGCCAACCCGATCCCGGCACCCCCGCCGGTAATGATATAGGCCTTGTCGGCAAATCTGTTCATGACAGTTCCTTTGTCTGAAAATCGAAACTGTCAGATCCTGCAACCCTGCCCCTAGTGTCAGGGTCAAGCGCAATTTATGGCGTTTGGAAAACAACGAAAACCGGTGTTACGCCACCTGCCTTGCCGTGGTGCTCACACTCAGGCGTTCAACCGTCGTCGCACCGAAATTGGCAATCGCATGGTGCAGCCTGTCCCGGCGATCATTCAGGACTGCTATCAGTTCCTCGATCTCGGCCAGTTTTTCCAGATGCTGTTCGTATCCCAGCGGGCAACTTTCCTTGTCAAAATTGGCCTGATCGACATAGCACGGCAGAAATTGTGCAATTTCGCGCGTGGCAAAACCGCAACTTAAAAACAGCCGGATATATCCCACCCGGTCGGCACTATCGGCGCGAAACACCCGATATCCGTTTTCCGCACGCCGCGACGCCAGCAATCCCTGCTTTTCGTAATGGCGCAACGCCCGCACACTTACACCGGTTGCTTTCGCAAGTTCTCCGATCTGCATGGCACCTGTTTCCTTGGCTGAATTTCGTTTCTGCCGGGAAAAATGGGGTAAACCACGCCAAACGCAATGCCCGGCCCCGATAATCCCCCTGCCATCAAGTCGCCGAATTCACCCCGCAGCCTGACCAAAGGGCAAAGCAAACAATGCGGGAGACGGACCATGGCTGATGTCATCTATGGGACCGACGGGGCAGATGTGCTTGTCGGAACGGAAGAAGGCGAACTGATTTTCGGGCGCGCGGGCGGTGATTATATCCGCGGGCTTGGCGGGAATGACCGTTTCTATGAAGTCGGGCCGGGGGACGATACGCTTGATGGTGGTGCCGGACATGATCATTTCCACGCCAGTATCGGTAACGATACGCTGATCGGCGGTTCGGGCAATGACCAGCTTGATGGCGGTCCGGGTGCCGATATCATCGATGGCGGCCCTGGCCGGGATGAAATTCAATTTTCCTATTCAAATGACGCGATCAAGGAAGGTGTCATTGTCAATCTTGCCACCGGCATCGGTTCGGGCGGTGATGCCGAAGGCGACCGTTACAGCAATATCGAAGATATCCGGGACTCACGCTATGGCGACATTCTGATCGGCAATGACGGCAACAACGCCTTTTACCAGAGCTATAACGGTGCAGGTGAAGGCGACATCATGATGGGCGGTGGGGGCGATGACAAATTCTACGCCAGCAGCAGTTCAACCTTTTCCGAAGATCAGACCAGCTTTTTCATCGGCGGTGAAGGGTCTGATACCATCAGCTATATCGCCGGTTGGGGCAACGATGCGCCTTATGGGGAATATGGTCCGCAGCCGGTGATCAATCTTGAAACCGGATCGGGGCGGACCGGCGATCATTTTTCCGGCGTCGAAAATGTCGATGGCAGCAATCAAAGCGACCTGATTATTGGCGATGACAACGACAACCGGCTGATCGGCAACAAGGGCGGCGATACCATCTATGGCCGCGATGGCGACGATTTCATTGTCGGCGAAAACATCCATGGCGAAGCCGGAAATGATACGCTCACCGGCGAAGGATATGACGTCTCGCTGTATGGTGGCGATGGCCATGACACGCTTGATGCCGGCCCCATAGCTCATGAAGTTTTCTCCGACAACATCCTTTCGGGTGGTGGCGGCAATGACTGGCTTCAGGGCAATATCGGCGACGATACTTTCGTCTTCGACGCCGAAGCCTCCAGCCGGGATCGGGTGGTTGATTTCGAAAGCGGCGATGATGGCGATACCCTTCTTCTCACCGCTGATCTTCAGGCCAGTTCGGGCATCACCGATTTCGACAGCCTGCTCGATCACGCCAGCGAAACCGATGGCGGCGATCTTTACATCGATTTCAGCAATGGCGATCCCTGGACCTTTGGCGTGATTGTCGAGGATACGGCAAAGGCCGACCTGACCCCGGACAATGTCATGTTCGCCGAGGTCTGAGGCGTTGAGAAAACGACGACGGCGGATATTTGAAAACCGCCGTCGTCCCTTTACGCCACTATCGCCCGGATATATAAATCCACCACACCACAACAACCTGAAATAAACGGCCGTCCCCATGAGCAATGCCAGCGCGCTAAAGCTGCTTTCAAGCACCAACCCGCAAATCCCCAAGGGTGACGGCAACGAACCGGTGCAGGCCTATATCGCCGCCATGCCTGATTGGAAAAGCGCGATCGGGCGGCGCATTGACACCCTTGTCGAGCAGGTCTTTCCCACTGTCCGCAAGGCCGTCAAATGGAATACGCCGCTTTATGGCAAGGAAGACGGCTGGTTTCTGGCGATGTATTGCTACAAAAAATACGTCCAGATTACCTTCATGCAGGGCACGTCTCTGACCCCGGTGCCACCGGTTACCTCCAAGGTCGAAGGCATCCGCTACCTCAATATCCACGAGGATGATCAACTCGACGAAGCCCAACTCACCGACTGGATCAGACAGGCCTGCCGGTTACCGGGTTTGAAGCTGTAAGTCATTGCCTCAAAGACGAAACACCCGTTTGCCCTTTATCACTACGGCTCCCTCCTTGTTTCTCAGAGAACGCATCTCATCAAAAGTTGCTGCGTCAATAAAAAGGCGCACATTATCTTTCTTGCATATATCAGCACAACCTGCGTTAATATATATTATGATAATGTCACGTATAGCGGGAGTCTGGATTATGAGAATCTCCAGAATAGTCGTTCAAAACTATCGCGGGCTAAAGAGTGTTGATGTCAAGGTAGATAACGACCTCGCTTGCATTATCGGTGAGAATAACACTGGTAAAACAGCGCTATTACGCGCAGTTCAAATCTGTCTCGATGTATCATTTCCATCTATTTATCGTTCTCTTGTTCGCGAAGATATTCATTCCAGCATCGACATTTCTTGTCCCAACCAAGTTCTGATTGGCGTGGAGCTTACTGGCTTCCAAGGAGTAGTAAATCAAGAAGCCTTGGTTGCAACTTGGAAAACGGCTGCCGACACAGCTAGGATATTCTATAGATTCCGCCCACGTCTCAGTATCCGAGAGGCGCTTCAGAACAAAGAGATTAAGCATGGTGATTTAACTCTTGAGGATTACCATTGGGAGTTAAAAGGTGGCGGCAATCCTGCAATAGACCTTACAGATATTGATTGGGACAACGACGATGTTGGCGAAACAGTCCGCTTTTCCGATTTGCAATCGTTCTTGGTCGTCAACTTGCCTGCTCTTCGCGATGTTGAAGGCGAGTTAAGGAATTACAGGGCATCACCTCTCACAAGATTAATTGAAGCGTGCGAAATTGATCAAACAGAGCAGAATGCACTTATTGCTATTCTGGACGACGCCAACAAGAAAATTGAACAATCGAAAACCATCGCAGAAATCGCTAATTCAATAGACACGTCTTTCAAAGGTGTCTCCGGCCCCGCATTCGAGATGGATTCAACACTAGGCCTTTCGGCTGCAAATTTTCAGGCAATTATTCGCAACCTGAAAATTCTGCTTTCCGATTTAGCTTTGGAATCTTTCGAGCCAAGCAGAAACGGTCTCGGAATGAACAATATCCTCTATATCGCAATTTTGATGGAGTATCTTGACCGAAGAAAGAAACGCGGAAACTCAGCAGGACAACTGGTTTTGCTTGAAGAACCTGAAGCCCACCTGCACCCGCAGCTTCAATCTTCTCTGCTAATCGCGCTTCGTTCCAAAGGGGTTCAAATACTTCTAAGTAGCCACAGTACCCAAATCACATCACTCGCACCGTTTAGTTCACTAATTTCTTTGACTAAAAGGGCAGATTCTTCAATTGCATCAAGCAACTTGGCATCGAATAGCAACTTGACCCCAGACGATGTTTCCGACCTCGAACGATACCTCGATTCAACCAAAAGCAACCTGCTTTTTGCCCGGAAGGTCATGCTAGTTGAAGGGGCAGCCGAACTTTACCTAATTCCGGCATTGTATGAAGCAGTACACAAAGGAAATCTGGAGCGTGAAGGCATTTCTATAATTGCTATTCACGGTGTTCATTTTGATGTTTACGCATCACTTTTCAGTACCGGTAACCTCGAGAAAAAATGCGCTATTGTCGCAGACGGTGATCTAAAACCATCGGATGCTAGTGACGAGTTTGACATCGATATTGATGCTCCAGATTTGGCCGCGCTACGTGGAGAATTTGTAGAAGTCTTTGCTGGTGCAACGACATTCGAACACGAACTAGTGATGCTGGAAACCCTGCCGATGCTGATCGAAACTACTCGTCAGTTGGGAGCTCCGAAAATTACACAGGAACTAGAAGCCGGGCTTGAGGCCATGCAAAAGGGTGACTTAGATGAGGATGATGAACGTGCCCTCATTGAGCACCTTGGAACCCTTACGCTTAAAACCGCAAAACGCTTTGGAAAAGGACGATTTGCTCAGGTTGCTGCGAGAAATGCATCACTCTGCACCAAACTGCCAGTCTACATCCAAAAGGCTACTGACTGGCTAAAAGCATGATATCCCTCACTCCAGAGCAAAAGCGGGCAGTTGAGCATGATGGAAATATCATATTATCAGCGTGTCCAGGCAGCGGGAAAACTAGGGTGATCATCGCCAAACTCCTCCAACTTGCCGAGCAAGTAGAGGGCTCTCCGCGTTCAATCGCTTGCATCACCTATACGAACGCTGCTGTGGACGAGATTGAGGAACGAGTAAAACAGGTGGGGTCAAACACACTGTTTGAACGTTGCGAGATTGCCACCATCCATGCATTTTGCCTCCGCTTCATATTAAGGCCTTATTGCTGGCTTGTTCCCGAACTCCCCAGCAAATTCAAGATTCTAACAAATGAAATGAGCCTCTTTGGACATCTTGTTCAAACGGTTGAAGATGAAATAGGCCGTCGTATTCAACCTAGGACCGTTGATGACTACGCTTCGATCCGGATAGATGTAAACGGGGAGCCTGCGGGGGCAGGTATTGACGGTGGAATCGTCAGTGCTGCCAACGCCATTCGGTTTTGGGAACTTATGCGCTACCGTGGCTTCATCGATTTCTCGATGATCCTGTATCACTCCCTACAAATTCTCCAAAATCACCCATATATAGCTCAAGGCCTTTCAAGCAGATTTGCGTGGCTGCTTGTGGACGAATTTCAAGACACGACCGACGTTCAGGTCGCGATTTTGAGAGAACTCAATCAACACTCTCAGTGCAGTTTCTTTCTTGTTGGTGATGAGAATCAATCCATAAATGGGTTTGCGGGTGCACGCCCCGATCTTGGCCACAACTTCGCTATTGATATTCAAGCCGAAGAAAATCTGGCATTGAGCCACAACTTTCGGTGTGCACCTCAAGTGATCCAACCTGCAGAAACATTAATTCCGCGACATCCTCCTATGCAATCAGCAGGAGAAGCCGAAAACTACACTGGGTCCGTGGTTTACCATCAAGTTGCCTCGGCTGCGGAAGGAATTATGAGATGTTTTTTACCGCTACTTGAAGAGCATCAAATCCCGCTAGGTCGTGCAGCAATTCTAGCGCCTTGGTGGTTACATTTGGTTCCCGTGGCACGACATCTAAGAAATCATGGTATACCTGTCTTTGGTCCCGGCGCACGCCCATATCAACGTAAGCGCCTATATGCCTCACTTGCAGAGCAACTCGGTGCAAGCGCAGAATCCGATGATTTCATGCATCTTCTAGGCGTGGAAAAAGCAATATTCAGACTGGTCAGCGAGGCCATGGGACAAACACGATTCGACGTTTTCTCATATGCGGGCAGGTGCACCGCTCTCAAGCTGGTATATGCTGCAAAACAAACAGCGGATCAGTATCCTAACGGCATGGATTGGTTAGAGGCCAGCGCGGATATTGTCGGCCAAATTCTCTCCAAAGACGAATGGATTGATGCGACAACAGCACAAATGCTCAAGAACTCTGTTCAAGAAATGTGGTCGGATATGACCGCGAGAAATATTGATATTGAGAACCTGCAAATCTCTGATCTTGGGTTGTTCGCAAATCCTGAAAATGCGATTAAATTGATTACGCTTCATCACTCAAAGGGTCGTGAATTCGACGCTGTCGCCATCATTCACGCCAACGACGGCCACATTCCTCATTTTACCGCAAGAAATCAAGCGCAGTTCGATGAAGCACGCCGTTTGTTTTATGTTGGGATTACTCGTGCCAAGAAGCATTTAGTCGTATTATCTGATCAATCCGATCCCAGAAATAAACCATCTCCATATGTCGCTCAATCTGGTCTGAAACGCGGCTAACAACAGCATCCTCCACCTTCCTGACATGAGCCTGTCAGGAGCGCCCTGCTAGTTTATCCCTGCCGATCAAGCCGTTCGGCGGATAAATTACGAACGCCCCATGACATATGCTGAAAATCTCTGGCTGTTCTTTGTTCTGCTGTCGGGCATTATCATTGTGCCCGGCATGGATATGTTTTTCGTTATTGCCAATTCCCTGACTGGCGGCAAACGTGCCGGGTTATCGGCCACCGCCGGGATCATGCTGGGCGGGGTGTATCACACGTTGCTGGGTGCCATCGGCATCAGCGCCCTTCTGGCCATTGCGCCCTGGCTTTTGAATGTCATGCTGTTTGCCGGGGCGGCCTATATGGTCTGGATCGGCATCACGCTGTTGCGCAGCGCCATCACGGTTGATCGCATCCGGGCGGCCAAGGATGCGTCGCTTTGGATCGCGTTTCGTCAAGGCATGATCACCTGCATGCTCAATCCCAAGGCCTATCTGTTCATTTTCGCGGTCTATCCGCAATTCATCCGCCCGCATTACGGGCCGCTTTGGTCGCAGGCGCTTGTCATGGGCATCATGACGGCCGCCGTACAGCTTGCGGTTTATGGCGCGCTGGCCCTTGCGGCCGGGACCAGCCGCAACCTGATTACTGGCAATCCTGTGGCAACGATTTTCATCGGGCGGACGGCGGGTTTGCTGTTTATTGGTGTTGCCCTTCTGACCGCGTGGCAGGGCATGGCGACAACCGGGATCAACTTTTGATTGACAGGGCGGTGTGGCCTGATCAATACTTAACCTCATGGTTAAGTATCAAGAAGCCGAACTGAACGACATCTTTGCCGCCCTTGCCGATCCAACCCGCCGTGCGCTGCTGGCGCGGCTGGAGACGGAAGAAAACCTGTCGGTCAGTGAACTGGCGCGACCGTTTCACGTTTCATTGCCTGCGGTGATGAAACATCTGGATGTTCTGTCCGATGCCGGGCTGATTGCGCGGCAAAAAACCGGACGCACGGTCAATGTGCGCCTGAATGCCGAACCGATGGAGCACGCCATGGAATGGCTGGCCCGCTATCAGCGTTTCTGGTCGCACAAACTCGACCAGCTTGCCGCGTTCCTTGAAGAAGAAGACACCATCCCCGAACGGGGAAAAGACGAAATAACGGACTAGGGAAAAGACGTATGTCTGAAACGATAAGTCAAAAACCGAGCCTGACGATCCGGCGCCGGATTGCCGCCCCACCGGCAAAGGTTTACGCCGCATGGATTGAACCCGAAAAACTCGCCAGATGGTGGGGACCTGCGGGATGCGAGATGATCGATGCCAGCATCGACGCCCGGACCGGCGGTACATTTCGCATCCGGTTCAAGGAAGCAGGCCCCGAGGGTGAAATCCACGACGTCAGCGGCACCTATGACGCGGTGGAACCCGATGCGAAGCTGTCATTCAGTTGGCAATGGATCACCATGCCCGAACGCAAGTCGCACGTGACCCTGACCTTTATGGCCGAGGATCACGGAGCGGCCACCATTCTGATCCTCCATCACACGCAGTTCTTTGACGAGCGCGCGCGTGATGGCCATCAGGAAGGATGGAGCAGCGCACTCGACAAGCTGGAAGTCTGCTGCACTTCGGAATGATTTTGCCCCGATTTCCGTCTTGACCTCAACCACGGTTAAGGTCGCAACATCGCCCCGAATGAATACCGCAGAATAAACGCCGCGATGCCCCAATTTATCGCGGCCTGCGCCACCACAAGAAATACAGGAAACACGAGACATGAGCGCCCCGACACGTCCCGATGCCCCCCTTGCGTCACCCGCCAAGTCACCCGCCAAGTCACCGGCCATCGATAAAAAGGCCACCCGCCGCGAATGGATTGGCCTTCTGGTTCTGGCCCTGCCCTGCCTTCTGATCGCGATGGATATGACGGTTCTGCACCTTGCCGTGCCGCATCTGACCGCAAGCCTTAATCCGACAAGCGACCAGTTGCTCTGGATTGTCGATATCTATGGCTTTTTCATTGCCGGATCGCTGATCACCATGGGCACCCTTGGCGACCGGATCGGACGGCGCAAGCTATTGATGATCGGCGGTGGCTGCTTTGGCGCGGCATCCGTGCTGGCGGCCTTTTCCGATACGCCGGAAATGCTGATCTTTGCCCGTGGCGTGCTGGGTATTGCCGGGGCAACATTGATGCCCTCCACCCTGTCGCTGATCCGATCCATGTTCCACAATGACAAGGAACGTTCCTTTGCCATTGCCGCATGGATGACGACCTTTATGGTCGGCACCGCCGCCGGGCCGCTTCTGGGCGGGCTTGTTCTCAGCTATTTCTGGTGGGGGGCTGTTTTCCTGCTCAATGTGCCCGTGATGGTGCTTTTGCTGATTGTTGCCCCGATCCTTCTGCCCGAACACAAGGCCGAAAGCTTTGGCCGGCTTGACCTGTTCAGTGCTGCCCTGTCGCTTAGCTCGGTTCTGGCGATCATTTACGGGGTCAAGGTCATTGCCGCCTATGGCTTTGGCAGTGATGCGTTTGCCGCACTCGTGTTTGGCCTGCTTGGCGCATGGATTTTCATCCGCCGGCAGCGCAAGCTTGCCGATCCGCTGCTTGATCTTGATCTGCTTAAACAGAAAACCATCTCTTTGCCGATTGTGATCCAGACCGCCGTGATCTTTGCCGGGATGGCCTATTTCCTGTTCCTGTCGCAGGCCTTGCAACTGGTCATCGGGCTTACCCCCATTCAGGCCGGACTTTCGATGTTGCCCGCCACCGTCGCCGGAATTGTCGGCTCGATGGGGGCGCCTGTTCTGATGGGGCGCTTCAAACCCGGGCAGGTCATGACCGGTGCCCTGATCCTGACGGCAATCGGCTTTGGCATGCTGTCCTGGCCGGGCAGTGTTGTCAGCCTTTATGTGCTTGTGGCGGGTGCGACGATCTTCTCGCTTGGGATTACGCCGGTTGCGATGATCTGTACGGATATGGTTGTCGCATCTGCACCTTCGGATCGGGCCGGATCGGCAGCCGCGATGTCCGAAACCAGTGCAGAACTTGGCGGCGCGCTTGGCATTGCCATACTGGGCAGTGTCGGTACCGCGATCTATCGCGATGTGATGGTCAAAGCGGTGCCGTCGGGCGTCGGGGATGAGGCCGCGGATGCCATCCGCAGCACATTGGGCGGAGCCGTCAATGCGCTTTCCGATCTTCCGGCGTCAATATCATCTGACATTCTGCCACTTGCACGCGCCGCCTTTACGGATGGCTTACAGGTTATTTCGATTATTTGCACAATTTTGATGGTTTTGTCGGCCATTGGCACCCTGATCGCGTTGCGCGATGCCCGTTGTGACACAAATAACGATGATGGGGCGGAAGGCGCAAAAAGCGATGCTGCGCTTGACCCGGCCCTGAAACAGGCAGCCTGTGCCGCCGGAACTGTGGAGTAGTCACAATGCGAAGTCCGGAACTCCCCCCAAGACTTGAAAGCAAACGTTTCATCCTGCGCGATTTCGCGCCCTCGGACCGGGCGGCCTTTGTCGCCTATCAGATGGATGAACGGTATCGCGCCCTTTACGGCACCGCGGATAATGACCGCACCCGTACGAGCAGCAATGCGCTGTTTGACCGGTTCCTGACATGGCAGGAAGAACGCCCGCGGCGTAATTTCCAGGTCGGGATTTTTGATAAATCGTCCGGCGATCTTCTGGGATGTGTCGGCCTGCGTGGCAAGGATCTGCCGGTGGATAGCGCGATTTTCGGGATCGAGCTGTCACCGAGCCATTGGGGGCGTTACCGCGCCGCCATCGAGGCCAGCACGATGATGATCGCCTTTGGTTTCCGCGAGCTTGATCTTGCATCGATCATGGGCGTTACGGCCAGCGACAATAAACGCATTGCCCGTCTGGCTGACTGGTTCGGGGCCGAAGTCGTGGCGGAACGTCACGGGTCGGAAAATTCCCCCGAATGGACTACCGAATGCGGCACCGCAAAGGTCGACTGGTCACTTAAACGCACGATTTGGGACCACGGCAGACCCGATGCGTCACGCCGCACCGATGCCGGTAGCGACAATTTTGTCTATGCCAACTGCAATCTTAAAACCGGCACTGCCGCTGAGATGCAAAAACACGCCTGCAAGGGAATGTAAGCCGGGACCGGTCAGAAATCCGATCGGTCCCGACACAAGTTTGAATTGCCCACCGACCTTCCCCGGCACGACTGTCTTTGCATAGCCTTCTGATCAGCGCCGCCACCCGATCAACAAGGAGGATATGATGAAACGCCCCGAAATCGTCTCTCGCGCGGAATGGCTTGATGCCCGCAAGGCGCATCTGGAACGGGAAAAGGCACACATGCGCGCCTATGACCGCCTGTGCGAGGAACGTCGGACCCTGCCATGGGTGCGGGTCGACAAGGAGTATGTCTTTGACACGCCGGACGGTGAAAAATCGCTGGCCGATCTGTTTGACGGCCGCAACCAGCTTATTGTCTATCACTTCATGTTTGGACCGGGCTGGAAAGAGGGCTGTGTCGGTTGTTCGTTCCTTGCCGACCATTTTGACGGTGCCAACCTGCATCTCCAACACCATGACGTGACGCTGGTTGCTGCTTCCCGGGCGCCGCTTGCGGAATTTCAGGATTTCAAAAAGCGCATGGGCTGGGACTTCACGTGGGTTTCCTCGGCGGGTTCGGACTTCAATTACGATTTCGATGCGTCCTTCCGCCCCGATGATGTCAAAGCCGGCAAGGCGACCTATAATTACGCGCCCTATACCGGCAAGATGGAAGACCTTCACGGCGAAAGCGTCTTTGTCCGCGATCCCGAAACCGGCGAGATTTTCCATACCTATTCCAGTTACGCCCGCGCCGGTGATGCCCTGATCGGGGCTCACGCCTTCCTCGACATAACACCCTTTGGCCGCAACGAGGACGGGGTCATGGACTGGGTCAAGCTGCATGATCAGTACGAGGATTACAAACCGGTGCATTCCTGCTGTCACTAGCAGGGATTAGCCGTAAAGCAATCGGTATATGCCCACACAAAAAAGCCCGCGCTCTGTTTCAGGCGCGGGCTTTACTTGTTTTGAATAATCGCTGCGATTATTCAGAAATTTTGAAAACCGGCAGGACCGAGCCTTCATATTTGGTTTCGATGAATTCACGGATCGAATCATCGTGATAGGACTCAACCAGCGTTTTGACCCACGGTGCGTCTTTGTCCTGGGTGCGGGTGACGATCACGTTGGCATACGGGCTGTCATTGCCTTCAATCGCGATTGAATCCTTGATCGGGTTAAGACCGGCTTCAAGCGCGTAGTTGGTGTTGATCGCCGAGGCATCCAGATCGGCAAGCGAACGCGGAAGCTGGGCCGCATCAAGTTCGACGAATTTGATGTTTTTCGGATTTTCAATCACGTCAAGCGGGCTGACCGACAGACCGGCAGCCGGATCGACCTTGATCAGGCCTTCGGACTGCAGCACCAGAAGCGCACGACCGCCATTGGTCGGATCGTTCGGAATGCCGACTTCGGCACCATCTTTAAGCTCGCTCAGATCCTTGATCTTGTCGGAATAGATGCCCATCGGGGTCAGGATGTTATAGCCGACCACCGAAAGGTCATAACCACGATCCTTGATCTGGTTATCAAGGTAAGGCTTGTGCTGGAAGCTGTTGGCCTGCAGGTCGCCATCATCAAGCGCCTGGTTCGGAATGACATAATCCGAGAAGCTGATGATTTCGATATCAAGGCCCTTTTCGGCCGCGACTTTGACGACCTGTTCCATGACTTCTTCGTGCGCACCGGGGGTAACGCCGATCTTGATTTTCTCGTTCGCCAGCGCCTGACCGGTCAGGGCGGCGGCCAGAACGGCAGCAGCCGTCAGTTTAAGCAGAAACCGCATGGTAAAACTCCTTGTTTACTGTGGTGTTTTGCGGGAATTCAAAGAAGATGAAGAAACAAAAACAGTGATCAGATATTGCGTTTATCGGCCTTGCGCGCCAGCCAGTCGCCCAGGCTTTGCACCATCTGCACCACCACAATCAGGGTGATGACAACCGCCGCCATCACATCGGGGCGGAAACGCTGATAACCATAACGAATGCCAAGATCGCCAAGCCCACCAGCACCGACCGCACCGACCATCGCCGAATAACCGATCAGGGTGACCGCGGTTAAGGTCAGGCCGTGAATGATGCCCGGCAATGCTTCGGGCAGCAGCACCTTGGTCACCACCTGGAACGGGCGCGCGCCCATGGCCTGGGCAGCTTCGACAAGGCCGCCATCAACCTCGCGGATAGCCCCTTCGATGATGCGTGCGATGAACGGAATGGCCGCCACTGTGAGGGGCACAATCGCCGCTGCCGTACCGATGGAGGTCCCCGCCACCAGACGGGTGAATGGAATGATCGCCACGGCCAGGATGATGAAGGGGACGGACCGGGTCGCATTGACGATCGGACCAATGATTTTCTGGAACAGCGGGGCTTCGAACAGTTCGCCACGCCCGGATGTCGCCAGGATCACCCCGATCGGCAAGCCGAATGTCGTGCCCAGCACAAGGGCCGAAATCACCATCGAAAAGGTTTCAAGC
This sequence comes from Thalassospira sp. A3_1, assembly GCF_017744215.1. Taxonomy (NCBI): domain Bacteria; kingdom Pseudomonadati; phylum Pseudomonadota; class Alphaproteobacteria; order Rhodospirillales; family Thalassospiraceae; genus Thalassospira; species Thalassospira sp. A3_1. The sequence goes on along the minus strand of NZ_JAGHQQ010000002.1, from coordinate 1,163,231 downwards.
GTTGCCTGAAGCAGGATCGGTGCAAGTGTTGCAAACATGATTAAGCCTCCTGCCCGGCATTCGCGTTCGCAGCCGCATTCGGCCGCGCCGGGTAATCAAGGAATTCATCGGCCAGAAGCGATTGCGTCGTGGCGTGGGTCGGATTGGCAAAAATCGCGTCAACCTTGCCTTCCTCGACAATCACGCCGCCATCCATGACCGCCACGCGGTCACAAAGCTGTTTGACCACGGCCATTTCATGGGTGATCACCACCATGGTCAGGCCAAGGCGTTTGTTGATGTCACGCAGCAGGCTGAGAATCTGGCGGGTGGTTTCCGGATCAAGGGCGGATGTGACCTCGTCACACAGAACGACCTTGGGATTGCTTGAAAGCGCACGCGCAATGCCAACGCGCTGTTTCTGCCCGCCGGAAAGTTCGGCGGGATAACGGTCACGTTTGTCTTCAAGCCCGACCAGCGGCAGCAACGGATCAACCGCCGCGGCAATTTCCGCCTTGCTGGCCCCGGCCAGTTCAAGCGGCAGGGCGATATTGTCGTAAACCGTGCGTGATGACAGCAGATTGAAATGCTGGAACACCATGCCAAGCTGGCGGCGAAACAGCGGCAGATCGCGTTTTGCCAGTTGCGTCACATCGGTGCCATCAACAATGACACTGCCCGCTGTCGGGACTTCAAGCAGATTGATGCAGCGAATAAGTGTGGATTTTCCCGCACCAGACCTGCCAATAACCCCAACGATTTCACCGGCTGCGATATCAAGATTGATGCCGTGCAGCGCGGTATGCGCCGGGCTTCCGCGCCGTGCGGGGTAAGTCTTCTGGACGTTCGAGAGCCTGATCATGGATCCCAACCTTTTCCGAACATAAAAAAACCGCCGCGGCTATTCCCGAGGCGGTCGTACATGTCGGAGCGTGCACGCCCTCTCGCTTTAGCCGCATTTTTATCGCGCCCGCAAGCTGAGGAGCAAATCGGCGCGTTCGATATGACATGTATAGCGAACCGAACGCCGTTCATCAATCCCGATGCGCATGCAATTTACGCATGGCTTGCATGAGATCGAAATAATCAACAGGGAATATTTGTATTAACCCCGCCCGTCACAAACCACGCCTGCCCGCGTCATAGGACGTCTTCACCAAAGCGGGACCGGACAAATGGCTTATGCCGACAGGATCAGCGACCTTGCCCGAACACTGGCGCAATACCCGACCAGTGTCACCATCACCGGCAGCAAGATCGACATTCGCACCGCCAAGCAGCTTGAAAGCCTGAATGCGCAGATCAGCAATGACCAGAGCCTTGCGCGCGATGGCGATACCTTGATTGCAGCAGGCAGCGGCAAGGATGCCAAGGCATTGTCGCAACGCATTGCCGATGGCGCCCCGCAGGTTGGCAATCTTCTCGCGGCATTTGGCGCGCAGGATGCCGAACGCCTCAAGACGCTGAGCATCATGAGCAAACAGAAATTCGATGCGAGCGCTGCCAGCCGCCTTCAGGCCGAGAAACGCTTTGCCGATGAGGTTGCGAAACTGATGATGCAGGAATCACAGGCGGTTTCTGCCCTGCCGACATCGCCCTGCGGTCCCAAACCGCACCCCACACCAACGCCAACACCCTCGCCCGGCCCCAGCCCATCACCTGTGCCGTCGCTTGATGATGTGATCGCGTCGCTTCCCGGTTATTTGCAGATCACCATCCCCGATGCGGTTAGCGGATATGACGCCGACAGCCTGGCGGTCGCCAGCAAGGCGGCCGGGGATGCGGCCATCAAGCTTGGCGTCAAAACGCCGGACGGGATTACCGATTACGCCACCGTGCAATTCACCGGCGGCCCGGATATCAGCAACCAGCCGTGGGCCAGTGCGATCCTGAAAGATACCGGGCTTGGCACCATCGATGACCGGATTGCCATTCTGAACAACGCGCTTCAGGCACGGCTTCTGTTGGCCGATGCAATGAATGACAGCCCATCACCCGCCCCTACCAGCCGCTGAGGACGTCATGGCAAATTACACCGTCCAGCTTACTGCCCCCGATGGAAATTACCCATTCAACCGCGTCAGAATCTCTTTTACCTCGGCGAATCATCCCCAACAAGCGCGCGAACTTACCTTCACACCGCAGGCACGAACCAAAACACATACCTTTGCCATCGCCAATGGCACTTGGGATTTAAAAGTTACGGGCGCAGGTTTTGCGCCAATCAACGAAGCCAATATCAACGTTGCAGGCAATGCAACCAACGCCAAAAACCTCAGTGTGATATTCTATAGCCTGCACAGCGACCGGAACCGCGACGGAACCGTCGATATCGCAATCGGCCGCCAGGGACACAGAACACCGGAAAATATCCGGTTTGGCCCCAATGGCACCGGCGCCATCATTCCGGTTAATTGCAATCAAGATGGTGGCAATACCGGTGCGGGCTATACCGACAATCAGGACAATCACGTCAATGGCGATAACGACCTTGATAGCGGCATAGCGCACCTGAAAATCATCCAGCAATCATTCGGCCCGCCGGCGATCGTTCCACCCGGATGGGCTCTGCGCCTCAGGATCAGCCCAGCCGTAGCCGGCGAGGCAGCGGCCAACCGCCATTTCCGCATATTTGACGGTATTGCCAATAACAGTGTCGAAGTTCTTGGCCCGGAAACCGTCGCGACCGAGATTCCACAAGATATAGCCACTGTCGGCGCAGAACAGACCTATGGGATCGAAGCTGTGCGTTTTGCAGGTCAGGGTTTTGAGAGCGGTCGCGCCATTATCAGCCTTTTAGGTATTCAGCCCGAAGTCAGCGGCCCGGACATTCCTGCATATTTTTTCATCGAGCACGTAATTGCCGCACGCTGGATCGCGAACCATCACCAACAGACAGTGACTCGCATCTATGTCGAACATTCCAACGACGATGATTTCCTTCAGAGCTTGGCTGCTGCGGCAGCAGCAGAAAACACACCATATCCACTGACAGCCGCTACACCGGCAATCGCCCCCCAAACCAATGTCCCTTATCTCAACGGCAATGCATGGAACAACTTTACAGCAGCAGGCAAACCTGGATTGCCAACAGCAGCATCGGATCAATGGCTACGCGATACCATGGTATCGGGTTACAGTTCCTGGCCTGGCAATGGCGGGGGCATAGAACGCCAAGACGTCTTTATGAAAGCCCATCGCTGGCACCACCTGCAAAACTGGGTCTATCAAACATTGCTGAATCACGATATCGGCGTGTTTTACCCTGCCGTTGGCACCGCCGATGCCATCAATGATGGTAATTCCGGCGGCAATATCAGCGTCACACCTCCCGTACGGAAATCCCATTTGATCGGCACAACCGATTACCGTTTCGGGCGCATTTATTACGGCCACCATCGCGAAAGCACCCTTGATAACAGCAGCCGTCAGTTTCTTGCCGCACAAAACATGCAAGCCCCAATCGTCCTTAATGTCGATTGGCTAAGGGTCGGCCATGTCGATGAGATGATGACATTCGTGAAAGCCAACAATCCGGGAAATCCTTACAAAAGATGGAAGCTTTTGGTTGCAAGCCCAGCAACCGCCTATCAGATCATGCGCGACAATCAAGTCGCACATGGCAATGCCACATTGCTTGCCCGTCCTCCACATTCACCGGGTAACGCCACAGCAAATTTTGCCGGATTGCCTGCCCCTGGAACAGCCGATGCATCGGCTACCATCACCGACTTTCTTGGTAATGGTGTTGTCCCGATGTATTGGGGCATTCCGGTCATGGAGGCCAACGCCTACAGCTATCAGCAACTCAGAACATGGAATATTGACGGTGTAGAAAAAGTCATCACCGACAATGTCGATAAGATGAAAAGCGCCTTTGACCTTAGCAATGCCGACATCATCAAAGTTCCGGTGATCTTCATCCCCGAAACCCGTATTGATGGTGCATTTGGACTAACTGACAAAATCAGTATCTGGACGGGTGCCGATGGTGGTTTCAATATCTATCCCGGCAGGAACAGCGGATTTCGCTGCTCTGCCCTAACGGGCGACATGCCCAATCTGTTTTCCGGCAATGATCATTTATTTATTCCCAAGCCATTTGGACCTTGGGTTGTCGATAATACAGTAGCCAATAATGGTTATGACCTGTTCGAACGAGATCTTGAGCAAAAAATCGTAGCCATTGGTAACGGCCTTGCTTGCGATTTTATCGACGATTGGGATTACTATCACGCCCATCATGGCGAAATTCATTGCGGCACCAATGAAACGCGCGCGCCTTTTAATGGTCAGGTAGCCTTTGGAAATGCACGCTTTAACAACTGGTGGACGGCGCTTGACGGTTGATGCTGTCAATGATTTGCAAGGAGAAGAATGATGACGGCGCAAACCGATTATCAACAGGCCCTGACCGACATCACCACGCTGGTCTCAGACCGGGCGCAAGATGTTGCCGCCAAACCAACCCCAAACGAGGTCAGTCAAATCTTTTGCCGTTATCAGGGCACCATCGCTACGCCGATGATCGAAGATCTTGGCAAGGGAAGTTGGAAGAACTGGGAAAGCTGGCAGTTGGGCGGGGCGATTGCCTATCTGTCGAGTTACGGCACATCGGCCGCCGTCGCCCCATTGCGTGACATCGAACAGAATTATCCGGTGACGGATATTCAGATTCAGGCAAAGGCACTGGCCGACCTTCTAGCAACACTTGACGTTGCCGTGTCCGAGGCCAAGCAAATCCCGCAGGTACAGGACGCGATCAAAAGCGGGAATGCCGATCAGATGGCGCGTGCGATGTTGTTGGGGTTGGCGCAAATCGATCCGGACTGGCCGGTGCGGGCATCTGAAATCCAGACAAAGCTGTTTGCCCTGTCGGCGGACAGTTTCCCGGCAATCAATGAAATGGCGGACGGGAAACTAAGCCAGAATGACGTCACCAAGGCGCTGGTGGAAATCCTGTTTGAGGATGTGACATCGGGGACGGGCACGCCGTAAGCATAGTAAAAGCCGATCAGCTTTCGGCCTTTTTTTCCCACGCGCCTTGCGGGGTCTGCTGCCAGTAAGACAGCTTGTGCCCGGCGTCTTTCCAGTCTTTCCAACGGGTACGTGCCTCGGCCACCGCCTCATGATCGCGGTCGTCAAACAGCATGATGACGCGTTCGTAATCGGCGATCTTTTCGCTGATGGCCCGGTCGGTCAAGAACAGGAATTGTGCGCCGTTGGGATTTTCATCATCAGATGTCAGCCAGACCGGCTGCATTTCCGGGTCACCATCGGATTTCGATCCATGGGGCATCCAGCTTGCGGCGTCATAGGTCCAAAGCAGGGTCTTGAGCGCCTCGATCCTTTCCTCGGTTCCGGTCATGACGACAGCACGTTTTTCCCGCTCCAACGTCTTGGACAGCAGGGTCGGCAATGCACGTTCCAGCGGAGACGCGGTCAGATGATAGAACCAGATGTCAGCCATGGTCGATTTCTATCGCGAACATGAAAACGGGGCAAGGTGATCATCACCCTGCCCCGCAAGTTTGTGGTCAAACCGCCGTGAAATCAGGCTTCGTGATTGTCCGCAACAAAGCGATCAAGCAGACGCACACCATAGCCGGTGCCGCCTTTTGGCGTGACTTCGCTATCCTTCGTCGCCCAGGCCATGGCGGCGATATCAAGATGCGCCCACGGGCGATCCTTGGTGATGAAGCGTTGCAGGAACTGGGCCGCCGTGATGGAACCGGCCGGACGACCGCCGACGTTTTTCATATCGGCAATGTCGGATTTAAGCTGGCTGTCATAGGCCTTCGACAGCGGCAGGCGCCAGACGGTTTCATTGACCGCAAGACCGGCATTGGTGATCTGGGCGGACAATTCATCATTGTTGGAAAACAGCCCGGCATTTTCATGACCAAGGGCAATGATGATCGCACCGGTAAGCGTCGCCAGATCAACGATCAGTTTCGGATCGTATTTTTCCTGCACATAGGTCAGGGCATCACACAGAACAAGGCGGCCTTCGGCATCGGTATTGATGACTTCGATGGTCTGGCCCGACATCGAGGTCACAACATCGCCCGGACGCTGTGCCGTGCTGGATGGCATATTTTCAACAAGGCCGATCACGCCGATCACGTTGGCTTTCGCCTTGCGCCCGGCCAAAGCCTTCATCAGGCCGGAAACCACACCGGCGCCGCCCATATCGAATTTCATGTCTTCCATGCCGGCAGCCGGTTTGATCGAAATGCCGCCGGTATCGAATGTCACACCCTTGCCGACAAACGCGACTGGTGCGTCCTTTTTCTTGCCACCGTTCCAGCGCATGACAACCATATAAGGCTTGTGCGCCGAACCCTGCGCCACGCCCAGAAGCGCGCCCATGCCAAGCTTTTTCATTTCCTTTTCGTCAAGCACGTCAATCTCGATACCGAGCTTTTCAAGCGCACTGACTTCTTTCATGAAGCTTTCGGGATAAAGCACGTTCGCCGGTTCGGATACCAGATCGCGGGTGAAGAAGACGCCTTCGACGACCTTTTTGGCACTGTCGAACTGTTTTTTCGCGTCCTTGTGATCACGCGAGGCAATCGCGATGGATTTCAGGACCGGTTTGTCTTCCTTGGTTTCGGTGGTGCGGTATTTATCGAAACGATAATCGCGCAGCATCGCACCGGTGGCGAAATCACAGGCCATGCCTTCCATGTCAAACAGGACGGTGACGTCTTTTTCGCCGGTCGAAAGCGCACGCACGGTGACATTACCACCAAGCTTTTGGGCCGCGATCACGTCAAATTCGGCTTCCTTGCCAATCCCGAACACGATGATGCGCGAAAGATCGGTATTGGCCGGTGCCAGAAGCTGCAGGCTTTGCCCCGCCTTCCCCTTGAAGGTCGATCCCTTGATCGCCTTGGCAAGTGCCCCGCCGGTTGCTTCGTCCAGCGCCACGGCACTTGGCATCAGATCGCCGCCATCGGTGGCAAAGGCGATCACAGCGCCCGAGGTCGGGATGGCGAGATCAGAAAACGTGATCTTCATGAAAAAAGGCTCCTGTCATGTTTCGGGCATGTGTGGGGTCTGCACCGGCAAGCCCGCCGATGCTGGAATGCTTTCCCTAATCTAGCGCGTTAAATGGCGAAGAAAAGGCTTATTGCTCAAAAACCTGCGGGATTTTACCGATATTGCAAAGAGAAGACAGTCGCCCCGACATTTTTCACGAATTGCGCGATGTCAAGGCGGCGGAATGGCGGGACGCTATTATGACGCATTCAAACCTTTGCCTTGGTGCCATGATGAATGCCAAAACCACGCCGATCTCGATCTCCGAACCTATCGCCGTACCACATCCATTCTGGAGCGGCGCGTTTCGCCCGATGTTTCTGTTTGCCGGGCTGATTGCGGTGGTGGCCGTGATCTGGTGGGTGGCGGGGATGGCGCATGGGGTGGCGACACCGTCGCTTGGTACGCCGTCGCTTTGGCACGGGCATGAAATGATTTTCGGTTTTGGCGGGGCGGCGATTGGCGGGTTCCTGCTAACCGCGATCGCCAACTGGACGGGGCGGCCGGGGGTTTCGGGCGGATTGCTGATGGTGCTTGCCGCGTGCTGGCTCATCGCCCGGTTGGCAATCGGCTTTGGCGAGACATTGGCCCCAGCCCTGACCATCATCGGCGGCCTTGGCTATTTCATCGCCCTTATCGTGATTGCCGGGCGGGAGCTTGTGCTGGGGCGAAATTACCGCAACCTTAAGATCCTCGGTATTCTTGGGCTTATTACCGCCTTTGACGGGGTGTTTATCGCAAGCGCACTTGGCCTGATCGCGTTTGATGCGATGGTGATTTACCAAAGTGCGATTTTGCTGATTGTGCTTCTGATTGCCCTGATTGGCGGGCGGATCATTCCGGCCTTTACACGCAACTGGCTGCAACGCGAACAGCCGGATGCCGCGATGCCGGTGATGTTTTCGCGTTTTGACGGTGCCTGCCTTGCCTCCCTTGCCATCACCATCGTGATCGGGATGGTGGATACGGATGGCACCATCTTTGGCGCTGCGTTGCTGATGACGGCCACCCTACAGGGGGTTCGCATGGTGCGCTGGCGCGGACATCTGACGCTGCGTGATCCGTTGGTGGCGATGTTGCATTTCGCCTATTTCTGGGTACCGGCCGGGTTGGCATTGTTTGGCATTGCCCATATCTGGCCGGATGTGATTGCGCCGCGTGATGCCCTGCACGGGCTTACCGGCGGGGCGATGGCCTGCATGATCATCGCGATTGGCGGGCGGGCCGCCCTTGGCCATACCGGGCGGGAATTGCGCGCAAGCCCTGCCCTGAATGCCGCGTTCGGGCTTGTGTGGATTTCAACCGTACTGCGGCTCTCGGTCGGGCAGTTCCCGGATGCTTACCTTCCGGTGCTGGCGGCGGCGACTTTATGCTGGCTTGGCGGGTGGCTGGCATTTCTGATCGGTTATGCGCCGATCCTGCTGGGACCAAGCCAGAAAAAGACACGCGGCATTCCGGTGAAGTAAGGACAAAAGCGGGGCATCAAGCCCCGCTTTTTCGTTTTCAAGGCAACAGGATCGTCGCCCCGGTGGTTTGCCGCATTTCAAGACGATGATGTGCCATAGCAGCATCGGCCAGTTTCAGACGGTTTGGTGCTGGTATTTTCACAGCCCCGCTGGCGATGACGTCAAACAGGTCCCGGCTCATTTCAATCAGGTCCTCGCGCCTTGCGATATGGGTCGGCAGCAACGGCCAGGTGGTAAACAGGGATCCTTTGGCGGCCAGGATCATGATATCAAATGGCGGGATCGGGCCGGACGCAGTGCCGAAACTGACGAAATAACCAAACGGGCGTAGGCAATCGAGCGATGCGGGAAATGTCGCCTTGCCAATCCCGTCATAAACAACGTCGCATCCGCGTCCCTTGGTAATCTCCTGCACACGTGCCACGAAATCCTCGGTCGTGTAGTCAATCACGTGATCGCAACCGTTCTGGTGCGCAAGCTCCGCCTTTTGACTTGAGCCAACCGTGCCGATCACAGTTGCTCCCAGATGCTTCGCCCACTGGGTGGCGATCTGCCCCACCCCGCCAGCGGCAGCATGGATCAGGACAGTATCACCGGGTTTGACCAGATAGGTCCGGCGCAACAGATATTGCGCGGTCAGCCCCTTAAGCATCATGGATGCCGCCATTTCATACGATATGGCATCAGGCAGATGCACGGCAACGCGGGCGGGAACATTGTGTTCCGCGCCATAGGCACCGGGCGCCTCGACATAGGCAACCCGATCCCCGATGGCAAATTCATCGACGCCATCACCCAGCGCAACAACCTCTCCCGCGCCTTCCTTGCCCGGTATGAATGGTAATTCGGGGACGGGATAGGCACCAGTCCGCATATAGATATCGATAAAGTTAACACCGATAGCATGATTACGGACCCGGATTTCGCCCGGGCCGGGTTGGCGGATTTCGATATTTTCATATTGCAGGACGTCCGGCCCGCCATGCCGGTGAAATCGAATGGCTTTCATCGGGTATTCCCTTCATGTCACGGGCCCGGGTGGGCCCGAATGGCTTGCATGAAAGGGATATAGCGCGATCAACGATATCACTGTAGACTGATAGTGATGATAACAGAGTTCAAGTATCATGATATCTGATCAAATCAGTCCTGATCTTTTGCGCGCCTTCGTCGCGGTTTGCCAGCAAGGCAGCATGAGCCGTGTTGCAACCCAGACCGGGCGCACCCAATCCGCGCTAAGCATGCAGATCAAGCGCCTTGAAAACCTTCTGGAACGGCCCTTGTTACAGCGGACCGGGCGCGGTGTTATTCCGACGGCAGAGGGGGAATTGTTTCTGGGTTATGCCACGCGCATTCTTGCCCTTAACGAAGAAGCCCATGCCCGCGTGCGCCAGACAGAAATCAGCGGCAATGTCCGCATCGGTCTGGCCGAGGAAGTCGCAACGGCTGCCCTGCCGGCTGCCCTTGGCCGGTTGCATCGTGCCCATCCCGACATCCGGCTTGATATCACGGTGCAAAGCAGCGTTGGTCTGGGGCAGCTTTGGGATGAACACGGGCTTGATTTGATGATTGTGCCAACGTCGGTGACCACGGCGGATGCGCAAACGGTCTGGAATGTCGAGATGCACTGGGTTTGCGCCAGGGATCATGACATGGACTTCTCCCGCGCGCTTGACCTTGTCGCCTTTCCGTCAAGCTGCCCTTGGCGGCGGCGCATGGTGGAAAGTCTGGTGGCGGCGGGCATTGATCATCGCATGACAATGACCAGCCAAAGCATCACGGCCCTTCAGGCTGCGGTTGAAAATGGCATTGGTGTCGGGTTGTTGCCCGCCGATGCGATCCGACCCGCCACCATGCGGCTGTTCAAACCACCTGCGGGCGTGCCCCATACCGTGACGGTACAATATGGCCTTTATGCCCATGACCGCAGGCCGCCGGTGGTTGATACAGCACTTGGAATTTTAAGGCGCGAAACACCCGTTTCGCCAAACGACTGATCGGATTTGTCGCCTATCCAAAATCAAACAGCGACAGGGTCGGGTTGGATTTGATGTATTCGACCTGCCCCTTATCCGCATCGCCGGTGCAGTGCCAGCCGTGACTCTCGTAAAAGCCATGCGCGCGGATTTTGGGATCGGCATCGGTGGTCAGCGATATATCGTTGCAACCTTTTGCAAACAGCCATTCCTCGGCCACACGCAAAAGTGCGCGCCCCACCCCGCGACCTTCGAAATCGGGATCAACAAACAGCGCCCATAATGTTGCCTCGTGCGGGATGGCAATGGCAAAGCCCGCCGCCGCGCCATCCAGATCGGCCACCCACATGCCATAGCCATCGGCAATCCATTTGCCAAAGGCGGCCCTGGTGATGCCGCGTTCGGCCAGTTGATCGACGGACAGATGGTTTTCGCGCACCCGGCTTCGGATGGCGAAAATGGCACTGACGTCAGAGGTACTGGCTTTGCGGATTTTCATGGGGTGATGTTGGGTCCAAACGAAACTGGCGGCAATTTAGCCTGCTTTGCCCGAAATGGAAGCAAAAACACCATCAGGATGGTGGTGCCGAACCCGCAGTTGGCACGGCCAGACGCACCGGCTGGCGCTTTGGCCCCCAAGTGCCGGGGCGTGGTTGGAACACACCTGCGCAATGGGTGCCGCAATGGGTGCAGGCCCCATGCGCATCAAGGTTCCAGTCCGATAACTGATACCAGTCCCGCCCGATCAGGATATGCCCGCAATGATGGCAAAAGGTGCTTGATCCCGCCTTGTCATGGACATTGCCGACATAAGCATACCGAATGCCGTTTTTCATCGCGATCTCGCGCGCCCGGATCAGGGTCGCGGGCGGGGTGCGCGGATGATCCATCATTTTCCAGTCGGGATGAAAGGCGGTGAAATGCATTGGCACATCGGGGCCAAGTTCATCATGTACCCATGACGTCATTTCATCAAATTCCGCGTCGCTGTCATTCTCGCCCGGGATCACCAGATTGGTCAGTTCAAACCACACACCGGTTTCATGTTTAAGGTATTTCAGGGTTTCCAGAACATCGGCCAGATGGGCGGAACAAAGCTTGTGATAGAAATCCTCGGTAAAGCCCTTAAGATCCACATTGGCCGCGTCCATATGGCGGAAGAATTCCTCGCGGGCTTTGTCCCCGATATAACCCGCCGTCACGGCAACAGTGCGAATGCCGGCTTCGCGGCAGGCCTGCGCCACATCCACCGCATATTCCAGAAAAATCACCGGATCGTTATAGGTAAAGGCGACTGCCGAACAGCCATATTCCTTTGCCGTTCTGGCAATCATTTCAGGCGTCGCAAGCGATCCCAGCCTGTCCATTTCACGCGCCTTGGAAATCTCGTAATTCTGGCAGAACTTGCAGGTCAGGTTACAGCCCGCCGTGCCAAAAGACAGGATCGGGGTGCCGGGCAGGAAATGGTTTAACGGCTTTTTCTCGATCGGATCAATGCAAAAGCCCGATGACCGGCCCCATGTGGTCAAAACCACCTGATCGCCTTCGCGCGCGCGAACAAAACACAAGCCCCGTTGCCCGTCCTTCAGCTTGCAAAAGCGCGGGCAGACATCACACTGGATACGACCATCCTCAAGATGATGCCAGTATCGGCCGGGAACGCTATCGATTTGCGGGGTCGTGACATTCATGGCGTTTTGGACCCTGACGGGACTTCACGATTGTTAGCTTGTCCTTTCAATATGTAGTCCTGATCGCTATCTTTTTCAAAGGAAGCTCATCATTGGAAGCGTCATGACGATTATCCGCCCGCCCGCCATTGCCGGAACGTTTTATCCCGCAGCACCCGATATGTTGCGCAGCGAGATTGACGGGTTGATCCATGCCGCGGTCGAGGGCCAGACGGAGAATGATACGCCAATCCCCAAGGTGATTATTGTGCCCCATGCCGGGCTGATGTTTTCAGGGGCGATTGCCGGTTTGGGTTTTGCCACGGTTCGGGCGTTAAAGGGCACGGTCAAACGGATCGTGATCATCGGCCCGGCGCATCGCATGGCGTTTCAGGGGATTGCGATTGCCAAGGCGGATGGGTTTGCCACACCGATTGGCGATGTGCGCTGCGACCTTGCCGGGTTGCAGGCCGCCCTTGCATGGCCGCAGGTGCAGGTTCTGGACGAGGCGCACCGGCTGGAACACGGGCTTGAGATCGAATTGCCGTTTATCCAGCGATTGTTTGGCGAAGATGCCGATATCGGCATTGTGCCGCTGCTGGTCAGCCGGTGTTCTGCACGGCAGGTGCATGAGGTGATCGAGGCCCTTTGGGGCGGGCCGGAAACCCTGATCGTGATTTCATCGGACCTGTCGCATTTTCATGATTACGATACCGCCAAACGCATCGACGACAATACGCGTGCAATGATCGAACGGTTTGACGCCGAAAGCATCACAAGCGGGGATGCGTGCGGCGCGTTGCCGGTTGCGGGCATGTTGATGTCGGCCCGCAAGCGCGGCATGCGGATCAGGACACTAGGCATGTGCAATTCCGGCGATATCACGGGCGATAAATCGCGCGTGGTCGGCTATGGCTCGTGGGCGGTTTATGCGGGGTCAGCGGATATGCGCGAGGATGAAAAGACGAACAAATCATCAGGCGGCTTTGTCGGCATGACCGAAAAGCTTCTGGCCGATCACGGGGCGACGATGATCGACCTTGCACGGCAATCGATCTGGCACGGGATCAAGCATGGCGGGCCGCTTCGCATTGATCCGGCATCGGTTTCGCCCGAACTTCTGCAACCGGGTGCATGCTTTGTGACATTAAAGAAATCTGGCCAGCTTCGGGGCTGTATCGGATCGGTGATGGCGTATCGTGATCTGGCGACGGATCTGTGTGAAAATGCCTTCAAGGCCGGGTTTGGCGACCCGCGTTTTCCAGCCCTTCGCCAGGATGAATTGAATGACGATCTGGAATTATCGATCTCGGTCCTCTCCCCGCCGCGTGATTTTCCGTTTGAAAACGAGGCCGATCTGATCGCGAAACTGACACCCCATGAAGATGGCATCATCCTGTCGGATGGCAATCATCGTGGCTTGTTCCTGCCACAAGTCTGGGAGCAATTGCCCGATCCGGCGGATTTCGTGGCACAATTGAAACGCAAGGCCGGGCTTTCGGCGGATCACTGGTCGGATCGCATGCGCGCCCAACGGTTTGTCACGCGCGGCATATCGGGCAAGGATATCGCGCCCAGGAATTTCTGGCAGCAACCACCCCCGATGTCATGAGCAGTGCCGGATCAGACAACATCAATGCCCGTGATGCGCGCTATCGTGATTTCATTGAAAGCGTGATCGCGTGGGAAGGGGTTTGGGGGCTTTATGACAAGGGCTGGCTGTTGTGCCCCGGCAATGATGGCACCCGATATTGCCCGTTTTTCGCAAGCCATGACCATGCCGACGCATGGAACGAGATCGCGCAAACCGGCTATGTCCCGACCGCCATCACACTGGTTGAACTGACCGAAAATCTGTTGCCCGATCTTGCCCGGAACAGGATTGAACCCGGTATTTCACCGACCGGCGATGATGGCCCGATCCTGCCGGGGCATTTGGCATTGCATGATGATTTGATGGCCGCGTTAAAGAAATCGATCACCGGCTAGGGATGTGGGACAGCGTTTTCGCAAAGCGCAGCTTTGGCAGGGCCAGTGCCCCATTGCGTTCATAAAACCGGGCAGCATCGATATTCCAGTCGGGAGTTTGCCATTCCATCCAGCCAAGGTTTTGTTGCCGTGCGAGATTTTCAAACGCGGCCAGCATCCGCGCGCCAAGCCCGGCCCCACGGCTTTGCGGCGCAAGGTAAAGACAATCCAGATGCAGAAAGCAGGCGGCCTTCCATGTTGAAAATTCGATACTGGCCGCACCATAGCCGACCAGCTCCCCACCCCTGCCCGCCACCATCACGCTCAGGCGGGCATCCGCGCCAAACAGATATCGGGGCAGGTTTTCGGCCAGATGGGCGCGATTGACCTTCTGACGTTCAAAATCCGCGTGATCGGCAATCAGGTCAATCAGACGGGGCAGATCATTCGGGACGGCGGTGCGGATTTCATACGGCACTGGTGATGACGTCATTGGTGCGATCCGGTGGCAAAGAATAGGATGGGCCGACAGGCAGCGATCCTGTCAGCCCATATTGGCGGGCGGTGGTTACCGTCAAATCAGGCATCCGGTTCCGTCAGGCTGAACCCCTCGTCGATCCAGCCGGTCACACCACCAATCATCAGCTTCACCGGCAGACCAAGGGCGGCCAGCCGACAGGCGGCCTTGTTGGCACCATTGCAATGCGGACCGGCGCAATAAACCACAAAGGTTTTACCGGCGGGATATTCGGCCATGCGGCGTTCGGTCATCTTGCCGTGCGGGATGTTGATCGCGCCTTCGATATGGCCGCCGTGATACAGCGCGGGGGACCGGACATCGACAAGAATGAAATCATCGATCCCTGATTGCAGGCTTGCATGCGTATCCCAGCAATCGGTTTCAAATTGCAGCATCGCATCAAAATGGGCACGTGCGATATGCGACGGTGCGGGCGCGATTTCATTGATCAGGCTTTTCATTCGGGTGGCTCCGTTTGCAATCATCATGGGTAATGGGATGATCGTAACGATTGCCATTTTTTGTGATAGTGGCCAAAATGCCATTATTCGGTAATTTTTCGCCAAACCGCATTTTAACGGAAACAAATCCGGTCATGCCCGATCATCGTGCCGCAAATATCGAACCAACCGACGCCCTGCATCATGTTGTGGTGCTGGCCTATGACGGGCTTTGCACATTTGAATTTGGCATCGCCCTGGAGGCATTTGCCCTGCCCCGGCCGGAATTTGATTTTCCGTGGTATCGCTGTTCGATTGCGGGAATTGACCCGGAAATCCGGGCGATGGGCGGTTTTCGGGTGGCGACCGATGCCGGGATCGAATTGATTGATCATGCCGATACCGTGATCATCCCCGGCTGGCGCGGGGCGGATGCGATGCCTGATGTGGCACTTTGTGATGCGTTAAGGCGTGCTCATGCCCGCGGATGCCGGTTGGTAAGCATCTGTTCGGGCGTGTTTGTTCTGGCGGCAAGCGGGTTGCTGGCAAACGGGCGGGCGACGACGCATTGGCGATATACCGACCGGCTGCACACGATGTATCCCGATATCGAGATTGTCGATGATGTTTTATATGTCGAAAACAGCCAGATCATCACATCGGCGGGCAGCAGTGCGGGGATTGATGCCTGTTTGCATGTGATCCGGTCCGATCATGGCGCGCAGGTTGCCAATGTGGTCGCACGGCGGTTGGTGATGCCCCCTCATCGTGATGGGGGACAGGCGCAATATGTCGAAGCACCGGTACAGGAACGACCGGGCAAATCGATTGCAGCCGTTCTGGACTGGGCACGCGGCAAACTGACCGAACCGATTGAAATCGGCGAAATGGCCGACTTTTCGGGACTCAGCGAAAGAACATTTTTGCGGCGCTTCCGCGAAGGCACCGGCATGGCACCACTTAAATGGCTGCGGCGTGAACGGGTATTGCGGGCGATGAAATTGCTTGAAGAAACCAGTTTGCCGCTGGGTGACATTGCCGAGCAATGCGGGTTCCAGTCGATGGAAACATTTCGCATCGCGTTTCGCGATATCGCCCATGTGCCCCCGGCCCGCTATCGCAACCGGTTTCGGGTCAGTCAACCGGCGTGACCGGAAATATCGACCTGAGGGCAGATGATTGCGATGATGAACGTGAACAGGAAAGTGAACGTGATCTCGCCATAATGGGACGGTCTTACTGGACGCGATGGGCAAAATTCCCTATGCCCTTTGCACGCAAAAGATTAACCAGACGAGATTGCCATGACGATTGCCCTTCCGGCCGATGCCAGCGCCCTTGAAAACGGGTTGATTGAAATTGCGCGCCGCGCCGGTGCCGCCATGATGAAAATCTATGACACCGATTTCGAAATCCGGTCCAAGGATGACGCATCCCCCGTGACCGAGGCCGACGACGCCGCCGAGGCGGTGATCCTGCCCGGTCTTCGCGCCCTGACCCCGAATGTCAAAATCGTGTCCGAGGAAAGTGCGGCCGCAGGTGACATTCCCGATGTCAACGGGGATACCGATTTCTTCTGGCTGGTTGATCCGCTGGACGGGACCAAGGAATTCATCAAACGCAACGGCGAGTTTACCGTCAATATCGCCCTGATTGCCAAGGGCGCACCGGTTCTGGGCGTGGTTTATGCCCCGGCAATTGAAAAGCTTTATTACGGCGGGCCGGGTGGCGCGAAGCTGATTGAAGGCAGTGGTGATGGTAACGACACCACGCGCGCCATCACCGTGCGCGACATGCCCGAAGACGGCGTTGTGGTTGTCGGGTCACGGTCGCATGGCGATCCCGACGCGATGAAGGCGTTTCTGGGTGATCTTGCGGTCAAGGAACTGCGCCCGGCGGGAAGTTCGCTTAAGCTCTGCCTTCTGGCCGAAGGGGTGGCGGACCTTTATCCGCGGCTTGGCCCGACCATGGAATGGGATATCGGGGCCGGTCATGCGGTTCTGGCGGCCGCCGGTGGCGTGGTCGAGAATATGGACGGGACTCGGTTTGCCTATGGCAAGGCCGATTTCCGCAATCCGTTCTTCATCGCACGCAGCCCATCCGTGCCGGTGACCTACCAATCCTGATCTATCGCGAAGCAGTAGGCGATCCGAATAACAGAACGATCATAGCGGCTTGTCTTTTGTGCGGCGCATCAAAGGCAGGCAGCCTTGCATATGGCGCATATCACGATGCATGCCAGACCGCAGAAACCTTGACATTTTTGGCAATTTGAATGATGATCGCGCCATCGCCACACAAAGTGTAGGTGACGTAAATAGCCGCCGGAATCACGGCGACGCGGTCCGGGTCACTGCCGCGGAGCGACCACCGGGCTAGAGCGTAAATGGAGCCGCCATCTTGATGGCGGCTCTGCGCTGTTTGGGGCTAGGTTCCCGGTGCCGGTGTGGTCCGGCGCATCATCAAAAGCAGTACCGATATGCCTGCCGACAGTAGAACAAGGATCGGCAAGGCCCAGCTTCCGACCATCACCAGAAGCGACGTCCCCGCCGACGGGCCAACGATGGCCCCCAGCGTATAGCTTTGCGAGACGATCACCAGAACGCCGACCTGATATCCCTGCCCCCGGCCACTGGCCGCGATCAGGACGGCAGCGGTATAAAGCCCCGCCACAGCAATCCCCAATGCGAACTGAATGACGCCGGCAAAGATGCCGTAGCCTGCAAGCGCCATCGGCACCGCCCCCGCCAGAAGCAATCCGAAGCATAGCCATGCCAGTTTGATCGGGCCGCTTTTATCGGAAACATAGCCGACAAGCGGCTGGCAGATCGTGCCGCCAAACACAAATATTGCCGCCATCCAGAGCCCGGCATCGGCAAGCCCGGTGTCGCGTTGCGATTGTAAAGGCAGGACCGACAAAAAGCAGATTTCGACAAACCCCGCGACAAAGGCAATCAGCACCAGATCCCAATGATCGATCCAGCGCCTGAATACGGCCCTGGCCCCCTTTTGCGTCGATGCCATTTCAATGCGCGGCATGGCAAAGGCACAGAAAAGCGGAATGATGGCCGCCGCAAGGGCAATGCCCGACATGACGAACGCGTCATCCCCAAACCAGCCAATCAGGATCGGCCCCAGAACAATGCCAAGACCCATCAAAGTTTCATGAAAACCGACCACCCGGCCCATTTTATCGCGCGGGGCCAGTTGCACGATCAGCCCGTCACACACCACCCACCGCAGGATCAACCCCACCCCGGCAAACAGGGTTGCCGGCAGGACAAGGGCCGATTGCGGCGCAAACATCACCACGACAATCAGGATGAAGAATGACAGGCCACTGATCAGAAGCGGGACGAAGGGATGGGTTTTGCGCAAAACCGCCGCAACAAAGAACCCGCCGATCAGATCGGCAATCCAGTAAAGCGACAGCATCATGCCGCCATGCCGTTCCCCCAGGCCGGCATTGGTCAGTGCCAGGGGCAAAAGCGTATCAATCACGCCGATCTGGATGATCTGTGAAACAAATGACGCCAGATTAATCAGCGCCAGCGGTATGGCAACTTTCGGCGGAATGGATGGCATGTGCAAAGGCATAAAAGGCCCTCCTTGCGATGGATTACACCGTTTCGAGGACCTGAGCGGGTGTTTGCAGCAGGCCGGATATCAGGGATGCAGGCTTTGACACGCACCACGTGCGAACCCGGATCAATCATCGGGTTCTTCCTGCGACCGACACCCTAAACCGGGACGATCATTCGATCAATCCAAACAGCGATAAAGTCGGTTCCAGCTTGTCATTAAGCCCTATCGTCGCTAGGTATTTCACAAGGCTATATTTTTTATGGAATGCTTGATGTCCCCGGCTTTGACGATCCGCCCCTATTCCGAAGGTGCCCTGACACAGGCCGCGGCCAAGTTGCGCGCGGGCGAGCTTGTCGCGTTTCCGACCGAAACGGTTTACGGGTTGGGTGCGGATGCCACCAATGACGATGCGGTTGCGGGCATTTTTGCCGCCAAGCAACGGCCAAGCTTCAACCCGCTGATCAGCCATTTTCCTGATCGCGATGCCGCCGCCCAGCATGCGGTTTTCGATGCGCGTGCCGATAAGCTTGCCGATGCGTTCTGGCCCGGTGCCCTGACCCTTGTTTTGCCCAAACGCGATGACAGCACGGTTTCGCAATTGACCACCGCAGGGTTGCCAAGCATCGCGGTGCGTGTCCCCGCACATGACATGGCACGCGCATTATTACGTGCGGTCGGTCGCCCGATTGCAGCACCTTCGGCCAACCGGTCCGGGCGGATCAGCCCGACGACGGCGGCCCATGTGGCAGCATCCCTTGGCAATGCGATTGGCATGATCTTGGATGGCGGGCCGTGCGGGGTCGGACTTGAAAGCACCGTGATTGATCTTACCACCGATCAGGTGGTGATGCTGCGCCCCGGCGGGATTACGCTTGATCAGGTGGCCGAGGTTCTCGGCACTGACGTCGTGATGGCCGAAACGGACGACAACGCACCCAAAAGCCCCGGCATGCTGACCAGCCATTATGCACCCGGCCTTCCGGTGCGGCTGAATGCCGATGCACCAGATCAGAAGAAATACGGCCATGAAATATTGCTGGCATTCGGGGATTGCGTGACCAAGGGGTTTGACAAGGTCCTGTGGCTTTCGAAAACCGGTGATGACCGCGAAGCCGCCGCCAACCTGTTTGCCAAGCTGCACGAAGCCGATCAGCCACGCTTTGACGGGATCGCGATTGCGCCGATCCCCGATACGGGTCTTGGGCTTGCGATCAATGACAGGATGAAACGCGCCAGCGCGCCCCGCGCCCTTCATCCGACCCCGTAATTCTTCCAACCTCAGCCGAGCGGAAAACAGCCCCATGCACATCCTGCCCGCCAGCGCGATCAAGGAACTTCAGGATGCCCTTGGCCCGAAAGGCTGGAGCATGGAGGCCGATATTCTGGCCACGCACAATGCCGAGGCACGCGGCAAGTTTGCCGGTGATGCGGGCATGGTGCTTTATCCGGCCAATACCGACGAAGTCGCCAAATGTGTCGCAATCTGTGCAACGCATGGCATTGCGATTGTGCCCCAAGGCGGCAATACCGGGCGATGCGGCGGGGCGGTTGCCAACGCGGCCGAGGTGATCCTGAACCTGAAACGGATGAACCGGATCATTGAAATTGATGCCCGCGATTTCACCGCAACGGTCGAAGCCGGTGCGATCCTGCAAACCGTGCAGGATGCGGCAGGCGACCGTGACCTTCTTTTCCCCCTAAGCCTTGGGTCGGAGGGCTCCTGCCAGATTGGCGGCAATCTTGCGACCAATGCGGGTGGATTGAACGTCATCCGGTATGGCAATGCGCGCGATCTGGTTCTGGGGCTTGAAGTCGTTCTGCCCGATGGTAGCGTGTGGAACGGCCTGTCATCCCTGCGCAAGGACAATACCGGCTATGATCTGCGCGATCTGTTTATCGGGGCGGAAGGCACACTTGGCATTATCACCAAGGCAACGCTGAAACTGTTTCCCAAGCCGCGCCATGTCGCGACCGCGTGGGTAGCTGTCCCCAGCCCCGATGCCGCCCTTGACCTTCTGGCGCTTGCGCGGCGTGAAAGCGGTGATGCGATTGCCGCGTTCGAGCTGTTGTGCGGCTTTGCCCATGATATGGCCATCGCCCATTTGCCGAGGCTATCTGCCCCACTTGCCGCCCCTTCGGACTGGTATGTGATGATCGAACTGACCTCGTCACGGCCCAAGGATGATTTGAACGAGGTTCTAAGCGACCTTCTCGAAAGCGCCCTTGAGGCGGGCCTTGCCAGCGATGCGACATTGGCACAGTCCGAGGCCCAGCGCGCCAATCTTTGGGCAATCCGCGAAGGCATCCCGGAGGCGCAAGGTTTTGAAGGCGGCAGCATCAAGCATGATGTTTCGGTTCCGGTTTCCAGGGTGCCGGAATTGCTGACACGCGGCATGGCCGCGGCCGGTGATTTCATTCCGGGCATTCGCCCCTGCCCGTTTGGCCATGTCGGCGATGGCAATATCCATTTCAACTTCACCCAGCCGGTCGAGATGGAAAAGCAGGCATTTCTCGATTGCTGGGAAACGCTTAACCGTCTGATCCATGACATTGTCGCCGATCTTGGCGGATCGATCAGTGCCGAACATGGCATTGGCAAGCTGAAGCTTGATGAACTGGCCCGCTATGCCAGCCCGGAAAAGATGAAGCTTTTGTGCGCGATCAAGGATGCGATTGATCCCAATGGTATGCTTAATCCCGGCAAGATCGTGAAATAACCCCAAAAGCCAGCGACCCCATCCCCAAAAGGTCCGCGATGTTTTCGATTGATACCTATGATCCGCTAAACGTTCCCAAGGCCGTCGGAGACGATATCTGGATCGTGGATGGCCCGGTGATCGGGTTTCAGTATCTGGGCATGAAACTGCCGTTTCCGACCCGGATGACGATCATCCGGCTGGCATCGGGAAAGCTGTTTGTCCATTCACCGATCCGCTTGACGGCGGAGCTTAAGGCCAGTGTTGATGCACTGGGCGAAGTTGCCTGTCTGATTGCACCCAACACCATCCATTATGCCGGGGTGCCGGAATGGCAAGCGGCCTATCCGGCGGCGCAAAGTTTCTGTGCGCCCGGTGTGGTCAGACGGGCGAAATCGGTCGGCATGACGGCATCGTTTGACGCCGAACTTGCCGACAGCGTTGAACGCGAATGGGCGGGCGAGATTGAACAGGTGATGGTACGCGGCGGCTATTTGTCCGAGGCGGTGTTTTACCACCCGAAATCCAGAACGCTTGTCCTTACCGACCTGATCGAGAATTTCGAGGCCCACAAGATCAAAAGCCCGATCTGGCGGTGGCTGGTGCGGATATTTGGCTCGATGGACCCGGATGGCTGCGCGCCACGCGATATGCGCATGACCTTTGCCGGACACAAGGAAAGTCTTCGTAAGGCGGTAAATCAGATGATCGACTGGGCACCGGAACGGATGATTGTGGCGCATGGCCGCTGGTATGATCACAACGGCACGGCCGAGCTTAAACGCGCCTTTCGTTGGGCGATGCGATAAAGCAGCCGCATTGCGATCATTGCCGGAGCGATATCACCCCTGCCCCGACAATCATCGCAATACCAAGAACCGATAGTGCATCCGGACTTTCGGCAAAGAAGATAATTCCCCAGATCACCGAAAAGCCGACATAGGCAAAGTCAAACGTCCCGATCATCTGGGATGGGCCATTCTGATACGCAATCGCCGCCCCGACACTGCCAATCAGGATCGAGGCCGCAAGCACCGCCATCATGCCCCAGTCAGAAGGCGTCATGACCGCCCAGCGGGCAAGCAGAAAACCATGGCGCACCTCGTCAGACAGCGTGCTGATAACGGTCGCGGCAATCCCGCCGACAATCACAAAGGCGCAATTCAGTGCCAGCGAAAGCATGATCGGATGTTCGGCCCGGCATTTGGTACGGGTAAGGATCATCGCCAGTGCATAGAGCATCGCCGAAAGCAACGGCAGCAGGGCGTAAAAATTGAAATTGTCCGCCGTCGGCCGCAGGATCAGCAAGACGCCAAGAAATCCTATGAAAACTGCCGTCCATCCCATACGACTTATCCGGTTTCCGATAAGGACAGACGAAAACAGCGTGATGAAGATCGGCAGGGTATAATAGGTCGACGCCGCGACCGACAAGGTCAGATGGGGCAAGGCCAGATAATAGCTGATCCACATTGCAACCAGCATGAAGCTTCGCAACGCCATCCATTTAACTGCACCGCTCAGGCGCAGGGATGCCGGGGATCGGATCGCCAGATAAACAACCAGAAACGGTATCGCGATCAATGAGCGAATGACAAAAATCTGCCAGATCACGAATGACGTGCTGGATTGTTTGATCAGCGCATCACCCAGCGACAGCGCCAGAACCGTGAAGATGATCGTACCAACCGCAAGCGGAATATTATCAGCCTTCGCATTTGGGGCATCAGTGCGGTTCATCACTCCCCTTTCGGATGCATGACTTGGTGAAAGCCAACACAAGCACATTGATCCCGTGCGGTCAAAAAAAGGGGCACGTCGACCATGACGCACCCCTTGTCATATCACGATGTGCGAAAGATTATTCTTTCGGGCCCGACCAGCTATCAAGCGCGTCAAGCTTGTCCTGACGGCGGGCTTCGGGTGATTTTTTCCAGTCATTGCCGAATGCCGCGGATTCCCATGACCCATAGGTCGGGTTCGGCAGCATGAACCAGCGTTCACCCCAATAGGTCGCGTATTTGTCCATGACTTCAAGGCGTTCGTCGATGGAGCCGTCAATATCGTCGGTGAAATCGCCGAAGTTATCGCCAAACATCATGATGACGCGGAAATCCGCCGCAACGGCCGCACGGCGGGTGGCCTTGGCGGAACCCCATTCTTCCTTTTCACCGCGCACCATCACATGGTCCGCATCGGCGTAAGGGAAGCCGTATTCCTGCAGGTTTTTGATGGTCGCGGCTTCTTCGGCGGCCTTGCGGTTGGTGACATAGAAGACTTCAACGCCCTTGTCAGCCGCGGCCTTGGTCAGTTCCAGCGCGCCCGGTGTCGGGGTTGAAATCGCATCTTCGACAAATGCCGCCCAGGTTTTGGAGCTGTAAGACGTATTGGCCGTCACAACCCATGACTGATAGGCCGAGTTATCGAGCACGGTTTCATCAACATCAAGGATGATCGCCGGCGGCTTGGCGGAATAATTGCCATCCTGTTCAAGGGCCGCGGTCCAGTCATGATCGCCAATCGCGGCATCGAGAAGACGCTGCGCACCGGCATAAACCGAAAGGGCCGTGGTTTTGTATTCGACCGAGGTCTGATACCAAAGCGACGCGTTCAGACCGTCATTCTGTGCCGGTTCCTGTGCCTGTGCGCCAAACGCGCCAAAGGCCGAACCCGCCAGAAGAACGGCAACGCCAAATGATTTCGTCGTCAATTTCATCTTTGTATTCTCCCTGTTTGGTTCCCGATCCGGCCTGCACACACCCGATACGCAAAATAGCGGGCTGACCAGCCGGACAGGATTGCAAGAGCATGCCACCGCACCGCACCAAAGAAAAAGCCTTTTTCTGCATCGGGGCGGAAAAAGGCTTTGAACGCGATTGGATAAAGGCGCCACCCCGGCGGCCGGTGGTCAGACAGTCGGGCGTTTTTCAAAAGTGGTGAACCCGTCTTCAAGCCCGGGTTCCTCATGCACGCGGGTGACATTGGCATGCATCGGGCCCTCGTGACAGGCGGCAATCATGGATTGCACCCCGGCGACCGGGCCACAAAACAGGGCTTCGACCGTGCCATCCGCACGGTTGCGCACCCAGCCGGTCAGGTCACGTTTGCGCGCTTCCTCGACCGTCCACGCGCGATACCACACGCCCTGCACCCGGCCTTCAATCCGGGCATGGACGGAAATGTTTCCGGTACCGGTTTGCGGGTCGGGTTCGGTGGTGGTCATGACAACATCCTTTGGTGTGATGTTCACTTCGCGACTTTTATTTCGCGCCGGGAATATTGGCGTGCAGATGGGCGGTGTCCTGAAACTTCTGTTTCTGTTCGGCGCTTGCCGGAGCCTGATGATTGTCTTTCCATTCATCATAGGTCATGCCGTAAACGACTTCGCGCGCACCATCATAATCCATCGGAACGCTACGTTCACGTGCCGCTGCCAGATACCATTTGGCAAGGCAGTTTCGGCAGAAACCCGCAAGGTTCATCAGATCGATATTCTGCACATCCTTGCGGTCCTGAAGATGCTGCACAAGTCCACGAAAGGCTGCGGCTTCAAGTTCCAGCTTGGTCTGCGGATCAAGATTTGCCGCAGGGCCATTGGCAAGGGAGGCTTCGGTCGACATTTCCGAACCGGCGCAATCAGACATTTTCCATACTCCCGACCGTGCCATAGGCAGGCAGGTCCTCTTCAAGTTTCTCGATGCTTTCGGGCACCGCGGCGATGCTTTCGACAGTGACGAAATGATCATTATCGATTTCCGTCTGATCGACCATTTCGTGGACCCATGTGATTTCATAGGGAATGTGGATCGCAGACCCGCCGCACGCAAGGACGGGCAGGATGTCGGACTTTAACGAATTGCCGATCATCACCGCCTCGGATGGCTCCACACCATAGCGGCCAAAGATATTGCGATAGGTCAGCGGATCCTTTTCCGACACGATCTCGACCCCGGCAAACAGGCTTTCGAGGCCGGAACGCTCGATTTTAAGCTGCTGGGCGATCAAATCACCTTTGGTGATCAGGACAACCTTGCGATCCGGATGGGCGGCATAATGGCGCAGAACATCCTCGGCCCCTTCAATAAGGCGGGTCGGCGCGCGCAGCATCGATTTGCCGATTTCGGCCAGTTCATGAATTTCGGCCGCACTTATTTTCTTGTCGGAAAGCTCGATCGCGGTTTCGATCATCGACAGGGTAAAGCCCGTGATGCCGTATCCATAGATCGAAAGATTGGCCAGTTCCGCCTGATAGAGCCGATCATTGACCGTATCGGCATCGCCATAATGCGAAAGCATTTCGCGCAGGCGGATATGGGCGTCACGAAACAGCGGTTCGTTGTGCCACAGCGTATCGTCGCCATCAAAGGCAATCAGTTTATAGGTCATTCCAAGCCCTCGTTTCTTGTTATTGGATGGCCATGTCAAAGCATCGGGCCTCAATCCGCGACCATAGGTCAGCCGGAAATC
Source organism: Thalassospira sp. A3_1 (assembly GCF_017744215.1). Lineage (NCBI taxonomy): Bacteria > Pseudomonadati > Pseudomonadota > Alphaproteobacteria > Rhodospirillales > Thalassospiraceae > Thalassospira > Thalassospira sp. A3_1. The sequence continues at coordinate 1,137,420 of NZ_JAGHQQ010000002.1, read as the reverse complement.
GCCGTAAAGCCCCGTTTTCTGTATTTAATATGCGTTGCAACTGTTCGAAAGGGGTTGCAAACCCGCCCGATCGAACAGGTATGAAACAAAAAGCGCCGGGGGAATGTTCCCCCGACGCCGATCACGTTTCAGTCAAGGCCAGATCAGATGACAATCCGGCCTAGGCGGCCTCGTCCTTTTCGAACTCGATGATGATCGCATCCACTGAAAGGTTCGCGCCCTGCTCGGCATGGATTTTTTTGACCACGCCTTTGCTTTCGGCCTTCAGTACGTTTTCCATTTTCATGGCCTCAAGGATGCAAAGTTCCTCGCCCGGCTGGACGGTCTGGCCCTCGGTAACGGACACCTTGACCAGCAGGCCCGGCATCGGGGACAGCAGGAAGTTTGACATATCCGGCGGCGCCTTGAACGGCATCAGTTTTTGCAATTCTGCCACGCGTGGCAGCATCACCTTGAAGCTGCGCTGGATGCCATTAGCCGACAGGCGATAACCCACCCCTTCGACATCGATCTGCACGCAGACCGGCGCACCGTCAATTTCACCGACAAACAGCGCATCACCGATTTTCCAGTCGGATGAAACGCCATAGCTGCGATCCCCGATGGCGACGATATAGTCATTGTTAACACCGTCAATTTCGATATCGAATGCGGTGTGATCATCGCCCGATACCGCGACCCAGCTTTCGGCAACCTGCAACGGATGATCGCTGACCTGCCCGGTCACCCGCGCATTGCGTTCCGCCACCCGCTGATTGAGGTATCCGGCAACAACCACCAGCATCGCCCGATCATCATTGGGCAGATCATCGGCAGAAAAGCCGTTGGGATATTCTTCGGCGATGAAATTGGTGGTGATATTGCCCGACTGGAACCGTTTGTTGGCCATGACGGCGGCAACAAACGGGATATTGTGCGAAATACCGCGAATGTAATAGGCATCAAGGGCGGCCCGCATTTCCGCAATCGCATCATCACGGGTTTCGCCGTAAGTCACGAGTTTGGCGACCATCGGGTCGTAATACATCGAAATTTCGCCGCCTTCGAACACGCCGGTATCAACACGCACTGATGCGCTCTCGGCGGGCGGCTGATACCGCACCAGACGCCCGGTGGAAGGCAGGAATTCACGGAACGGGTCTTCGGCATAGATGCGGGTTTCCATCGCCCAGCCGGTCAGCTTGACGTCATCCTGCGCGAGCGTCAGTTTTTCGTCATTGGCGATTTTGATCATCCATTCCACAAGGTCCTCGCCGGTCACCAGCTCGGTCACCGGATGTTCGACCTGAAGACGGGTGTTCATTTCAAGGAAGTAGAAGTTCTTGTCCTTATCAACGATGAATTCCACAGTCCCGGCAGAGCAGTAATCCACCGCATGCGCCAGAGCCACGGCCTGTTCACCCATCGCCTTGCGGGTTTCGGGGTCGATAAAGGGTGACGGCGCTTCTTCGACGACTTTCTGATGACGGCGCTGGATCGAACATTCACGTTCGCCAAGGTAAATGCCATGACCATGTTTATCGCAAAGCACCTGAATTTCGATATGGCGCGGTTCTTCGACGAATTTCTCGATAAAGACGCGATCATCACCAAACGAGCTTGCGGCTTCTGACGTGGCGCGTTCAAACCCTTCGCGGCATTCGGCATCGTTGCGCGCAATGCGCATGCCCTTGCCACCACCACCAGCCGATGCCTTCAACATCACCGGATAGCCGACATCATTGGCGATTTTGATCGCCTCGTCGGTGTCCTTGATCACGCCCATATAGCCCGGAACGGTGGAAACACCGGCCTCTGCAGCGATTTTTTTCGATGTGATCTTATCGCCCATCGCGGCAATCGCGCCAACCGGCGGGCCGATGAAGGCGATTTTGGCGGCATCAAGCGCCTTGGCAAAGGCCTGATTTTCCGAAAGGAAGCCATAGCCGGGATGGACGGCCTCCGCCCCCGTGGATTTGCAGGCATCGATGATTTTATCAATCACCAGATAGGACTGGTTGGAGGGTGCTGGGCCGATATGCACGGCTTCGTCGGCCATCTGCACATGCAGGGCATTTTTATCGGCATCGGAATAAACCGCGACCGTGGCAATGCCCATTTTACGGGCTGATTTGATCACGCGGCAGGCAATTTCACCGCGGTTGGCAATCAGGATTTTCTTGAACATATTGTTTGCTCCCAATTTGACGTCGCGGGTTAAAGCGGAATGTTGCCGTGTTTGCGGGCCGGGTTCTTGATGTCCTTGTTGCGAAGCATGCCCAGTGCCTTGCACACGCGGCGGCGCGTGCCATGCGGCATGATGACATCATCAATGAAGCCCTTGCGCCCCGCGACAAACGGGTTGGCAAATTTTTCACGGTATTCTTCGGTGCGGGCCTCGATCTTGGCCGGGTCGTTCATATCGGCCCTGAAAATGATTTCCACCGCGCCCTTTGGCCCCATCACCGCGATTTCAGCGGTCGGCCAGGCATAGTTGACGTCACCGCGCAGATGCTTGGATGCCATCACGTCGTACGCGCCGCCATATGCCTTGCGCGTAATCACGGTGACCTTCGGCACCGTCGCCTCGGCATAGGCATAAAGCAGTTTGGCACCGTGCTTGATGATGCCGCCATATTCCTGTGCGGTGCCCGGCATAAAGCCCGGCACATCGACAAAGGTGACAATCGGGATGTTATAAGCATCACAGAACCGTACAAACCGCGCGGCCTTTTTCGAGGATGCAATATCAAGGCAACCGGCCAGAACCATCGGCTGATTGGCAACGATACCAACCGTGCGGCCATCCATGCGCGCCATACCGATAATGATGTTTTTGGCATGATCGGGCTGAATTTCATAAAAGTCGCCTTCATCCACGACCTTTGTGATCAGTTCCTTCATGTCATAAGGCATGTTGGGATTTTCAGGAACCAGCGTATCAAGCGAGAAATCATCGCGCATGATCGGGTCTTCACACAGGCGTGCGGGCGGCTTTTCCTTATTGCTCAGCGGCAGGAAATCCATGAAACGACGGGTCTGCAAGAGCAGATCAACATCGTTTTCAAACGCCAGATCGGCCACACCGGAAATGCTGGTATGGGTCATCGCCCCGCCAAGTTCCTCGTGGGTGACTTCCTCGTGCGTCACGGTCTTGACCACGTCCGGGCCGGTCACGAACATATATGAACTGTCCTTGACCATGAAAATGAAGTCGGTCATGGCCGGGCTATAGACCGCCCCGCCCGCACACGGCCCCATGATCAGGGAAATCTGCGGGATAACACCGGATGCCTCGACATTGCGCTGGAACACATCGGCATAACCGGCAAGGCTTTCGACACCTTCCTGAATACGCGCCCCGCCGGAATCGTTAAGCCCGATCACCGGTGCACCGACCTTCATCGCCTGATCCATGATCTTGCAGATCTTGCGCGCATGCGCGCCCGAAAGCGCACCACCGAACACGGTGAAATCCTGTGAAAAGACAAACACAAGACGGCCATTGATCGTGCCATGCCCGGTGACCACGCCATCGCCCGGAATGCGGTTTTCGGTCATGCCGAAATCAACGCAATCATGTTCGACAAACATGTCCCATTCCTCGAACGAGCCTTCGTCAAGAAGCACATCAAGCCGTTCGCGCGCGGTCAGCTTGCCCTTGGCATGCTGATTATCGATGCGGCGCTGGCCGCCGCCCATGGCCGCCTCTGCGCGTTTGGCTTCGAGCTTGGCGATAATATCCTGCATATTGCGTGATCCTTATTTTGGGCCGCCCGGAATGCATTCATGACGATGGTCATGCCGGTGATGCAATCTGAATGATGAATTGAAATAGCATTATTCGGTACTGGAATGCCAATTATTTTTCACAGTCTGGTACAGGAACAAAATGGCCCGCAAAGGCCTGATTTCCCTAACGTCATTGCGATATGTGTGGGCGGGCTGGACTAAAGTCTAGAAGCCGATCGGGAAATACCGGCATTTCGAACGGTGCGGGCACCAAACGGGTTCTGGCGCGTTAAGGCCTTATGATATCCACCAGAACGGTCCTTTCATGAAGCTGTTTCGCATCCGCCCGCACGAGCCGAAATCCACCGGCGATGATCGCCCTGCGCAATCCTTATGGCGTTATATCTGGCTGATGAGCGGCCGGCACCAGATCGTTGTCTGCCTGATTGCCATATCGGTTGCCGTTCTTGGCATTGTGCCGCTGGAACTGCAACGCAGGCTTGTCGACGATGCGATCAGCAAACAGGACATGTCGCTTCTGACCGTGCTGGCGGTGATCTATCTGGCGGTGGTGCTGGTGCAGTCGGCGGCCAAATTCACACTTCGGATTTACGAAGGCTGGCTCAGTGAAAGTGCGATCCGCCATAACCGCCGCCATCTAAGCCGCCTTTACGCCGAAGACCGCACCGGCAATGGCGAAGGCGAAAACGGTCGGGCAGTATCGATCATCGGATCAGAAATCGAAAAACTCGGCGGGTTTGTGGGCGATGGCCTCTCGCAGCCGGTCGTCAATGCCGGGATGCTGATTTTCGGGATCGGCTATATGGTCAGTGTCGAGCCGATCATTGGTCTGATCGGCATTCTTGCCCTGATCCCGCAAATCGCACTGGTGCCGGTCATTCAAAAACAGATCAACCGGCTGATTGAAAAGCGCGTGGAAAAAATGCGCGAAGTCAGCGACGAGCTAAGCGAACTCCACCCCGGCAAAGATGACAGTCACAAGGAACTTCTGGACCCGATCCACCGCGGCATCAGTTACCTTTATAACAACCGCATGTGGTTTTTCATCCTCAAGTTCGGGATGAAAACCCTGATCAATCTGCTGAATGCCCTGGCCCCGCTTTGCGTGCTGGTCGTCGGTGGTTATCTTGCGATCAAGGGCGAAACATCGGTCGGGATTATTGTCGCCTTCATTTCCGGCTTTGACCGGATGTCATCACCAATGCGCGAATTGCTGTCCTATTACCGGATGGCGGCACAGGCAGCCGTACAACACAGAATGATCGCGAAATGGATGAATTGATCAGGGCAACGAATGTTTATCGCTGCCCGATCAGATCAAGATACCGCCCCGCGGCCAGCAATTCGGCCCGATGGCGTTCGCGGCGTGCGACGGCTTCGGCATCCGCCCCCCAATGTTCGATGGAATAGCTTTCATCAAGCTGGGAAACTTCAAACGCCTGTTCGGCACTGATCCGGCGCCGCAGGGTTGCCAGACCGATGATGACCGATCCCGACACTGTCGTCAGGGTGTGAAGGGCTGTCAGATGGTAATCATCAAGCGCCTCGATCTCGTCCTGAATGCGCAGAAGGGCCTCGTCTTCCTGCGTGATCGGCATGACGCCCTCGGTCACTTTCAGCGAAATACCCAGTTCATGACGCGCCCAGTCAAGTAACGGCTGCCATGCTTCGACCTGCTGGCGCACAAGATCATCGGGGAAAGATGCGCGATAGCATAACAGGTCAGACCGGCCAAACCCGGTCAGCTCCGCAATCACCGCAAACCGGTGCGGGCGCACCCGGTCAATCGCGGTTGCGGCCAGTTGCATGATCGGCATCGTGGTCGGCAGAACCTTTTCTCCCTGCGCATCCCATTCAGCCGCAATTTCATGCGCCAGCCGTTCGGCAGGCAATACGAATTCGGCCTTGGATGGCGATTTTACAGGCCTTCCGTCCAGATGAATACGCCAGCCCTGCGCATCTTCGTCGCGCACGGCTTCGGCTTTTTTATAAAAACGGTTGATCGATTTTGTAAGCATGATGGCGATATGCCCAAATCCGTTTCCATGTGCAAGCGATTTGATGGGACCGCCATCTTCAAAGGCGATTATCAAGAATTTCTGTATAATTTTTGGTCAATTTACCCCATTGACCATTTATTAAACAACCGTACTCTGCCCGTAACAGTCCCTTCATATCAGGAAAACCGACAAAAAAGGGATTTGGCACAGGCATTGCTGTGCGATCAGGGGTATCATTCGGTCAATGGGTCGTCAAAAAGACCCGAAACAGGAGGCTTCATTAATGGTGAGACTTAAAGCGCGGCTACTTGGCGCGACCGTCGGCATTGCCGTTGCACTTGGTGCGCAATCCGCGATGGCGCAGATGGCGATCAAATTCACACTCGACTGGAAATTCGAAGGCCCGGCAGCACCCTATGTGCTGGCCAAGAAAAAGGGCTATTTCGACGATGAAGGCCTTGATGTCACGATTGATTCGGGCAACGGATCGGTCGGTTCGATCACGCGCGTTGCCAGCGGCGCCTATGATGTCGGATTTGCCGATATCAACTCGATGCTGGAATTCAATGCATCGAACCCCGACCGTGCGATGAAGTCGATCTTCATGGTCTATGACCGCCCGCCCTTCTCGCTTTTCATGCTTAAGAAAAGCGGCATCACCAAACCCGAAGACCTGATTGGCAAAACGCTTGGCGCACCGGTATTTGATGCATCGCGCAAACTGTTCCCGGCCTTTGCACAGGCAACCGGGCTTAAGCTTGATGACGTCAAATGGGAAAGCATGGACCCGCCGCTGCGCGAACCGATGCTGGTGCGTGGTGACGTTGATGCGATCACCGGCCACTATTTCACATCGATCCTGAACCTTCAGGCACAGGGTATTTCCAAGGATGACCTGACCGTTTTCAAATATTTCGATTACGGCATGGATTTCTATGGCAATGCGATGATCGCATCGCCCGACATGATGGAAAACCATCCGGAAGAACTGCGTGCGTTCCTGCGTGCGGTCGTCAAGGGATGGCGTGATGCGATTGCCAACCCCGAAGAAGCCATTGCAGCACTTAAGGAAACCGATCCGCTGATTGACCCGGCCCTTGAATTGCAGCGCCTTCAGATGACGATTGACGAAAACGTTGTGACCGAGGTGACGCTCAAAGAAGGCATGGGCCTGATCAAGACTGATCGCATGAACAAGGCGATTGATCAGGTCAGCCTGGCATTTGGCATTGAAAACAAGCCAACCGTTGCGGACATCTTCACCGACATCTTCATGCCCGGTGAAAAAGACCGCATGCTGAAATAATCCGCACGTCAGACACGCAAACGGGGCCGGGCGAACCGGCCCCGATCCATAAGAAATCACAAATAATGATACGCAGGGGGACTGACTGCCGTGTCGAACAGCTTTGTCGAACTTAACAATGTCCGGCTTCGTTACAGCGAAGGTGACGATCTGGCATTGGAAACAACAAACATGAAGATCAACAAGGGCGAATTTATCGCCGTTGTCGGTCCTTCGGGATGTGGCAAGTCATCGCTGCTGAAACTGGTATCGGGACTGATGCCACCCAGCGAAGGCACGGTTATCGTCGATAACAAGGAAGTCTCCGGGCCGCTTAAAATCGTTGGCATGGCATTCCAGAACCCGACCCTCCTGCCATGGCGCACCACCCTTGATAACGTTTTGCTTCCGATGGAAATCGTCAAACCGCACCGCAACCGCCTGCGCAAGCACCGTGCCGAATACGAAGATCGCGCACGCAAGCTTCTGGCCAGTGTCGGGCTTGCCGGGCACGAAGACAAATATCCGTGGGAATTGTCAGGCGGGATGCAGCAACGCGCATCGCTTTGCCGGTCGCTGATCCATGAACCCGATCTTCTGATGCTGGACGAGCCGTTCGGCGCGCTTGATGCCTTCACCCGCGAAGAGCTTTGGGACATCCTGCAAAATCTCTGGATGGTGCGGCCCTTTACCGTCATCCTCGTGACGCATGATCTGCGCGAAGCGGCCTATCTGGCCGATACGATCTATGTGATGTCAAAGCGCCCCGGCATGATTCTGGTGCAGCGGGAAAACACCCTACCCCGCCCGCGGGATCAGGAAACGACATTCACGCAGCCTTTCACCGATCTGGTCCACGAATTGCGCAGTCACATCCGTGACGTGCGCGCGGCATAACGGAAGGCTTTGCATCATGGCCAAGAAAAAAGACTTCGCGAAAGCAACACCGTGGCTCAGCGCAATCGGGCTTTTTGTTTTGTGGGAACTGATCGTGCGGATTTTCAATATCCCGGTCTATGTCCTGCCAACACCGTCCGAAAGCATTATGGTCGGCTGGGAATTTCGTGCCGCCATCTGGATGCACGCGCTTCAGACGCTTTATACAACGCTTGCGGGTTTTGCCATTGCGGTTGTGTTTGGCGTCATTCTGGGGGCGCTGGTGGGGTCGAGCAAGGCGGTTTACGACGCGGCCAATCCGCTTCTGGTCGGGTTTAACTCCGTCCCGAAGGTCGCCCTGGTCCCGGTCCTTGTGATGTGGTTTGGCATCGGCACGGTTCCGGCGATCATTACCGCATTCCTGATTTCGTTCTTCCCGATTGTGGTCAATGTGGCGACCGGGCTGGCGACCCTTGAACCCGAATTGCGCGATGTGTTGCGATCCCTTGGCGCGACGCGACGCGATATTCTGGTCAAGGTCGGCTTCCCGCGTGCGATGCCCTATTTCTTTGCATCGCTTAAGGTCGCGATCACGCTGGCCTTTGTCGGATCGGTGATTTCGGAAACCGTCGCATCGAACCTTGGCGTTGGGTATCTGATGCTGTCGGCATCGTCGAAATTCAACATGCCGCTGGTATTTGCCGGGTTGCTGGTGATCGCGGTGATGGGGATTGCGATGTACGAGCTGTTTAACATCATCGAACGCCGGTCGACCAAATGGGCCAATCGCGGCAATCCTGCGAATTAATAGCTGGCTCCGCTTAGATACGCAAAAGGCCGGGAAAACCCCGGCCTTTTTTATATGCAGACGATTGTATTGACGCCTAGGACAGATGGGTATCAAAGAAGCCCATCGTGCGTTCCCACGCCAGCATCGCGTCCTCGGCGTCGTAACGCCCGCCGGTCGGATTGGCAAAGGCGTGATCGGCCTCGTACCAGAAAATCTGATAATCGGTTTTTCCGGCTTCTTTGAGGGATTCCTCAAACCCTTCGACCATCGGCTTGTTGATGCTTTTATCAAGCGTGCCGAAATGCCCCATCAATGGCGCGCTTAGCGTCGAGACCTGTTCGGCGGTCTTTTTGACATTGCCGTAATAGACCACAACCGCATCAACATCGGCGGCAAGCCCGGTATTGAGCGACCAGCCACCGCCAAAGCACCAGCCAACCGTTCCGACCTTGCCGGTTGAATCCTTGTGATTTTTCAGTAATTTGACGGATTCCTGCAATTTTTCGGTGGCAATCGCCGGATCAACCGCCGACATCAGGGCCTTGGCCCCGTCCGGCGTGGTCGCAGCCGGTTTGCCATACAGATCAACCGCAAGCGCGATATAGCCCTGCTTGGCATATTCGGCGGCAACCGCACGGATCTGATCATTAAGCCCCCACCATTCATGGATCAGAATGACGGTCGGGGCCGGAAGGGTTGCGGGCATGGCGATTTCGGCGGTCATCTTTTCCCCGCCCGGGGTCGTGATCGTCACCGGCTCCAACATCGACCCGGCGGCATGGGCCAGAATCGGGTCGGCCAGAACGACTGCGAGTGGCAGGGCAACCGCCCCCTTCAGGAACAGACGACGATCTTCGTCCGTGGCCTTGGGCGGCGGGCCGAGATGGTCGTCTACGCCGCATCCGTCAAGCGTGCACATATTCAAGCCTCCTCTGTATTGTTACGATCAAGCGATTTTATCAGGTTGTATTTTACATGATGTTCTTCGCGTCATCATTTCGCAAGATGCGAAGAATTTGCAAATCACACTCGCGTCATAAATCCCGCTCATCGCAAAGAGTACGCGCCCAAATCCGTTACGGATCAACCCCTTGTATGATCATGGCGGCAATTGTCATCAAAATGCCCCCTTGCCCCGGCCCCGCTTGCCTGCTTTAACAAGCCGACTGCAATCGTGCTGCAATTCATCCCGAGGAAATCATGCGTACTATCGAAACGGTTCTTTTTGATCTGGGCGGCGTTCTGGTCGATTGGGACCCGCGGCATCTGTATCGCAAGATTTTCACCGACCCGGCCGAAATGGAACGCTTCCTGACCGAGATCTGTCATCCGCACTGGAATTTCCTGCATGACAAGGGTGCGCTTCGCTTTGCCAAATCAATCCCCGATCTTCAGCATCGCTATCCGGAATATAGCGATCAGATCGCGGCATGGATGGAACGCTGGCCGGAAATGATGAAAGGCTCGATTGACCGCACCGTTCACATCCTGGAAGAACTGAAATCGCGCGGCAATGTGCGTTTGTTTGCCCTGACCAACTGGTCGGCGGATACCTGGCCGCATGCGATTGAACGGTTCGGTTTCTTAAGCCATTTCGAAGGCATTCTGGTATCGGGTCAGGAAAAACTGGCCAAGCCCGACCCACAGATTTTTGATCTGACGGCAGCACGTTTCAAGCTTGATCCGCGCGAAACCCTGTTTATCGATGACAACGAAAAGAACATTCAGCAGGCGCGCGAAATGGGCTTTGCCACCCACTGGTTCCGCGACCCGATCCGCCTGCGCCGTGACCTGATGGAATATGGTCTTCTGTAATCACGGACCGAACCAGAATGACAAAGGGCGCCAAACCGGGCGCCCTTTTTTGTGCGATGATCAGCCGATCAGTGCCGCTTGGCTGTCAGGTAATTGGCAAAGCACTGTTCGAAAACATATTTCCAGCCGCTTTCATACCCGTCGCGGACCATCGGGGCGATTTCACCCAGATTTTTCCAGTCCCAGTGTTTAAGCCGGATCACGCAACGGCCAAAGGCATTCTGCTCGAACGTGACGCTGATGCGGGTATAGGCCCCCTCTTCCCAGCCGGGATGCCAGGTAAAGGCGATATGCTCGCCCGCCTGCCAGATATCGACAGTCCCCCAGACCACCGGGTCGCGGCCCTTGGCATGTTCAACGATCCTGCCACCAAGCCCGGGATTCATCTCGACCGATTTGCAGTTTTCACGCGCCAGTGAATGGCTGTCGGTCGGCCACCAGTTGCCAAAGCCGTTGGTGAACGCCTCGAACGCATATTCGGGCTCGACCGGGACGGTAATTTCCACCCGGATCGGCTTTAAATCGTCGTCTTTGTGATCGGCTTCAGGCAGCATCGCGGCCAGTTCCCCACATGGTTTCCAGCAGCCCGGGCAACTGATCAAAATGATCAATCACGGCATGTGCCCCGGACTTGTTGAGCGTTTCAACATCGTGATACCCCCAACTGACGCCAATGGCCAGCATCCCGGCCGCCCGACCCATTTCAATGTCATAGGCCGTATCGCCAATGATCACCGCATTGGGCGCATCGACACCAGTTTCATCCATCGCCGCATGCAACATCGATGGATGGGGCTTGGATGGATGATTGTCGCAGGTCTGAAGGGTAACAAACCGTCCTTCAAGCGCGTTACGCGCCAGAACCGCATCAAGCCCGCGGCGCGCCTTGCCCGTCGCAACGCCCAAAAGCCAGTTGCGTGTGTCAAGTTCGGCCAGCATTTCGCGCACACCGGGGAAAAGCGGTTCATAGAAATCCGGGGTCTGGCGCAATTCAAGGAATGCCGCCTTATAGGCCGCGGTAACGCCTTCGATAATCGCGTCATCAAGCATGCCCGGTGCGGCAAGCTTGCGGATCGCTTCGGGCAGGCTCAGACCGATGATGGTACGTGTCTTTTCAAGGCCGGGGCAATCAAGGTCATGTGCGGCAAAGGCATGATCCATGCAATGTGCAATCGCATGCTGGCTATCAACCAAGGTGCCGTCACAATCAAATACCACAAGCCTGAGCGGATCATTCGCCATCAAAAGTCATCCCGTTCTGTTTATATCGGGCCGGAGATTATTCCAAACTTCACCAAAGATCGAGTCTCTAGCCGATGCAACGCAGATGCATTTTTTGCTATGCGGCAAGCAATGGAAACCAATGGTGAATTTCATCCCACTTCCGAACACCCCAAGGTAGGGATACGATAACAGGGTTGGCACGCGAACTGCGGAGGCAAATATGCTCACGCTTCGGGACTGCATCGATTTCAGCGATCTGCGCGAAGAAGAAATTCTCGCGATTGCCGAGTGTGAACACATCCCCCTTCTTACCGCCCTTGAGGAAGGCGAAAGCATGGTGCACACACCACGTGGCCGCAAACGGATCGCGGTCATGATCAAAAGTCAGGCCGAAATCTGCGAACGCACGGGAAACACGGTTCACGCCCAGCATTTACGCCGGGTTCACGATGCGTTTGTTAACCGTTTCGGTAAAATGGTCGCGCGCCCGTAACCAAACCATTTGTCATCAACACCGTTGACAGGGACGAAAAAGCCGACGCACTGCGTCGGCTTTTCGCGTTTCGGAAAGCTTTCCGAACACCTATCTTTTGCGTGTTCTCGACGGCTTCGGCTTTGGCTTTACTTCCTTTTCCCGGTGGATTTCCGGTGTCAGGAATTTGGTCGGCGTTTTCGGATCGAAATTCAGCGCCTTGATGGTTGCGCTGAAATGTTCGGGCACGGGGGCCTCGATCACGACCCGATGGCCGGTCACCGGATGGGGAAAATCAATCGCACGCGCATGCAGATGCATCTGGTTTGACAGACCATCCATGAATGCTTTGGCACCGCCATATTTACCATCACCAAGGATCGGGCATTCCATCGCCTGGCAATGGGCGCGAAGCTGGTGGGTACGACCGGTCAATGGCGACAGGGCAAGCCACGCCGCACGACGCCCCGCGCGGGCAAGCTGACGATAAATCGTCTGGGCCGATTTGCCCTCTTTCTCGTCGATCATCATCTTTTCGCCGCCCTTGCCGCCATGTTTGGCAAGCGGCGCATCAATCAGGCCTTCGCGTTCGTCGGGTGCGCCGGTAACAATCGCCCAATACAATTTGCGCGTGGTTTTATCCTTGAACGCCTTGGTCAGGGCATTGGCCGCCGATGCCGAACGTGCCAGCAGCAAAACCCCGCTGGTGTCCTTATCAAGACGGTGAACAAGCTTCGGGCGTTCCTTGCTATCAAGCTTCAGCGCATCCAGCATGCCATCGACATGCAGATCGGTATTGGTCCCGCCCTGCACCGCAAGCCCCGCGGGCTTGTTGATCGCAAGAACCACCTCGTCATAGAAAATAACGGAATCGCGCAGCGCCTGAAGTTCTTCCTCGGTCGCATCCGACTTGGACGGGCCTGATTTCACATGCTGTGCCGCGTTGGCCGCATCGTAATTGCCTTCGGCCCACGGCCCCAGTCCGCCACCCGACATGACCGGTGCGGGTGGAACACGGACTTCCTGACCGGGCTCAAGCCGCTGATTGGCCTTGGCACGTTTGCCATCCACACGGATCTGGCCGCCACGCAGCAGCTTCTGAACCTGCCCAAAGGTAAATTCCGGGCAGTTCCGCTTGAACCAGCGATCAAGCCGCATTTCGGCTTCGTCATTCTTAACCTTGCGCAGAGTGACACCACTCATTGCAGAACTCCCCTTACCAGCGCGATCGCGCCGAACAATGCTGCGATGCCAACGCAGACCGAAACAGCAACATAAAGCCCCGAAAGGCCAAGGTTGCCGCGTTCATATAAGGTCGCGACATCGAGCGAAAAAGTAGAAAACGTCGTAAACGCCCCCAAAAAGCCGGTCACAAGGAAGGCCCGCATTTCAGGACTGAGCGATAGCTTGACCGCCGAAAGCTCGATCAGAAGCCCCATGACAAAAGACCCGACGATATTGACCGTCAACGTTCCCCAGGGAAAACCGTGACCAAGCGTCGCCCCCATAAAGGCCGAAACACCATATCGGGCAACCGCCCCGATAGCTCCGCCCAATGCGATGGATGCGATAAACAACGGTGAAAATTGCATGGCGCGGAACCTAGTCTTTCGGTTTTGAAAAGTCACGTGTGAAAACATCATAGGCGGGTCGCATAACAATACGCCAGGCCGCCCCGGCCCCAAAGGGAACACTCAGTTTTGCGGCGCTGCCTGCTGACCGATCAGGGCAACGGTTGCCGCCATCCATGATTTCAGACGTTTTTCATTCTGGCCGAAATCGTCATTGCCATAAACCGACCGGGAATAGGCAAAGACACGGCTGCCCCCCTGTTCGCTGGGAATGACTTTAACATCAACCCAGTCGGGAAAACGGAATATTGGTGTCCGGGCAAGGAAACGCAGTTCAAGCGACAGGCCATCGCCTTCAACCAGTTTCATGCCCAGCTCGCCCGCCGTTGCCTGCAAGGCGGTTGCAACGGTATCCGGTGCGGCGTCAAATGCCGGGCTTTGGGCATTCCGATGCGTCGACGGACATGCTTCAAGCGGACAGATCAGGAAATAGGTCGGCGACTTTGGCAGCTCGATATCCGGGCCCAGGCTGATATCCGCCGGTTCTCCTGCGACCAGCATACTATCGAGCAACCCGCTAAAACGGATCACCGCAAAAGTCAGCCCGCCAACAAACAGAAGCCATGCAAGTACAATCGCCAAGCGTTTCACAAAAATTCCCCGTTCCCGTTTTGTGAGACCTGCTCTACCGCAGGACTCCCTAAATACCGGTTAATTGTTGTAATTCGTCAAGTTAACAAATGCAAAAATGCCCGAACGAGGAACTCGTTCGGGCATTATCTGGAAACCAGCAAGCCACATCGGGGGGGAATGGGTGCGACTATCGATTTCCGCGGGCAACAGGCAGTACGTTATGCCGCCTTCGGAAGCGGTGCGGCAGCAACATTGGCAATCGCGCGTTCCATGGCTTCCTCGGCATTTACCGCAAAACCGGATGCATCGATAACATCAACGTCGGAAATACCGACAAAACCAAGAACCTGTTTCAGATACGGGGTCGCGAAGTCCGCCGGGCTGTTGACCGGAACGCCGCCGGTGGCAACAACGATATAGGCTTTCTTGCCTTCAAGCAGGCCTTTCGGGCCGTTTTCGGTATAGTTGAAAGTCACGCCGACGCGGGCGATCAGGTCAACCCATGCCTTAAGGGTCGACGGAACCGAGAAGTTATACATCGGCGCACCGATGACAACGACGTCGGATGCCTGAAGTTCGGCAACCAGTTTGTCGGAAACGGCGATCACGTCTTTCTGTGCGCCGGAACGGTTTTCAGCCGGGGTATAGAACGCGCCGACAATCTCGCCGGTCAGGGCCGGGATCGATTTATCGTTCAGGTCACGTTCAACAACGTTGGCAGCCGGGGTTGCGGCAACAATGCGTTCGATCAGCTTGGATGCGATCTGGCGCGAATTGGAATTTTCGCCGTTAACCGAGGCATTGATATGCAGGATCGAAGTCATGTGAATTCTCCAAGTCCGGGTTTGTTTCTGTTGCCCTGACTTTAACAGTTTCCATGACGATGATTATCTGATGTCTTTTCACCAGATTGTTGACCAAAAGAGAACAACATACCTGCCGGTTAGTCTTCACCGCGCTGCTTTTGACGTTCCCGGCGCAATTTGTCGAAATATTCGACCCGCTTTTTCAAATCACGTTCAAAACCGCGTTCGACCGGTTCATAAAAATTCTGGCGGCGCATGCCATCGGGAAAATAATTCTGCCCGGAAAAACCGTCTTCCTGATCATGGTCATAGGCATAGCCGGTGCCATAACCGATATCCTTCATCAGCTTGGTCGGGGCATTGAGGATATGGGCCGGCGGCATCAGCGACCCGGTATCGCGCGCGACCTTCAATGACCGTTTATAGGCGGCATAACCGGCATTCGATTTGGGCGCCAGCGCCAGATAGATTACCGCCTGTGCCAGCGCCAGTTCACCTTCCGGGCTTCCGAGGCGTTCGTACGCCTCCCACGCACCCACGCAAATCTGCTGCGCCTGCGGATCGGCAAGACCGATATCCTCGACCGCCATGCGGGTGATGCGGCGTGCGACAAATTTCGGGTCCTCGCCCCCGGCCAGCATGCGGTTAAACCAGTACAGGGCCGCATCCGGGTCCGACCCGCGCACCGATTTATGCAGGGCACTGATCAGGTTGTAATGACTGTCATCGCCCTTGTCATAAAGCGGCATGCGCTTTTGCACGGTGCGCGACAGTTCGGCAACGCCAAGCGGTCCATCATCACTGGGCGGCAACAAAAACAGTTCTTCGGCAAGGTTCAGCAAATAGCGCCCGTCACCATCAGCCATGGCGCGCAGCGTGACCCGTGCCTCGGGCGACAGGGGCAACTCGAACCCCATTTCCTTTTCCGCCCGCACCAGAAGCTCTTCAAGGCCCTGATCATCCAACCGTTTAAGCACCAGCACCTGACAGCGCGACAGCAATGCCGCGTTCAGCTCAAACGACGGGTTTTCGGTTGTCGCCCCGATCAGGGTAATGGTGCCGTCTTCAACGAATGGCAGGAAGCTATCCTGCTGGGCCTTGTTGAAACGGTGGATTTCATCAATGAATAACAGGGTCGAGGCCCCGGTTGCCCGCCGCCCGCGTGCCCGATCAAACACCTTGCGCAGGTCGGCAACCCCGGAAAAGATCGCCGATAGCGGCTCAAACGCCATATCGGCAACATCGGCCATCAGGCGGGCCAGAGTTGTCTTGCCACAACCGGGCGGTCCCCAAAGAATCACCGATGGCACCCGCCCGGTATTGATCATCCGCGTGATCGGCCCGTCATCCCCAAACAGGTGCCCCTGCCCGACGACTTCATCCAGCTTTGCCGGACGCAGCCTGTCGGCCAAGGGCCGGGATGCCTGACTTTCAAACAGTGATACCATGTGGGGCCTTTGATCCTTGGTAAGCGTTGCGGCGGCCGGTTACAGCGTGAATTCAGCGGTCAGAACCTTGCCATCGCGTTTGACCGCAATCGACCATTCACGGGCGCGTTCGCCAGCCTTCACAACTTCCTTCAGGCGGGCGACCGTGTCAATCGGCACCCCATTGACCTCGACGATATAATCGCCGGGCTGGATGCGCGCCCGCCGCGCAAGGCTGTCGCGTTTTACGGCAAGGACAACCACACCGTTGCTTAGCGTATCAATACCGATTTCATCGGCAAGTGCCGGGTTCACATTGGCGATTTTCGATCCGCTGAACGGGTTGCGGCCTTCGACCTCGGTTTCTTCGCGCGCCGGCAGTTCCGGGGCGACTTCAAGCGGCATCCGAAGCATCACCTCCTGCCCCTTGCGCAGCACGGAAAGTTCCGCATCGTGATCAAGTTCCAGCGTCGCGATACGGAATTTAAGCTCGTTCGGGTTATCGACCGGCAGGCCATTCACCGCAATCACGACGTCACCGGGCAGAAGCCCGCCCCGATTGGCCGGGCTGCCCTGGCGTACTTCGTTGATCAGAACACCGTGCGGACGATCCAGATCAAGCGACGATGCCAGATCGGCGGTCACTGACTGCCCGGCTGCTCCCAGCCACGGGCGACGCAAATCGCCACTGATCAGGCCGCGCATCACCACCTTGACCATATTGACCGGAACGGCAAAACCAATGCCGTTCGACCCGCCCGACTTGGTAAAGATTGCCGAATTTACCCCGATCAGCTTGCCATCAATATCGACAAGCGCCCCGCCGGAATTCCCCGGGTTGATCGCGGCATCGGTCTGGATAAAGGATTGGTAATCCTGCCCCGTAACACCGGCACGTGCCAATGCGGAAACAATCCCGCTGGTGACGGTCTGCCCGACCCCGAACGGGTTACCGATGGCAAGGACCAGATCACCGACTTCGACCGCGTCGGAGTCGCCAAGGGTAATGGCTGGCAATTCATCCTTCACATCGCGCAGGCGCAGAACGGCAAGGTCGGTGCGTTCGTCCGAACCAACCAGTTCGGCATCGAATTCGCGATTGTCATGCAGAACGACCCGAATTTCGCTGGCCCCTTCGATCACGTGGTGGTTGGTCACGATTGTGCCATCCGACGATACAATCACCCCGGAACCAAGCGAGCGTTCAACCCGTTGGCGCGGTGCGCCGAATGCCCCGCCAAAACGGTCACCAAAGAACTGGCGGAAGAACGGATCGTTGAAAAACGGGCTGCGCTGCTGGGTGGTAACGACCTTTTTGGTATAGATATTGACCACGGCCGGGGCGGTTTGCTTCACCAGCGGCGACAGGGACATCTTTATTTCGGTCTGGCTTTCGGGCAGGCGCCGATCCTGTGCCGATGCCAACCCAATCTGGCCAAACATGGCCCCCGATACAATCATGATCCCGGTCATGACGGTCGCAATCAATCGTGCCTGCACGTCGAACTCTCTCTTTTCTTCATAAAGCCAGCGCATCTATCCCTTGATAGAACAAAATCGGCCGTATCAGGGGATACATGCCCCGATCAGGGCGGAAAACAGTCTGGTCGGGTTCTAGATCCCCGACAGAAATTAGGGTGATCAGGATTTGCGCGCAACCTTGGCGGAAATATGATGAATTTCGAAATATTTCCAATGCGCGATAATGCCAAAAGAAAACGGGCGGTACCATTGGCACCGCCCGTTTCTATCTTAAAGGCCGAAACGTTGCTTATTCAGCAGACGCTTCTTCGCCTTCGCCCTCTGCTTCAAGGCGAGCACGGTCTTCCGCGCCTTTTGCTTCCGGGTTGCGATCAACGAGTTCGATCACAGCAACCGGAGCAGCATCGCCATAACGGAAGCCAGCCTTGAGAACGCGGGTGTAACCACCCGAACGCTCTTTGTAGCGATCAGCAATTTCGCCGAACAGCTTGGCAACGACTTTCTCGTCACGCAGGATCGAAATGGCCTGACGGCGTGCATGCAGGTCGCCCCGCTTGCCCAGCGTAATCAGTTTTTCGACATACGGGCGAAGATCCTTGGCCTTCGGAAGAGTGGTTTTGATCTGCTCGTGGGTGAGCAGCGAAACCGCCATGTTAGAGAACATCGCCTTACGATGGGACGACGTACGATTAAGCTTACGGCCTTGCATACCGTGACGCATAGGAACTCTCCTTATTGCCTTGGCTTCGCTCACGAAACCGATTGTGATACCGCGCCGCCACCCTGACTAAATCAGGTCATGCACGTGCGGTTTTGGGCACCAGCCCGCCAGAAATTCCGAAAACCGGGTTTCTGGTTGGGGCAGAACGCCTGCCCCGGCAGTCCAAAGTACCGACCCGAAGGCCGAAGATCCGTTCTTAGAACGGGTCTTCGAACTTGCGAGCGAGTTCTTCGATGTTTTCCGGCGGCCAACCGCCGACTTCCATACCAAGATGCAGACCCATCTGAGCCAGAACATCCTTGATTTCGTTCAGCGACTTACGGCCGAAGTTCGGTGTACGAAGCATTTCTGCTTCGGTTTTCTGAACCAGATCACCGATATAGATGATGTTGTCGTTCTTGAGGCAGTTTGCCGAACGGACCGAGAGCTCGAGCTCGTCGACCTTGCGCAGCAGATTGCGGTTGAACGGCAGTTCGTCTTCTTTCTTCTCTTCGACAACCGCTTCCGGCTCGTCGAAGTTGACGAACAGCGACAGCTGGTCCTGAAGAATACGGGCAGCAAGTGCCATTGCATCTTCCGGGGTGACCGAGCCGTTGGTTTCAACGGTCAGCGACAGCTTGTCATAATCGGTATCCTGACCAACACGGGTGTTTTCCACCTTGTAGGCCACTTTACGGATCGGGCTGAAGATTGCATCAATCGGAATAAGACCGATCGGCGCATCCGACGAACGATGCGAGGTCGCAGCAACATAGCCTTTACCGTTATCAACGGTGAATTCGATGTTCAGCGTCGCACCATCATCAAGATGGCACAGCTCGAGATCCGGGTTAAGGATTTCGATGTCGGCACCGGTTTCGATCTGGCCCGCGGTGACAGCACCCGGACCAGTCGCTTTAAGCGCCATTTTCTTCGGACCTTCGGCATGCATGCGCACACCCATGGTCTTGATATTCAGGATGATGTCGGTGACATCTTCACGCACGCCCGGGATCGACGAAAATTCGTGCAATACACCGTCGATCTGGATCGCAGTAACCGCCGAACCCTGGAGCGACGACAGCAGAATGCGACGCAGCGCGTTACCCAGAGTCTGACCAAAACCGCGCTCCAGCGGTTCCGCCACGATCGTACCGATGCGGCTGGCATCCGTACCCGGAGTAACATCAAGCTTGGTCGGCTTAATCAGTTCCTGCCAGTTCTTTTGAATCACGAGACCCACCTTCGCAACTGGAGCCTATGGTAAGGGGGGCACAAAATTGGCCCCCGCGAGAAACGCGAAGAGGCCCGGTCGCCCGGGCCCAAACGCGGGGTCGTCCGCAGATCGGCGCGATTAGACGCGACGACGTTTACGCGGACGGCAACCGTTGTGCGGAATCGGCGTTACGTCTTTGATCGACGTAATGGTGAAACCAACCGCCTGCAGCGCACGAAGAGCAGATTCACGTCCCGAACCCGGGCCTTTAACCTGAACTTCAAGGGTTTTCATGCCGTGTTCAGCAGCTTTTTTACCTGCATCTTCAGCAGCAATCTGTGCAGCATACGGGGTCGATTTACGCGAACCGCGGAAACCCATACCACCAGCGGTCGACCAGGAAATGGTATTGCCCTGAACGTCGGTGATGGTGATCATGGTGTTGTTGAAGGTCGCGTTTACGTGCGCGATACCGTTCGTAATGTTCTTCCGCTCGCGGCGACGCACGCGAGTCTGAGGAGCTTTTGCCATTGTCTGTCCCCTACCTTACTTCTTCTTGCCAGCGATCGGCTTAGCCGGGCCCTTGCGGGTGCGGGCGTTGGTGTGGGTACGCTGACCGCGTACCGGGAGACCGCGACGATGACGCAGACCGCGATAGCAGCCCAGGTCCATCAGACGTTTAATGTTCATTGCGGTTTCACGACGAAGGTCGCCTTCGACGGTGTAATCAGCGTCGATGACTTCACGCACCTTGAGAACCTGGTCATCAGAGAGCTGATGAACGCGGGTTGCTGCTTCGATGCCAACCTTTGCGCAAATTTCTTTAGCTTTCGCCGGGCCAATGCCGGTGATGTAGGTAAGCGCAATCACGACACGCTTAGCGGTCGGGATGTTTACGCCAGCAATACGAGCCACTGTGTGAGACTCCTGTTTCCTGTTAACAAACCCTGCGGCAGATCCGGTAGGACGGGGCGCTGCAAAAGCGGGCCAGCAATACTGCCAACCCGCCAGCAAAAAAATGCCCTGCCCGGGAAATTACCCCAGGATGGCTTCTATCTCGCGCGTAACTTCGTCGATTTCGGCCATCCCGTCAACTGTTTTCAGCTTACCGGCATTCTCATAGTAGGGAATGATCGGTGCTGTCTGCTTGTGATAAGCTTCCAGTCGCGATGTGACCGTCTCGGCATTGTCATCCGCACGGCGTTTGAATTCGGTGCTGCCACATACGTCGCACACACCGTCCTGCTTGGGTTTCTGGAACTCGTCATGATATCCCTGCCCGCATTTCGCGCAGGTGTAGCGACCAACGATACGTGCCACAAGGGCGGCATCGTCAACCCGCAACTCGATCACATAATCAAGTGCCAGTCCCTTGGTTTCCAGCATCACGTCCAGGGCATGTGCCTGGGCTGTGGTGCGCGGAAAACCATCCAGAATGAAACCGTTCTTGGTATCGTCCTGGTCAAGTCGTTCGGAAATCAGACCGATCATCAGATCGTCGGAGACGAGCTTGCCCGCATCCATGACTTCCTTTGCCTTCTGCCCCAGCTCGGTACCGGCGGCGACCGCTGCGCGCAGCATGTCACCGGTCGAAAGCTGAATCATGCCGCGTCCGGTTTCAAGACGCTTTGCCTGGGTCCCTTTGCCAGCACCCGGAGGGCCAAGAAGGATAATGTTCATTGTCGTCCCCCTGACGGTCTTGGTGGCGCCGCCTTAGCGGCGGCGTCCACGCAATTTGGATTTCTTGATCAGGCCTTCATACTGGTGCGCCAGCATATGCGACTGGATCTGTGCTACGGTATCCATGGTTACCGTGACAACGATCAGCAAGCTAGTCCCACCAAAGTAGAACGGCACAGACCATTCGGCGATCAGCAGTTCCGGCAGGATACAGACGAATGCCAGATAAGCCGCACCGATGACCGTCAGACGGGTCAGGATGAAATCCAGATAGTTGGCGGTATTCTTGCCCGGACGGATGCCCGGAATGAAGCCACCATGTTTTTTCAGGTTGTCTGCCGTATCTTCCGGGTTGAAAACAACCGCGGTGTAGAAGAAGGCAAAGAAGACGATAAGCGCGATATACAGACCGATATAAAGCGGCTGGCCACGGCCAAGCAGTGCCGTCACGGTGCTGAGCCACACAGGCGCATCCGCACCGGCAGTGAACTGTGCAACCGAAAGCGGCATCAGCAGAAGCGAGCTTGCAAAGATCGGCGGAATAACGCCGGCCGTGTTGATCTTGAGCGGCAGGTGCGAGCTCTGACCTTCCATGACCTTCATGCCGACCTGGCGTTTTGGGTACTGGATCAGAACACGGCGCTGCGCACGTTCCACGAACACGATGAAGGCAATGACAGCAACAGCCAGCACGAGGATCGCAACGATCACCAGTGCCGAAATCGCACCGGTACGGCCCAGTTCAAGGGTGCCCGCGATCGCGGCCGGAAGGCCCGCAACAATGCCGGTAAAGATGATAAGCGAAATGCCGTTACCGATACCGCGCTGGGTGATCTGTTCGCCCAGCCACATCAGGAACATGGTGCCGCCAACAAGCGTCACGACCGCGGTAAAGCGGAAGAACATGCCCGGATCATGAACCGCAGAGCCGGTTGAACCGCTCATGCTTTCAAGACCAACGGCAATGCCCCACGCCTGGATCGTGGCGATCAGAACGGTCAGATAACGGGTATATTGATTAATCTTTTTACGCCCCTGCTCGCCCTCTTTTTTCATAGCCTCAAGGCTTGGCGAAACAGTGGTCATCAGCTGAATGATGATCGAGGCAGAGATATAAGGCATGATGTTCAGCGCGAAGATGGTCATACGCCCAAGCGCACCACCAGCAAACATGTCAAACATGCCCAGGACGCCACCAGCATTCTGCTGGAAAATATCAGCAAGAATGGACGGGTCAACGCCGGGAATAGGAATATAGGTTCCCAGACGGTAAACTATAAGCGCGCCCAAAGTGAACCATATACGCTTTTTAAGCTCGGTTGCCTTAGAAAAAGACGACCAGTTCAGGTTCGCGGCAAGCTGCTCGGCGGCCGATGCCATGCACTCATCTCCCAATACGCTAAAACTGGAGGGTCCGGTCCCGTAATCTTGGGAACCGGACCCTCACGTAGTCATAGAGGCTTATTCTGCGGTTTCTGCTGCGACGACCGGAGCAAGAACCTTGACCGAACCACCAGCTTTCTCGACGGCTTCGATAGCCGACTTGGAAGCACCGGTAACTTCGATGTTCAGTTTCGCTTTCAGTTCGCCTTTGGCGAGCAGACGCAGACCGTCTTTCTGCGGACGGGCCAGGCCTTTTTCGACCAGAACTTCGATGGTGACATTCGCACCTTCTTCAAGAACACCGTTATCAACGGCGGTCTGAAGGGTACCAAGGTTCACAACACCGAACAGTTTCCGGAACGGATTTTTAAAGCCGCGCTTCGGAAGACGACGGTAGATTGGCATCTGCCCGCCTTCGAAGCCATTGATCGCTACACCGGAACGGGAAGTCTGACCCTTCTGACCTGCGCCAGAAGTTTTGCCTTTACCCGAACCGATACCGCGACCGACGCGGGTGCGCGCCTTGCGGGCACCCGGGTTATCGGCAAGTTCGTTGAGTTTCATTAATCAACACCTTTTCGATCTGGGGGCCAATCAGGCCTCGTCCACGCGGACGAGGTGCTTGACCTTGGCGATCATACCGCGAACAGCCGGAGTATCTTCCAGCTCACGAGTCCGGTGCAGTTTGTTCAGGCCAAGACCCACAAGGGTCTGGCGCTGATCAGCCGGACGTCCGATCGGCGAACCCGTCTGGGTAACGCGTACGGTCGCTTTTTTCTTAGCAGCCATATCGAATTACTCCTTTTCGAGAACGGCGGCCGCAGCCGAACCGCTATCGCGACGGGCAACGATCTCGCCAACCTTCAGGCCGCGTTTTGCAGCGACCTGACGCGGTGAAGCGCCGTTGACCAGAGCGTCAAGAGTTGCACGGATAACGTTGTGCGGGTTGTTCGAACCGGTGCATTTGGACACGACGTCCTGAACACCCATGGTTTCGAAAACTGCGCGCATCGCACCGCCAGCAATGATACCGGTACCAGCCGGAGCAGAACGGAGAATAACCCGACCTGCACCAAAGTGGCCCTGCACATCGTGGTGAAGGGTACGGCCTTCACGCAACGGAACGCGGATCATGTTGCGCTTGGCTGCTTCGGTAGCCTTGCGGATCGCTTCCGGAACTTCACGGGCTTTACCCGTGCCGTATCCGACGCGACCGCGCTGGTCACCGACGACAACCATTGCGGAGAAAGCAAAGCGACGGCCGCCCTTAACGACTTTCGCGACGCGGTTGATACCAACCAGCTTGTCGACGAGTTCGTTTTCTTCACGGGCTTTCGGCGCCTGCTGCTGCTGTTGTGTATTCTGATTACGTGCCATGGTCGTGCTCCTTAGAAGTCCAGACCGCCCTCACGGGCGGCATCGGCCAGAGCTTTCACCCGGCCATGGAACAAATACCCGCCACGATCGAATACGACCGTTTTCACACCAGCGGCAACGGCACGTTCGGCAATAGCTTTACCGACCAGCACAGCTGCTTCGGCATTGCTGCCTTTGCCACCGAGATCTTTCTCGGCCGACGATGCGCAGGCAAGGGTCTTGCCTGCCAGATCGTCGATGATCTGTGCATAGATATGCGCGTTGGAACGGTGCACGCTGAGGCGCGGGCGACCGGCCGCTTTCTGGCGGATCGCAAAACGAACGCGGCGTTTGCGGCGCTCGAAGAGGTTTCTCGCGTTTTTCATCGTGCCAGTCCTTACTTCTTCTTGCCTTCTTTGCGCAAGATATACTCGCCTTCGTAACGGACACCTTTGCCTTTGTAAGGCTCCGGACCGCGCCAGCCGCGTGCATTTGCAGCGAACTGACCAACGAGCTGTTTATCTGCGCCAGAGATGGCGATAAGGGTCGGCTTTTCTGCGACGACGTTAAGACCCGCGGGGATCTCCATTTCCACGTCATGAGAGAAGCCAAGCTGCAGAACCAGTTTATTGCCCTGGACCTGCGCACGGTAACCAACACCGGTGATTTCCAGTTTCTTGGTGAAGCCGTCCGAAACCCCGGTTACGAGGTTTGCGATATTGGCACGGGTGGTACCCCAAAGGGCACGTGCGCGCTTGCTATCGTTGGCCGGTTTCACGGTGATCTGGTTGTCATCCTGTGAAACAGTTACGTCCGAGGTCAGCGGCAGACGAAGCTCACCGAGCTTGCCTTTTGCACTGATCTGTTCTTCGGTCAGGGTGATGGTAACGCCGTTAGGCACGACCACCGGGTTTTTTCCTACTCGCGACATCGTTGGCCCTCCTTAGAATACCTTGCAGAGGATTTCGCCGCCGACATTCTGCTCGCGAGCCTCCTGATCCGACAGAACCCCTTTCGGAGTGGACAGGACTGCGATGCCCAGGCCGTTGTAAACTTTCGGAAGATCTTTGATCTTCGAATAGACACGACGACCAGGGGTCGAGACGCGGTCGATCTGCTTAATCACGCCTTCGCCCTCAAAATATTTGAGTTCGATGTTGATTTCGCTGACGCCCTTGCGAATTTCATTAATGCTGTAACCGCGGATATAACCTTCGCGCTGGAGAACATCCAGCACACCGGTACGCAGTTTTGAAGCCGGCGAAGCAACGCTGGATTTACCAACGCGCTGACCGTTGCGGATACGCGTGAGCATATCGCCTACGGGATCAGTCATCGACATGTGATGTCCTCCTTACCAGCTCGACTTCACCATGCCCGGGATCTGACCACGCGAAGCAAGTTCACGAAGGGCGATACGGGACAGGCGGAATTTGCGATAGACACCGCGCGGACGACCGGAAACCTGGCAGCGAATACGCTGACGGATACGGGCCGAGTTGCGTGGCAGCTGGGCGAGTTTGATCACAGCCGCGATACGATCCTCAGGGGACGTCTCGCGGTTGCTGATGACCGCTTTAAGGGCGGCACGCTTGGCAGCATGCTGCTTAGCCAGGCGCTCACGTTTAAGTTCGCGCTGAACGGCGCTTTTCTTGGCCATGGGCCAACCTCCAGTTAGTTTCCGAACGGAAGATCAAAGCCCTTGAGAAGGGCGAGAGCTTCGGCGTCGGACTTTGCCGTGGTGCAAATGATGATGTCCATCCCGCGAACCGAGTCGACTTTGTCGTACTCGACTTCAGGAAAGACGAACTGTTCCTTGAGGCCCATGGCAAAGTTGCCACGACCATCGAAGGATTTTTTGTTCAGGCCGCGGAAGTCACGAACGCGCGGAAGCGCGACAGTGACCAGACGGTCCAGGAACTCGTACATACGGTCGCGACGCAGGGTCACTTTACAACCGATGTTCATGCCTTCACGAAGCTTGAAAGCCGCTACCGACTTTTTCGCTTTGGTGAAGATAGGCTTCTGACCGGTGATGGCAGTAAGATCGGCTGCCGCACCTTCCAGCTTCTTGCGATCCTGGGTGGCGTCGCCGACACCCATATTGATCACGATCTTCTCGAGGCGCGGAACCTCCATGGAGTTCTCGTAGGAGAACTCCTTCTGGAGTGCGTCACGCACCACTTCTTTATAATGTTCGCGCAGGCGCGTCATTTTTCCGTCCCTCAGTTGTCGATGACTTCGCCGCTGAGCTTCGCTACGCGAACCTTGCGACCATCATCGAGGGTCTTGAAACCGACGCGGGTCGGCTTGTTTTCTTTCGGGTCGACAATCGCCACGTTGGAAACGTTGATTTTCGCTTCCTTCTCGACGATGCCGCCAGCATCAGCACCGGTCGGACGCTGGTGACGTTTCACCAGGTTGATGCCCGAAACCAGAACTTTGTTCTCGGTCGGGAAAGCGGCGATAACTTCGCCGGTTTTCCCTTTGTCTTTACCCGTAAGAACAATGACGCGATCACCCTTTTTAATCTTGGCAGCCATTACAGCACCTCCGGGGCAAGCGAAATGATCTTCATGTAACCACGCGAACGAAGTTCACGGGTCACCGGGCCGAAAATACGCGTACCGATAGGCTCACCGTTCGCATTAATAAGAACGGCAGCATTACGGTCAAAGCGGATCGCCGAACCATCGGAACGACGAATTTCCTTTGCGGTCCGAACGATGACAGCTTTGTGAACTGCACCCTTCTTAACACGACCGCGCGGAATGGCTTCCTTGACGGAAACCACGATAACATCACCGACATTAGCGGTTTTGCGCTTCGAGCCGCCCAGCACCTTGATGCACTGAACACGGCGAGCGCCGCTATTATCGGCAACGTCCAGATTGGACTGCATCTGGATCATGGGTTTACCCCTTGACTATGGTTGGGCTGAGGACTCACTCCTCGACCACTACTTCCCAAGACTTCAATTTCGAGATCGGCCGGCATTCGCGAATACGAACGACGTCACCCGTCTTGAAGCGGTTCTCTTCATCATGCGCGTGGAATTTCTTCGACTTGCGCACATACTTTTTATACAGCGGGTGCATGACCTGGCGTTCCACACGGACCACCACGGTCTTGTCGTTTTTTGTCGAAACGACTGTCCCCTGCAATACACGCCTCGGCATGTGTCTTAACTCCTATGCGTGTCCAGTTAGGCCGCAGTAGCACCCTTCTCGTTTCCGAGAAGGGTTTTGATGCGGGCGATATCACGGCGGACCTTACGGACCTGCGCAGTGTTCTCGAACTGACCGGAAGCCTGCTGGAAACGCATATTGAACGATTCCTTACGCAGGTCGAGCAGCATCTGTTTTAGTTCATCAGCGCTTTTCGCGCGGAGATCAGCAATTTTCATCACTAATTACTCCCCTTCACCAAGACGCGTGACAAACTTGGTCTTGATCGGCAATTTTGCCGCTGCGAGCTCGAAAGCCCGACGTGCAAGATCCAGCGGAACACCGTCAAGTTCAAACATAATCCGACCCGGTTTTACGCGTGCCGCCCAATATTCGACCGAGCCTTTGCCTTTACCCTGACGGACTTCAGCAGGCTTCTGCGATACCGGGAGATCCGGGAAAACACGGATCCACACACGGCCCTGACGGCGCATGTGGCGGGTGATCGCGCGGCGAGCCGCTTCGATCTGACGCGCCGTTATACGCTCCGGCTCCAAGGCTTTCAAGCCATAAGCGCCGAAATTAAGTTCCGTACCACCTTTGGCCTCACCTTTAAGGCGACCTTTGTGTGCTTTACGGAACTTTGTACGTTTTGGAGAAAGCATCTCTCTATCTCCTTACTTACGACCTGAACCAGCCGACTCGAGCGCTTTACGCTCTGAAGCCAACGGATCGTGAGCCATGATTTCGCCCTTGAAGATCCAGACCTTCAGACCGCAAACACCATAGGTGGTGTGAGCTTCCGAAGTGCCATAATCAACGTCCGCACGCAGGGTATGCAGCGGAACGCGACCTTCACGGTACCATTCGGTACGAGCGATTTCAGCACCACCAAGACGACCAGCAGCATTAATACGAATGCCACCAGCACCGAGACGGATTGCGTTCTGAACCGAGCGCTTCATCGCGCGACGGAACGAAACACGGCGCTCAAGCTGCTGGGCGATGTTATCAGCGACCAGCTTGGCATCGATTTCCGGTTTACGGATTTCGATGATGTTAACCTGCACTTCCGACTTGGTCAGTTTCTGCAGATCATTCTTGAGCTTCTCGATGTCCTGGCCTTTTTTCCCGATCACAACACCCGGACGGGCGGAGTGGATCGAAATGCGGGCTTTTTTCGCCGGACGTTCGATAATCACCTTCGAAACACCCGCCTGTTTCAGACGGTCGAAGATGTATTTACGGATCGCCAGATCTTCATGAAGAAGGCCAGCGAAATCGGACTTGTTGGCGTACCAGCGGGAATCCCAGGTACGGTTAATGCCAACGCGCAGACCGATCGGATTTACTTTCTGACCCATTACTCGGCCTCCTCACGTTCGCAGACGACGATGCGCATGTTGGAGAACGGCTTGACGATCTTGCCAACGCGACCGCGTGCGCGGGCCCGCCAACGTTTCATCACGAATGCCTTACCAACAGTCGCCTCTTTGATATAGAGACGGTCGACATCAAGCTGGTGGTTGTTCTCGGCGTTAGCAATCGCCGATTCCAGCAGCTTTTTGACGTCCTGCGAAATGCGTTTATTGGAGAAGGTGAGCTCTGCCAAAGCAGCCTCTGCCTTCATACCACGGATCGACTCGGCGACGAGGTTGAGCTTACGCGGGGAAATGCGTACTGCCCGGAGCGAAGCCGCGGCCTCGTTATCCGCCAGCCGACGGATGTCAGCTTTTTTACCCATCGTTACTTCCTCTTCGCCTTCTTGTCGGCCGCGTGACCATAGTAGGTACGGGTCGGCGAAAACTCGCCGAACTTATGACCGATCATATCTTCGTTCACAAGTACCGGCAGAAACTTCTGGCCATTGTAAACCCCAAAGGTGAGGCCTACGAATTGCGGCAAAATCGTCGAGCGCCGCGACCAGGTCTTAATTACCTCATTCCGGCCTGAAGCACGGACTGTTTCGGCTTTCTTAAGAAGGTATCCGTCTACAAACGGACCCTTCCAAACGGAACGCGCCATAGTCTAGCCTCCTCCGTTAGCTCTTATGACGACGGCGCATGATGAGCGCGTCAGTCTTTTTGTTCGAGCGGGTACGTTTGCCCTTGGTAGGCTTGCCCCACGGCGTAACCGGGTGACGACCACCCGAAGTGCGACCTTCACCACCACCATGCGGGTGATCGATCGGGTTCATGGCAACACCACGAACCGAAGGACGCTTGCCAAGCCAGCGATTGCGGCCTGCTTTACCAAGGTTTGTGTTCTGCTGGTCCTGGTTGGACACGGCACCGATGGTAGCCATGCATTCACCACGAACCAAACGTACCTCACCGGAGGACAGCTTAAGCTGGGCGTAACCCTGGTCCTTGCCGACAAGCTGCACATAGGTGCCTGCCGAACGTGCGATCTGACCACCTTTACCGGCTTTCAGTTCGACGTTATGGACGATGGTACCGACCGGAATATTCTTCAGCGGTGCGGCATTACCCGGCTTAATGTCTACGCGTTCGGCAGCAACAACGTTGTCGCCGACAGCAAGACGCTGCGGTGCGAGGATGTAGGCCAACTCGTCATCGGAATAACGAACCAGGGCGATGAACGCCGTGCGGTTCGGATCATATTCCAGACGTTCGACCGTACCGACGACATCAAACTTGGTACGTTTGAAGTCGATGATGCGGTAACGACGCTTGTGACCACCACCAATACGGCGGGCGGTGATACGACCAGAGTTGTTACGGCCACCTTTCTTGCGAAGACCTTCGGTCAACGCTTTGATCGGCTTGCCCTTGTGGAGATCGGAACGATCGACAAGAACCAGCTGACGGCGACCAGGAGAGGTTGGTTTAAACTTCTTCAAAGCCATGTCTTAGATTCCCGTCGTCACGTCGATGGACTGACCCTCTTCGAGGGTAACCATCGCTTTCTTGAAATCGCTCCGGCGACCGACAGTACCGCGAAAACGCTTGGTCTTGCCTTTTACCACAGAGGTATTGACCGCCTTGACCTTCACCCCGAACAGACCTTCCACAGCAGCCTTGATCTCCGGCTTGGTGGCGTCGATCGCAACTTTGAACGCAACGGCGTTGTGTTCAGAAATCAGCGTCGACTTTTCAGTGATATGCGGGGCGCGGATGACTTCGTACATCCGCTCTTTGCTGATGATCGTCATTTGAGACGTGCCTCCAACGCTTCGACCGCACCCTTGGTCAGCACCAGGGTGTCACGGCGCAGGATGTCATAGACGTTAGCACCAATCTCGGGCAGCACATCAATCTGCGGGATGTTGCGCGCAGCGCGTGCAAAGCCCTCATTGACCTGCGAACCGTCGATGATCAGTGCAGATTTCCAGCCGAGCTTAGCGAAAACTGCGACCAGATTCTTGGTTTTGGCGTCCGAGAATTCCGCGGAGTCCAGAACGATAAGCTTACCGTCCTTTGCTTTGGCCGACAGAGCGGTTTTCAGCGCGAGCTTACGGAATTTCTTGGTCAGATCGTGCGAATGATCGCGAACACGCGGACCATGCGCTACACCACCACCACGGAACTGTACGGCTTTACGGGAACCGTGACGTGCACCGCCACTACCCTTCTGACGTACGAACTTTTTCGTGGTCGCAGAGATCTCGCTCTTTTCCTTGACCTTATGGGTCCCGGCGCGACGCTTTGCCAGCTGCCAGTTCACCATGCGGTGAAGGATGTCACGACGAACGTCCAGACCAAAGATCTCTTCTGCAAGATCGATGTTACCTGCCTTGGACGCGTCAAGTTTCAGAATATCGTGCTTCATGATGCTTATTCCTTATCCTCGGCGGCAGCTTCTTCAGCAGCCGGGGCAGCAGCACCCTTAAGCGCGGCCGGGAACGGCAGACCTTCCGGTGCAGCACGTTTCACAGCATCCTTAACAAGGACATACGCACCAGCATGACCCGGAACAGCACCGTGAACCAGAACAAGACCCTTGTCAGCGTCGGTAGAGACGATTTTCAGGGACTGAACGGTAACGCGAGCCGCACCCATGTGACCAGCCATCTTCTTACCTTTGAAGACGCGGCCCGGATCCTGGCACTGACCGGTGGAACCATGCGAACGGTGCGATACAGACACACCGTGCGACGCACGCAGACCACCGAAGTTATGGCGCTTCATCGCACCGGCAAAACCTTTACCGATGGAGGTGCCGATAACGTCAACGAACTGGCCTTCGACAAAGTGGGCAGCCGAAAGTTCGGCACCGACTTCGATCAGCGCATCTTCGCTAACGCGGAATTCAGCAAGTTTCGCTTTCGGCTCAACCTTGGCTTTTGCAAAGTGACCGCGCATCGGCTTCGATACGTTTTTCACTTTTGCTTTGCCATAGCCAAGCTGAACAGCAACGTAACCGTCGGTGTCGCTGGTACGATTAGCAACGACCTGAAGGTTATCGACTTTCAGAACGGTGACAGGAAGGTGCACGCCTTCGTCCGTGAAGACGCGAGTCATGCCAACCTTCTGGGTAATAAGTCCACTACGCATTGCGGCTTACTCCCGATTAAAGTTTGATCTCGACGTCGACGCCTGCAGCCAGGTCGAGCTTCATCAGAGCATCAACGGTCTGGGGAGTCGGGTCGACAATGTCGAGAAGACGCTTATGCGTACGGATTTCGAACTGTTCACGCGATTTCTTATCGATGTGCGGAGACCGCAGAACAGTGTATTTCTCAATGCGGGTCGGCAGCGGAATCGGGCCGCGGACCTCTGCGCCAGTGCGCTTCGCCGTATTGACGATCTCGCGCGTGGACTGATCCAGCACGCGATGGTCAAACGCCTTCAGGCGAATGCGAATGTTCTGACTATCCATGTAATTATGTACCGGAGCCCTCAAAAGGACACCGGCCCCTCAACTGGAGTTGACGATTGCCGCAAAAGTGTTGCGGGCGGCTTACATAGCCGCCCGCTTCACAAAGATCAAGAGAAAATTACTCGATGATCTTGGCAACAACGCCCGCGCCGACGGTACGACCGCCTTCACGGATTGCGAAACGCAGACCTTCGTCCATTGCGATCGGTGCAATGAGGGTCGCGGTCATCTGGACGTTGTCGCCCGGCATAACCATTTCCGTGCCTGCCGGCA